>NZ_WNKT01000196.1 GCF_009720725.1 Allochromatium palmeri
GCGCCAACCGAGGCTCACCGCGACGGCTTGATCGGATGCATACCACGAAAAGTTTCAAGAAGGCCTACTGGGCACTGGGAAGGAGCGTGTTTTTGTCCAAAGTCCAAATCTGGTTGAAATCTCCAAATGATTTGCTGAGTCAAACTTAGGGAAACGCTGATCAAATACCGTTTACTATTCGTTAACACTGAAAGTGCCCTTTTTCACAAACATTTTGTTTTCAGTGGCTACGTCATGAGTGTTTCGCGCTCCATTCAATGGCCCGTGCGGCCCATTTCGGCCACATGTAGATCGTCATATCAC
>NZ_WNKT01000020.1 GCF_009720725.1 Allochromatium palmeri
GATGGCGCCTCCTATCATCGCGCCGGGGCCGTGCGCGAGCTCGCTCAGGAGCTGTCGATCACCCTCCAACCGTTGCCCGCCTATAGCCCAGACTTCATGCCGGTGGAAGCGCTGTGGCGATGGTTACGCGAGGAGGTCACCTACCATCATTGTCACGCCACGGCCGAGGAATTGGTTCAACGGGTCAACCACTTTGTTCACACCATCAATGCCGATCCCTTCGCCATCGCTGACCGACTCTGGACCAAAACTACGCTCGATCCAGAGGAAGAGAAATTACGCATCCCGGCCTAGTCGAGGTTTAGCGTTGGAACGCGCAACGGTCGTGATCCGTGTCAATGCTCGCTATTCAAGCGCCCTGCGCCGACTCGGCCAGCCGCTGGCGTCCACGCACGATCGCTGCGCGCACCTGGGCCGGTGCGGTGCCACCAATATGATCGCGCGCGGCGACCGAGCCTTCGAGCGTCAGCACGGCGAAGACATCGTCTGTAATGGCGTCCGAGAACTGGCGCAGTTCATCGAGCGTCAGCTCGGCCAGATCACGCCCCTCGCGCACGCCGAGCGCTACGGCCTTGCCGACGATCTCATGCGCGTCGCGAAAGGGGATGCCCCGGCGCACCAGATAATCGGCCAGATCGGTCGCGGTGCTGAACCCCTGCTTGGCGGCGGCGCGCATCCGCTCGCGGTTGCAACTGACATGCGCCATCATGTCGGCATAGACCTTGAGCGAGCCTTTGAGATTGTCGACGGTGTCGAACAGCGGCTCCTTGTCTTCCTGATTGTCCTTGTTGTAGGCCAGCGGCTGGGACTTCATCAGGGTCAGCAACCCCATCAGATGACCAAAGATGCGTCCGCTCTTGCCGCGTACCAGTTCCGGCACGTCGGGGTTCTTCTTCTGCGGCATGATCGAGGAGCCGGTGCAGAAGCTGTCCGAGAGTTCGACAAAGCCGAACTGGGCCGAGGACCACAGGATCAGTTCTTCGGAGAAACGCGACAGATGCATCATCAGGATGGCCGCGTCCGCCGTGAACTCGATGGCGAAGTCGCGATCCGAGACCGCGTCGAGCGAGTTCTCGGCCGGGCGGTCGAAGCCGAGCCGCTCGGCCGTGTAGTGACGGTCGATGGGGTAGGTGGTCCCGGCCAGCGCGGCGGCGCCGAGCGGCAGGACATTCATGCGACGTCGACAGTCGGCCAGACGCTCGCGGTCGCGCTCCAGCATCTCGAACCAGGCCAGCATGTGATGACCGAAGGTGATCGGCTGGGCGACCTGGAGATGGGTGAAACCGGGCAGGATGGTGTCGGCCTCGCGCTCAGCCAGATCCAGCAGCGCGGTTTGCAGACGGAGGATCTCGGCGCGGATGGTATCGATCTCGTCGCGCAGCCACAGACGCACATCGGTGGCGACCTGATCGTTGCGCGAGCGTCCGGTGTGGAGCTTCTTGCCCGCGTCGCCGATGTCAGCGGTCAGCGCCGATTCGATGTTCATGTGCACGTCTTCGAGCGGGATCGACCATTCGAATTCACCGGCGTCGATGCGTGCACGCACCCGTTCCAAGCCAGCGACGATGGCGTCGCGCTCGGCCTCGGTCAGGATGCCCTGACGCGCGAGCATGGTGGCATGGGCGATCGAGCCCTGGATGTCGTAGCGATAGAGCCGGCGGTCGAAGTCGACCGAGGCGGTGAAGGCTTCGACAAAGGCATCGGTCGGGGCATTGAAGCGCCCCGCCCAGGGCTTGGCGGATGAATTCGAGTCTGACATGGAAGGGTCCAACGGCTGCAAAAGGGAATGATTTTACACTGAGGCCGGCCGCGTCCTAACATGCGTGCCATGTTCCGCCCTGAGTGAGCCTTCATGACCGACGACGACCTGCTGCGCTACAGCCGCCAGATCCTGCTGCCCCAGTTCGGCATCGAGGGCCAGGAGCGTTTGCGCGAGTCCAGCGTGCTGGTCGTCGGACTCGGCGGACTCGGCTCGCCGGTGGCGCTCTATATGGCGGCGGCTGGGGTGGGGCGCTTGCTGTTGGCCGATTTCGACCGCGTCGATCTGTCCAATCTGCAACGTCAGATCCTGCATACCACGGATCGCCTCGGCCAGACCAAGGCCGAATCGGCCCGTCATGCACTCCGGGCGCTCAATCCAGGCGTCGAACTGGTCACGGTCGAGACCTCGCTCACACCCGAAAACCTGGCCGAGCAGGTCGCCGAGGTGGATCTCGTCGTCGAATGCAGCGACAACTTCGCCACTCGCTTTGCCGTCAACGCCGCCTGTCAGGCCGCGCGTGTCCCGCTCGTCTCAGGCGCGGCTATTCGGCTGGAAGGGCAGGTGACGGCCTTCAGCGGCCAGCCGGGCGGTCCCTGCTATCGGTGTCTCTATCCCGACGAAGGCACCAGTGACGAGACCTGCACCGCCAATGGCGTGCTGGCGCCGCTGGTCGGGATCATCGGCAGTATCCAGGCCGCCGAGGCGATCAAAATCCTGACCGGACTCGGCACGCCGCTGTTCGGGCGCCTGCTCCTGCTCGACGCAGCGCGGATGGAATGGCGCGAAGTCCGGCTGCGTCCCGATCCCGCCTGTCCGGTGTGCGCCGGATCCGCCAACGTCAGACCCTCCACCGCCCTCTGAGGAGCCGACCGTGTCTATCCACTGTGACGTCAGTCCGGCCGAGATCAAACAGGCCAACATCCCGCACGAGCTGTTTCTCACCAATCTGGTCGGCAACCATATCCTGATGGCTGTCGCGCTCGGCGGACTCTTCGGCAGCCTCCCCTGGGCCATGATGATCGTGCCGCTCGTCTCCTTCGGCATTCTCGGTTATACGCTCTGGCGCGCGCGCCGGTCGCGCCAGCGTGATTCCTGGTATGTAATGTGTCACTGGCAGCTGTGCGCGCGCCGCAGCCGGATCTTCATGGCGATGCTGGGTCTGCTGCTGGTCGTGGCAGGGCTGGGCGGGTTGGGCTACGCCAATGGACTCATGATCAAGGAAGCCGCCATCGCGCTCGTGATCGGCATCGGTATCCTGCCGATGATGGTCACGCTGCTGGTGCTGGTCATGATCGAGTCCGACGCGCTCTATCACGCCAATCAGGCCAGGCTCCCGGCCTGGGTCATCGCGCGGTTTCCGCGCCCGGCAGTGCCTTGACAGCGACATCTGGCGGCAGATTCGCGGGTTTGGTTTCGCGCGCCGTCTCCGGTAGACTTTAGAGCTTTACCGTTGTGGTGGGTGCATGGGTCTTCTCGCGATCATCGGTGGCTCGGGTTTCACGAGCCTGCCGTCTCTGACATTGCTCGAATCCAAGCCGGTCGAGACGCCCTATGGCGCGACCTCGGCTCCGGTGACGCGCGGGCGGCTCGCCGAGCGCGAGGTGCTCTTTCTGCCGCGCCATGGGCCGTCGCATCATCTGCCGCCGCATCGCATCAACTATCGCGCGAATCTCTGGGCGCTGCGCGACTCGGGCGCCGAGCGTGTCATCGGGCTGGCCGCCGTCGGCGGGATCACGCCGGACTTCGGTCCAGGCGTGCTGGCAGTCCCGGATCAGGTCATCGATTACACCCACGGACGCGAGCACACGATCCATGACGGAATCTCGGGCGGTGTCGATCACATCGACCTCACCGAACCCTACTGCGAGTCATTGCGCCAGGCGCTGATCGAAGCCTGCACGCGCGTGGGCGAGGTCGCGATTGCGCAGGGAACCTATGGCGCGACTCAGGGACCGCGACTGGAGACGGCCGCCGAGATCCGGCGCTATGAACGGGATGGATGCGACATGGTTGGCATGACTGGGATGCCCGAGACGAGTCTCGCGCGCGAACTCGGTCTCTGTTATGCCAGCCTGGCCTTCGTCGTCAATTGGGCCGCCGGTAAGAGTGGCAGCATTATTACCATGAAGGAGATCGAGGAAAATCTGGCCTTGTGCGTCGATCGGGTGTTGGCGGTTCTGGAGACCATAGCGGTCACTGACTGAAGTATTCAGGGCCGGGACTCGACGGACATTGGTCCAAACACTGATCGAACATCTACAACATGCGCGTCTCTCCGCGGGAGTAATACAGAATGGCTAGCTCGGAAGAACAAAAACCGTCTCGCTCCGGCCTCGGGTGGTTTCCGAAACTCATCCTTTGGGGTGCAGTCATCGCCTTTGGCTATGTCTATCTCAGCTCGGTCGATCGTGAGGGCGGTGGAACCACGGCCTCATCGCTGCTTGACTCAGTCGCTAAGCTGAGTCCGATTTCACTGTCATCGATCCCAGGCTTCTCCGACCAGGAAGAAGGCGCCGCTGAGCCGGTCGAGGTCGCCAAGACCGAGGAGGCTCCGCCGGCCGAGACCGCCAAGCCGGTGGCTCAGACCGAATCAGCCGCCTTCACGCGCGCGCTCGTGAGCGATCAGACAGAGGTATCCAAGGCCGCGCCGCCGCCACCAGCCACCTATGCCGCTGTGGCCATGAAGCCGGCCAGCGAGCCGGCTCCAGCTCCAGCCGAGAAGACCGCCCCGGCGCCAGTCGAGAAGGCCGCCCCGGCTCAGGTTGCTGAGGCACCGTCCGCTCAGCCCAGCCGTCTCCAGATGTCGGCACCGGTGGCGTCTCAGCCTGCACCCGTTGCGCCGGCTCCGGCAATGCCAGCCCCGGTCGAATCGGCACCAGCGGCCGGAATGTCGGCCAACGACTGGGCGGCTATGCGTCAGCAGCAGCGCGCCGAGATGATGGCTCAATACGAGGCCATGCGTCGCGAGGCCGACCAGCGGATGCGTCAGTATTGGGAGCAGAGGCGTGAGGCCATGCCCATGGCCGCTCCCTACGGTTATCCCGGTTACGCGCCAGGGTATATGCCTGGCTATGCTCCGGGTTATGCGCCGGGCGTCTATGGTCCGCCGCGCTGATTGGGCAGACTGATCGCGCGCCCCCGAGCGGGGCGTGCGATCCAGAGCGCATCCGACCGCCGCATCGCGGTGGTCCTTGAAATCATCCGGGTTCGCGCGTATAGTTCCCTCTCTTAAGGAGAAGGCGGATCCAGATATTATCCTGTGTCGTCGTCATGAGACCCCGTTATGGGGTTTTTTTATCGCTCGCAAAATGGCGCCGATCGGCCTTTTGGACGTTCGAGCAGGGTTAGCGGTTGGGCCTATGGCCCAATTTTTGTTTCTACGGGGCGCAAAACATGCAGCCGGCTGACAGCCAACTCACACTTCTGGCGCGTCGCGTCATCGAGCCTCTGGGCTATGAGCTGGTTGGCGTCGAATACTTCCAGAAGGGCGGCGGGGCGACGCTGCGGATCTATATCGATCATGAGCACGGCATCACGCTCGATGACTGTACAGCGGTCAGCCATCAATTCAGCGGCGTGCTGGATGTCGAGGATCCGATCTCCGATCAGTACGATCTGGAAGTCTCCTCACCCGGTTTGGATCGCCCCCTGGTGTTCGCCGAGCACTTCGAGCGCTTTGCCGGTTCCAGGGTGCGGCTCCGTCTGGCTGAAAAAGTCGAGGGGCGGCGCAAGCTCGACGGCCTGCTCCTGGGATTGGAGCCGCCCGGTGTCGTCAAGCTGCAGGCCGAGGGGCGTGACTGGGAGATTCCTCTGACGAGTCTCGAATCGGCCCGACTGATTCCTGATTTTCGCGCGTCTCGGGACTCCAATCCGCGATGACGACTATCGTTTTTCACTCTGGCCGCAGTTCAAGCTGGATATTGGTGGAATGAGCAAAGAGATCTTAAATGTCGTTGAAGCCGTCTCTAACGAGAAGGACGTCCCCGAAGGCGTGATCTTCGAGGCGATCGAGGCGGCGCTCGCCTCAGCGACCCGTAAGAAGCATGGCGGCGAGATCGACGTGCGCGTATCCATCGACCGCAAGACGGGCAACTATCACAGTTTCCGGCGCTGGGAGATCGTCTCCGATCCCGAAGACGGTGAGGTGCTGGAGGCGCCGTCGCGTCAGATCACGGCCTCGGCGGCGGCGATCCTGGAGCCTCATCTCGGTCTCGGCGATTTCATGGAAGAAGAGATCGAGTCCGAACTCTTCGGCCGCATCGCCGCCCAGACCGCCAAGCAGGTCATCGTGCAGAAAGTGCGCGATGCCGAGCGCGCCAAGATCGTCGACGCTTTTGCTTCGCGCAAGGGTCAGCTCGTCACCGGCATCGTCAAGAAAGCCGAGCGCAACACCATCCTGCTCGATCTCGGCAACAACGCCGAGGCGTTCATCCCGCGCGATCATGTCATCCCGCGCGAATCGGTGCGCCCAGGTGATCGGCTGCGCGGCTATCTCTATGATGTGCGCTCCGAGCAGAAGGGGCCGCAGCTGTTTGTCAGCCGCACCGCGCCTGAGCTGTTGATCGAACTCTTCAAGCTCGAAGTGCCCGAGGTCGGCGAAGGACTGATCGAGATCCTGGGTGCGGCGCGTGATCCAGGCGTGCGCGCCAAGATCGCGGTGCGCACGCGCGATCCGCGCATCGATCCGGTCGGCGCCTGTGTCGGCATGCGCGGTTCGCGCGTGCAGGCCGTCTCCAACGAACTCAATGGTGAGCGGGTCGACATCATCCTGTGGGATGAGAACCCGGCACAATTCGTCATCAATGCCATGTCGCCGGCGGATGTCGTCTCCATCGTCATCGACGAGGAAGCGCGTAGCATGGATGTCGCCGTCAAGGAAGAGAATCTGGCCCAGGCCATCGGCCGTTTCGGCCAGAACGTGCGTCTGGCCACCCAGTTGAGCGGCTGGGAACTCAACGTCATGAACGAACAGGACGCGGCCACGAAGAGCGAGCAGGAAGCCAATCGCTCGGCTCAGGTGTTCATGGATCAGTTAGGCATCGACGAGGGGCTGGCGGCGCTCCTGGTCGAAGAAGGTTTTTCGAGCGTCGACGAGGTGGCCTATGTGCCGCTTGATGAAATGCGCGCCATCGATGAACTCGACGAAGAGACCATCGAGCTGTTGCGCGAGCGCGCCAATGACGTGCTGGTTACGCGCGCCATCGCCACCGAAGAAGTCGACGAAGTCAGTGGTCCGAGTCTGTCGGCGCTGAAGGGCATGGACGAAGAACTCGTTGAGACGCTCGCCGAGCGCGGTATCGCGACCCTGGAAGATCTCGCCGACCTCGCGGTCGATGACCTCATGGAAATTGAGGGGATGGACGAGGAGCGGGCCGCCCGTTTGATCATGCAGGCGCGCGAGCCATTGTTCGCGAATGCCCCAGAGGAATAGAGGTACAAAGGTCAGTCCATGAGTGAAGTCACGGTCAAGCAACTCGCCTCAACGGTCGGCATTCCGGTCGAGCGACTCCTAACCCAGTTGAAAGAGGCTGGCATCAGCGCCAGTGGCGCGGATGCCACCTTGACGGAGCAGGAAAAGATCCAACTCCTCGGTTATCTGCGCCGCAGTCACGGCAAGGACGAAGGTGCGGCGGATGGTGCGCCCGATCAGGTCACCATCAAGCGCAAATCGGTCAGCGAGCTGCGCGTTCCAACCGCGGCGCCGCGCACCAACCCGCCTGGCTCGCGACCGGCGCCGACCCCGCGTGGCGGTGGCAAGACCGTCAGTGTCGAAGTCCGGCGCAAGCGCACCTATGTCAAGCGTGCTGACGAGCCGGCTACGGGAACTACGCCCGCGCCACGCCGGCAGTCCAATGATCGCAGCCGCGCCGGCCGCGAGCGCGCGGCGGCCACCAGTGCCGTGATCGATGAGTCACGTCGCCGCGCCGCCCTGGAAGCCATGCGTGCTGAGCAGGAGGCACGTCGTCTGGCCGAGCAGGAAGAACAAGAACGCATTGCTCGTGCGGAAGAAGTACGCGCCGAGGAAGAGCGTCGTCAGGCCGCAGAAGCGCGTCGTCGAGCTGAAGAAGATGCACGCCTGCAGGCCGAGCGTGAAGCCGCCGAGCGTCAGGTGAGCAAGGCATCGGATACGTCTGACGTCGCCGAAGCCGTGACGGATACCGACGTGCCTGAAACCCCGGCACGTCGCACCGAATCCGCCAAGCCGAAGAAAGCCGTCAAAAAGGCCGCCGAATCCGTCGAGAAGGAAAAGGAACGCCCGGTCAAGAAGGTCGTCCGCAAGGAGGCTGCGCCGGTGCGTGTTCGCGATGTCGCGGCGGCCGGTCGTGGCGATTACGAAGACGTCGAGGGCGCCGGCGGTGGTCGCGGTCCACGGCGACGCAAGAAATCCTCCAAGCCGCAGCTCCAGGACAAGCACGTCTTCCAGCGTCCCACATCGCCGGTCACGCGCGAGGTCGAGATCCCTGAGAACATCACGGTGGCCGATCTGGCCAATCGGATGTCGGTCAAGGCGTCCGTGGTCATCAAGGAGCTGTTCAAGCAGGGCATGATGGTCACCATCAACCAGAGTCTTGACCGTGACACGGCGATCCTGGTGGTCGAAGAGATGGGCCACAGGGCACTGGTCGCCGACGAACGCGATGCCGAGGGTACCCTGCTCGACGAGATGGAAGAGCAGGAGGGCCAGTTCGAGTCCTTGTCGCGTCCGCCCGTGGTCACCATCATGGGCCACGTCGACCACGGCAAGACCTCGCTGCTCGACTACATCCGTCGCACCCGTGTCGCCTCCGGCGAGGCCGGCGGCATCACCCAGCACATCGGCGCCTATCACGTCGAGACCGACAAGGGTACGGTGTCCTTCCTCGACACCCCAGGCCACGCGGCCTTCTCGGCCATGCGTGCCCGTGGCGCCAAGGTCACCGACATCGTCATCCTGGTGGTGGCTGCCGACGACGGCGTCATGCCGCAGACGGCCGAAGCCATTCAGCATGCGCGCGCCGCTGGCGTACCGCTGATCGTGGCTATCAATAAGGTGGACAAGCCCGAGGCCAACCCCGACAAGGTGATGCAGGAGCTGACCCAGTACGAGGTGCTGACCGAGGAGTGGGGCGGCGACACCATGATGGTCAAGGTCTCGGCGAAAGCCGGAACCGGCATCGACGAGCTGCTCGATGCCATCCTGCTCCAGGCCGAAGTGCTCGAACTCAAGGCCCCGGTCTCCGGCCCGGCGCGCGGCGCCATCGTCGAGTCGAGTCTCGACAAGGGTCGCGGCCCGGTGGCGACGGTGCTGGTGCAGTCCGGTACGCTCCGGCGCGGTGACATCATCGTCTCGGGCGGCGAATATGGCCGTGTGCGCGCGATGTTCGACGAAGCGGGCGCGCCGGTTGAGTCGGCCGGTCCCTCGATTCCGGTGCAGGTGCTGGGTCTCTCGGGCACGCCGAACGCGGGTGACGACGTCATCACCGTCAGCGATGAGCGCCGCGCACGCGAGGTCGCCGAGTTCCGCGCCGCCCGTTCGCGTCAGAGCCGTTTCGACGAGCAGCGCGGTGTGAGCCTCGATCAGCTCTTCACCCAGCTCAAGGACGGCGAGCAAAAGGCGGTCAACCTCATTCTCAAGGCCGACGTGCAGGGCAGTCTGGAAGCGCTCCGAGAGAGCCTGCTCAAGCTCACCAACGACGAGGTCAAGGTCGCGATCGTCGCTTCGGGTGTAGGCGGACTCACCGAGTCCGATGCCAACCTGGCGGTGACCTCCAACGCCATCCTGCTCGGCTTCAATGTTCGTGCCGACGCCGCCGCGCGCCGCGTGGTCGAAGAGAAGGGCCTGGATCTGCGCTACTACAGCATCATCTACGAGCTGATCGATGAGGTGAAGCAGGCGATCTCGGGTCTGCTGAGTCCGATCGTCACCGAAGAGATCATCGGTCTGGCCGAGGTGCGCGATGTGTTCCGCTCGTCCAAGTTCGGAGCGGTGGCCGGCTGTATGGTGGTCGAGGGCGTCATCAAGCGCAACAATCCGATTCGCGTGCTGCGCAACAATGTCGTGGTCTACGAGGGCGCGCTCGAATCGCTGCGCCGCTTCAAGGACGACGTCCCTGAGGTCAAGCATGGCACCGAGTGCGGTATCGGCGTGAAGAACTACAACGACGTGCAGCCCGGCGACCAGATCGAGGTCTTCGAGCGCACCGAGCGGGCTCGTGTCCTGTGAACCAGCGTGAATTCGACCGCACCGAGCGTATCGGTGCCGAGATGAAGCGCGCGCTCGCGGTGCTGGTGCGCGATCAGGTCAAGGATCCGCGTCTGGCTAACATCACGGTGCACGAGGTACGGGTGACGCGCGACCTGGCCCATGCCAAGGTTTATTTCACCTGTTTCCCGTCTGACGAAGACACTCAGGCCCAGGAACGACTGCTCAACAAGCAGCTCGCCGGGTTTCTGCGCCATGCCCTGGCACAGGAAGTGCGCCTGCGGATCATGCCGCAGCTGCACTTTGTCTATGATGAATCGATCGCGCAGGGCGAGCATCTGTCCAGCCTGATCGAACAAGCCGTCGCTCAGGATCGACCCGCGAGCGAAGAGGAGCACTGAGATCATGGGACGCCGCCGTAACTCGGGACGCCCCGTGACCGGGATCCTGCTGCTGGACAAGCCGCTCGGTCTGTCCTCGAACGACGCCCTGCAACGGGTCAAGCGCTATTATCGCGCCGCCAAGGCGGGGCATACCGGGAGTCTGGATCCGCTGGCCACCGGACTGCTGCCCTGTTGCCTGGGTGATTCGACCAAGTTCTCTGCCTTCCTGCTGGATGCCGACAAGCGTTATCGCGTGCGTGTGCGTCTGGGCGAGACCACCGCCACCGGGGATGCCGAGGGCGAGGTGCTGGAGCGGGCGCCGATCGATGGCGTGACTGAGGCGCGTCTGCGCGATGTCCTGACCGGCTTTCTTGGCTCCATCGATCAGCTGCCGCCGATGTACTCGGCGGTCAAGCATCAGGGTCAGCGCCTTTATCAGTTGGCGCGCCAGGGCCTGGAAGTCGAGCGCCAGCCGCGTCAAATCGAGATCCATGCGCTTGAACTGCTGTCGATGGACTTGCCCGAAATCGAGCTCGACGTGCATTGTTCCAAGGGCACCTATGTCCGCACCCTGGCCGAGGACATCGGTCGTGAGCTGGGCTGTGGTGCCTATGTGAGCGCGCTGCGCCGGACCGGTGTCGGTCCCTATGCTGAGCCTGATGTGACCTTCGTCACCGGCGAACAGATCGCCGCGCTCGCCGAAGCCGAGGATTTCGCCGCGCTCGACGCCCTGCTGCTGCCGCTCGACAGCGCGCTCGGGCACTGCCCGGCGCTGAAGCTCTCGGCGGATACGGCGTTTTATCTCGGGCAGGGTCAGGCGGTGCTGGTGCCCCAGGCGCCGACCGACGGTCTGGTCCGGCTCTATGATCCCTCGTCGCACTTTTTGGGTGTCGGCGAGATCCGCGACGACGGAAAAGTCCAACCCAAACGATTGATTTGATTCATTCGTCTCCATGTCCGACCTGAATGGAACCATCCCTGAAGTCATTGTTGGGGATGGTTCGTCTGACACAGGTCTTTTATTTTTTGTGCATCAACCATTTCGAGGAACTCTCCAATGACAATGACTGCGGCTGACAAGAAGAAGGTTGTCGACGAATACGCGCGCGCCGAGCGCGACACGGGTTCGCCTGAGGTCCAGGTCGCGCTGCTGACGGCGCGCATCCTGCAACTGACCGACCATTTCAAAGAGCACAAGCAGGACCACCACTCACGTCGTGGCCTGGTGCGCATGGTCAACTCCCGGCGTAAACTGCTCGACTATCTCAAGCGCAAGGATCTCGACCGCTATCGCGATCTGATCGCGCGCCTGGGTCTGCGTCGCTAACATCCGCCTCGCGCCCCGGCGAACGGGTGGTCGGCCGCCGGTCGCTCGTTCGTCCGCCCCCTGGTGCGTCCTGTTGGACGCACCGCGAGCCGACAGCCCCGCGCTGCCATCCCCGTTCTCGCTGGCCCGAGCCGAAGGTTTGGAGTGCACCCGGGTCCGTCGCGCCGGCGGCCCAAACACCCCGAGGATTTATCTGTGATTCCCACCCCTATCGTTAAGCAGTTCCAATTCGGAAACCAGACCGTCAGGCTGGAGACGGGCGAGATCGCGCGCCAGGCCGATGGTGCTGTCATGGTCAGCATGGATGACACCGTGGTCCTCGTGACGGTCGTGGTCGACAAGCGACCGGGCGCGGAGCGCGACTTCCTGCCCCTGACGGTTGAGTACCAGGAAAAGACCTACGCCGCCGGACGCATTCCCGGCGGCTTTTTTCGGCGCGAGGGCCGTCCGAGCGAGGGTGAAATCCTCACCGCGCGTCTGATCGACCGTCCGATCCGTCCGCTGTTCGTCGAGGGCTTCTGCAATGAAGTGCAGATCATTGCCACCGTCAAGTCGCTGAACCCGGCGGTCAATCCCGAAGTGCCGGCGCTGATCGGCGCCTCGGCCGCGCTCGCGCTCTCCGGTGCGCCCTTCAATGGGCCGATCGCTGCCGCGCGGGTCGGCTACAAAAACGGCGAATACATCCTCAATCCGGCCATGACCGGTCTCAATCCGGATTCGGATCTGGATCTGGTCGTAGCGGGCACCGACAAGGCCGTGCTCATGGTCGAGTCCGAGGCCCGTGGTCTGTCGGAAGACATCATGCTCGGTGCGGTGCTGTTCGGGCACGAGCAGATGCAGGTCGTGATCGAAGCGATCCGCGAGCTGGCCGCCGAAGCCGGCAAGCCGGCGATGGAGTGGACGCCGCATGTGGCCAACCCGGTTCTGACCGAGGCTGTGCGTCTGGCCGGTGGCGATGCAATCGCGGCCGCCTACCGCATCAAGGAAAAGCAGGCGCGCTATGTCGCGCTCGGCACCGCGCGTACCGCCATCATCGAGCAACTCTGCGCCGGCGAGACACCGGCCTGGACCGAGTCCCAGGTCAAGGCCGCCATCGAGGCACTGGAGTCGAGTACGGTGCGTGAGTCGATCCTGGCCGGTGAGCCGCGTATCGACGGACGCGACACCAAGACCGTGCGTCCGATCACCATTCGCACCGGCGTGCTGCCGCGCACCCACGGCTCGTCGCTGTTCACGCGCGGCGAGACCCAGGCGATGGTCATCACTACGCTCGGCACCGAGCGTGATTCGCAGATCATCGATGCGCTGGAAGGCGAGCGGCGCGAGCACTTCATGCTGCACTACAACTTCCCGCCCTTCTGCGTCGGCGAGATCGGTCGTGTCGGCAGCCCCAAGCGGCGCGAGATCGGTCACGGACGTCTGGCCAAGCGCGGCGTGCTGGCGGTGATGCCGAGCATCGAGGAATTCCCCTATTCGGTGCGCGTGGTCTCCGAGATCACCGAGTCCAACGGCTCCAGCTCCATGGCCAGTGTCTGCGGCACCAGTCTGGCGCTGATGGACGCAGGCGTGCCGATCAAGGCGCCGGTGGCCGGTGTCGCCATGGGTCTGATCAAGGAAGACGAGCGCTTTGCCGTCCTCACCGACATCATGGGCGACGAGGATCATCTCGGCGACATGGACTTCAAGGTCGCGGGTACCGCCACCGGTATCAATGCGCTGCAGATGGACATCAAGATCGAGGGCATCACCAAGGAGATCATGGAGATCGCGCTGGCGCAGGCCAAAGACGGCCGCCTGCACATCCTCGGCGAGATGAACAAGGTCATCGACTCGCATCGCATCGAGATGTCCGAACATGCCCCGCGCATCATCGAGCTCAAGATCCATCCCGAGAAGATCCGCGACGTCATCGGCAAGGGCGGCTCGGTCATCCGCGCCATCACCGAGGAGACGGGCGCGACCATCGACATCAACGACGATGGCGTGGTCAAGATTTTCTCGGTGGTCAAGGCCGCCGGCGAAGAGGCCAAGCGCCGCATTCGTCTGATCACGGCCGATGTCGAAGTCGGCAAGGTCTACGAGGGCAAGGTTGCGCGCTTGATGGATTTCGGCGCCTTCGTCACCATTCTGCCAGGACGCGACGGTCTGGTGCACATCTCGCAGATCTGCGAGGAGCGCGTGCAGTCGGTCAGCGACAAGCTCAAGGAAGGTGACGTGGTGCGCGTGAAGGTGCTGGAAGTCGACAAGCAGGGCCGTATCCGTCTGAGCATGAAGGCGGTCGAACCGGGCGAATAAGACCGCTCCTCATCGCGATTCGGCCCGCCGAGTCGATGGAATCGTCACAGTGCTGGCCATTCCGTCGACCCGGATGTCGATCGATCCACGCCAGCTCGCGACACATCGCGGACAATCGCGCGATAATCGAACTCCCACCCAGCCACAGGGAGTTCGGTTTTCATGTCCACGCCAGATCCCACGCTCATCGGTCGCGTCATCGACATCCAGGGCGGGCGTTTGATCGCCACGCTCTATCCGTCCGAGGACGGCTTCCCTTCCGCCAAAAGCATCGAGGACGAGTCGCTTCCGGTCGGCCAGTTGGGCAGCCTGGTCGAGATCAAGGACCGTGCCGGACACATTCTCGCCGAAATCGCCCGCAGTCATGAGGAAGCCGTCGGCACGCGCGCCGTCAAGGGCGAGGCCAATGCCGCACCGCGTCAGGTGACCGTGCGCGAGCGCCGGCTGGAGCTGACCGCGCTCGGCGAGATCAACGACGAAGGCCGGCTCGAACCCGGCGTGAGCCGCTATCCGGTGGTCGGTGCGGCCGTGCATCTGATTCCGACGACACGTCTGTCAGGTCTACTGTCACGCCAGGCCCAGGTGGCGCTGGAGCTTGGACGCCTGTCGGTGCGCCCGGCACTCAAGGCGACCCTGGAGCCGACAGCCCTGTTCGGGCGGCATCTGGCCATCCTCGGCCAGTCGGGCGCCGGCAAATCCTGGACGCTTGCAAGTCTGATGCAGTGCGTGGTCAAGACCATGCCGCGCTCGCACATCGTGCTGCTCGATCTGCATGGCGAATATGGCTGGAAGCGCGCTGATGGTACCGTCGAGGGCATCTTTCCACCCGGCACGGCGCGCTATCTCGATGCGCGCGAGTTGGAGATTCCCTATTGGCTGCTGACCTATTCGGAACTGGTCGATCTGTTCATCGATCGCGCGGATGCCAATGCCACGCTCCAGATCGCCTTTCTGCGCGAAACCGTCTACAAACTGCGCAAGCAGTCCAATCAGCATGCCGGCATCGACCGGCTTTCGGTCGATTCACCGGTCTATTTTCCGATCGACGAGCTTTATCAGTGCTTCAAGAAGGCCAACGAGGAAAAGCTCGAATTCGGCAAGGTCAAGGGGCCGCTGTTCGGTGCCTTCGACGATTTTCTGGTGCGTTTTCTGTCGCTCTACAACGATGGGCGCTATGACTTCTTCATGCACCCGCGCAAGAACAGAAGTTCGGCCAGCCTGGAAGGACTGTTGCGCGATTTTGTCGGACTGGGCGAGCCCAAGCGTCAGGTGACCGTGATCGATCTCAGTCCGATCCCGGTCGATCTGCGTCCGGTGATCTCGGCCCAGATTGGCCGGCTGGCCTATGAGTTCAACTACTGGAATCCGCGTCGGCACGAATTCCCACTGCTGCTGGTGTGCGAGGAGGCGCATCAGTACATTCCACGCGAGTCCGATACCCGCTTCGTCGGTACGCGGCGCTCGATGGAGCGCATCGCCAAGGAAGGGCGCAAGTACGGCGTGACGCTCTGTATCGTCAGCCAGCGTCCAACCGAACTCTCCGAGACTGTGCTCTCGCAATGCGGTAACTATCTCTGTCTGCGCATCTCCAACGCTGATGACCAGGAGTATGTGCGCCGCCTGCTGCCTGAGGGCGCGAAGAACCTGGCGGACATGCTTTCATCGCTGCGTCGCGGCGAGGTGCTGGCCGTGGGCGATGCCGCCATGCTTCCGGTGCGTATCCAGGGCTATCGGCCTGATCCGCCGCCGGCGAGCAACGATGCGCCGCTCTCCCAGAGTTGGATGGATGGCCCCGAGGATCTGGACGTGGCCGATATCATCGACCACTGGTGGCGGCAGGTGCGGTGAGTGAAGTCGTTGGCGGTTAATCATCGCCAGCGGGTGCGCTGGCTCTGGCTCTGGGTGGGACTTGGCGCCGTGCTGCTGCTCGGCTCGCTGTTCACCATTGTCCATCACGTCTGGCCGCTGTTGCATCCGTCGCTGTCTCAAATCGCACCGCTCGATCCGCGCTGTAATCTGCGCGCCGAGCCGTGCGAATCGCGCTTCGGCAGCGGTGGGCGGGTGCGCTTCGGCATTGAGCCGCGCACCATCCCGGTCGCAGCTCCCTTGCGTTTCGAAGTCGAACTCTCGGGACTCATGGCCGAGTCGGTCGAAGTCGACTTCGTTGGCGTCGAAATGTACATGGGCTTCAACCGCGTGACGCTGGAAGCACTCGGAGACGGGCGCTATGCCGGACATGGCATGATCCCGGTCTGTACCAGCGAGCGCATGACCTGGGAGGCGCGCGTGTTGATCCAGACGCCGGACGGACTACTTGCCGCGCCCTTTCGATTTCAGAGCGCGCCCTGAGCGGCTCCGGTCGTGATCGTTGCAGTTATCCGGACTCAGCTTCGGCCCGCTCCGACCCCGATGTGCTGGCGCAGTCGATCGATTTCATTGCTCAGGTCTCGGAGCGCATCGATCTGCTCGCGCAGATAGTCGATTTCCTCCTGCATGCGCATGCTGCCCTGGGCGCGTTCGCGTCGGTTGCGTAGCTCGGTGAGCGCGTCCTTCAACTCTTTTGAGCCCTGTTCATTGCGTTTGAAGGCTTGCGGGATGGCCGTGCGTGAACGATCGAAGGTCGAATCGGATTTGTTGCCATAGACGCGATCGAGGATGGCATCCAGGTCGCTGTCGAATTGAACACTGGTTTTCTGGAACTGTTTGGCCATGGGCAGAAGCTCCGTGACACGATGAGCCGGGGGCGTTGGATGACGAGTATATCCAGACCTCAGCGTCCAAACCGAGCACAGGTCCGCGAAATCGTTATCTGCCCGGCGGACGCACTCAGCTCCCGAGACGCCGCACCTCGAAGAGTTCCGTTTCAGGCTTGAGCCGGCGGATCCAGATGTTCAGATTGGCCAACTCGGGTGGCAGTTTGGCGACGACGGCCTCGGCGTCTTCGCGGGTCTGGTGCAGACTGTAGATCAAGACGAACCAGGGGCGTCCCTGATAGGTTTCCTCGCGATAGTAATAGACCATCGGCAGCGCACTGTCCGCTGCGAAATCCTCAAGTGCCTGCAAGGTATGAAAACCGATCAACTGTATTGTGAACGGTCGGTCGCCGACCGGGACCGAATTGATCATCAGTGAGCGCGGATCGAACGCGCTTGAGTCCGCTGTGGCCGGGACGGCGGCCTCCTCTGGATTGGGCGCGGATGGCGCGTCCTCGACGAGCGGCGTTTCTTGTTCGACAGGCGAAGATTCAACTTCGGTGCTCGCGGGCGTCGGCTCCAGCTCGGCCGGTGGTTGCTCGGTGGCGGGTTCGCTGGGCGCGGCGTCCGGCACCAATGGTTCTGGTTCTGGCTCTGGCTCTGGCTCGGACTCCAGCTCAGGTTCTGGATCGAGTGCGGGCGATATGGCTGTTGGCACAACCGGCGCTGTCTCTAATTCCGCAGCCGTTTCTGCTTCCGGTGCGGGCTCAATCTCAGGTTCTGGCTCAGGTTCCGGCTCGGGTTGGGCCGCCGGGAGCGTTGGTTCAGGTTCGAGATGCAGGTCGAGATCCAGCGGAGTCGTGGTCGCCTCCTCGCTGAGACGCTCAATGGACTTGGAGATTCCGGCCAGCGCCGCCGACAGCCGTTCGAGTTGTGCGTGCGTTTGTGGATCGGGTTCAGTTAGCGACGCTGGCTCGATCTGCTCCAGCGTCTGTTGCAGATCGCTGATCTGCGTCTCGAACGCTTCCTGCGTGGCATTGAGCTTGAATAGGAAGAAGACCAGGGTACCGGCGACCAGCAGGCTGAACACCAAGAGCAGCATCGCCATGAGCGAGCCTTGGCGTTTCAGACGCTCGTCGAGTTCATCGCGCTGTGTCTGAAGGGTGCGTTGCAAGCGTGTGGCGGCATGACGCCGGTCGTCGTCGACATCGGCGATGCGTGCGATCAGCGCGACCTCGAGTTTCTGCACGTCCTGTCGATGCTGATTGAGACTGGCCGCAATCCGGGAGATCTGCGTGGCCTGCGCCTTGAGATAGCGTTGGAGCACATCGGCCGCGCCACCTGAACGCTCTGGGCCGCTCGTGGTTTGGGGGGCGTCAGTTGCGCCGTCCATGTTGGTCGTCGCCGTGGTCTGGCTCGCTGAGTCCGGCTGGGCCGTTTCTGTCTTGTCCATTGGACGCTTCTCGAAGCTATAACCCTGTCAGTATCGATGAACCGCGTGTGCCCCGAACTCTAGAGCAGTCCGTCCAGGAGTGCAAACCATGCCGCAACCGCAAAATCGCGCTCTTGCCCTGAATCGGACAGGCATGAATCCGGCTCAGCGCGCCAGTTGGCTGGCGACCCGGCGTCTGAGGTCATAGTCCACGGGTTGCTCGATGAGCAGGGCGAACGGCTCCCAGACGCCGCCGCGCTGCACATAGCCGGCATAGCTGCTGATCCCGCGCAGGGTGCCGGTTTTGGCGCGGACATGGGGGTCGCCGCCCTGACGAGGCATCAGATCGCGATAGGGCGCGAAGGCGTCGAGCAGATCAACGAGCTGGCGCGCGCTCAGCCGATTGGCACGCGACAGGCCGGCGCCATCGTCGATCTTGAACCCAGTCCAGCCGAAACGACGCTGGGCGAAGTCGGTCATGGCGCGCTTGGCCTGGACCATACTGATCCGGCCTTGTCCATCCGGCACGGCCAGACGCAGAAAGAGCGCGTTGGCGATGAAGTTATTGGAATAGTCGAGCATGGGCGCGACCATCTCAGCGAGTGTGCGGCTGTTGGCATGGCTGAGGACAAGCCGGGCGCGACTCGGCGTGGGGGCGATCCGTTGTTGATCGCCGACATCGATACCGGCGGTTCGCAGCTTGGCGGCCAGCAGTTCGCCGAAATAGCGCAGGGCGATTTCGCGCTCGCGCAGATTGATGCGCTGCTTGCCGGCGGCTCCGGCGCGGCCGAGACGTTCGCCGGTCGCGGTCAGGGGGGTCTGCGGCTCAGCACTGCGCAGGCGCTCGCCCTCGCGAATCAGGTTGAGGGTGTTGAAGTTCGCCGCCAGCGCCGTGACCGGTGCGTCATAGGGGTTGTTCGAGGTCGAGCGTCCGGCGATCTCGACGTCCGGATCGAAGAGGCTGTCGTCGAGACCGATCCCGGCGACCTGACGTATGCCCTGACCCTTGAGGGCCGCGACCAGACGATCGAGTTCCTCGGAGACCAGGTAGGGATCGGCGGACCCCTTGACCCAGAGCCAGCCTGAGTCATCCTGGAAGATGTCGGTGTGGAAACGATGGTCGCGCCCCCAGGTTTCGAGCGCCGCGTAGGCGGTCAGGAGCTTCATGGTTGACGCCGGGATACGCGCGACCTCGGGCTGATAGGCAATCCGATCCTGGCCGCGCTCCCTGGCCAGCAGACTGGCGTGGGGGAGCGAGCGCACCTGAGCGATCGGATCATCGGCCAGGGCCGGATGCGCGAGACCGAGCCAGAGTGCAGCGATCAGTGTGAGCAAGGGAGTGCGATGGGCGATCATGGCAGCCATGGTCTAGAGTGGATGGACGACAGACAGCATACCGCAATCCTGGATGTGAACCCGGCCCGGAATGACAGTCGTCAAGCGAGCTTTAGCGATCCAGCGGGAGGCAGGCGGCGATGGCGCCTGGGTCTGGCTCAGCCATCCAGGGCACGACACCGAGACAGGGCGCCTGGATCAGCCGGCGGAGCGTCTCCAGGTTGGCCTCCAGGGCCAGCATGTCCGGATCGACCTGGTTGGCGATCCAGCCGGCCAGCTCCAGTCCGCTGGACTGGATCGACTCGGCTGTCAATATAGCGTGGTTGAGACAGCCGAGCTTGAGTCCGACCACCAGAATCACCGGCAGCCCCAGCGTGCGTGGAATATCGCCGACGAAGCACTCAGGCCCCAGTGGAACGCGCCAGCCACCCACGCCCTCGACCAGCACCCAGTCGGCCTGTTGCGTCAGCTCGGTATGCGCCGCGCGGATGCAGTCGAGTTCGATCGAGACGCCGGCCTGTTCAGCGGCCACATGCGGTGCGATTGGTTGCGCGAAGGCATAGGGGTTGACGAGGGCATAGGTGACCGTGAACGTACCCTGAGCCTGGATCCGTTCAGCATCTGCGTTGCGCAGTCCCTCTGGATGCTGGTCACAGCCGCTCGCGACCGGCTTCATGCCCAGCACCCGCTGTCCGCCTGCCTGCAAGGCGGCCATGAGACCGAGCGTGATCTCGGTCTTGCCGCAGCCGGTATCCGTGCCTGTGATGAAAAATCCGCTCATGGCTCGACCGCCCGGCGCCGTCCGCCGATCGCTGAGAGTGGGATGGCGACTTCGCCGCCGCCGCGCGTTTGTACGGATGGCTCGGGCGCCCAGGCATGTCCATAGAGCACCTCGTAGCTGGCCGGCAGGCGCCCGTCGCACCGGTGGGTCTCGTAGGCGTCGGTGAGTGCGGTCAGCCGCGCGCGTCCGGTCAGGGCGCGTGGACGCGCGTCCGTGGCATTGCGCGCGCCGAGCGTTTTGAGATCGCGCATCAGACCTTGGACATCGTCATAGGTCAGGGTCAGGCGGTCGGCGTCCATTACCGGATCGGCGAGGCGCGCGCGCACCAGGGCATCGCCGATGTCGTGCATGTCCAGGAAGGGACTGACATGGGTGTGCCGGTCGACCTGACTCCAGGCCGCACGCAGTTCCTTGAGCGTGTCCGGGCCGAAGGTGGTGAAGAGCAGCAGTCCGCCCGGACGCAGCACCCGCCGGCATTCGCCAAAGGTGCGCTCCAGGTCGTTGCACCACTGGAGTGCGGCATTGGAGATGATCAGATCCACCGAACCAGCGGCCAGCGGCAGCGCTTCGGCATCAGCGCAGACACAGTGCGGTCGACGCCACCAGCTTCCGCGCCGGCGGGCCTGGAGCAGCATCCCGTGGGCGAAGTCCAGCGCCAGCACGCGCGCTTTGGGATAGCGGCGGGTCAGGGCGTCGATCGCGTAGCCGGTACCGGCGCCGAGATCGAGGATACGTTGGGGCGCGAGTCGAATATAGTCGAGCCGTTCGAGCATCCGGTCGGCGATCTCGCGCTGGAGCACGGCGACGCGGTCATAGTCGGCGGCGGCGCGTTCGAAGCTGAGCCGGGCGCGCGTCTTGTCGATCAGGTGCATGATGTCGGTTCTGGCGTCGTAGTGTTCAAAGCGCATCCAGAAAGGTCTGGATGGCGCGACTGGTTGCGATCGGGTGCGAGAGATGGGGCGCATGGGCCGCGCCTTCGATGATCTCGACCCTTGCTTCGGGCATCAAGAGTTCGATGCGCTCGGCGACCCGTGCCGGAACCAGGGTGTCGTGCTGGCCGAACAGCCAGAGCGTCGGACAGCGGATGTCCGGGAGCTGCGGGCGCAGGTCTTCCTCGCGCAGCAGATCCAGGCCCAGGGCCAGCGCGGCGGGCTGGGGTTCGGGGCGTACGGCCAGTTCCTGTTTGAGGATGCGCAGCGTCTCGCGGGCGGTGTCGCTGCCGCGCGTTTGCAGGGCCAGGAAGCGGCTCAGGGTCACGCTTGGGTCGGCGAGCAGGCCGTCGTGGAACTGGGCGAGGGTCGCTTCGGGCATGGCGGGCGTCCAGTCGGTCGCCTGGGTGAAGCGTGGGGTGGCGGTCAGGAGGATCAGGCCGGCGACGCGCTTGGGTGCAAGCAGGGCGGCGGCCAGGGCGATGAGTCCGCCCAGCGACCAGCCGACCCAGACGGCGCGCTTGGGGGCGGCGTCCAGGCAGGCTTCGGCCCAGCCCCAGAGGTAATCGCGTCCGGTGGGGAAGGGGCTGTCGCCGTGTCCGGGCAGGTCGATGCGGTGTTGGGTCAGGCCGTTCCAGGTGGACTCGGGGATGCCGTTCCAGATGGCCGAGTTCATGCCCCAGCCGTGGAGCAGGACTAGGTCATCTGTGGTTTCAGGGGTTGGAGTGTGCGGTGGGGCGGATTGGTTCGACATCGGTTGTGGTTTCGGTGTGGTTGTTTGACTCGGTAGGTGGGTGGTTCGGGGCGCCGCTGGCGGGGGACGCCGTGAATCCATCCCTGGAGGCTTGACGACCGCCTCCATGCGGTCGACACCCCCGCCAACGGCACCCCGAACCACCTGTCGGCCTCATCGCGGGCGGTTGGGCGCGGGTTTAGCTAGGTCGGTAATCTAGCTAGGGCCGCGAGCAGCCGGTCGATGTCGTCGGCAGTGTGCGCGGCTGAGAGTGTGACCCGCAACCGCGCCGTGCCTTCGGGAACCGTTGGGGGGCGGATGGCGGTGACCAGGAGGCCGGCGGCTTCGAGCGCGGCGCTCCAGGCCAGTGCCTGTTCGGCGCTGCCGGCTTGGATCGGCTGGATGGGTGTCGGCGAGTCCATCAGGTTCAGTCCGATTCGGGTCGCTCCGGTGCGAAAGCGGTCGATCCACTCGGCGAGCCGTTCGCGTCGCCAGTGTTCGCGTCGGGTGATGTCGAGGCTGGCGAGCGTGGCTTCAGCCAGGGCCGGTGGGGTGGCGGTGGTGTAGATGTAACTGCGTGCGCTCTGGATCAGGGTCTCGATCAGTTCCTCGGAACCGGCGACGAAGGCGCCGAAGGTGCCGAACGCCTTGCCGAGTGTGCCCATCAGGATGGGGACGTCTTCAGGGCCGAGTCCACAGTGATCCAGCGAGCCGCGTCCGTCGCGTCCCAGTACACCCAGACCGTGCGCGTCGTCGACCATCAGCCAGGCGCCGACTTCGCGCGCGATCGCGGCCAGCCCAGGCAATGGGGCCAGATCACCGTCCATGCTGAACACGCCGTCGGTGACGATGAGCCGCGCAGGGTCGGTGTCGATCAGGCGTTTGAGCGCCTGGGCATCGGCGTGCGGATAGCGGCGCAGTCGGGCGCGTGACAACAGGGCGCCGTCGAGCAGCGAGGCATGATTGAGCCGATCCTCGAACACCGTGTCGTTACGTCCGGCCAGGGCGCTGATGACGCCCAGATTGGCCATGTAGCCGGTCGAAAAGAGCAGGGCACGCGGGCGTCCGGTGAACTCAGCTAGCGCCTCCTCCAGAGCCTGATGCGCGCGGCTGTGACCGTTGACCAGATGCGCCGCGCCGCTGCCTACACCCCAGCGTTCAGCGCCGTCGCGCAGGGCGGCGATCACCTCGGGGTGATTGGCCAGTCCCAGATAGTCGTTGCCGCAGAAGCTCAGCATCGGTCGGCCATCAACCCGCGCCTGGGGCTGCTGTGGGCTGTCCTGGAGCCGGCGGCGCCGATAGAGCGACTGCGCTTTGAGCGCGTCGAGTCGCGGGCGCAGTTCGGTTTCGGGGCCGGGGCGGCTGGACGGCGGTCGCTCCATGTCTCGCGCCTCAGAGCCGGATCTTGTGCTCGGTGGTCTTGTGGCAGGCGCCCGGCTCGGTGCGTTCGGCCTCGACCTGCTCGAAGCTCAGCCCCAGACGCTCGAACAGTCGCCGGTCGCGGTCGGACTCGGCATTGGGCGCGGTCAGCAGTCGCTCGCCATAGAAGATCGAGTTGGCGCCGGCTAGGAAACAAAGCGCCTGCAACTCGTCGCTCATCTCACTGCGTCCGGCCGAGAGGCGGACATGCGAGCGCGGCATGATGATCCGCGCCGCCGCCACCACGCGCACGAACTCGAAGGGATCGAGTGCGTCGACGCCGAACAGCGGCGTGCCCTCGACCTGGACCAGCAAATTGATGGGGACGGACTCAGGATGCGCCGGCAGGTTGGCGAGCTGGCGCAGCATGGAGGCACGATCACGGCGCGACTCGCCCATGCCGAGGATGCCGCCGCTACAGGTTTTGAGTCCGACCGCGCGGATGTGTTCCAGGGTGTCGAGCCGGTCCTGATAGGTGCGGGTGCTGATGACCTGACCGTAGTATTCGGGCGAGGTGTCGAGGTTATGGTTGTAGTAGTCGAGTCCGGCGTCCTTGAGCCGGCGTGCCTGTTCGGCGGTCAGCATGCCGAGGGTGACACAGGTTTCCAGCCCGAGCGCGTGGATGCCTTCGATCATGGCGATCACCTGTTCGAGATGGCGATCGCTCGGGTTGCGCCAGGCCGCGCCCATGCAGAAGCGGGTCGCGCCCTGGGCCTTGGCGGTGCGCGCGGTCTCCAGCACGGTGTCGAGCGGCAGGATACGCTCGGGTTCGACGGCGGTCGCATGGCGCGCGCTCTGGCCGCAATAACCGCAATCCTCGGGACAGGCGCCGGTCTTGATGCTCAGCAGCGTGCTGACCTGAATGGTATTAGCATCGAAGTGGGTGCGGTGGATGCCCTGGGCGCTGAACAGCAGATCGTTGAACGGCTGGTCGAGGATCGATTCGATCTCGTCGAGCGACCAATCGTGACGGAGTGCGGTCTGTGACTGGAAGGCGGTGGTCTGAATCTGTGACATGGGCGGGGAGAACCGGTGGTACTCGGAGGCGTGGGTTCCGAGGTGGCAAAACCCGTTACTTTAAGGGGGTTGACTGCGTTGTCAACTGATTTTGGGCTTTTGAGTTTACAGCGGAGATGTCAGGATAGATCACCTTGGCACCCTGGTATGGTAAGTTCACTCATCGAGTTCCTGTTCCCACCGACCTGCCTGCTCTGCGGCGCACCCGGCGATCAGGGCCGCGATCTATGCGACGGTTGCGCACTCGATCTACCCTACAACCTCAGCGCCTGCGCCCGCTGCGCGCGGCCCTTCCTCATCGCGCTGTCGGATGGGGCGATCTGCGGCGATTGCGAGCGCCGCCCACCGCCGTTCGAAGCCTGTCTGACGGCCTTTCGCTACGAGGGGGCGGTACCCTTTCTGATCACGGGCGCCAAGTTCCGTGGACGGCTCAATGCCGTGCGTCTGCTGGGTCAGTGTCTGGCCGAGCATGTGCGTGAGTCGGCAGGCGAGTGCGACTGGCCCGAGGCGCTGCTCCCGGTGCCGCTGCATCCGCGACGCCAGCGCACGCGCGGCTACAACCAGGCGCTGGAGATCGCGCGCGTCACGGGGCGCGCGCTGTCCATTCCGGTCGAACCGCGTCTCGTTGCCCGCACTCTGGCCACGCCGCCCCAGGTCGGACTGACGGCACGCGCCCGACGACGCAACATCCGGGGGGCGTTCAAGGCCACGACCGATCTCAAGGGACGGCATCTGGCCATCGTCGATGATGTGATGACGACCGGCGGCACGGTGTCCGAGCTGAGTCAGGTGCTGATCGACGCCGGCGCCGCGCGGGTCGATGTCTGGGCCGTAGCGCGGACCCTGTAATCTCAGGCGTGGATTCAGCCTGGCGGCTGGCGATACAGCCGACACGACTCGATATGCCGGTCGATCTGCTCGATTAGACGCTGATACTCACCGCGCTTGTCTGCGCCGAGACGATCCTCGAAACGCGCCTGGCTCAGCCCCTCCGGCAGGCTGTCGATGCGCGGCATGAAGTCGTCCTCGCGCAACCCCTTGCGCGCGATGGACTGAAGCCGCCGGGCGCTCGCTGCACTCTCGGTGGCTAACCGCGCGAAACGGATACCGGCGCGGTTGGCCGTCATGTCGGCGAAGCTGAAGCCGCTGCCGCCATTGGCGTCCGACATCTCCTTGTACCAGCCGACCAGACTGGAGAGCGCGTCCGTGCCCTGGACGGCGAGCGCCGCCGAGGTCATGAAGTGCTGACTCAGATCGACCCGACCGCGCAGCAGTACCAGACGCGGTCGCGCGTGCGGCTCAGTCGAATCGTCGTCTGGAGCGCGAATGGACTGGCCGTTGACATAGGCCGCCAGCGCCAGGATGAGCGCACGATGACTGGCGACCGGATCCGCGCCCGCGCCGGCGGTCTCCAGCAGCAGATGGGCGAGCAGATCCGGCAACGGGAGCGGTTTGCGCCCAGGTTGCGCCGCGGCATACTGGACCAGCGCCTCCTGAGCGGCCAGCACCAGGGGCAGTTCATCGGACGCGATCATGCCGCCGCTGAACCGCTCGACCATGTTGGGATGCCAGTCGTAATCGAGCGTCAGCCGTTCGGGCGTGAAACGGACCTCATGCACCATCTGCGCGCGATCGAGTGCCTGGAGCGCCTGCTCGACCAGCGCCTGCGCCAGAGCGCCGGGAATCGGCAGTCCGGCGACCCGCGCCGACTCGACCCGTGGCAGCGGACCGTCCTCGACCAGTTCCAGTTCCAGATTGAGATAGCCGTCGAGCTGATCGAGCGGCAGCTTGAGCGAGAGGGCCAGACTCGCCCGGCCCGCGCCGAGACGCACCTGGGCCTGCCCCTGTCCACTGCGTCCGAGCAGGGCATTGAGCAGCAGGTTGACCTGCGGCTCGGTGAGTTCGAGCCGGTTGCTGGAAGCCGCCCGCGAATGATGCGCCCGCTGCTTGGCGAGCCAATCAGCGGCCCAGGTCTGTTCGGCTGGACTCGGCGGCGCCGGCTCGGCGACCAGGGGGCCGCGGTCCAGCGCCAGGGCCAGTCCCAGGACGAGTGTCGCGAACAGTCCAAGACTCGCAACCCATAGCAAACCGTTCAGCAAAAAACGCATGACATACAGGATCCAAGGTGGCTGCACGAAAGCCTATTGGTCTGCGGCCTCGCCGATCCGGTTGACGTCGACCGCCACACTCAGATCATGCTGCCCGCCGCCATAGAAGATGCCGCGCAGCGGTGTGACATCCTGGAAATCGCGCCCGATGGCGGTGGTGATGTGCTGCTCGATCGGGATGCAGTCATTGGTCGGATCGAAGTCGATCCAGCCATGATCCGGAATCAGCACCGAGAACCAGGCATGCGAGGCATCGGCGCCCTGGAGCTTGACCTGGCCGGGCGGTGGCAGCGTTTCCAGATAGCCGCTCACATAGCGCGCCGCCAGCCCCAGCCCGCGCAGACCGGCGATGGCGATATGGGCGAAGTCCTGACACACACCTCGGCGCTGGCGCATCACTTCAGCCACCGGCGTGGCGACCGTGGTCGCGGTCGGGTCATACTCGATCTCGCGGTGGATGCGGCCCATCAGATCCAGGGTCGCTTCCAGGATCGGGCGTCCGCGCTTGAAAGAGAGGGCGGCAAACGCCCGCGCGTCCGCGTCGAGCGGCACCTGGGGCGAAGGCAGGGTGAAGATGCGCGCATCGTTCATGAGTCCGTCGCCGCGGTCATAGAGTCGCTCGACGGCCAGCTCCCAGGGCGACGTGCGCTCAGGCGCCGGCGTGGGCACAGGCGTGATCTCGATTTCACTCAGGGCCGTGACTTCCAACAGGCTATGCGCCTGCTGGATCGAAAAATAACTCACCCGATTGCCGAAGAAGTCCTCGTGCTCGCGGCTGACCGCCGGCCAGGGATCGACACGCAGACTGGCGCTCAGGCAATGCTGAGTGCGGGTGTCGATCGGCTTGAGATGCGCGATGCTGTGACAGAGCGACACCGGATCGGCATAGTCATAGCGGGTCACATGCTGGACCTTGTATCTCATACGGGCATCTCGGCGACACGCGACAGCAGGCTGTGCGGCTGCTCCTCGTGGCGGAAGTATTGGGCGGTGATGGCATCTGACATGGCCGCGAGCTGATCGTTCAAGTCACCGAGCATGGTGTCGAGCTGTGCCCGGCGCTGGCCGCTGTCGTCGATCTGGATGAGCTGGTTGATCTCGGCCAGCCGGATGTCGGTCAGACTCTTGAGCGAGAGTTTCTCGGCCGGCGCCCGTCCGACCGCCAGATCGCCGTGCGGCAGTTCGGTCGCCAGCCGCCCGAGCATGGCGAGCTGATAGGCCAGGGCGCGCGGATTGCCCTCGTCCTGGAACACCAGATCGAGCAGGGCGCCGACGCGTGTCCCGCCCCGATAGCGGCGTCGATAGGTGATGGTGCTGTCGGTCACGCCCAGCACGGCTTCGATGAGCATGTTCTCGTCGGCCTCGCTGGCCACGGGCACCAGGGTTGAGCGCAACAGACTGGCGATGGTGGTGCCGCGCTCCAGCCGGCGTCCGGTCTCCAGAAAGTGCCAGCCCTCGTTGTGAGTCATGTTCTCCTGCGTCAGGCCGGAGAAGGCCACCAGCGAGGTCACCAGGGGATCGAGTTCGTCGAGCGCCTGCGAGAGCACGCGCGGCGGATGATCGGCGAGACTGGCCTGAAGCGTCTCGATGTCGCCGATGATGCGCCAGGTGTCGGTCGAGAGCCGGTCGCGGACCGAGTAGGCTGCCTGACCCAGCGCTTCCAGCGTCTGCGGCAGACTGCCGACACGACTGCGGTCCGAGATCAGCGACAGCAGTTCAGGAACCGGATCGTTCAGCTGCTCCTCGGCGTCAGGGCCGAGAAAACCGGGGAAGGTCTGGGTCTGATGAGTCAGGGCTTCCAGCAAGGCGCGCAGACAGGACGAGCTGGCCGGCGAGAGCGGATAGTCACTGCGCTCGGCGTACTTGAAAATGGTGATGCGCAGCAGGCGCACCAGACCCTCGGCGCGCTCGGCATAGCGTCCGATCCAGAACAGATTGTCGGCCACACGGCTGGAAACAGCGCTTTCCTGGATCACGGCCGGCGTGATCTCAGAGAGTGTCATCAGGGTCTCGCGGCGCTCAGGCTCGGAGGCCAGCACCCAGACATCCTTGCCGAGTCCGCCGAGCTGCCCGGAGACCGGCGAGGCGGCTTCGGGGGTCAGATGCACCCGACCCAGACCGCCCGGCATCACCGAATAGCCTTCTTCCTCGGCGATCAGGAAGGTGCGCAGAGTGGTCGGACGCGGTTCCAGATGTTGGCCGATCAGGGCCGGCGCGGTCGCCGGCTCGACCATTTGCTGAGCGATATAGTGACGCGGACGCGCCTGGATGGCGCGCACTAACTGCTCACGCGCGGCCGGCTTCAGCGTCCCCGGCTGGATCGGGTTTGACTCGGTTGACGGATGGACGCCGCGCACGACGAGCTGGTCGAGTTCGTCGAGCACCCGCGCGCGTGCTTCATCCTCGCCGCACCACCAGGTCGGAACACCCGGCAGCGCCAACTCTTCGCCCAGCAGGTGCTGACAGAGTGCGGGCAGAAACGCCATGAGCGCCGGATGTTCGAGCACACCGCTGCCGAGCGCGTTGGCGAGGGTGACATTGCCCAGGCGTGTCGCCTGTACCAGTCCGGGGATACCGAGCAGCGAATCTTCGCGCAGCTCCAGCGGATCGCACCAGACGTCGTCGAGCCGGCGCAGCACCGTATCGATGCGCTCCAGGCGCCCGAGCGTGCGCAGCCACAGCGCCCCGTCGCGCACCGACAGATCCCCGCCCTGCACCAGGGTGTAGCCCAGATAGTTGGCCAGATAGGCGTGCTCGAAATAGGCCTCGTTGCGCGGGCCGGGCGTGAGTACGGCCACGCGCGGTTCCTCGCCATGCTGGGGCGCAAGCCGCGTGAATGCGCGGCGCATCGAGCGGAAGAACCCGGCCAGCCGATGGACGTGCGAGTCGCGAAAGACGCTCGGCAGCACGCGCGAGAGCACCACGCGATTCTCCAGCGCATAGCCGGCGCCAAGTGGGCTCTGAGCGCGATCGCTGATAACCTGCCAGCGTCCATCGGGCAAACGTGTGAGATCGGCGGCGTAATGCACCAGCGGTCGTCCGCCCGCGAAGTCCACCCCCTTGCAGGGCAGCAGATAACCTGGATAGCCATCGATCAGCTCGGCCGGGATCAGCTCCAGCCGGACCAGATCGCGCGCGCCATAGAGATCACGCAGGATCAGGTTGAGCAGCTCGGCGCGCTGGATCAGGCCGCGTTCCAGCTCGGCCCATTCGTCACTGCGGATCAGCAGCGGCAGCAGATCCAGCTCCCAGGGGCGCGACATGCCGCGCGGGTCGCCGTGTGGATTGTAGGTGACCCCATTGTCGCGGATCAGGCGTCTGGATTCGCCCCAGCGCTCCTCGATCCCGGCCGGACCAAGAGTGCGCAGGGCATCGAGCAGATACTGCCAGTGTGGACGCACCTCGCCCTCGGGCGTGCGCATCTCGTCGTAACAGTCGGGCAACGGGAGATAAGCATCGACCAGACCCGGTTGGTCAGGGAGCGACGCCAGCTCGGGTGAAGACATGAGAGGGGACTCGTTCGGGGCGCGGAGGGGCGATTAGACACGTCATCCAGGAGGCTTGCAAGGCGCAAGCGCGCTGTTTGTCGCGACATGTCCGCCAGGGGCGGCGAGCAGAGCGCGGGCAACCAGCGGCCGGCCTCTCAGTCGTAGTGCTCATCCTTCCAGCGTCGCAGGGCGGTGAAGACCTCGGCGCTGGTGGTGAGTCGCCGGCCGGCCTGATGCTCGGCGGCGGCGATGACGTTCGGTTCGCAGGTACGCAGAAAGGGATTAGTCGCGCGCTCCAGATCCAGACGCGAGGGGACGGTCGGCTGTCCCCTGGAGCGCTGCAACTGGACCTGGCGCACGCGCTCGGCGAGCGCCTGGCTGTCGGGCTCGACCCATTCGGCGAAGCCGAGATTGGCCTGGGTGTATTCGTGCGCGCAATAACAGCGCGTGTCAGCGGGCAGGGCGGCGATCCGCTCCAGTGAATGGGCGAGTTGCTCGAAGGTGCCGTCGAAGACCCGCCCGCAACCGGCCGCAAACAGCGTGTCGCCACAGAACAGACAGCCGGCGCCCAGATAGGCGATGTGGCTGGACGTGTGGCCCGGAACCTCCAGCACCTGAAAAGGCGTCGTGAGTCCCGCCGGGGTGAAGGTCTCGCCCTCGCCTCGGCGGTGGCTGAGGGCGCGGATGCGGTCGTCATCGGGGCCGTTGATCTCCAGCGTCGGGACGGCGGCGAGCAGCGCCTCAAGTCCCCCGGTGTGATCAGCGTGATGGTGGGTGATCAGCACCGAGGTCAGCGTCAGACGCTCGGCACTGAGTCGCTCCAGCACCGGCTCGGCATCGCCCGGATCGACCACAACTGCGTTGCCGCTCCCTTCGGTTAGGAGCCAGATGTAGTTGTCTTCGAAGGCCGGGATCGGTTGGACGTCGAGCATGGTGTCAGCCTGTGTGTTCGTGCCGCGCGAACTCGGCATGCAGACTGGCGATGACGCCGGGCGCATCGAGTCCGATGCTCGCGAGCTGTTCATGGTGTTCGGCGTGATCGATATAACGATCCGGCAGACCCAGATGCAGACAGCGCCTGACCACGCCATGCGCCGCCAGCAACTCGGCCACGCCACTGCCCGCGCCGCCCGCGATGGCGTTCTCCTCTAGCGTAACCAGGATCTCGTGGCGCGCGGCCAGATCCAGGATCAGCGCCTCGTCGAGTGGCTTGACGAAGCGCATATCAGCAACCGTGGCATCGAAGACTTCAGCGGCTTCCAGCGCGGTCTTGACCAGCGGGCCGAAGGCGAGCAGCGCCATCCGTGATCCCTCGCGCCGGATCTCGCCCCGGCCGAGCGGCAGCGCCGGAGCGTTTGGATCGATCGCGACGCCTGGACCGCCGCCGCGCGGATAGCGCACCAGCGCCGGCCCCTCGTACTCATAGGCGGTCTTGAGCATCCGCCGACACTCGTTCTCGTTCGAGGGCGCCAGGATGATCAGGTTCGGAATCGGACGGCAGAAGCTCAGATCGAAGCTGCCGGCGTGGGTCGCGCCGTCCGGCCCGACCAACCCGCCGCGATCGACCGCGAAGGTCACGTCCAGGTTTTGCAGCGCGACGTCGTGGATGAGCTGGTCATAGGCGCGTTGCAGGAAGCTCGAATAGATGGCCACCACCGGCTTCAGCCCCTCGCAGGCCATCCCGGCGGCCAGCGTCACGGCATGCTGTTCGGCGATGCCGACGTCGAAATACCGCTCGGGGAAGCGCTTGGAGAAGGCGGTCAACCCCGAACCTTCGCACATGGCCGGCGTGATACCGACCAGACGCGGATCGGCCTCGGCGGTGTCATAGAGCCAGCCGCCGAAGATCTGCGTATAGGTCAGGGCGGAACTCTTGGCCTTGAGCAACTGCCCCGTATGGCGGTCGAAGGGCGTGACGCCGTGATAGGCCACCGGCTGACCCTCGGCCGGCTCGAAGCCGCGTCCCTTCTTGGTCACGACGTGCAGCAGACGCTGGCCCGGCATGCCCTTGATGTTGCGCAGGGTGCGCAGCAGTCCATCCATGTCGTGTCCGTCGACCGGGCCGATGTAGTTGAAACCCAGTTCCTCGAACAGCGTGCTGGGCATCAGCATGCCCTTCATGTGCTCTTCCCAGCGCCCGACCAGATGGCGCAACTGCGGCATCCCGGCCAGGGCATGCTTGCTGCCCTCGCGCACGCTGGTGTAGAGCTTGCCCGAGAGCAGACGCGCCAGATGGTTGCTGATCGCGCCGACCGGCGGCGAGATCGACATTTCGTTGTCGTTGAGGATGACGACCAGATCGATGTCCATCGAGCCGGCATGGTTGAGCGCCTCGAAGGCCATGCCGGCACTGAGCGCGCCATCGCCGATGATGGCGATCACGGTTCGCCGCTCGCCTTTCTGCTTGGCGGCAAGCGCCATGCCGAGTGCGGCGCTGATCGAGGTGCTGGAGTGTCCGACGCCAAAGGTGTCGTACTCGCTCTCGCCGAGTTTGGGGAAACCGGAGACGCCGTTTTTCTGGCGCAGGGTGCACATGCGCTCGCGCCGTCCGGTGAGGATCTTGTGCGGATAGGCTTGATGACCGACGTCCCACACCAAGCGATCATCGGGTGTATCGAAGATGTAGTGCAGCCCGAGCGTCAGCTCCACCACGCCGAGCCCGGCCGCCAGGTGTCCGCCGGTCTTGGAGACGCATTCGATCAAAAAGGAGCGCAGCTCGCTGGCAAGTTCAGTGAGCTGGCTCTCGGGCAGCGCCCGCAGGTCGGTCGGGCTGTCGATCAAGTCCAGGAGAGGACGTCGGTGCGCGCCGACGCCGGAATCGGTCAGGGTGCGATGTGGCATGGTCTCTGGCGGCTATCGTGTGACAAGCGGCTTATCTTAGTGCAATCGTCGCGGAACTGCCCAACCGATCGTAGACCGTCGAAGATCGATCGCCTCCCGAGCCCGCGCCTTTGCTACCATGGGGACTCAATGTCGGTCATTTCAAACCCAAGCCATCGCGATGCTACAGATCCACAACAGCCTGACTCGTCAAAAAGCCCCGTTTCAACCCATCGAACCCGGCAAGGTCCGGATGTATGTCTGCGGCATGACGGTCTATGACTACTGTCATCTCGGGCATGCACGGGTGCTGGTGGTGTTCGACGTGGTCTATCGCTATCTGCGCGCGCTTGGCTACGAGGTGACCTATATCCGCAATATCACGGATATCGATGACAAGATCATCCGCCGCGCCAATGAGAACGGCGAGCCGTTCCAGGCACTGACCGAGCGTTTCATCACGGCCATGCGCGAGGACAGCGCGGCGCTTGGTGTGCAGCCGCCGACCGATGAGCCGCGCGCCACCGCGCACATCGGCGAGATCGTCGCCATGGTCCAGACCCTGATCGACAAGGGGCTCGCCTATGTCGCCGACAATGGCGACGTCTACTATGCCGTCAGCCGCTTTCCCGACTACGGCAAGCTTTCGGGCAAGGATCCGGCCGATCTGCGCGCCGGGGCGCGGGTCGAAATCGGCGAGTCCAAGCGCGATCCGCTCGACTTCGCGCTCTGGAAGTCGGCCAAGCCCGGCGAGCCGTCCTGGGACTCGCCCTGGGGACTAGGTCGCCCCGGCTGGCACATCGAGTGCTCGGCCATGAGCACCGGCTGTCTGGGCAACCATTTCGATATTCACGGCGGCGGGGCCGATCTCCAGTTTCCGCATCACGAAAACGAAATTGCCCAGTCCGAGGGGGCGACGGGCGAGCCGTTCGTCAATGTCTGGATGCACAACGGTTTCGTGCGCGTCAACGAGGAGAAGATGTCCAAGTCGCTGGGCAATTTCTTCACCGTGCGCGAGATCCTGCGGCTCTACCGGCCCGAGGAAGTGCGTTATTTCATCCTCACCAGCCACTACCGCAGTCCGCTCAACTACGACGACAGCGCGCTCCAGCAGGCGCGCGCGGCCCTGACCCGGCTCTATACCGCCTTGCGCGGACTGCCTGAGTCGGCGCCCGCCGAGGGCGAGTCCTTCCGCGCGCGCTTTCAGGCGGCGATGGACGATGATTTCAATACTCCAGTGGCCCTCGCTGTGCTCTTTGAGCTGGCGCGCGAGATCAACAGGCTCCGTGCCGATGGTTCGGACCAGCAGGCCGCTGCACACGGCGCCCTGCTGTGCGAGCTGGGCGCTGTCCTGGGTCTGCTCCAGGACGATCCCGAGGTCTATCTGCGCGGCGGCGTCGACGCGGAGGGGCCGAGCGACGCCGAGATCGAGGCCATGATCGAGCAGCGCCGCGCCGCGCGCGCCAACAAGGACTGGGCCGAAGCGGATCGGATGCGCGAGGCGCTCACGGCGGCGGGCGTCGTACTGGAAGACGGCCCCCAGGGCACGACCTGGCGGCGGGCCGGCTGAATCGCGGATCGATCCGGGACAGAGTTGCACGAAATCTTGGCCTAGATCATGGTTTCATGGACCCGGTTGGGTCTATGTTTAGGTCGTCAGTGCCCCCTTTTCCACACATCGCTCATGGATACTGGAAAGCGGGCGTGCTGTTGACTGAGCTGAGCAAGGATCGGCTTGCAAGGCGAGTTGTTTCCCACTAATAACGAGATCGATACAAAATGAAAAAGCACATGTCCCGTTTCGCGACCGTTGGCCTGCCTTTGATCCTGGTTGCCCTGAGTGGGTGTAATCGATCCTCCGAGGTGAGTTTCTCACAGGACGTGCAGCCTATTATCAGCAAACATTGTGCTGAGTGCCATTTACCCAACGGGCAGGGGCATGCCGCCAGTGGCTTTCTGGTCGAGTCCTATGACAGCCTGATGAAGGGCACCAAGTTCGGTCCGGTAGTGGTTCCGGGGGACGCGGTGTCGAGCAGTCTCTATCGCTTAGTGGCCGGTGAGGTCGATGAATCCATTCGCATGCCGCACGGCAAGGATCCACTGCCTACTGCCGAGATTGCCGTGATCGAGGCCTGGATCACCCAGGGTGCCAAAAACAATTGATGCGCCTTAATCCACACAGGCGCCAAGCGCGCGAAGGTCCGTCATGTATCGACTGAGCCTTTAAAAGCCGGTCGGCGTACCGGCGTGTTTGGCGTCTTTGTGGTTCCAGACTCGACTCCAGCTTGGAGCACTGCAAGACGACATGGTCTGTGGGCGTGGTGTTTCATCCGCCATTGATCGTCCGACGCGTTTCAGCGTTGGTGTACAGCGGCCACTTCAGCCGCCGGCCCCACAGAAACGTCACAACTTCCTCACGATTCCCACCGAGTTCCTCCTTGTTTGTTTGCCACACTCGTTGGCAGGCCACAATGATCGAGGACATCCACATGTCAATCAGTCGATACTCTCAAACCGCCGCCACAGCGCTTTTTTGCATCATCGGCGCCTCTGTCACCGGCGTGAGCGCCCAACCCAATGGTGGTCATGGCGGCGATCCAGGCGGTATGCACCACAGACCGCCACCGCCCCCTGAAGCCATCGAGGCCTGTGCCGAGCTGACCGTGCAGGAGGCCTGTCAATTCACCAGCCCACGAGGCACCGTGGAAGGACTCTGCATCCTGCCGCCAAACGGAGACCAGACCCTGGTCTGTGCGCCCAACTTTTCGGCACAGAGGAGCACCGATCCCTATGCCATCGTCGACACCGGGCAAAGCGCCTGCTATGCCGACAGCGGCGATGCAATCGCCTGTCCAGCCCAGGGACGCGCCTTTTCCGGGCAGGATGCTCAGCACCAGGGCCAGGCGCCCAATTTCGCCGACAACGGCGATGGCACCATTATCGACAGGGTCACCGGCCTCATCTGGCAGCAGAGCACGGACACCAATGGCGACGGTCTCCTGAACGTCGCCGACAAGCTCAGCTATGCCCAGGCACTCAGCTATTGCGAAAACTTGAGCCTCGCCGATCAGGACGACTGGCGACTGCCTGACATCAAAACGCTCTATTCGCTGATCGACTTCCGCGGTCGGGATCCGAGCGGCTACGAGGAGACCGATACCGCCGGCCTGATCCCCTTCATCGATACGACCTATTTCGATTTCGCCTATGGCGATACCAGTGCCGGGGAGCGCATCATCGACGCCCAATATGCCTCCAGCACCCTGTACGTCGGCGGCGACCTCCTGTTCGGCGTCAACTTCGCCGACGGGCGGATCAAGGGCTATGGCCTCAATCTGTTTGGGCGTGAAAAGACCTTCCCGGTCCTCTGCGTGCGTGGCCATGAAGCCTACGGATACAACGACTTCGTCGACAATGGCGACGGCACCATCAGCGATCGCGCCACCGGTCTTATGTGGGCACGCGACGACAGTGGCAGCGACATCCCCGGCGGACTCAACTGGGAACAGGCTTTAGCCTGGGTCGAATCGCAGAACACAGCGCGGTATCTGGGCTACAGCGATTGGCGCCTGCCCAACGTCAAGGAGCTGCAAGGTCTGGTGGACTATAGCCGCTCGCCTGAGACCACCGCGAGCGCGGCCATCGATCCGCGCTTCAACGCCACCGCCATCATCAACGAAGCGGGCCAGACCGACTTTCCCTTCTACTGGAGAGCAGCACCACCCACGCCAACTGGACGGACAATCCCAGCTCGGCGGGCGCCTATGTCGCCTTCGGTCGCGCGCTGGGGTTCATCGATGGTCAATGGGTCGACATCCACGGCGCGGGCGCACAACGCAGTGATCCGAAAGCCGGTGATCCAGCTAACTTCCCCACCGGTCGCGGTCCTCAGGGTGATGCGATCCGTATCTACAATACGGTGCGTCTGGTGCGCGATGATCGGAGGTGGCCATGAGTGGTGCGCTCAGCGGTCTCGGCGGTCTGTCATCGATGATGCAGGGCATGGGGGCGATGGCCAACCGGCCGTGCCCCGATCCATCGCAGATGGCGGAACAACTGGTTTCCACGCTCGATACCAGCGGCTAGGGCTGGCCCGATGGAGGGACTCGAAATAGATGCGCATCGGTCTTACGGCGAAGCTCCTGCTCATGCTCGGCGTCACCAGCCTGGTGTCGGTGCTGGCCATGGCGCTCGCGGCCCGCTGGAGCTTCCAGCACGGCTTTCTCGACTACCTGGGCCAGCAGGAGCTTGCGCGAATCGCTCCGCTGCGCGAGGTGCTGCGTCCCATCTATGCCCGTGACGGATCCTGGGCGTATTTCGAGCATGCCCCCCGTGCCTGGCCGCGTTTCGTCGATGACAGCCTCAAGCCGGATCGCGCGCGACGCCCCCCAGGGCCACCTCCTGGGGCACCGAATGAGTCCGGCAAGGAATCGCCCCCAGGTCCGCATGTGCAGGACGCCCCAACACCGCACGAGCCAGGGCCGCCGCGTCACCTATCAGGTCCGGCTCCGGGTCCGGGGCGGCCCCCGCCGCCCCCGCCGCGAGAACTCTTGGGTCTGCGAGTCCACCTGCTGGATGCCCAGGGCCGCCAGGTGGCCGGCGCGTCGCCGATTGCTCAAGAGCCCTTACGCCTGCCGATCGAGCTGGACGGGGCCGTGATCGGCTGGCTGCTGCTGTCGCCCCCGCAGTGGTTCGAGGACAATCTCGCCCAGCGTTTCAACAGCCAGCACAATCGCTCGCTGGCCTGGATCTCGGTCGGCGTGCTCGCCCTGGCGCTCCTGGTCGGTTGGGTGTTCGGTGAGGGGCTCCTGCGGCGCATCCAGAACCTGGCGCGCGGGTCGCGTCAGCTGGCCGGTGGGGACTTCGGCACCCGCATCCTCGACCAGGGCCACGACGAGCTGAGCGCCCTGTCTGAAGATTTCAATCGTCTGGCTGCGACCTTGGAGCGCAACGAGGAACTCAGGCGCCGCAGCATGGCCGATGTGTCCCACGAGCTGCGCACCCCGGTCGCCGTGGCCCGTGCCGAGCTGGACGCCCTGATCGACGGCATCCGGCCCTGCAACAAAGCGAACCTGGAGCAGGTCCAGGGTCGGCTCCTGGCACTGGTGCGGTTGCTGGACGACCTCTACGACCTGGCCCTGTCGGACGCGGGCGCGCTGGCCTATCGCTTCTCACCGCTGGATCTCGGCGAGACCGTCCAGGCAGCGATCTCGCAGATGGAGGACGCCTTCGCGCGCCAAGGCATCGCGCTGTGTCTGGAGTGCGACGACGCGCTGCCGATGGACGGGGATCGCGGACGCCTGCGCCAGGTGCTCGACAACCTGCTCGGCAACAGCCTGCGCTACACCGATTCCGGGGGTGTGACGCGGGTCGTGGCGAGCCGTGAGGGAGCCTGGATTCAAGTGAGCGTTGAGGATACCGCCCCCGGCGTCGCGCCCGAGGCGTTGGAGCGCCTGTTCGACCGCTTCTACCGCGTCGAGGCCTCGCGCTCGCGCGCCAAGGGCGGCGCGGGGCTCGGCCTGGCGATCTGCCGCAACATCATCGAGGCTCATCACGGCCGCATCCAGGCCAGGGCCGCAGACGCCGGGGGCTTGGCCATCGATATCCGTCTACCGGCGTCGGACGACTGAATCCCAGGTCTCACGATTCGCTCACGATTCGCTCAAAGCGACGCCTCAGTCGGCTCTTAGACTGGAGCCACCTCAACGAAATCAGAGAGTCTGAGATGCGTAAGAATCGAACCAACGCCATGATGGCACTCCTCGTTCTGCTGCTTGCCGGTCTGGCGACGACCGCGTCCGCCAGGCCCGGTCCCGGCGATGGCCGACGCGGCCCGCCGCCCGAGGCGATCGCGGCGTGCAATAGCAAGAGCACAAACGATTCATGCAGTTTCACCGGTCGCCATGACGACACCATCACGGGCACCTGCATCACACCCCCGGACAGCGATCAGTTCGCCTGTGTGCCGGAGGGCGGCCCCCCGCAGCACGGCGGTCGCTGATCGGCTCGCCGGCATACCATTCCCCCCACGGGCAGGGACGCCCGACCTGAATCGCCAAATCCCGGCTGTGGTTCGGACGGCCCGGCGGAGGGATGCCTGCTCGCCGCTGAGTGTCCTGAGCATAGCGTCTCGCCTCACAATTTCCTCCAGGTTTCCCCCTCTTCGCACCCAGGTCGTCCTCCATCATCAGCGTGAGCTGACCACCACCCGAGCAGAAATCCGATATGACCGAACCCGCGACCAATTCCCTCCACGATCGATCCGACGCGCCCGCACTGCCGCGCCTCGACGATCTGGTCTTGAGCGACGACGGCCATGCCTTCGACCGCAGGACGGGCCGCAGCTTCTGCGTCAACCCGACCGGCCGACTGGTCCTGGAGCTGACCCAGGCCGGACGTCCGCGGCCAGAGGTCATCGGCGAACTCGCCGCACGCTATGCCCAGCACCCAGCGGTGGCCGCCGCCGCACTGGAGACCTTCTATAGCCAGATTCGGAGGTACTTTTCATGATCGCGCGTATCGGAGCGTCACCCTGGTCCCAGTGGAACCTCGCCGTGACGGGCATCAACGCGAGCCCGGAGAATCCGGGGCCGGGCTGCGCGGTCGCGCGCTGCCTCAGTGAAGCGAGCGGCTTTCGCGGACGCGTGCTGGGTCTCGGCTACGAGACCCTCGACGCCGGGCTCTATCAGCCGGACGACTGTGCCGGCGGCTACCTTCTACCCTATCCCGCCAGCGGCAGCCAGGCCTTGTTGGAGCGGCTCGACGACATCCTGAGTTGCGAGCGCATCGACGCCATCATTCCAAGCCTGGATGCCGAGCTGCCCAACTTCATCGACCTGGAGCCGACCCTGGCCAGGCGGGGGGTGCGCATGCTGCTTCCCAGTCGGGCCCAACTGCGCCGCCGCGACAAGGACCGGCTGCCGGCGCTGTGCGCCCAGGCCGGGGTGGCGACGCCACGGGTGCGGCCGATCAGCGACCTGCGCTTCTTCGAGCGCTGCACCAAACCCGAGGAGGGCGGTTGGACCTGGCCATTGGTGGTCAAGGGCGTGTTCTACGATGCCTTCGTGGTGCACGACCCGGAGGAGGCCGCCGAGCGGTTTCGCCAGATCGCCGACGCCTGGGGTTACCCCGTGCTGGTGCAGGAGCACGTCGCCGGGGAGGAGGTGAACCTGACTGCTTTGGGCGACGGCAGCGGGGCCTTGATCGGGCCAGTGATGATGCGCAAGCAGGCCGTCACCGACAAGGGCAAGGCTTGGGCCGGGGTGGCCATCGACGACAGCGATCTGCTCGCCGCCGGGGAGCGCCTGATGCGGACGCTGGCCTGGCGCGGCCCTCTGGAGCTGGAGCTGCTGCGCGACGCCGCCGGCACCCTGCATCTGATCGAGATCAATCCGCGCTTCCCGGCCTGGGTCTACCTCTCCCACGGGGTCGGACGCAATCTGCCGGTCGCCCTGCTGGCCCTGCTGCACGGAACCGCCGCCGCGAACCTGCCGCTGGCCGAGCCGCGTCCCGGGGTCACCTTTATCCGCCATGCCCGCGATCTGATCGTGGAGATGGACGACCTGGTAAGCGTGACCATGACGGGCGCCACCCGGCGTCAATCCGCAGAACCGCGCCACCGGTTGATCGCCTGATCCGGCGCGCCGCCTGACTGTCATTCCATCATCGTCGAGGACCATCGACATGCACGCAAACGATTGGGACGCTCCCAGCATCCGCCCCCTGGAATTCAACCGACTCAACAAATTCGGCCAGCGCCGGGCACGTCCCGAGACTCAGGATGCCATCGACGGCGTCGCCGTCGAGGCGCTGGTGGAACGCTTCGGCTCGCCGCTGTTCGTCACCTCCGAGGATCGACTGCGCTCCAATGTCAGGCGGCTGCGCCAGGCCTTCGTCTCGCGCGGGGTGGACCCCATCCACGGCTGGTCCTACAAGACCAACTACAACGCCGCCGTGTGCAGCGTCCTGCATCAGGAGGGCTCCTGGGCCGAGGTCGTGTCGCGCTTCGAGTATGAGAAGGCCCGCCGCCTGGGCGTGCCCGGCGAGCGCATTCTGTTCAACGGGCCGCACAAGCCGCGGGCCATCCTAGAGCGCGCCCTGGCCGAAGGGGCGCACCTGCACGTGGATCACTTCGACGAGTTGGCGACCATCGAGGACATTGCCCGTTGCCGCGGGGTTCCGGCGGCGGTGGCGCTGCGTCTGAACTTCGACACCAGTTTCACCGAAACCTGGAGCCGTTTCGGCTTCAACCTGGAGTCCGGCCAGGCTCGGGAGGCCATCGCCCGGGTCGAGGCCAGCCCGCACCTGACCCTGATGGGCCTGCACAGCCATATCGGCACCTTCATCCTCGACCCCCGCGCCTACGCCGCCCAGGTCAAGACACTGTGCGACCTGATGCAGGAAGTGGAAGCCGACGGCCAGACACGTCTTGCTTACCTGGACATCGGCGGCGGTCTGCCCTCGCGCAATGCCTTGCAAGGAACCTACCTGCCCCCGGAACAGGCGGTCCCGGATCTGGAGGACTATGCCGAGGCCATCTGCACGGCCTTTCTCGCCGGCACGGCCTACCGGCTGGACCAGGGCGAAGAGCGCCCGCGGCTGATCCTGGAGAGCGGGCGCGCGGTGGTGGACGATGCTCAGGTGCTGATCGCCTCCGTGGTCGGCCGCAAGGAACTGCCGGACGGGAATCCGGCGGTGATCCTTGATGCCGGCGTCAACCTGCTGTTCACCGCCTTCTGGTACAACCATCAGGTCCGCCTGGCCTCACCGCCACGGGGCGAGCCGCGCGCCACGGCGCTCTACGGCCCGCTGTGCATGAACATCGACGTGGTGCGCCGCTCAGTGCAGCTGCCGCCCCTGGCGCTCGGCGACCGGCTGGTGATCTCCCCGGTCGGGGCCTACAACACGACCCAGTGGTTGCAGTTCATCGAATACCGCCCGGCGGTGGTCATGGTCCACGGGGACCAGGAGGTCAGTGTGATCCGCCGTGCCGAGGATCTCGACACCCTCTGTGCCCATGAGCATCTGCCGGACCGTCTGCGCTGCAACTGGTCCGACGAGCCAGGTCTGATCGGGGCTGTGACTGGAGCCCAGCACGACCCGGCGCAGCTGTATCCGATCGAGCCGATCGGGCTACGGGCGGTGTCCTGACATGGCGCGTTTAAGCGCGCCCCGGGGCGTCGCCAAGCGGCTGTTGATCGCCTACGGGGCACTGTTCCTGGCCCCGGGGCCGGTGGCCGGGGCCTTGGTTCTGGCCGCGACACTGATCGTTCCGGGCGTCGGACTGCTCGGCCTGACGGCAGGCTTGGCCGCGCTCGGGACACGCGCCCTGCTGCGCCTGCCGGCCCTGGCCGGCGAGGCGGAGGTGCTGAATGCCATCTACGTCGGGCTGGTGCTCGGTGCCCTGCACGGCGGCGATGGACGATTGCTCGTCTTGGCCGCCCTGGGCGGGGCCTTGGTTGTGGTCCTGGCCTCGGCCTTGGAACCCTTGCTGCGACAGACCCGGGAACTGCCCCTGTTGGGGGCGCCCTTCCTGTGCGCGGCCTGGACCCTGTTGCCGGCGGCCAAGGCACTCGACATCCCGATGCAGACTTGGGACCTGGCTGTGTCGGCCCCGGACTGGCTGGGAACACCGCTCGCGACCGCGCTGAGCACCCTGGGTGCACTGTTCTATGTCCCCAATCCGGTGTCGGGGATGTTGGTGCTGGCGGCGGTGCTGCTCGTCTCTCCCGTGCTGGGGGTGCTGGCCCTCGCCGGGGGCGGCCTGGCTTGGGGCCTGGTCGCAGTCGCTGGGGATGCGACCGGAGGCACATTGCCCATGCTGGCCGCCTTCAACGGCGCCCTGACGGCCCTGATCCTCGGCTCCCAGACGCACCTGGGGCGACGCGGCCTGGCCGTGACGGCGGGAGGCGTTGTCGCCGCGACCGCCTTCTCGGCGGCCTTGCTCTGGACCCTCTGGCCCCTGGGCCTGCCACCGCTCTCGGCCCCCTTCCTGCTGGCGACCTGGCTGATGAGCGCCGCCCTGCGCCCGGAACGCAGCGCCTTCTGGGCGCGCCAATGGCTCCCGTTCCCCGCCCGCCCGGAGGAGGGTTTGAGCCTTCGACGTCTGCAACAGGCGCGTGGTGTCGACCCGGCCAGTGTCGCCCTGCGCCCACCCTTCGTCGGGCGCATGGAGGTCTCTCAGTCGATGGACGGCGCCCACACCCACCGCGGACCCTGGCGCTACGCCCTGGACTTCGTGCGCACCGAACGGGGTCTGAGCTTCCGCGGACAGGGCGCCGCGCTCACCGACTACTATGCCTTCGACCTGCCAGTCGTCTCACCGGCCTGGGGGACCGTGCTCGCCTGCCGCAACGACGTCCCCGACCATGCCCCGGGTGAGATCAACGTCCGGGACAACTGGGGCAATCACGTCCTGATCGGGATCGGTGGCGGCGATTGCGTCCTGCTCGCCCACCTGCGCCAGGGCAGTGTCCTGGTGCTCCCTGGACAGCCGGTTATGCCGGGCGTGCCCGTCGCCCGCCTTGGCAATTCCGGGCGTTCGACGCAACCCCATCTGCACCTCCACGTCCAGCGGGGCGACTGGCTCGGGGCGCCGACCCGTCCCTTTCATCTCGCCGGCTTCGTGGGCGACGACGGACGCTTGGTCCTGGACGGCAACCCGATGCAGGGCACGGCCGTCACCAACCCGACACCCAATGCGGGTCTGACCCAGGCGCTGCGACTGGCACCCGGACGGCAGTGGCGGTTCGCCGTGCCTGGGGGCGACTGGACATTGACTGTCAAGGTCGGACTCTATGGCGAGACCGAGCTGGTCTCCAACCGGGGAGGGCGTATCCTGGCCAGCCACAACGACCTGCTGTTCTCACTCTACCAGCGCGGCGGTGCCACAGACCCGACGCTGGATGCCTTCGTCCTTGCCTTTGGCCTTACGCCCCTGATCGAACAGGGGCATGGCTGGGACGACGCCCCCTCGGCCGGCGTGCTGGGGCTTGGCGTCCGGGACCGGCTGCGGGTCCGGCTAGGGTCGCCCTTGGGCGGCAACCTGGTCAGCCACTATGAGCGCCACTGGGACGGCAAACTCGGTCTTTGGGTCCAACGGGGCCAGCATCGGCTCGCCGCGCTCGGCGGTGCCATCCGTGCCGAGAGCGTCGGCTTGCTGAGCGAGACGGAGGGGCCTGTGGGCTTTCGGCTGGCCGTGCCGGGCCGCGAGGACATCGGGGCAGGGCTGGTGGGGGTGGGCAACCAGGGCGATCATGGCATCCCCGCCTGGTCGGCAGATCTGATCCCGGCGACAACGCGACTCCAAACGACCCCATGAGGCGTCTCTGTGTTCAGTGTCAGGTCGTCCTCGCCACCTTGGCCCAGACACTGGTCCTGGCGGAATTCAGCGTGCAGACCATCTAGAAGGGCGAAATTTCAGTTGAAAAATATCAGGTATTAAAGTCGAAAATGGAGCGATACTTGGATTTCGATCAGTGCCTAAGCGATTCGGTCCCAACTCTATACGAAGGAAACCTAAGCCTCGTGTCGTCCAAACCGAACATCAAAGAATTGCTCGTCGAGAGCGCCTGCGAACACAACAAAGACAAGAAAGGGTCGTGCAATGCCCCCAAGCCCGGAGCGACCACCGGCGGTTGTGCGCTCGACGGGGCTCAGATTGCCCTCTTTCCCTTTGCCGATGCCGCCCATCTGGTCCATGGCCCCATGTCCTGCGTCGGTGGGGCTTGGGAGACGCGCCTGACACCGACCAGCTGGTCCGGGCGCGACCTGACCCAGACCGGTTTTGCCACCGACATCAATAACAATGATGTGGTCTTCGGCGGCGAGAAGAAACTGGCCGCGGCGATCAACCATATCGTCGCAAACTATGCGCCCGAGGCCGTGTTCGTCTATTCGACTTGTGTCCCTGCCATGACCGGGGATGACATCGACGCCGTCTGCAAGCAGATGAGTGAAAAACACGGCACCCCCTGTGTGCCGGTGCATGCGCCCGGGTTCGTCGGCGCCAAGAACCTCGGCAGCCGCATCGCCGGGGAGGCCGTGCTGCGCCACCTGATCGGGACCAAAGAGCCGGAATACACGACTCCCTTCGACATCAACCTGATCGGTGAGCACAACAACACCGGCGAGCTCTGGCGCTACCGGCATCTGCTCGAAGAGCTCGGCATCCGCGTGCTCTCGACCTTCAGCGGCGACGGGCGCATCAGCGAGATCCGCACCGCCCATCGAGCCAAGCTCAATGTGATTGTCTGTGCCAAGTCCCTGGTGTCCATGACCCGCAAGATGCAGGAGCAATATGGCATCCCCTGGATTTCCTGCTCCTTCTACGGCAAGACCGATACCTCGGCTAGCATCCTGGCCATTGCCGAGGCTCTGGGCGATGCCGATTTGATTGAGCGCACCCGCGCCCTGATCGCTCGCGAAGAGGCGCGGCTGGAAGAGCAGCTGATGCCTTACCGAGCGATCTTTGCCGGGAAGAAGGCGGTGCTCAATACCGGCGGCAACAAGGCCTGGTCCATCGCCTCGGCGTTGCAGGATCTGGGGATCGAGGTGGTGGCGACATCGGTGCGCAAGTCGACGGAGGCGGATAAGGCTAAGGCACGAGAATACCTTGGGGAGAACGCCATTCTGATGACCGAACCGGCGAGCCAGCAGGCGAAGGTCATCGATGACACAGGCGCCCATCTGCTCCTGGCCGGTGGTCGTTCACTCTATACCGCGATCAAAAAGCGGATCGCCTTCACCGACGTCAATCAGGAAAAGAAGAAAAGCTACGGTGGTTACGACGGTCTGCTCGTCCTCGCCGAAGACCTCAAGAACTCACTGCAGAATCCGGTCTTCGAACTGGTCGAGAGGAAGGCACCATGGCAGAAGTAAGACGCAAGTCGGGCAAGCCGCTGCAGGTGAACCCGCATAAACTCTCGCAGCCGATGGGGGCGACCCTGGCGTTCCTGGGCGTCGACCGCTGCATGCCCTTGATGCATGGTGCTCAGGGTTGCGCCAGTTTTACCAAGGTGATGTTCACCCGTCATTTCTGCGAGCCCATCGCCCTGCAGACGACGGCGGTGAACGACGTGATCGCCGTGCTGGATGGCGGTGACTACAGTATTGTCGAGTCGATCAAGAACATCCGCGACAAGCTCATCCCGGAGCTGATTGGGCTGTATACCACTGGGCTGACCGAGACCAAGGGGGACGATATCCGTGGCGTCGCCAGCAAGATCGACGTGCCTCTGGTCTATGTCAACACCCCGGATTTCAAGGGCGGCCTGGAGAGCGGCTGGACTCTGACGACCCAGGCGCTGATCGATCAGCTCACCGCGCCCGGCGACCGGATCGATGCACAGAAGCTGGTCTTGGTCCCCCATGTCAGTATGCAGCCCATCGAGGTGGAGAAGCTCCGGGAGCTGATCGAGGCATTCGGCTTCAAGGTCGTGGCCGTTCCTGATCTGTCCTCCTCGCTGGACAATCATCTGGGTGAGAAACAGGCGTCCCTGAGCAGCGGCGGGGTGACGGTTGCCGAGCTCGAACAGTTGGCGGATGCCGCCTTCGTCATCACTGTCGGGGCCTCCGTCAAACCCGTCGGCGCGACCTTGCAGGCCAAGAATCCGGCCATCCAGCACCGGCACTTCAATCATGTAAGCGGTCTGGTCGGAACCGACGAACTGGTGGCCTGGCTGCTTGAGGTGAGCGGCCGGGACACGCTTCCGGCGGTCGTGGAACGCTGGCGCAAGCGGCTTCAGGACGCCATGCTCGACAGCCATTTTTCCATCGGGCAGACCCGTTTCCTGCTGGTCGCGGAACCCGATCATCTGGCCGCTATGGCCGCTTCATTGCGCGAGGTCGGGGGCAAGGTCACCCTGGCGATCGCCACGGTTGATTCACCCATCCTTACCGACATCGAAGCGGATCAGGTGATCGTCGGGGATCTCGAAGATGCCGAAAACATGCGCGATGCCTACGACATGATCATCGGCAATTTTCACACCGAGGCCCTGGCGCATCGCCTGGAGAAAAAGGCGGTCATGCGGGGTTTTCCCAATTATGAAGAGATCGGGGGCGCCTTGAAGCATGATGTGCTGTATGAGGGTGGCGCCTATTTTCTGTTCGAAATCGCCAATGCCGCCGAAAGAATGCGAGAAGCGCAGGTTCACCGTGAGCGTGAGCAGATCAAGCGGCAACGGATCGCGTAACGGCTTCGTCTGAAGCGTTCAGACCGTCCTCCGGAGGGGGCTTTCCGCCTCGGGGGTCAATCGGGCTCGTAGCGATACCCGACGCCGTAGACCGACTCGATGAACTGGCGCCCATCGAATTCCGACGCCAGCTTGCGGCGCAGATTTTTCACATGGGTGTCCACCGAGCGATCGGTCACCACGCGGTGGTCGTCGTAGAGCTCCTCGAGCAGACGCGCCCGGGACATGATGCGCCCGGGGTGTCGGTGGAGCGCGGCGAGCAGGCGGAACTCCCCGACGGTGAGACGCAGTGCGCGGCCTTCCAGGCGGGCCTCGTAGCGGTCCTCGTCCAACACGAGCCTGCCGCCACCGTCCGTATCAACCTCGCCGGCCGGCCGGGTGAGCATCTCGACGCGACGCAGCTGGGCCTTAACCCGCGCCACCACCTCCCTCGGGGCAAAGGGTTTGCAGATGTAGTCATCCGCACCCAGCTCCAGGCCCAGCAGGCGATCGATCTCCTCCACCCGGGCCGTCACCATGATGATCGGGACCGACGAGAAGGCGCGAAGCTCACGGCAGATTGCCAGTCCGTCGAGCCCCGGCAGCATCAGGTCCAGCAGGATGAGGTCGGGCGGGGCCGCGCGAACCCGAGCGACCACCGCCGCGCCGTCCTCGATGCGCTCGACCTCCAGGGCCGAGGCGCGCAGATACTCCTCGAGCACATCGGCGAGCGGGGTTTCGTCCTCGACGATGAGTACGGTCTTGGTCGCGGGGCGCATGACAGCCTGAATCTCCCTCGAATTTTCGGCCCCCCGGACAGTGGAGCCTCCGGCTCTATTCTCGCCGATCCATATCTCTGCGGCGAGCTTCATACCGCCGCCTTCTCCAGCTTCAGTCGCTGGTCTTGCTCAGCGTCGTGCAGGTGATAGCGATTCCCGCCTACATGGCCTGATCGGTGTGGCGTAGCAGGGTGTCGGCGCTCGCGGTACAGCGGCCACCTCGACAGCCGGCGCCACAGAAACGTCACAAATTCCACACGATTCCAACCAGGTTCCCCCTCGTTTGTTTGCCAAACTCTGTGGCACGTCACAATGATCGAGGATATACGGGTGCCCATCAGTCGACCCTCTCAAACCGCCACCATCGCGCTCTTCTGCATCATCAGCGCTTCTGTCACCAGCGTGAGCGCCCAGCCCAATGGTCGTCATGGCGGGGAGCCGGGCGGTATGCACCGCAGGCCGCCACCGCCCCCTGAAGCCATTGAGGCCTGCGCCGAGCTGAATGCACAGGAGGCCTGTCAATTCAACAGCCCACGAGGCACCGTGGAAGGACTCTGCATCCTGCCGCCAAACGGAGACGAGTCCTTGGTCTGTGCGCCCAACTTTTCGACACAGAGGAGCGCCGATCCCTATGCCATCGTCGACACCGGGCAAAGCGCCTGCTATGCCGACAGCGGCGATGCGATCGCCTGTCCAGCCCAGGGACGCACCTTTTCCGGGCAGGATGCTCAGCACCAGGGCAACACGCCCAATTTCGCCGACAACGGCGACGGCACCATTCTCGACAGAGTCACCGGCCTCATCTGGCAGCAGAGCACGGATACCAATGGCGACGGCTTACTGAACGTCGCCGACAAGCTCAGCTATACCCAGGCACTCAGCTATTGCGAAGACTTGAGCCTGGCCGGTCAGGACGACTGGCGACTGCCTGACATCAAAACGCTCTATTCGCTGATCGACTTCCGCGGTCGGGATCCAAGCGGCTACGAGGAGACCGATACCTCCGGCCTGATCCCCTTCATCGATACGACCTATTTCGATTTCGCCTATGGCGATACCAGTGCCGGGGAGCGCATCATCGACGCCCAATATGCCTCCAGCACCCTGTATGTCGGCGGCGACCTCCTGTTCGGCGTCAATTTCGCCGACGGGCGGATCAAGGGCTATGGCCTCAGTCTGTTTGGGCGTGAAAAAACCTTCCCGGTCCTCTGCGTGCGTGGCCATGAAGCCTACGGATACAACGACTTCGTCGACCATGGCGACGGCACCATCAGTGATCGCGCCACCGGTCTCATGTGGGCACGCGACGACAGTGGCAGCGACGTCCCCAGCGGACTCAACTGGGAGCAAGCCCTGGCCTGGGTCGAGTCGCAGAACACAGCGCGGTATCTGGGCTACAGCGATTGGCGCCTGCCCAACGTCAAGGAGCTGCAAGGTCTGGTGGACTATAGCCGCTCGCCTGAGACCACCGCGAGCGCCGCCATCGATCCGCGCTTCAACGCCACCGCCATCATCAACGAAGCGGGCCAGACCGACTTCCCCTTCTACTGGAGCAGCACCACCCACGCCAACTGGACGGAAAACCCCGGCTCGGCGGGCGCCTATGTCGCCTTCGGTCGCGCGCTGGGGTTCATCGATGGTCAATGGGTCGACATTCACGGCGCGGGCGCACAACGCAGTGATCCGAAAGCCGGTGATCCAGCTAACTTCCCCGCCGGTCGCGGTCCTCAGGGTGATGCGATCCGTATCTACAATACGGTGCGTCTGGTGCGCGATGATCGGAGGTGGCCATGAGTGGTGCGCTCAGCGGTCTCGGCGGTCTGTCATCGATGATGCAGGGCATGGGGGCGATGGCCAACCGGCCGTGCCCCGATCCATCGCAGATGGCGGAACAACTGGTTTCCACGCTCGATACCAGCGGCTAGGGCTGGCCCGATGGAGGGACTCGAAATAGATGCGCAGACGCGGGTCGTGGCGAGCCGTGAGGGAGCCTGGATTCGGGTGAGCGTCGAGGACACGGCCCCCGGCGTGGAGCCCGAGGCGCTGGAGCGCCTGTTCGACCGCTTCTACCGCGTCGAGGCCTCGCGCTCGCGCGCCAAGGGCGGCGCGGGGCTCGGCCTGGCGATCTGCCGCAACATCATCGAGGCCCATCGCGGCCGCATCCTCGCCAGGGCCGCAGACGCCGGGGGCTTGGCCATCGATATCCGTCTACCGGCGTCGGACGACTGAATTCCAGGTCTCACGATTCGCTCAAAGCGACGCCTCAGTCGGCTCTTAGACTGGAGCTACCTCAACGCAACAATTACAACCTGAGCGAGTGGTGGCTACATCTGCCGCTCAATGTACTCGCGCAGCACGTCATTCATGCGCGTCTGCCAGCCAGGGCCGGTCGCTCGAAAGGCTGCCATGACATCCTGATCAAATCGAATCGTGATGCGCTCTTTAGGGTGCTCGGCTTTGGGGCGTCCGGGCCGACGCGCGAGTGGACGCAGCTCGGCCATCTCCGTGTCGGTCAGTTCATGGGTGTCTGGGTCCGCCGCGATGCCTGCGCGAATGCGCTTGGTCTCTTCCTCGGTCGGAATGTGGTATTTCCTACCATTCTTGTCTGTGACGTACATAGTTTCTGACCTCTCTGGGCGTCGCTTCTCGCAGACTGACGATTCGGTAGTGGTCGTCCTCTTCGATGCAGATCGCGCAATAGAGCCGGTCGGCGATCGGAGCAAAGCATTGCAAGCGCAGCTCGCCATACGCTTCCCGATCATCTTCACGGCACACCATCTGATCCCACTCCAAGTTCTCAGCTAAGGCCAAGGACACGCCATGCGCGGCGATGTTCAAGCGGTCTTTGGCGAGATCAAAGGTGATATTCATAGATATTAGTGTATGTACAAAAATAAACCGATTCAAGGATTATTGTGCATACATTAACAAGATGACGTCACCGTGTTGCACCCGTGTGTGTAGTGGCCGATGCATCCTCACATTCTCCTCGCATTTCGCCTCTATGGTTCGATGATCGGAGGCCGATAAAGAATCTGCAATCCGTGACGGGCGCACATGAAGCCGCGCGTTTTATTTGATTACGAAGCCTTTTGCTTTGACGCAGTCTTGGAGAGAACAATGATCAACTCGATCAACAGCAACGTTGCTTCGGCCATGCAACAAGCTCCGAGGATGGATAAGTCGCAGTCGCTGTCTGAGGCGCAGCAACAGACCATCAAGGACACTTTGGCAAACTTCGATGCCGACAACCTCAGCGCATCCGATGCCACCTCCATCGCCAAGTCCTTCAGTGAAGCGGGCATTCGGCCGGGCACTGCCATGGAGTCGGCGATGAAGGATCTCGGGTTCGACGCGAAAGCGGTGGGCGAGATGGCCGGCGTGGAGCAATCTAGACCGATGGGGCCACCGCCGGGTGGAGGGAGGCACGGAGGAGGGGGACAAGTCGGTCAGTTGAACCTGAGCGACGAGATGATGAGCAGCCTCAACGACCTCTTGGAAGAGTACAGCAGCGGTACGCTTGAAGGCAGCGAGCGGGAATCAATGCTCACCGAGATCAAGGACATTCTTGCCAAGGGTGCCCCAGAAGGCGGACTGTTTAGCTTCACGGCGTGATCGAACGGTCCGGCGCCTATGCTCGTCGGGGTACTGGTGAGCTGTGCGTGAGACACCCGCCGCCCTAAACCGATTCAATCGGGCTCGTAGCGATACCCGACGCCGTAGACCGACTCGATGAACTGGCGCCCATCGAATTCCGACGCCAGCTTGCGGCGTAGATTTTTCACATGAGTGTCCACCGAGCGATCAGTCACCACGCGGTGGTCGTCGTACAGCTCCTCGAGCAAACGCGCCCGGGACATGATGCGCCCGGGGTGTCGGTGGAGTGCGGCGAGCAGGCGGAACTCGCCGACGGTGAGCCGCAGCGCGCGACCTTCCAGGCGGGCCTCGTAGCGGTCCTCGTCCAGCACGAGCCCGCCGCTACCGTCCGTATCAACCTCGCCGGCCGGCCGGGTCAGCATCTCGACGCGGCGCAGCTGGGCCTTGACCCGCGCCACGACTTCCCTCGGGGCAAAGGGTTTGCAGATGTAGTCATCCGCACCCAGCTCCAGGCCCAGCAGGCGATCGATCTCCTCCACCCGGGCCGTCACCATGATGATCGGGACCGACGAGAAGGTGCGAAGCTCACGACAGATCGCCAGTCCGTCAAGCCCCGGCAGCATCAGGTCCAGCAGGATGAGATCGGGCGGGGCCGCGCGAACCCGAGGCACCACGGCGGCACCGTCCTCGATGCGTTCGACCTCCAGGGCCGAAGCGCGCAGGTACTCCTCAAGCACATCGGCGAGCGGGGTCTCGTCCTCGACGATGAGTACGGTTTTGTTGGCGGCGGTGGGGCTCATGGCCGGCCTCTCCCTCGAATTCTCGGACCCCCGGACAGTGGGCCTCCGGCGCTATTCTCGCCGATCCATCTCCCGGCGGCGAGCCTCAGACCGCCGCCTTCTCCAGCTTCAGTTGCTGGTCTTACATCAGCGGTCTTGCTCCGCGTCGTGCAGGTGATAGCAATTCCCGCCGGCCGCCTTGGCGCGGTACATGGCCTGATCGGCGTGGCGCAGCAGGGTGTCGGCGCTCGCGACATCCGGCGGACTCAGGACCACCCCGATACTGGCTGAGACGCGGTGGGTCACGCCGTGCAAGAGGATCGGCGTCGTGGCTGCGGCCAGGACGCGCTCCAGGAGCAGGTGGCAGTCTTCCGCTCGCGCCAGGTCGTTGAAGAGCAGGACGAACTCGTCGCCGCCCAGTCGAGCCACGGTATCCTGTGCCCGTATCAGCTCGCGCAGCCGATCGGCAATGCTGATCAGCACCTCATCGCCCACCTCGTGCCCATAGTGATCGTTGATCGGTTTGAAGTCGTCGAGGTCGAGATAGCACAGCGCCATGGGCCGGCCCGAACGTCGGGTTCTGGCCAGCGCCTGTTTCAGTCGGTCCTCCAAGAGCCGCCGGTTGGGCAGCTCGGTCAGCGCATCATAGTTAGCGAGATGGTCCAGTTCCCCCTCGTGGGCCTTGAGATCGCTGATATCGGAGAAGACGCCGATATAGTTCTGGACCAAGCCTTCGGCATCGAGGACGGCCGAGATCGACAACAGCTCGGCGTAGAGCTGGCCATCCTGGCGACGATTCCAAAGCTCACCCCGCCAACACCCCTGGTGCCTGATCGCCTCCCACATCTCGCGATAGAAGGCTTCATCCTGGCGACCGGAGGCGAGGATGTTCGGATCCTTGCCCAGCACGCTCGCCCGCTCGTAGCCGGTGATGGCGCTGAAGGCGGGATTGGCGTCGACGATGCGGTTCTCGGCATCGGTGATGATGATGCCCTCAAAGCTGTGCGCGAAGACGCTGGCGGCGAGGCGCAAGTCGCGCTCAGCCTGCTTGCGCTCGGTGAGGTCTTCGAAGGTGCCGTAGACATGGGTGACCTTGTGGCTCCAGCGAGTCTCGGGATACCCCCGCGCGAAACACTGGCGCGTGCTGCCGTCGCGGCGTCGAGCGCACAACTCCAGGGCGTAGGGGGTGCCTTCGTTGATCACCGCGTCCATCGCCGTCTTGAGGCGCGCGAAGTCTTCGGGACAGAAGAGCCGGTGATGCTCGGTGAATGGCGGTACGCCCACGGCCGGGTCCATCTGGAAGATGCGAAACAGTTCCTCGGACCAGGTGACACTGTTCGTCTCGATCTCCATTTCCCAACTGCCGATATGGGCGAGCTGTTCGGTGCGGGCGAGCATGGTTTGCAGGTGACGCCGTTCGGCTTCCTCTTGCTCGTGCTCGGTCACGTCTTGAACGGTGCCGGAGAGCCGGACGACCTTGCCCTGGGCGTCCAGGTGGGGTGTGCAGAGGCTGATCATCCGGCGCTCCTGACCGTCGGGGCGGCGGATGCGCAACCTGAGCCGGTAGGGCTCTCCCCGCTGCGCAGCCCGGCTGACGGCCTGGTCGAATGCGCCCCAATCCTCGGGATGGATATAGCGACGATGCGCCTCGTAGCTCGGTGCGCCATCCTTGGGGTCCAGGCCCCAGATCGGAAACATGCCCTCCGACCAGCTCGCCTGTTTGGTGCGCGGATCAAAGGTCCAACTTCCGAGCTGGGCGGTTCGCTGTGCCCACAGCAGCAGCCGCTCCTGCTCGGCGAGGTGCTGATTTGTGTGCTCCAACGCGCCCACGACGGTGGCAACGCGCCGCTGCGCTTGTGTCTGCACCACGAAGATCAGTGCCAGCAGCAGACTGAGTGTGAGTCCGCTCAGGCCGATCCATGTCGCGATGTCGCTGGTTAGGGCGTACTCGAATGAGGGCGCGGCCGTGACCGCGACCGACCATTGACGCCCACCAAAGGTCACCAACTGGATCTTGCGCAAGCTCCCATTGGCCTCCGGGCTGATCCCCGCTGGCCCTGAGGTGAACAGCCGCTGCTCGGGCACCGGGCGCTCACCGTCGTAGACATCCAACCGCAGTCCGGGCCGCGCGAGGTCTGACTGTACAGGCCGCAGCACGTCTTGCATCAGGTCACGCATCCGCAGCGGCGAATAGACCCAGCCGAGCAGATTTGCGCGCCGCTCGGCCAGGCTGTCATGGGGAGCCACGGCCCGATAGACCGGCAGGAACAAGACGAAGCCCGGTTGGATATCGGTGGCACCCTCCTGCATCAAGGTCACCCGAGCCGACAGAGCCTCCGTCGCCTGATCCCGAGCACGGGTCGCCGCCTCCCAGCGCAGCGGTTCCGGGGCCATGTCATAGCCAAAGTCGCGCAGATTGCGACCGGAGAAGCGTTCGATATAGAGCACCGCCGCATAGAAAGGCCGCTCTCCCGCCGGATGGATTTTGAACTGCGGAAAACCTTCCCGATGCACGGCGGCGACCCGGGCGTCCTTCTCGTCATCAGGGATCAGGAGCAAGAAGCCGATCCCCTGGATGCCGGGATACTGATCCTTCAACTGGAGCGTCTCGAAATAGCGACGGAATCGCTCGTGCGTGATCCACTCGGGGACATCGAACAGACCAGCCGCCCCACGCAGCAACTGGGCGTTGTCCCGGAGCCGCTCGTCGATCAAGCCGGCGATCTTGCTCGCCAACTCACCGAGTTCTTCCTCCCGGTCCTGGCGCACATGCGCCTGAGCGATCGACCAAAGCCCAGCGGTCACCATGAGTCCGATGGCCAGGATCACAGCGGGCAGCCGGAACGGGCGCAGCCCGCCGAAGCGGCCGAGCGGGGGGCTGGAAGTCTTCTTTCGACGGTTGAGTAACAGCTGTTGATCCTCTGCGTTATAGACACAGCATACGCTATATGTGGCCGGGCCTGCCTCCGTGCAGGGATCGCCGTGGCGGACGCTCACCTCCCTGATGCTCCTGATTGGATCACGACCGTGACGCTAAACGCCGTTTGGAATCGGTTTGGAACTTGACAGCCGACAATTTAGCTCTACCATTAGCACTCGTTTCCAGTGAGTGCTAACAGGTCGATCTCAACACCGGCCTCGCGGCTACTCCATCATCCACTTCTCAACCTGATCGAGGAGCCATCCATGAACATCCGTCCCCTGCATGACCGCGTCGTCGTCCGTCGCATGGAAGAGGAGCGCACGACCGCCGGCGGCATCCTGATTCCGGATTCCGCCACCGAGAAGCCGATCCAGGGCGAGATCATCGCCGTCGGTCACGGCAAGATCCTCGACAACGGCAACGTGCGCGCACTCGACGTCAAGGTCGGCGACCGCGTCCTGTTCGGCAAGTATTCCGGCACCGAGGTCAAGCTCGACGGCAAGGAATTCCTGGTGATGCGCGAAGAAGACATCATGGCGGTCGTCGAGGGCTGAACGCCTTCCGCTCCTTGAGTCTCCACGCCTGTCCAAATCACAACAGAAATCTATTGAATCGAGGAATTTAGCAGCATGAGCGCAAAAGACGTGAAGTTCGGCGGTGATGCCCGTGTCCGTATGATGGAGGGTGTCAACATCCTCGCCAACGCCGTCAAGGTCACCCTGGGTCCGAAGGGCCGCAACGTGGTGCTGGAGAAGTCCTTCGGCGCGCCGACCGTCACTAAGGACGGCGTGTCCGTGGCCAAGGAAATCGAGCTCAAGGACAAGTTCGAGAACATGGGCGCGCAGATGGTCAAGGAAGTCGCTTCCAAGACCTCCGACATCGCCGGTGACGGCACCACCACCGCGACCGTGCTGGCTCAGGCCATGGTTCGCGAGGGTCTGAAGGCGGTTGCCGCCGGCATGAACCCGATGGATCTGAAGCGCGGCATGGACAAGGCCGTCGAGGCCGCCACCGAAGAGCTCAGAAAGCTCTCCAAGCCCTGCACCGAGAGCCGCGCCATCGCTCAGGTCGGCACCATCTCGGCCAACTCTGACGATTCGATCGGCAACATCATCGCCGAGGCGATGGAGAAGGTCGGCAAGGAAGGCGTCATCACCGTCGAAGACGGCACCTCGCTGCAGAACGAGCTCGACGTGGTCGAGGGCATGCAGTTCGATCGCGGCTATCTGTCGCCTTACTTCATCAACAACCAGCAGAGCCAGAGCGCCGAACTCGACGCGCCCTACATCCTGCTGCACGACAAGAAGATCTCCAACATCCGTGATCTGCTGCCCGTGCTCGAAGGTGTCGCTAAGGCCGGCAAGCCGCTGCTGATCATCGCCGAGGACGTCGAGGGCGAAGCCCTGGCGACCCTGGTCGTCAACACCCTGCGCGGCATCGTCAAGGTCTGCGCGGTCAAGGCGCCCGGCTTCGGTGATCGTCGCAAGGCCATGCTGCAGGACATCGCTGTCCTGACCGGCGCGACCGTAATCTCGGAAGAGGTCGGTCTGTCGCTGGAGAAGGCCACCCTGAACGATCTGGGCACCGCCAAGCGCGTCCAGGTCGGCAAGGACGAGACCACCATCATCGACGGTGCTGGTTCCGAGATCGACATCAAGACCCGTTGCGAGCAGATCCGCGCCCAGGTCGAGGAGACCAGCTCCGACTACGATCGCGAGAAGCTCCAGGAGCGTCTGGCCAAGCTGGCTGGCGGTGTGGCCGTGATCAAGGTTGGCGCCGCCACCGAGATCGAGATGAAGGAGAAGAAGGCGCGCGTCGAAGATGCGCTGCACGCCACCCGCGCCGCCGTCGAGGAAGGCATCGTGCCTGGCGGTGGTGTCGCGCTGGTGCGTGCGATTGCCGCGGTCAAGGATCTCACGGGCATTAACCACGATCAGGACGTTGGTATCGCCATCGCCCGTCGCGCGATGGAAGAGCCGCTGCGTCAGATCGTTGCCAACGCCGGTGAAGAGCCGTCGGTCATCATGCACAAGGTTGCTGAGGGCACGGGTAACTTCGGTTACAACGCCGCCAATGGCGACTATGGCGACATGGTCGAGATGGGCATCCTGGATCCGACCAAGGTCACCCGTTCGGCCCTGCAGAACGCCTGCTCGGTTGCTGGTCTGATGATCACCACCGAAGCCATGATCGCCGACGAGCCCAAGGACGACGCGCCGGCGATGCCGGGCGGCGGCATGGGCGACATGGGCGGCATGGGCATGATGTAAGCCCGAGCGCTCCGGGACGTTCGCGTCCCGGCCCAGCGTGACCAAGCCCCGCTTCGGCGGGGCTTTTTTTATACGCCCACTTTGCCGACGCATAGTGGCGGCTGTGCGCCGATATAACCGCCGCTGTTCGGCCTTTGAGGTCGTCTGCTGCTACCATACTCAGCTAGGCGCGGAGCAGCACGGCTCCTTACTCTTACCTCGGTGCGCACCAAGGTCGCCCGCTTAGGCCGCATCAACCCCGCCGCATCCCGAGCTGGGTTCTCAGCTGATGCCGCCAACCCGCCAACAGACAGCCCGCGCTCAGCCCTTCGCCATCAAGGTTGAGTAACGGCGTGTGCATTTACCGAGACAGAGGTTATTCATGAAGATCGCGATCTTATCTAGAAACCCAAAGCTATATTCAACGCGCCGCCTCGTCGAGGCCGCCACGGCGAAAGGACATGAGGTCCGGGTCTTAGACGTGCTGCGCTGCTATATGAACATCACCTCAATGCGCCCCCAGATTCACTACCGTGGCGAGAAGCTTGAGGGTTTCGACGCGGTCATCCCACGCATCGGCGCGTCAGTGACCTTTTACGGCACCGCGGTGTTGCGCCAGTTCGAAATGATGGGGGTGTTTCCGCTCAACGAGTCGGTCGCACTGACCCGCTCCCGCGACAAACTGCGCTCGCTGCAACTGCTCTCGCGCAAGGGCATCGGGCTGCCGGTGACCGGCTTCGCCCACAAACCGGACGACATCCAGGATCTGATCAAGATGGTCGGCGGCGCTCCACTGGTGATCAAGCTGCTCGAAGGCACCCAGGGCATCGGCGTCGTACTGGCGGAGACGCAACAGGCCGCCGAAAGCGTCATCGAAGCCTTCATGGGCCTGAACGTCAATATTCTGGTGCAGGAGTTCATCAAAGAGGCTGGCGGCGCCGACCTGCGCTGCTTCGTGATCGGCGACAAGGTGGTGGCGACCATGAAGCGCCAGGGCAAGGAGGGCGAATTCCGCTCCAACCTGCACCGGGGCGGCACCGCCACCGTGGTCCGCATCACGCCGGAGGAGCGCTCCACGGCCGTGCGCGCTGCCCAAACCATGGGACTCAACGTCGCCGGCGTCGACCTGCTGCGTTCCAATCATGGCCCGGTCGTTATGGAGGTGAACTCCTCACCGGGGCTGGAAGGCATCGAGGGCTCGACGGGCAAGGATATCGCCGGCATGGTGATCGACTTCATCGAAAAACACTCATCCGCCGGCAACACACGCACTCGCGGAAAGGGCTGATCGATGCGCGCGCCCTTTGTCATACAGGGACAGTCGGTCGCGGCGGACCAGCGCGCGATGATTGATGTAACTCTGCCCAAGCTCAACTCGCATACCAGTCTCTCCATGCCGCTGCATGTCGTGCATGGGCGTAAAGACGGCCCACGACTGTTCGTCAGCGCGGCCGTGCATGGCGATGAACTGAACGGCGTCGAGATCATTCGCCGCCTGCTTGAGTCAAAGGCACTGCGCCGGCTCAGCGGAACCTTGGTCGCGGCGCCCGTGGTCAACGTCTACGGCCTGATCCACCAATCGCGTTACCTGCCCGATCGGCGCGACCTCAATCGTAGCTTTCCCGGCTCGGCGTCCGGTTCGCTGGCCGCCCGCGTGGCCTATCTCGTCATCAACGAGATCGTTAAACACTGCACCCACGGCATCGATCTGCACACGGGAGCCATCCATCGGACCAACCTGCCGCAGATCCGCGCCAATCTCGATGATCCCGAGACCGACACTCTCGCCCGCGCCTTTGGCGTCCCGGTCCTGCTCAACGCGACGCTGCGCGACGGCTCGCTGCGTGAGGCCGCGGCGGCACTCGGCATACCGATGTTGTTGTACGAGGCGGGGGAGGGCCTGCGCTTCGATGAGATATCCATTCGCGCTGGACTCAACGGCATTCTGAATGTGATGCGGGCGCTCGGCATGCTCTCACCGTCGCGTCAGCGCGCGCGCATTCCCGCGCCGTTCATTGCCCGCTCCAGCAGTTGGACGCGCGCACCCGAGAGCGGCCTGTTACGGACCCTGGTCCCACTCGGCGCTCAGGTGCAGCGCAAAGAACTGCTCGGCTACATCAGCGATCCCTATACCGGCACCCAGTATGAGGTGCGAACACATATCGGCGGTGTCGTGATCGGCCGCACGCAGACCCCGCTGGTACACGAGGGTGAAGCGCTTTATCACATTGCCCGCTTCCGCGACGATCACGACGATGTGGCGGACGAGGTGGAAGCCTTCCAGCAAACGCACATGGACAACGATGAGGCCATCGTCCTGCCAATCGTTTAGCCACCGGTGATCGTTCGGGTTCTACACGGCGGCTTCGTTGCGCGCCTCACGCAGAACCCCCAGAGGGCATTGCCCGGCATGTCTATTCTCAGAACCAGCGTTTCCGGCGCAGGAACCACAACTGCAAAGTAACGACCGCGGCCGTTGCAAGACACAAAAAGAAAAAAGCCCAGGGCGCTTCGGCGCCAGGAATGCCGCCGACGTTCACGCCAAGCAATCCCGTAATGAATCCCAGGGGCAGGAAAACGGCGGTGACCACGGACAGCAGGTACATGCGCTTCTCGGTTTTCTCCGAGAGGCGTTGCAGCAGTTCCTCCTGGGTGACGGTGGCGCGATCTCGCGACGCCTCCAGCGCCTCCAGGTAACGGGTGGTCTGGTCCGCTACCTCGCGCAGCCAAGCCCGGTTGTCCTCCTCTAGCCAGGCCACTTTGGCCGCTGCCAGGCGTAGCAGCGCATCCCGTTGGGGGACCAGATAGCGACGTAGTCCGATAAAGGTGCGGCGCAGGTCCGCCAGGGCCGCGTTGATCTCCTCCAGACGGCCCTCTTCAACCTGCTCCTCAAGCTCATCCGCCTGAATTTCCAGTCCCTCGATGACGTCGTCCATACGTTCGGCCAGCCGGTCGGCGATGGCCGTCAGGAGTTCGCCTGCATTGCAAGGCCCGCGTCCCCGCTCAATGGACGCTTGCACATCCTGGACTGCGCGCAGCCGCAATTTGCGGCAGCTGACCACCAGCTGCGCGCTCGCCCAGATGCGGATGGAGACCATATCGTCGGGCTCGGCGCCTGGGTTGAAGTTGATCCCACGCAGGATCACGAGCACGCCGTCGTCGAGCGGGACCAAACGCGGTCGGGTGTGCTCAGCCAGCAGGCCGTCCGCGACCGCTTCGTTCAGGCCGCTGTCTTCACGCACGAAGCGGCTGGTGTCGGGGTCCAGGAGGTCAAGGTGGATCCAGGTCACGCCTTCGGTTCGGGAGTCTGCGTGGATGTCTTTCCAACCAAGGGCGGTGCCTCCGCCCTGGCCATCCAGGCGATAGGCGTAGACGAGGCTGCGGGTGGCTGGTCGATTGGTGTCGGTCATGTTCAATCCCTGTCCACTGTCACGAGTGGTTCGAGGATGGCGTCGAAATCGGCTGGATTCACATACTGCATGACCACGCGCCCGCTGGGATCGCGCCCGATGTCGAGTCCGCGCTCGGGATAGAGCCAGTGGACGATGCCGGTCTCAGCCTCGCTGAGCCGTTGCGTGGGTGCGCCGAAGCGCTGCTCGATCAACGCCTCGTCGAGCCGCGCCTTGGGCAGATAGACGATGGCGCGGATGGGCCGCCCGGCCAGGCGTTTGGCATCGTTCGGATCCAGCTTGACTTTCTGACTGCCGCTGCCGGTCTGGCTGATGCGCAGTCCGCGATCATACATCGACGTCAGGGTCGCCTGATCGACGTCCAGGGTCAGGACGAAATCAGCGCGCAGACGTTCCAGATAGATCTGTTCGAAATAGACCTCAGCGGCGAGCATCCCAGACGGACCGGGCATCCGGAACAGGTTGATCTCGCCGTCCTCGCGAAAGACCTGGCGGACCTCGGCGAGCGTCGTGGCGCCCAGCGTGAAGCCGAAGACCTGGGTGCGTCCGCTGGCGTCCTGTTCGATCAGCCACGGCAGTCGCGCGATTCCGTCCTCGATCGGATCCGGCATCAGCAGCAGCATCCCGACGAAGCCCAACGTGGCGGCACCGAGTATGGAGAGAACGATGGAGCGGTCCATAGAGTCCACCCGGCGCTGTTCAGCCTGTTGGTTCGAGAATGAGTCCAGCCACGACCTCGCGGCCCTCAGACGCCAGGATGTTATAGGTGCGGCAGGCCGCGCCCGTGGTCATGACCTCGACGCCGATGCCGCGTTCGAGCAGACCGGCATAGAGCACAGGATCGAGCAGGGTCGGCTGATCGCCGGTGCCGATCAGAACCACCCGAGGCGTAAGATCCGCGATGACCGTCAAGTGCTCGCGGGTCAGATCCGCGGCCGCCGTCGGCCCCCAGGGTTCGATGATCTCCGAGGGCGTTAGGATCAGGCTGCGTGTATAGCGGCGTCCGGAGAGGCTGATCCAGCCCGAACCATAGCCCTCGATCAGATAGCCGCTCCCGGCGTCTGCTTCCGAAAATTTCATCGTGCGTCCCCGAATAACCAAACCAGTCGTCGAGTGTAGCGCCTCGCGTTCCGTGATGGGACGGGGGAGGGTCGCGCGGTTGCCATCCATCCGGCGTCGGCGTGTAGAATTCGGGCCTTTCATCCACCTGAGCCAGACTGAAACATCATGACCGTTCGCACTCGCTTCGCTCCTTCTCCGACCGGCTATCTGCACGTCGGCGGCGCCCGCACGGCGCTTTTCTGCTATCTCTACGCCCGCAAGCACGGCGGTCAGTTCGTCCTGCGTATCGAAGACACGGATCTGGAGCGCTCGACAGCCGAGTCGGTGAACGCCATTCTGGAGGGCATGACCTGGCTCGGGTTGGATTATGACGAAGGGCCGTTCTACCAGACCCACCGCTTCGATCGTTACAACCAGGTCATCGAGGAACTGCTCGACAAGGGACTGGCCTACCGCTGCGACTGTCCCAAGGAGCGGCTGGAGAAACTGCGCGTCGACCAGATGGCACGCAAGCAGAAGCCGCGCTATGACGGCTGCTGCCGTCATAAGCAGGTCGATCCGAATCAGCCGCACGTCATCCGCTTCAAGAATCCCGCCGATGGCGTGGTGATCGTCGACGACCTCATCCGTGGTCGGATGCCGTTCGCCAACGAGGAACTCGACGACCTCATCATCCGTCGCAGCGACGGCACCCCGACCTACAACCTGAGCGTGGTGGTCGATGACGCCGACATGGAGATCACCCATGTCATTCGCGGTGACGACCATATCAACAACACCCCGCGTCAGATCAACATCCTGCGCGCACTCGGCTTCGAGCCGCCGCGCTATGCCCATGTCCCCATGATCCTCGGCGATGACGGAGCGCGGCTGTCGAAGCGTCATGGCGCCGTGAGCGTCATCTCGTATCGCGACATGGGCTATCTGCCCGAGGCGCTGCTGAACTATCTGGTGCGTCTCGGCTGGTCGCACGGCGATCAGGAAATCTTCTCGATCGAGCAGATGATCGAGGCGTTCGATATCTCGGACGTCAACAAGGCCGCCTCCAGCTTCAATACCAGCAAGCTCGACTGGCTCAATCAGCAGTATCTGCAACAGGCCGAGCCGTCGCGGGTCGCGCGCTTGCTCAGTCCGCACATGGGGCGGATCGATATCGATCCCTCGACCGGGCCGGATCTGGCCGATGTGGTCAAGGCTCAGGCGGCGCGCGCCAAGACGCTGGTCGAGCTGGCCGAGATCAGTGCCTTCTGCTATCGCGATTTCGAGGACTTCGACGAAGGCTCGGCGAAGAAGCATCTGCGTCTGGTCGCGCGCGAGCCGCTGGAGAAGCTGCGTGCGGCTTTCGAGCTGATGGCGTTCGAGGACTGGACCCCCGAGCAGTTGAAGCATGTGGTCGAGGGTGTGAGCGAGGAATTGCAGCTCAATCTGGGCAAGGTCGCTCAGCCGCTGCGCGTGGCTATTGTCGGGCGTGCCGCCTCTCCGGGGATCGAGGAGACGCTGATGCTGGTCGGCAAGGAGGCGACGCTGCGCCGGATTGATAAGGCGCTGGGCTATATCGCGGCGCGTGGTGGCGAGGCTTGATGCTGTCTGCGCCGTGACAGATACGCGGCGCATGCGGCGGCGGTCTGCAAGGCTTGTGCAAAGCGTCTGTGGACTGGCATGCTTTGGATGTGTTGCGAGTTGAACAGGAGCGTCATCATGCCAGCCACCGCCGCCGTCCTAATGATCGATGTCGACGACTATCTCGTCGGCGAACAGCAGAGCGACATCCGTCACGAATATATCGCCGGTCAGGTCTTCGCCATGGCCGGCGCCAGCGAGACGCACAATCGCCTCGGTCTCAATCTGGCCTTTCATTTGCGCGCCGCCGCGCGTGGTACGCCCTGTGGCGTCTTCATGGGCGATATGAAGGTCCGGGTCGCCGCCCACGATGCCTTCTATTATCCGGACGTCCTACTGACCTGTGCGTCCGAGGATGCTGAGCCATTCTATAAAACCGCGCCCTGTCTGATCGCCGAGGTGCTTTCGCCGAGCACTGAACTGACTGATCGGCGTGAAAAGCTTATCGCCTATCGCGCTCTGGCGTCGCTGCGCTATTACGTCCTGATCGCTCAGGATTGCCACCGGGTCGAGGTCTACAGCCGGGACGAGGCGGGCGAATGGCGGCATCAGGTCTATGAGAATGGTGGCGAGATCGTGTTTGATTGCCCGCCGTTGCATCCGCGTCTGACGCTGGACGATGTCTATGAAGATGTCGTGTTGGCGGTCCCGCCAGTTCCTGTCGATCCACATTGAGGCGGGGAATTGCACGCAACTCGACAGTTAGGCCACAAAGGTACTCTTATGAGAACATTCGAAGAAATCAAGATAGAAATCGAAGGCCTTCCTCATCGTGAATATATAAAACTCATGCACTGGGTATCCGAGCATGATTGGGAAATGTGGGATGAGGAAATTGAAAAAGACTGTGCTGCCGGAAAACTCGATTTTCTAATAAATGAGGCATTGGAGGAAAAAGCGAAAGGAATGCTTGGTCAAATTTAATGCACAAAACCACTGCGCGATTTTGGGCTTGCTTTTATGCCTTGCCAGAGCAAGTACAGAAACTCGCGCGAAAGAATTATGAACTACTTAAAGAGAACCCGCGCCATCCATCTTTGCGTTTCAAGAAAGTCGGGAAGTTGTGGTCGGTGCGGGTTGGCGGTAATCACCGTGCGCTTGCGATGGAAGACGATGGCGGATATGTGTGGGTTTGGATAGGAAATCACGAAGAATATGATAGTTTAATCAATGGCTAATTGGCCTAGCACGGTGCTCCAGCCGTTAGTCGGCCGAGCGGTCGTGTCGATCGCGGCGGCGTCTGTATGGTGTGGTGTCTCCGTAGCTGTGTGCGGCTGATCCTTGTTCGTTAACAGTGTCAAATACAGTGCAACGGCCTGCTGGGCTTGCTGTCGCTTCCACGGTTGTTGTCCCTTGTCCTGGAGCTTGGCGTCGAAAGCGGTGAGGCTTGAGCGACAGGCGGAGTCCTGTTGGTACTTCTGGCAAAAGTCCAGATAGAACCGCAGCCAGCGGCGAAAATATGGCCGATGATTCTCCGCGATGCCGGTAGCGACCAGGGTCGAATCGAAGCGGGACGCTAGGGCTGGAGGGATCTCGCGCATGGGCAGAACTCTGCGGGATAACATGTACTTTTAGATGTTACCCCGCAAAAATATCAGTGTCCACAGATGCATTGTCAAGGCCGCATTTCGTGTGGTAGGTTAGCCCGAAACCATCCAATCACTGGTTAGATGTGCCAAGGAGGAATGCAATGAAGCACACAAAAAATATTAAATCCTATAACGAAAGCCATGAAAAACTGGCTGAAGATATATGCGATTTATATTATGATTCTTTGGCAGAATTTTTTAGGTTACTATCAGGGAAGCTAGAGAAAGATGGAAAAGCCGATGATGGCCGAGGCAGAATCAAATTAGCGAAAGAACTCCTATCGGCAAGTAAAGACTTGGAAAGCGCAGCTAATCATATTGATGTGGCTTGGGAGATTTGTGAGCCTTATGTTAAGAAATGGCTCGAATCAAAAAATGCAAACTAACATTGACTCATCTAATCGGGTAAGGGCGGGTATTTAGCCCGCCCTCCCCTCCCCACACCACCTAGCATGCGGGTCCGCACTAGGCGGTTCACAAGAAGGGAGCACACGAGGATTTCAGGCATAGCCATGCGCTTTCATCCATTGATCGCGAATGCTGATCAAGCCCTGGCCTTTCAGCCAGTCATTGGTCATCCCGGTTTGCGTGCCCAGCGAGCGGGACAGATGCCAGTAGCTCTTGGAGCTCATGCCCGTCCAGATCGCGGTCCGTATCCGTGTTCCCAGAGCCCTCAGTTGGCGAATGCGATTGCGCACCCCGCGCCACTGTTTCCAGTAGCACATGCGGACACGCCGCCGCAGCCAGTGGTCCAGCTCGGGGATCGGCCGGTAATAGTTCGAGATGCCAAAGTAGCCCATCCAACCACGGACGTATTCGGAGAGCTTTTTGAGCCGGTAATCCATGGACACGCCCCAACTCCGTCCGGTCAGCTTGCGCAGCCGGTGTCGGAAGTCTTGGTAGGCGCGCTCGGACCAACGCAGCTTCTTGCCCCGGAAGGTGAATCCCAGGAACACACACGCGTC
>NZ_WNKT01000021.1 GCF_009720725.1 Allochromatium palmeri
GGGCTCAACGGACGGTGAAGAGGGGCTTATCCTGGTCTTGAAGACCGCAGACGGTCAAGGGGTCTCTGAACGCTTACATCCTGGCCAAGTACGGAGCCTGAAGCCCGCACGCGCCACGCCTTCAATGGATCCCGATGCCTGTTAAAATGCGCCGAAACACGCGCATCGCGATGTTAAGGGTAAAGACCGATGAACCTCAACGACATCAAAGATCAGCTTGCCTTCTTCAGTAGCCGTTTCCCCAAAGCGGCAATTCAGGCGGCCATCACGCAGCGTGAAGCCGTCACTCCCATGCTGCTGGAGGCGCTGGAAGCAATGGCCAATGCGCCCGAAATCCCGAACCGCGAACCCTACCCCATGCTGCACATGTATGCGCTGTACCTTTTGGCGCAGTTTCGAGAGCCAGCGGCCTATCCATTGCTGGTCAGGCTATTCTCGATGCCGGGCGACTTCGCGCTTGATTTGACCGGCGATATAGTGACCGAGGATCTGGATCGAATGCTGGTAGCGGTGTGCGGCGAGGATCTGGATCCGATCAAAGCGATGATCGAGAACCCCGAGGTCAATGAGTACGTCCGTAGCGCCTGTCTCCACGCGCTGGTCACGCTCGTCCTCCAGGGCGATCTGGCGCGTGAGGAGGTCATCGACTACTTCAGGGATTTGTTCCACCACAAGCTGGAGCGAGAACCAAATTTCATCTGGGACGCGCTCATCATCAATTGCTGTGATCTCTATCCGGAGGAGCTGTTGACGGAGATCGAGCGCGTGTTCGCCGATGATCTTGTGGATCAGTTCATGATCAGACTGGAGGATGTCCAGCAGGTGATGGCCGATGGAAAAATGAATGCCCTGCGGGAGGCAAGGCAGCGTAGGCGGGGGCCGATCAAGGATACCGTGGCCGAGATGAGCGGGTGGGGCTGCTTCAACGAGGATCGGCATAAGCATGCAGGTACGGCCGCAAAAACCGCAGGAGGCGCCCAGGCCAAGCAACAGAAGGTTGGCCGTAACGATCCCTGTCCCTGTGGTAGTGGAAAGAAGTACAAAAAGTGCTGCGGGGGCTGAGAAGATGCCTGAATAGGCGCCCCAGCTCGATGACCCCGACCGGCTACGGTCGATGAAGAGCACAGAGTCCGCTGGGCCGACACCGGTTAGGTATTCGCGCACGGCGATGACGCGACTGGTGTTGAATGGGCAGAGTGTCGCGATCCCCATCAAAAGCCCCTGAGTGTGCGCTCAAACTCTGCCGCTCGGCATTGCCAGCCGGCGCGCGGATCGCGCAGAATCCGACCTCGATTGTACGAAATCCAATAACAACGACGTCCAATTGAGGAGTGCAAGCGCCATGTCCACACACAGATCCCGCATCCTCGCCCTGTCGCTGGGCGCCCTGCTCGCGCTGCCGCTCCTGGCTCAGGGCGCCGAGGAAGCCGCCAAGGCCGCCGAGACCGCCACTCCCGCCGGCAAGGTTCTCGGTGCGCGCCAGTCGGTCCACCCGGACTGGTTCAAGGAGAGTTTCCTCGACATCGACGAGGACATCGACGAGGCGACCGAGCTGGGCAAGCATCTGATCCTGCTCCTTGAGATGAACGGCTGTCCCTATTGCGCGCGGATGGTCGAGGAAAACTTCGCCCAAGCGCCCTACCGCGACTTCATCCAGGAAAAGTTCGACGTCATCGTGCTCAATGTCCAGGGGGATCGTGAGGTCGCGCTGGACGCCGAAACCAGCCTGCCCGAAAAGGAACTAGCGCAGCGGCTCGGGGTGCGCTATACGCCGACCGTGATCTTTCTGAATGCCGCCGGCGAACCGGTCGCGCGGGTCGATGGGTATCGCAACACCGAAGACTTCAAGCGCGTGCTCGACTATGTCGCCACGCGCGCCTATGAGAACCAGACGCTCGCCGAATTCATCACCAGCACAGGCACAGGGGCTTACAGCTTTCGTCCGCATCCGCGCCTCCAGTCACTCACCGACCTGAGCACGGTCAAGGACCAGCCGCTTGCCGTACTGTTCGAGGATGCCCAATGCCTCGCCTGCAACGCGCTGCACGACGGCCATCTAGCCGCCCCCGAAGTCGACGCTGCCCTGGCGCCCTTCGTCCTGGTCCGGCTCGACGCGCTGGCCGACACGCCCATCATCACACCCGACGGACAGCCGACTACGGCCCGCGACTTCGCCAACACGCTGAAGATCACGTATCGACCAACCCTGGTGCTCTACGATCAGGGCCGCGAGATCGCCCGCATCGAGAGCGATCTCTACCGCTATCACTTCGTCGGGCTCCTGGAGTACGTCGGCCAGCGGCAGTATCAAACGTATCCAGACAGCCCCTTTGACTATATCAACGCTAAGACCGCCGAACGGATCGCCGCCGGCCAGGATGTGCATATCACCGACGATTGACGTCAACTTTTGATGGGCTACAAGGACGTCCTGAGTCTGGCGGGCGGCTTCACCGGCTGGGAAGCCGCCGGCCTGCCTGTCAAGCGCGAGGCGCGCTACGTCTGATCCAACACGGGCGCGAGACCCTGGTCCAACGCCAGGGTCTCGCGCACACGACGGGCCTGTTCGAGCGCGTGCCCGTCATCGAGCGGCCCGCTATAGACCTTGGGCATCCCCTCCGGGCGACGACGGAAACGCTTGTAGGGCCAGAGATACTGCTCGGGACAGACGCGAACGCAGTGCTCGATGCCACGATTGAGCGCCGCCGCCGCCACACTGTCATCTTCGCTGTCGATCCCCTCGGGCGCCGGCAGACAGTGGATGATGAATCCACGCCCATCGACCAGCCGTTCGGCAAACAGGAAAATCACAGGCGCGCCGGTCCGCCGCGCCAGCCGGTTGACCAGCAACATGCTGAAGGCCGGAATCCCGAAGAAGGGCGCAAAGACCGCGCCCTTATCCGCTTTTGGTTCCTGATCGGGCAGGATGCCGACAGAATCCCCTCGCTCCAACGCCTCGACCAAAACCCGGATCCCGCGCGCCGTGATCGGCGCCAGATCCGCCCCGGTACGCGCGCGCGACTCGCGGATCAGGTCGTCGAGATAGCGCTGCGGCTTGTAGAAGATCGCCGTGCGGCCCTGAGCCGCCAGATAGAGTCCGGCCAACTCCCAGGCGCCGTGATGCGGCGAGAGCACGATGAGTCCCTGCCCCGGCTGACGTGTGAGCCATTCGGCGCCCCGCACCTCGCGCACCAGCGACAGCACCTGGTCGACCGGCCGCAGCCAGAGATAGGCGATTTCCAGATAGGTCTTGCCGAACTCGCCGAGATTGCGGTCGCGCAGACGCCGCTGTGCATCAGCCGTCAGTGCCGGGAAGCAGAGCGCGATGTTGAGCAGCGCATTGCGTCGCTGCCGGTTCGGCCAACGCGCCACCACCCAGCCCACGACGGACCCCAGCCGATGGATCAGCGGCAGCGGCAGACGCGCCATGAGCTGCATCAGCACACGCAATCCGCGCTCCTTGAGCACCTGTCCGGGACGTGTCGCGTCCCCGGCCCCGTTGACCGTGTTCGAGTCCCGCTTCGCTTGGCGAGTCAATGCACCAACCTCCACCGCCGCGCTGAGATCCGATTCGCACGGTTCGGCTTATCGATTCAATAGATAAATTCAAGTCACCCGAACGGATTGCTCGTGATGACAGACGATGCGCGGCGGTTACACTGGTCGCTCGGCGCCAGTCCGGCAACCGACCGGCACGGACCGACAAGGCACGATAACAAGCAATGACCACCAACCACCAAAACGAGGCATCACCAACCATGAGCGACGATTTACCAACCGGCCTCGCGCCCCGCGAAGCGCTCGAAATGCTCGACTCCCATCCACAGGCCATCCTGGTCGATATCCGCTCGTCCATGGAGTTCCTGTTCGTCGGACACCCCAAGGGCGCGGTCCATGTCCCCTGGATCGACGAACCCGACTGGGTGGTCAACCCCGACTTCGTCACCGAGATCCGCAAACTGGTGCTCGGCGGCGCGGTCTGCGATCAACGCCAGGGGTGCGCGCCGATCATCCTCATCTGCCGCAGCGGCAAACGTTCGCTGGAAGCCGGCCGGGCCTTGATCCACGAGGGCTTCAAGTCGGTGTTCCATGTCGACGAGGGATTTGAGGGCGAACTCGACGAGCATCATCATCGCAGCACCATCGGCGGCTGGCGTTTCCACGGGCTACCCTGGGAGCAGTGCTGAGGCGCCCATTGCTCTAGGTCGTCAGGCCAAGCGCGTCCAGCCTGGGCCAGGCTCAGTCTGGACGCCGCTTGAGCCGTTCGGCCTGTCGCTCCTCGGTCTCGCGCTGACAGCGGGCGAGCGCCTGGAGCTGACGCACGACCTCGCGCGCGGCACTCAGATTGGGCGGCGAGGGATCGGCGAAGAGCTGGTGCAGTTCCTTGTCGAGCGCCGCGCCGCGCTCGGCCAGACGGGTCAGCACCTCGGACAGGGCTGATTCCAGGTCGGAGCGATTGGTAGCCGCGACCAGCGCCTCCTGGCGCTCCATCTCCTCGACGAGCAGGGCGCCCGGCGCCTCCTCGCTGGTCGCGGCCCCCGTCTCCTCGGCGCCATAGAGCCGAAACAGATATTCAGCCCGCGCCAGCGGCTCGGTCAGCGTTTGATAGGCCCGATCGATCCAGGCCAGCGAACGCGCCGTCTCGTCTTCCTCATCGCTGAGAAAGTCGGCCCGCACCACGCGCACCAGGGCGCGATAGCGCTCGGCCAGCACGCGGGTATCGAGCGCGAAATCGACCGGCAGATCGAAGAGTTCGAAGTAGTTTTTCTTTGAGTTCAACACGACTCAAACCGCCGTCGGACCATCCAGACCAACAGGCTCAGGCGCCGAGGCGCACCCGTTGGACGTCGAGTTTGACATCGACCGCCGCACAGGTAGTCGGCGGACGTTGGCCCAGGCTGTCGCGCTGGTCGACCAGGGTCTGTAGATCGATCTGGTTGAGATAGTCGTAGATGCGATCGCTCAGGTCGTGCCAGAGATCATGGGTCAGACAGGGTCCGTTGTTCTGACAGTTGTGCGCGCCGCCGCAACGGGTGGTGTCCACGCTCTCGTCGACAGCCGCAATCACCTCGGCGACATGGATTTCAGCCGGGGTTCGAGCCAGATTGTAGCCGCCGCCCGGACCCCGCACGCTGGTCACGAGACCACATTTGCGCAGCTTGGCGAACAGCTGTTCGAGATAGGAAAGCGAGATGCCCTGCCGCTGGGCGATATCGGCCAGCGCGATTGGACCCTGTCCCTGATGGATGGCCAGATCCAGCATCGCGGTTACGGCATAGCGGCCTTTGGTCGTCAGTCTCACGGGCAACCTCTCTTGCGTGACGTACGCCCGGCATCATACGTTACCCGAGCAGGACGATCAATTAACCCCTAACGCGCGTTGGGTCATCGGCCTGGGCGCTGTCGGGCTGGGTCGCGGGTTCGATTTCCAGCGCGTCCAGATCGGCGTCGTGCTCGAAGTGCTCCATGAGTCCGTGATGCTCCAGGATGCGTGACATGGATTCGAGCCGCTGGTCCATGTGGTGGATGTGATCGAGCAGGCGGTTGATGGCATTGGCCACCGGGTCGGGCGCGTCGCGCGTGGCGCCATAGGCATCGAAGCCGATGCGCTTGGCGGTATCGGCACGGCGGCGCGTGGTCGCGTCGCGCTCGGGTTCGATGATGCGTCCGGGTACACCGACGGCAGTCGCTCCGGGCGGGACGGATTTGACCACCACCGCATTGGAGCCGATACGCGCGCCATCGCCGATGTCGATCGGGCCGAGCACCTTGGCCCCGGCCCCGACCACCACATCGCGCCCGAGCGTCGGATGGCGCTTGCCCTTCTGCCAGCTCGTGCCGCCGAGCGTGACACCGTGATAGAGAGTGCAGTCGTCGCCGATGATGGCCGTCTCGCCGATGACCACGCCCATGCCGTGGTCAATGAAGAAACGCTGGCCGATCACGGCGCCCGGATGGATCTCGATGCCGGTGAACAGGCGCGCGACGTTCGACAGCATGCGCGCCAGCCATTTGAAGTCGCTCCGCCAGAGCCGGTGGGCGATGCGGTGCGCCATGACGGCATGCAGGCCCGGATAGGTGGTGAGGACTTCGAAGGCGTTGCGTGCGGCCGGGTCACGGTCGAAGACGCAGAGGATGTCGTCTCGAATTCGATTGAACATGGATGTCCCGATACCTCGTGGGTGCGATCCCGCTTTCAATCCGGTTGTGGAGTCTCGTCCGAGCGGGCAAAGCGTTCAGGCGTCTTGCGGCCCTGGGCGGCGCTGAGGATGCCGCGCAGAATGTTGAGTTCGACCCGATCGGGCTGGGCGCGATTGAACAATCGGCGCAGACGACGGGTCAGGGTGCGCGACTGCTCGGGATCGCTGAAGCCGATCTGGACCAGGGTCTCGGTCAGATGGGCGTAGAAGCCGTCCATCGCCTCAGCCGTCGCCAGCTCGCGCGGGGCCTCGGTCAGCTGCTCGCCGGTCGCGGCCCGCGCGGCGCGGCGGATCTCGTAGGCGAGCACCTGGGCGGCGGCGGCGACATTGAGCGAGCTGAAGTCAGGATTGGTCGGGATATGGACCAGAAAGTGACAGCGTGCCAGCTCGTCGTTGGTCAGCCCCGAACTCTCGCGTCCCAGCATCAGGGCCACCTCGCCCTCCCCGGCGGCCGCGAGCAGACGCGCGGCGCACTCGGGCGGCTCCAGCAACGGCCACTCGATCGAACGCAGCCGCGCGCTGGCACCGACGACCAGCCGACAGCCGGCCAGGGCGTCGGTCAGGGTGTCGTGAATCCCGGCACGTTCGAGCAGATCATCGGCACCCGAGGCACGCGCCAGTGCCTCGGCATCGGGCCGCTGGCGCGGGGCGACCAGCTCCAGGCGCGACAGACCCATGGTCTTCATAGCGCGTGCCACCGCGCCGATGTTGCCGCTGTGTGTCGTCTCGACCAGCACGAAACGGATTCGCGCCAGCGACTCGGTCATTTGGTCTATCATGGGTGACTCAATCATCAAGTCTCTATTCGCTGTCTCAAGACCACTATGATACAGCGACCGTCCTGGATATCCCGCAACCGATGCACCCAAGCCTCAATATCGCCATCCGTGCCGCCCGCAGTGCCGGCAAGATCATCCTGCGCTTCTCCGATCGGGTCGATCAGCTCAAGGTCGAGTCCAAGAGCCGCAACGACTTCGTCAGCGATGTCGACCGCGCCGCCGAGGCGGCCATCATCCAGGAGTTGCGCGGACGCTTCCCCAGTCACGCCATCCTGGCCGAGGAGAGCGGCGAGCAGGCGGGCAAGAGTGACTTTCAGTGGATCATCGACCCACTCGACGGCACCACCAACTATCTGCATGGCTTCCCGCAGTTTGCCGTCTCGATTGCCCTGCTGAACAAGGGACAGCTCGAATGCGGCGTGGTCTATGATCCGCTACGCGAGGAGCTGTTCACCGCCGCGCGCGGTCAGGGTGCTCAGCTCAATGATCGCAAGATCCGCGTGGCCAACCGCCAGTCGCTCGACGGAGCACTGATCGGCACCGGCTTTCCGTTTCGCGATCAGCGCCACATCGACGCCTATCTCGGCATGTTCAAAGCCATGACCCTGGCCACCGCCGGACTGCGCCGTCCTGGATCGGCAGCGCTCGATCTGGCCTATGTCGCGGCCGGTCGCACGGATGGATTCTGGGAGCTGGGGCTGTCGTCCTGGGATTGCGCGGCGGGCGCGATCTTGATCAAGGAGGCCGGCGGCACCGTGACCGATCTGGCGGGCGGCGAGCGCTTCCTCGACACCGGCAATCTGGTCGCCGGTAATCTGCGGGTGCATCGTGCCATCCTGGATCTGATCCAGCCCTGCTTGAACGATCAGCTCAAAGCCTGAGAGCCGTCGAGGGCTTCGCGCAGGAACCGAAACAGCTTGCGCGGCGCATCGGGCTTGCCGCGCTCGGTATCACGCTGGGCGGCGCGGACCAGGGCGCGCAGTTGCTGGCGGTCGACCTCCGGACAGTGCGCGATGAACTCGGTCACGGCGCCGTCGCCCTCGTCGATCAGCCGCTCGCGCCAGCGTTCCAGCGCATGATGATGCGCGGTAGCCGCGCGCTCGCGCTCCTCGGCGCCGTCCACCAGCGCATGCACGGCGTCCATGTTCTCGCGTTCGAGCAGATTGGCGATGCGCTTCCAGTGGCGCTTGCGTGCGCGCAGATCCTTGATGCGCGGTGTCTCGTCGAGCGCCACCCAGGTCGCCTCGCTCAGATTCAGTCGCTCCAGCTCAGAACGCGGCATCGACGCCATGCGCTCGGCAAGCGCCTGGAGCGCCAGCTTGTCACGCTTGATCTGGCTCTTGCTCGGACCTTGCGGCTGACCGTCCTCGTCGTATTCAAATGCGTCATCATGTATCTGCATGCACTTCCACCCACGCCAAGGGCGTCGATTCGCCCGGCGTCAAAGACTGTTTCAAATTCACTCGCTTGATGGACCTTGGCATCCAGTCACGCCTGGAGATGATCGACCAGCAGTTGCAGCGACTGTCGTCCGCGATAGCTATTCACGTCCAGCCGATAGACCAGACGCACCGCACCGCGCGCGGCCTCGATCCGCTCACCGAGACCAAAACCGATGGCTTCGATCACGGCCCCGCCCGGCGGTGCGACCTTGAGCTTCAGATGCCGCTGATCATCGCCGACGATCCGAGCTTCGACCACCTCGAAGACGCCATCGAAGCGCGGCTCAGGAAAATCTTTGCCCCAGGGACCGGCGACGCGTAACGCCTCGGCCGTCTCCAGGGTCATGAGTTCGACCGGCAGCGCGCCATCGGAGCGGATCTCCGGGGTTGGCGGCACATCACCGAGCTGCACCCGCACCGCCTCGACGAAGGCGTCTCGAAACGGCTCCAGACACCCTGGACGCAATGTCAGGCCCGCCGCCATGGCATGTCCGCCGAAGTATTCGATCAGATCCGGATGCCGCCGATCGACCCAGTCGATGGCATCGCGCAGATGCAGCCCCTCGATCGAGCGTCCCGAGCCGCGCAACCGGCCATCGCCGGCGTCGGCGAAGGCGATCGTCGGGCGATGATACCGCTCGCGGATGCGCGCGGCGACGATTCCCGAGACCCCTTGATGCCAGTCCTCGCCGAACAGACACAGCCCCGGCGGCAGTGACTCGCCATCCAGGATCAGGGCATCGAGCACCGTCTCAGCGGCCTCTTTCATGGCGCCCTCGATCGTCCGGCGCTCGCGGTTGAGTGTGTCGAGCTGCTGGGCCATCGCGCGCGCCTGCGCTGGATCATCGGTCAGCAGGCACTCGACGCCGAGCGACATCTCGGTCAGGCGTCCAGCGGCATTGAGCCGGGGCGCGACGAAGAAGCCGAAATCAGCCGCCGTCGCACGCGCCGGATCGCGCCCGGCGACCTGGAGCAGGGCCAGCACGCCGGCACAGGCACGTCCGGCACGCAGACGTCTGAGTCCCTGTTCGACCAGAAGACGGTTGTTGCGATCCAGGCTGACCACATCGGCGACCGTGCCGAGCGCAACCAGATCGAGCCGGTCGGCCAGATTGGGTTCGGGGCAACCGGCACCGAACCAGCCGATCTCGCGCAGTCGTCCGCGCAGGGCGGCAAGCAGATAGAAGACCACGCCGACCCCGGCCAGATGCTTGCTCGGAAAGTCGCAGCCGGGCTGATTGGGATTGACGATGGCATCGGCGTCGGGCAGCGCGTCGCCGGGCAGATGATGATCGGTCACCACTACGCTCAGACCCAGCTCCCGGGCGCGCGCGATGGCCGCATCGCTGGAGATGCCATTGTCGACCGTCAGGATGAGATCCGCGCCCTGGGCATGCGCCGCCTCGACCACCGCCGGACTCAGTCCATAGCCGTTGGAGAAACGACTCGGCACCAGGAACGACACCCGGCGCGCGCCCAGATCCCTGAGTCCACGCACCGCGAGCGCGCTGCCGGTCGCGCCATCGGCGTCATAGTCGCCGACCACCAGGATGGACTGGTCGGACTCCATCGCCTCGATCAGCCGGCTCACGGCGGCGTCGAGTCCGCGCAGGGCCGTCACGGGCGCCAGCGCCGCGAGTCCGGGCGCGGCCTCGGCTGGATCGCTCAAGCCACGGCTGGCGTAGAGAACACTCAGGAGTTCGTCCGGAGTGTGCGCGGGAATGACGTCATGGTGGTCGGGTATGCGGCGGATACGGATGTCGGTCACTGGAATTCCAAAGATCGAGTACGGCCCGAATCAGGATCGCTCAGGCGCTGGAACAAGTCGTGCAGTGTGTCGGGAAACCGCGCGGCCATCAAGGGCGGCCTGGATCAGATCATCGAGGCCGCTTGCCTGGGGTTTTCACAGACAAAACCCCTACGAAAAACTCGTCATTTCACCTCGAACGCGGTTTAATAGCCGCCTTTGATCCCCTGGTGCCGCTTGGTGGTCTTTACCAAGCGGTTGAACGGGAAGCCGGTGCCCCACCCCATCGCGCGTGTGGAAAGCCGGCGCTGCCCCCGCAACGGTAGACGAGTCAAGACGCGACATGACGGCCACTGTGAGCACAGGCTCATGGGAAGGCGTCGCGTCGGAGTGTCATCACTCCGCTCGTGAGCCCGGAGACCGGCCAGGAGATCGGAGCCGAGCCAACCACCGAAGGCCGGCTCCACGAACGGGGTCGCGTGGGGCGGCAGCCGTGCGTCCAGGATCCCGGCTCGCCCAGTGGTTCCGCGCTCGTCTCTATCCGTCGTTCCCCATCGCGCCCTTCACCCTGTCGAGTCAGGCGGGTGTGCCTGACTCACCGTAAGGAGTCGAAGAACGATGTCCCATCCCTGGATGCTGGCGGCGCTGAGCGTGCCGCTGGCCGGTCTCGCCCTGGCCGACGAGACACCCACTCAACTTGAACCCGTGGTGGTCACCGCCACCCGGACCGCCGAACCCCAGGACACGACCCTGGCCTCGGTCACAGTCATCGACCGCTCCGAGATCGAACGCCGTCAGGCGCGCTCAGTGCCGGATCTGCTGCGCGGACTGCCCGGCGTCAGTATCACGCGCAGCGGCGGACCCGGACATCAGTCCTCGATCTTTCTGCGCGGCACCAGCGCGGATCATGTGCTGATGCTCGTCGACGGCGTCAAGATCGGCTCGGCCACCACGGGTACCGCGTCGCTGGAGGATCTGCCGATCGAGGAGATCGAGCGCATTGAGGTCGTGCGCGGACCGCGCTCCAGCCTCTATGGCTCGGAGGCCATCGGCGGTGTGATCCAGGTCTTCACCCGGCGCGGTGGCGGCGACTGGTCGCCGCGCCTGACGCTGAGCGGCGGCACACTCCACACGACCCAGGTCGCCGCCGGGATCTCGGGCGGCGGCGAGCGCGGCTGGGTCAATCTGGGCGCGAGCCTCGATCGAACCCATGGCATCAATGCCTGTTCCGGACGCTCCACGCCCTTTGCCAGCTGTGGCGTCGAGCAGGACGACCGCGACCCCTATCGCAACCTGGGACTGAGTCTGCGCGCCGGTTACCGCCTCAACGCGCAGGCCGAGCTGGAAGTCAATCTGTTGCGCACCGAGGGCCAGCTCGACTTCGACGGCTCGGCCTTCGCCGGCAACGTCTCGCGCTCCGAACAGCAGGTGCTGGGCGCCAAGGCGATCATCGAGCCGCTCGCGCCCTGGACCCTGACGCTGGCCGCCGGGCAGAGCCTGGACAACTACCGATCGTTCTTCGAGGATCCGGACACGGATGCCGACGAGCGTTTCGTCGACCAGTTCGAGACCACGCGCGACAGTCTCTCGCTGCAGAACGACTGGCGTCTCGCCGAGGCGCATCTGGCCACGCTGGGTCTGGACTATCGCGTCGACCACGTCTCCGGCAGCGTCGACTACAGCCGCGACAGTCGCGACAATCTGGGCGTCTTCGGCGAATATCAGGCCAGTCTCGGCGCGGTGGATCTCAAGCTCAGTCTGCGTCAGGACGAGGATGGCGAGCTGGGCGGACACGGCACCGGCAATGCCGCGCTCGGCTATCTGTTCGACACCGGCCTCCGGATCTTGCTCGCCTATGGCACCGCCTTCAAGGCACCGAGCTTCAACGATCTCTATTATCCGAACTACGGCAACCCGAACCTGGATCCGGAGCGTTCACGAAGCTGGGAGCTGGGGATCGCCGGCGAACTGCCAATCGGTCCGGGAATCGACGGACGCTGGGATCTGAGCCTCTACGAGACCGACATCGATGATCTGATCTCCTATGATGCGGCCCTGTCGGCAGCGGCCAATGTCCAGCGCGCCCGCATTCGCGGACTGGAAGCCACGACCCGCGCCAACTATCTCGACTGGAGCCTCCAGACCAGCCTGACGCTGCTCGACCCCGAGAACTGCTCGCCCGGTCCCAATCAGGGCAATCTGCTGCCGCGCCGCCCCGAGCAGAGCCTGGAGATCGATCTGGAACGGCGCTTCGACCGCTGGTCAGCGGGCGCCACGCTCTTCGTCTCCGGACGGCGATACGACGATCTGGCCAACAAGAACCGGCTCGACGGCTATGCACTGCTCGACCTGCGGGCCGAATACCGGATCAATCCAGCACTCCGCCTGCAAGCGAGGCTCGAAAACGTACTGGATGAAGAGTATGAGACCGCCTATCTGTACAACCAGCTCGGGCGCTCGGTCTATCTGACGCTGCGTTATGCGCTTTGAATAGACTTTAAATTCAAAATCTTAAATCTTAAACCTCAAAACTTAACCCTACCGTATCAAGACCAACGCACACCCATGAACGTGACTCTCGATTGGATCCAGGAACCCTGCCGCCCCATCGACCGCCAGGCTGCCGACGCGGCACGGGCGCGTCAGGACCAACTCACCAAGCCGCGCGGCTCACTCGGTCGCTTGGAGGAGATGGCGATCCGGCTCGCCGGGATGCAGGGCACCGCAACCCCCACGCCCGATCCGGTGCGCATCCTGCAATTCGTCTCCGATCATGGCGTGTCCACCGAAGGCGTCTCGCTCTTTCCGCGCGAGGTGACACTCCAGATGCTGCATAACATCGCGCGCGGCGGCGCGGCCGTCTCAGTGATGGCCGAGTCGATCGGTGCGGTGATGGAGATCTTCGATCTGGGCATCGCCACCGACCCCGGCCCGGTTGCCGGCGTGCGCTCCGAACGGCTCGCTCCAGGTACAGGCAACATCGCCCGTGAGCCAGCTATGAGCGACGAACAGCTCGCCCGCGCGCTCGACATCGGCCGTGCAGGCGTCGATCGCGCGCTCGACGAGGGCGCACGGCTCCTGATCTGCGGCGAGATGGGCATCGGCAACACCACCCCGGCCACCGCGCTCGCCTGCGCCCTGCTGGGTCTGGAGGCGTCGATCCTGACCGGCCCCGGCACCGGACTCGACGCTCAGGGCGTCTCGCGCAAGGCCCAGGTCGTCGCGACGGCCCTGGAACTCCATGCCCGGCCCGAGCACGGGCCACTGGAACTGCTCCGGCGTCTCGGCGGCTTCGATATCGCCGCCAGCACCGGCGCCTTCATTCGCGCCGCGCAACGCGGACTGCCGATCCTGGTCGATGGCTTCATCATCAGCTCGGCGGCCCTGGTCGCCACACGGATCAACCCAGGTGTGCGCGACTGGATGCTGTTCTCGCATGGCTCAGCCGAGCCGGGGCACCGGCACATGATGGAGGCGCTCGACGCCGATCCCTATCTGCATCTGCAGATGCGCCTCGGCGAGGCCACGGGCGGTGCGGCACTGGTGCCCCTGCTGCGCCTGGCCTGTGTCGTGCACCAACAGATGGCGACCTTCGATGAGGCGGGCGTCAGCAAGGGATGAGTGACCCATCGTCGCCAGAGCGCCGTCATGTCTGAACCCTTGGTCGATCTGTTGCGTCATGGCGATGTCCAGGGCGGAGCCTGCTTTCGCGGCGAGCGCGACGATCCATTGAGCGCGCTCGGCTGGGAGCAGATGCGACGCGCGACAGCCAGCGTCGGCACGACCGGCTGGACGCGGATCATCGCCTCGCCGGCGCGCCGCTGCGCCGACTTTGCCCGTGAACTGTCCGCGGCGTGCGGCCTACCCTTGAGCGTCATGGACGCATTCCGCGAGCGGGCTTTCGGCGACTGGGAGGGCCGCCCCGTCGACACCATTCCAAGCCATGAACTCCAGCGCTTCTGGAACGATCCGGTCGGCTACACGCCACCGCGCGCCGAGCCATTCGCGGAGTTTCGCGCCCGGGTGCTGGCGGCCTGGCACGAGCTGCTCGACGGCGACGACGAATCCCATACACTCCTGATCACTCACGGTGGTGTTATCCGCGTGCTGGTTGCCGAGGTGTTGCGCATGTCCGACACCGGGCTGCTGTTACTCGAAGTCCCCCACGCCTGTCTCACCCGGCTGCGGATCTATCCACCGCCGGGGCGCCCGAGTTTGATCGCTCACGGTTCTCTGCCATGACACTGCGCCCACTTTGGATCGCCGGACGTTTCCTCTCCCGGCTGCCCTTCCCCGATCCCGGTCCGTCGCAACCGAGCGAAACCGGGCATTCGGTCCCCTGGTATCCGTTTGTCGGCCTTTTGATGGGCGGACCGGCGGCGCTGGCGGCGCTGGTCCTCGCCGGGGCGCCGGTCGATGTCGCGGCGGCTCTGGTGCTGATGCTCTGGGTCTGGTCGAGCGGCGCCCTGCATCTCGATGGACTGGCCGACAGCGCGGATGCCTGGATCGGCGGACTAGGCAGCCGCGAGCGCACGCTGGAGATCATGAAGGATCCGCGCAGTGGTCCGGCCGCTGTGACGCTCATCGGGCTGGTGCTGATCGCCAAGTGGGCGGCGTTGAAGACGCTGATCCTGGCGGGTGTCATCTGGCCCCTGCTCGCCGTGCCCATGCTGGCGCGGGCACAGTTGCCGCTCCTGATGCTCACCACGCCCTATGCGCGCCGACAGGGTATGGCCGCCGATCAGTTCAACCATCTGCCGCGACGGGCGGCTGGGCTGAGTGTGCTGGCGGCCGGAGCCGTGACGCTGGCACTCGGCGGCTGGGTCGGGTTGGCGCTGACCCTGGCGGCGCTGGCGCTCTACGGGATCGGGCGGCGGGCGATGCTCGTGCGTCTTTCCGGCTTCACCGGCGACACGGCTGGCGCCCTGGTCGAGCTGACCGAGACCCTGGCGCTCCTACTCTGTTCGCTGGTCCTGGGTCTGAGTCCGGGATGACGGGCGATGACTCCAGAGCCGCCCGGCGCGCGCACGCCATCCATGCGGTTCATCGATCCAGCCCGTTGGTCCCAGCCTGAACTGAATGGCACCGTCGAGCGCCGTGTTCAGGCTCGGAATCCCGCGTTCGGCCAGACGTTCACGCACCACAGGTACCGGAAAGCCGAACTGATTAGCATAGCCGGACGAGAACAGCACCCACTCGGGTCGCGTCGCATCCAGCAGACGCGCTGAAGTCGAGGTCGCGCTGCCGTGATGTCCGGCAATCAGGACCGCAACCCGCCAGTCGGCCCCGAGACGTGCCACCAAGTGCTCTTCGGTGCGGGCGTCCACATCACCGGTCAGCAGAATGGACCGTGCTCCAACGCGAATCTCCAGGACACAGGAGGACTCGTTGCCCTTGAGATCGACCCCAACCTCGGCGCGCGGCGGATGCAGCAGACGAAAGTCGACACCCGACCAGGTCCAGTGCGCTCCGGCCACACAGGGTTCGGCGCCGGCCAGCCCCAACCGCTCGGGTTCACCTGTCTGAATACGCCCGGCGGGCACACGCGCCAGCAGACCGGACGCACCGCCGGCATGATCCCGGTCGGCATGGCTGATAACGAGTCGGTCGATGTGCGCGATTCCACGCGCCTGGAGAAAGGGGGCGACGATCATCGCGCCCGTGTCGAAACCGCCCGGATAGGCCGGTCCCACGTCGTAGACAAGCACACCGCCCTCGGTCTCGACCACGACCGCCTGCCCCTGACCGACATCGAGCAGACTGAACCAGACCTCGCCCCAGCCTGGTGTCGCCGGTCGCACCGCGACCAAGGGCAGCATCAGAAACAGCCCCTGCCAGCGCCCCGGCAGACCGCGCGGCGCCAGCAGCAACACAGCGCCCAACAGCGCTGCCGCCCAGACCCAGAACGGACGTTCGGGCAGAGACGCGGCTGACCAGGGCCGCGCGGCGAGCCAGTCCAGACCATGCAGACACCAGCCGAGTCCATCGGCGACCAGCCGCAATGGCGCATCGAATCCAGCGACAGGGACGACGCTCAGGAGACTGGCGATCAGCACCAGCGGCAGAATGAGCACACTGAACAGCGGCACCGCCACCAGATTGACCAGTGGCGCGATCAGCGAGGCCTGACCGAAGAACAGCAACAGCAGCGGCAGCAGACCGAGACCGATCGCCCATTGCGCCCGCCCCCAGCGTGTCCAGAGATCACGACTCGGCAGCCGCTGCCCCAGATGCCACAGCAGCAGGGCCACGGCACCGAACGACAGCCAGAAGCCATAGGAAAGCACCGCCCCCGGATCCCAGACCAGCACGCCGACCAGCGCCAGCGTCAGGGCCTGATAGGGCCGCAGCGTGCGCTGCCAGAACAGCGCCCCCAGCACCACCGCCAGCATGATGAGCGCACGCTGGGTCGAGATGGCGAATCCAGCCAGCGCCGCATAGCCGAACCCGGCCAGCAGGCTGACGATCGCCGCCGCGCGCGGAGCCGCCAGAATCAGGGTCAGGCGCGCACTCAGCGACCACAGCCAGCGCGCCAGCCAGAAGACGCCGCCGGCCACCAATCCCACATGCAGCCCCGAGATGGCCACCAGATGATTCGTGCCGGTGCGGGTAAAGGTCTCCATGGTCTCGCGGGCCAGAGCGCCACGCTCGCCAAGGGTCAGGGCCTGGATCAGCCCGAGCTGTGGCGAGCCGTCCAGCACCTCAGCCAGATGCGCGGCCAGACGCTGACGCCAGCGGGTCAACCAATAGCCCCCCGGCCCAGCGTCCAGACGCTCGAACGTATCCCGTCCGCGCGGATAGCCCGTTGCGGCGATGCCCTGCTCGAACAGCCAGCGCTCGTAGTCGAAGCCGCCTGGATTCAGCGATCCATGGCGCGGCTTGAGACGGACAGCGATACGCCAGCGCTCGCCAGCCAGGAACGTCGGACAGTCGCGATAGCAGGCGAGCCGGATCAGACCGCTGAATTCCAGCTCGGTCCCGTCGGCCTCCCAGGTACGCTCGACCTCGAACAGCATGCGTGTTCGACGCGCCTCGACACTCGGAATCGAGGCCACGCGCCCCTCGACGACCAACGGCGCGCGCGCCAACGCATCCGGAAAGGGCGCACACAGCAGTTGACAGGCGTGGAACCAGGCCCAACAGAAACCCAGTGCGACAAACAGGCTCCAGCGCGCACGCGGCCAGACCCAGGCTGGAACAGCAGACACGGATAGGAGCAGCACCCCAAACCACCACGGCGGTAGCTCGGGCAGCCAATGCAGCCCGGCGACACCTAACGCGAAGCCCAATCCGACATCAAGCCGCATCCCTAAGCGTCGCCTCTGGCTTTATACTCGCGCCCGCCCCCCCGTGATCGAGAGAGTTCGATTTGTGAGAAAGTGGCTCAAACGGGTCATCCCGACCCCAGCGGAGATGCATGGCCATCGCTGGCTGAGCGTCTTCGGCGAACTGTTGCACGACCCTAATCTCTGGCATCTGAACCGGCGCTCGGTCTCGGGTGCCGTGGCGGTCGGCCTGTTCGTGATGTACCTGCCGCCGCTCGGACACCTGCTGATCGCCGCCGCCCTGGCCATCCGTCTGCGGGTCAATCTGCCGATCGCCGTCACTCTGGTCTTGATCTCCAACCCGCTGACCATCCCGGCCATGTACTACTTCGCCTATATCCTGGGCTGCTGGATGCTCGACATCCCGCCGGGGGCCTTCAGTGTCCAGTTCTGGTTCGACTGGCACAACTGGCTCGGCATCCTGGAACCGCTGCTGCTCGGCTGCCTGATCTGCGCGACGAGCTGTTCGCTCGTCGGCTATGTGGGGATCCGGCTGCTCTGGCGCTGGAAGTTGGTGCGCCAGGTCGAGCGGCGGCGGGCGCGTTATCGCGCGCTGTTCAAATCGACGGACAAGACCCCATCGTCGAGCCGCCAGATCTGATCCAGGCGTCCGGCCAGCTCGAGATCATGGGTGACGATGACCAGACTGGTGCCGATCTCGCGGTTGAGTTCGAGCATGAGTTCATAGACTCCGCTCGCGGTGTGACGGTCGAGGTTACCGGTCGGCTCGTCGGCCAGAAGACAGGCCGGACGGGTGACCAGCGCCCGCGCGACGGCCGCGCGCTGACGCTCACCCCCGGAGAGCTCACCCGGCTTGTGCTCGCCGCGATGACCCAGTCCGACGCGCTCCAGCAGCCGTGACGCGCGTTCACGCGCCTCGGCCGGCTTGGCCCCGCCGATCAGGAGCGGCATGGCGACGTTCTCCAGTGCCGTGAACTCGGGCAGCAGATGATGGAACTGGTAGACGAAACCAAGATGCCGGTTGCGCAGACGTCCGAGTTTGGCCTCGCCGAGCCGGCTGATATCCTCGCCGCGCCACTGGATGCGCCCCGACGTGGGACGCTCCAGTCCGCCAATGGCGTGCAACAGGGTGCTCTTGCCCGACCCGGAGGCACCGACGATCGCGATGCGCTCGCCGGGCTGGATCCGAAAGCTCACGCCCTTGAGCACCTGGACGGCTTGCGGACCCTGATGGAAGGTCTGGACCAGATCCCGGACCTCCAGCACTGAGGCTGACTCATTCATAACGCAGCGCCTCCGCCGGTTGGGTCTTGGCCGCGCGCCAGGCCGGATAGAGTGTCGCCAGGACCGACATCAGAAAGGCCCCGCCGCCGACCCTGAGCACGTCGACCAGGTGGACGTCCGAGGGCAGCGCGCTGATGTAATAGATATCGGGATCGAGAAAATGGACGCCGAACAGGCTTTCGATCCCGGCCACCACCGGCTCGACATTGAGCGCCAGGAGCACGCCCGCGACCATGCCGATCACCGTACCGATCAACCCGATGGCCGTGCCCTGGACCATGAAGATGCCCATCACCCGTGCTGGCGAGATGCCGAGCGTGCGCATCACGGCGATGTCGGACTGCTTGTCGGTGACCACCATCACCAGGGTCGAGACGATATTGAACGCCGCTACGGCGACGATCAGAAACAGGATGATGCTCATCATCCGCTTCTCCATCGCCAGCGCGCTGAAGAAGTTGCTGTGGACCTGGGTCCAGTCGACCAGACGATAGACACCGCCGAGTTCATAAGCGATCTCGCGCGCCAGACGCGGCGCCTGCCACATGTCGTCGAGCTTGAGCCGCACCCCGCCGACCGACTCGCCCAGGCTCATCAGGCGTGCGCCATCGGCCAGATGGATAAAGGCGGCGCTGCGGTCGTAGTCAGCCATGCCCACGGCGAAGATCCCGCTGACTGTGAAGCGCTTGAGACGCGGCATGACACCGATCGGTGTCGAGCTGACCTGAGGCGTGACCACGGTCACCTTGTCGCCCGGCCCCACGCCGAGATAGTTAGCCAGATCCCGACCCAGGATGATATTGAAGTCACCGTCGACCAGATCGTCGATCGAGCCGTTGATCATGTGCTGGCGCAGATCGGCGACCTCGTCTTCTTCAACTGGCTCGATGCCGCGCACCACCGCCCCGCTCACCTGCGCGCCGCTGGCCAGCATCCCCTGGATCTCGACGAACGGTGCCGCGCCGAGCACATGCGGATTGGCACGCACCTGCTCCAGCACCTCGGGCCAGTTGGCGATGCCGCCATAGGGATCGGTCAGGGTCGCATGCGAGGCCATCGACAGGATGCGTTGCTGGATCTCTTTATGGAACCCGTTCATCACCGACAGCACCACGATGAGGGCGACGATCCCCAGCGCGATCCCGACCATCGAGGTTCCGGAGATAAAGGAGATGAAATGATTACGGCGCTTGGCGCGGGTGTAGCGCAGGCCGATATAGAGTGGCAATGGATGAAACATAGGGTTGACATTTAACCACAGGCACGAAGTCGAAGGCGATTAGCTGTTTTGGTCCAAGCACGGATCCGCGCTTGGATCGCGCGGCATGATACTGAATAATCGGTGACCTCCTATCGGTCTTTCAGTCGACCCCGGTTCTCGGACGAACGTCGACGCACACTCGATGAGGAATCCGCAATGGACGATCCACTGCTTGCCGCCCCCATGCCCGTGCTCGATTGGGTCAGCGAAGCCACAGCCTGCATCACCCGCCATGAACACGGCCTCCTGCGTCTGGAGGCGGTCGCACCCGACATCCTGCGTCTGCGGTTCGCGCCCAATGGACGCTTTGCCGCCCCCCGCCCCTGGAGTCCGGTCCTGGATCTGGCGCCGGCCGGACTCTCGGTCCGCGAAGAGGACGGCCAGCTCTGGATCGGCACCGAGCGGCTGAGCGCACGGATCAACCTGAGTAGCGGGGTGCTCGCCTTCACTACACCTGAGGGTCAGGTCTTTGCTGAAGATCTCTGTGCACCCGGCTGGCGCGAAGTCAGCCTGGAGGAGACGCGGCTGCAACATCTGCCCGATACTGAACTGCCGCCCGGCGAGGCGCGCATCGGTGTCGGCGTGCGCAAGCGCATGGCCCCGGACGAGGGCTATTTCGGCTTCGGTCAGCGCGATGGACGACTCGACCGTCGCCATCGGCGTCTGACCCACTGGACGGTCGATCGCGTCGTGCCCGGTCATGGTCTGGGCGAGGACAATCTCTATCAGGCCCAGCCGACCTTCATGGCGGTGCGTCCGGGTCTGGCCTGGGGCCTGCTGCTGAACTCGACCTGGTTCAGCGGTTTCGATGTCGGGCGCGAATACGAGGATGTGCTGACGCTCTTCACGCTGGGCGGCGAGCTGGATTACTACATTTTCGCCGGCCCGACCCCGGCGGCGGTCGTCGAGCAGCTTACGCGCCTGACCGGCCGTCCGTTGCTGCCGCCGCTGTGGGCGCTCGGCTTCCATCAGTCGCGCTGGAGCTATGGCACCGACCGCGACGTGCGTGCCCTGGCCGAGGGTTTTCGTCAGCGCACCATCCCGCTCGATGCGATTCATCTCGATATCGACTACATGGACGGCTATCGCGTCTTCACCTGGGACCACGAGCGCTTCCCCGAGCCGGCCGCAACCGTCGCAGCACTCCAGGCGCTTGGGATTCGCACCGTCACCATCGTCGATCCGGGCGTGAAGCACGATCTCGGAGCCGGCTACGGTGTGGCCGAGGCGGGCGTGGCGGGCGAGTATTTTCTGCGCCGCGCCGATGGCGAGCTGTTCAGCGGCTGGGTCTGGCCCGACGAGTCGCTGTTTCCGGACTTCTGCAGCGAGCGCACCCGCCATTGGTGGGGCGATCTGCATGGGTCGCTGATCGAGATCGGCGTCGATGGCATCTGGTGCGACATGAACGAGCCATCGATCGTCGATCGACCCTATCGCGAGCCAGGCGTGACTGAATATCCGGTCCCGCTGGCGGTCTGTCAGGGCGACGAGGGCGAAGCGCTCCATGCCGAGACCCATAATCTCTATGGACACCTGATGGCGCGCGCGACCTGGGAGGGACTGGAGCGACTGCGTCCCGAACGTCGACCCTGGGTGCTGACCCGCTCGGCCTTCGTCGGCACCCAGTGCTGGGCGGCGAGCTGGATGGGCGACAACAGCGCGCGCTGGGAGGATCTGGAGACCAGCCTGCCGCAACTGGCCAGCCTGGGTCTGTGCGGTGCGCCGCACGTCGGCGTGGATATCGGCGGTTTCTACGGTCACAGTTTCGGCGAACTCTATGGGCGCTGGATCGAGCTGGGCGCCTTCTATCCCTTTATGCGCGTCCACGCCCATTGCGACAGCCGACCGCAGGAACCCTGGTCGTTCGGCCCCGACATCGAAGCCATCGCCCGCCAAGCCATCGAACTGCGCTATCGACTCCTGCCCTATTTCTACACCCTCGCCCATCGCGCCCATCGTGACGGCGAACCCTGGTGGCGTCCGCTGCTGTTCGACTTCCCCGATCAGGCCGATCTCTACGCCATCGAGGATCAGATCATGATCGGCCCGCAGATGATGATCGCCCCGATCCGCGCGCACGGGCTCAAACGGCGTCTGGTCGAACGGCCGCCGGGGTGTTGGTACGACTTCCGCTCCGGCGCGCGGCTTGATGCGGGTCCGGGTCCGCTGGTGATGGACGCCCCGCTCGGGGCCATGCCGATCCTGGTGCGCGGCGGTTCGATCCTGACGCTGGGCAATGTCCGCCAGTCGACCGCCGAACCGCTCAGCGAACTCATGCTGGAGATTTACCCGGACGACGCGGCTGAAGGCACCTGGACGCTGATCGAGGACGATGGCGAGAGTTTCGCCTATCAGGACGGCGCGCTCGCCGAGACCGATGCCCGCATCGCACCGCTGTCACAGGGAGCGGTGTTCACGCTGGCGGCGCGGCGGGGCGACTACCAGCCCGCGCCGCGTAGCCTCATCCTGCGGTTGCATCTGCCCGAGGCTCCGGCCGGTTTGACGCTCGACGAGACCCCGGTCGAGGACTGGCGCTGGGACGCCGAACTCCAGGCCGCCGAGGTGCGGATCGTCGATGACGGTCAGGCGCACTGTCTCGCGCCTGGCTGAACCGTTCAGAACCGGCGCGGCACGCGCGGATGACGCACGCGCAAGCCCTCGATACGCTGCCGGATGTCGCGCAGGCTCAGACGCCCGACCGGCTGACGGCTGGCCGCGCGTGCCGCCTCAGCGGCGTCGATGCGCTCCTTGACGATGCGCGCCAGATGCTCGGCCAGCTCGTGCCGATTCGCCAGCAGAGTGCGCAAAACCTCGAGGTCGATGCGGATCAGGTTGACATCACTGCGCGCGCGCAATTCCAGGAATGACGGCTCATTAGCCAGCATGGTGGTGATGCCGAAATGGTTGCCGGGTGCCAGCACCTCGGTCACGGTGCGAGTGCGATCCGGAAGCGTGATCGCCGCCTCGACCAGTCCGCCGACGACGACATAGAAGGCATCGCTCATCGCCCCCTCGGCGAGGATCACATGGCCGCTGTCGAAGTGGACATAGACGGCACGCGCGGCCATCTGTTCGAGTTCTTCAGCGGTCAGTGATCCGGCCATGTCGAGTCCCTTGAGTGCCAGGAGGATGGTCGGCGGTTCGGTCTGGACCTCTGGCGCGCGTCGGGTGCGCATCTCGCGGACTTCAGGTGCCAGACCAATGCCGGCACGCTGCAAAGCCCAGTGGATCTCGCGAAACAGCTCCTCGCGCCCGCGAAACATCGCCGGATAGTTGCGCAGATGCACCCAGACCATATAGCTATAGGGCACCGTGGTGGCGTCGGCCAGACGCACGATCGGATGCGGAAACTTGAGGACCGACTCGCAGCGCAGCGCGGCATCCAGGATCAGTGCGGTCGCAAAACGTGGATCGACCTCGGACGGGATCTTGACGAAATACCAGGGCGCGAACAGATGCTGGTCGCCGTGGAGATTCTTGAGCGACTCGCTGGCCATGCGCGAATTGGGGATGACATGGGTGGCATTGTCCCAGCCACGCAGCCGCGTGGCGCGCCAGTTCAGATCGATGACCTGACCGACGATGCCGTCCGGTAGCTCGATCCAGTCGCCCAGGTTGAACGGGCGTTCGATGCCAAGCGCGATTCCTGAGAACAGATCGCCCAGCGTGCGCTGCAAGGCCAGACCGAGCACGGCGGCCGCCACACCCGTCGACAGCCAGACCCCGGTGAAGGAGACGTCCTGGCTCCAGAGAAAGAACGCCAGCCCGATGAACATGAAGGCGCCATGGATGAGCCCCATCATCAGTTTAGGGATGCGCTCGACCAGCGCCTCGGTCCGGGCCGCCAGGATGGACTCGATCAGGCGCGCCACCAGCCAGCCACTGATCACATAGACCAGGCCCAGCGTGGCGACTCGGATCAACGCGGTCGTGCTATCCAGACCCAGGGTACGCGCGGCCAGATCGGTCAGGGCACCCAGCACCAGCAGCACCAGTGGCAACAGCGCCAGATCCAGCACCGCCGAGAGCACCGGCAGACGCTCGGCGAGCCAACGCCCCTGAAGCAGGCCCTTACCAAGGCGCCAGAGGCCAAACAGCAGCATGGTCGACAGCCAGATCCACCAATGCAGCTCGACGAAGGATTCGAAAGACATCGCCTAAACGCTTAACGCCCTCAAGCTAAAAAAGGCCGATCACGCGCAAGCATGACCGGCCCCGCCATAAGCCCCAGTCGGGGGGATGAGGCTCATTGGACTCAGAAACTTGGGAGGGAGGACTTGGGCATCGAGCTGTCAAACGCAGGATCGGTGCCTTTATGTCGATCGGGTGCGCCGTCACACGATTGGCGGCGGCACCCCCCGATCGTGGGATGGGTCAACGATCAGTAGTCGGCGTTGATCCGCACGCGACGCTGCTCGACGGAGTAAATGTCGACTCCAGGCAGCATGTCAGACTTGCCACGGCTCTCGACCGAAACAATGTCCTGAGGCGAGATACCACGGCTGATCATATAGTCCTGCACGGCCTCGGCGCGACGCTGGCCGAGCTGATAGTTGTAGGCATCAGAACCCTTGGCGTCGGTGTGGCCGGTCAGCGAGATGCGCTCTTGCACTTCAGAGTTCTTGACCTGGGCGATGTAGTCGTCGAGACGACGCAGTTCGTTATCATTGACGACGTTCTCCATGCGGTACTTGTCGAACTCGAAGTTCAGACGCACGGTGAACTCCTTGGGAGCCGGCGGTGCGGCGGCGACACAGGGCTCCAGGTCACTTGGACCATGCAGGCTCTGCCAGCACTCGCCATAGTTGTTCACCCACGCCGTACCCTCGGGCTTGGCCGACCAGAAGTGTTCCATGTTGTAGTCACTGGCGCTCACGGCCGCCGGAGCAGACAGTGCCGCCGCCATTGCAAGCGGGGCAGCCAGGGCAGCGAGGCGTTTGAATAAAGGTTGTTTGCGCATCTTTTTGGCTTCCTGTTGAGGTGGTGGAGATGATCGAATCGGAGAACCCGTGGTTTAGCCGAAATACAGGTCAGTTGCAAAAATCGCTCATGATCCTTAACGCTAAGCCCTCTTTCCGCCTCGGGAATCTCACTGGCGAAATGGTCGGAGCGCGGACGCGGCTCACTAGGAACCGGTCGTTTTAACACAGACATTTTAGCCCACAAGAGGAGCAAAAGTGCAACTTTTTATAAAGTCGCGACATATTTACAACGTTTTCCTTGAAAACGCAACACTCGCCAGCCGTGAGAGGCGCAAGAATCGCTATCAAAGCGGGATTCAGTCAAATTTAGTGCGTTACATATCTACAACAGCCAGAGCGACGAGCCAACGGCGCCAGCCGCGTTTGGAGGCGCGCTTGTATGCCTGTCGCACCGTCTCTGTACATCACAACCTGTAACAACCATGCCTAACGAGACCTCCCTCTTCTCAACAGCGCCGGACGTCGGTAGCCGACGCCTGACACTCACGGGTAGCCAGGATATTGCCGGGATCAGCGCCGACATGGCCGCGCGCGCCAGACGTGAATTGCTGATCTATGGCCCAACGCTCGACCCGGTGCTCTACGATCAGGCGCCTTTTTTGGAGGCCATCAGACGTCTCGCGCTGGAGCGTCCCGGACTCTGTGTGCGCGTCATGGTGTTCGACCCGCGCGCGGCGAGCCAGAGCGGGCACCGACTGATCGAGCTGGCACGACGACTGACCTCGCGCATCGCCATACAGCGCGTGGCGGATGAGGATCGGGATCGTCTCGATGCTTTCCTGGTCGTCGACGAACGGCGCTACGTTCGGCGTCGTCTGGCTGACAGACTGGAGGCAATCGCCGACTACGATGACCCGCCGGCCGCGCGACGTTTGGTTCAGGAATTCGAGCGGCTTTGGGAACGCAGCAGCGTCGACGCCGAATTGCGTCAGCTTTTCATTTGAGCATGCGCGACGGTCGAGCGTGCAGACCCTTGGGGGATATCTTGAGGGGATGATGAAGGGCAGTAGACAGGCCGCGCGCCAAGGGCGCGCGACCCGTGGGGCAGGCTTAGTTTTAGGAGCGCGGTCCCATGTGCAGCATCCAAGCCGGCATCGGACGCTTGATGGGCGCCGGTTCCGCGGACACAGGGGCTTCTTCAGCGACCGGAGCGGCCTCTTCGGCTGCCGGGGCTTCTTCAGCGACCGGAGCGGCCTCTTCGGCTGCCGGGGCTTCTTCAGCGACCGGAGCGGCCTCTTCGACTGCCGGAGCTTCTTCAGCGACCGGAGCGGCCTCTTCGACTGCCGGGGCTTCTTCAGCGACCGGAGCGGCCTCTTCGACTGCCGGAGCTTCTTCAGCAACTGGAGCGGCCTCCTCAGCTGCCGGGGCTTCTTCAGCGACCGGAGCGGCCTCTTCGACTGCCGGCGCCTCTTCAGCGACTGGAGCGGCTTCCTCGGCTGCCGGAGCTTCTTCAGCGACCGGAGCGGCTTCCTCGGCTGCCGGAGCTTCTTCAGCCACCGGAGCGGCCTCTTCCGCGGCCGGGGCTTCTTCAGCGACCGGAGCGGCCTCTTCGACTGCCGGGGCGTCTTCAGCGACCGGAGCGGCTTCTTCAACCGCTGGAGCGGGCGCGGCTGGCGGTGGGGTTAGAGCCACAGTCCCGATCGGAGCAATGTTGGCGGCGACCTCACTCGGCGGTAGCGGTGGCGCATCACCATAGAGCGCGTCGGTGGAGATGACATAGAAGGCCCCAGCCGCGACGACGATCCCAACGCCGCGCACGATGAGCTGACCGTTGTCGCTGGCCCCCAGCATGGCTCGCAGTTGCGCGAGGCCGGGCAATTCTTCACTCATTTGAATTTCCTCTCGGTTCGAGTATCGATCTGGATCGGTTTGGATACGGTTAGGCGCGCCTAGGCTGCCTGAACAGACCCGCTGGTTCAAGACAAGAATGTGGTGTCCGCGCCAGGAAGTGAATCCAGAGCGCGAAACGGCAACCGCCAATCCAGCGCGGTTCAATGCTCAGGATTGATGGACTCTCGGGACGTCCGCTGTCCGGCTGGGGTATATTTTCCAGATTATTACGCGGTCATTGCAACCGACGATCATCCGTTCGGGGGCGGCTCGACCCGATCTCTCGCCGTGGCCCATGCTGAATCGCCCGCCTGGATGGGTCCAGACCCTACTGGACCGCACCGCTCGAATACCTTCAATAGCAAGACAAGACTGGAGTAGCACAACGATGACCGACTACGTCCGCTGGCTGAGCGATCTCGGGATGGACGATGTCCCCGTCGTCGGAGGCAAGAACGCCTCTCTCGGCGAGATGATCCAGAATCTGACCCATCTCGGCGTGAGTGTGCCGGGCGGCTTTGCCACCACTGCCGACGCCTATCGCGAGTTTCTCGCCAAGGATGGACTCGACGAGCGCATCCAGTCGGTCCTCGACGCGCTGGACGTGGAAGACGTCAGCGCGCTGGCCGAGGCTGGACCGCGCATCCGTGGCTGGGTGATGGAGCAGCCCTTCCCGGCTGAGCTGGATGCGGCCATCGATGCGGCCTATGCCAAGCTGACCGCTGAAGCCGGAACCGATGAGGTCTCCTGGGCCGTGCGGTCCTCGGCAACGGCTGAAGATCTGCCGGACGCTTCCTTCGCCGGTCAGCAGGAGACCTTCCTCAACGTTCATGGACTCGACAACATCAAGCACCGGATCAAGGAAGTCTTCGCCTCGCTGTTCAACGACCGCGCCATCTCCTATCGCGTCCATCAGGGCTTTGAGCATCGGCATGTCGCCCTGTCGGCCGGTATTCAGCGCATGGTGCGCAGTGATCTGGCGTCCTCGGGTGTGATGTTCACGCTCGACACCGAGTCGGGTTTCCGTGATGCCGTCTTCATCACTGCCAGCTATGGTCTGGGCGAGATGGTCGTGCAGGGCGCGGTCAATCCGGACGAGTTCTATGTCCACAAGCCGACGCTGGTCGCGGGGCGTCCGGCGATCCTGCGCCGCACCGTCGGCGACAAGGCCATCCGCATGGTCTACAGCGATCCAGAACACGATGCGCATGTGAAAACCGAGCCGGTGCCCGAGGAGCTGCGTCCACGCTTCAGCCTCACCGATGACGAGGTCCAGGAACTGGCCAAGCAGGCGATCCTGATCGAGCAGCATTATGGCCGTCCGATGGACATCGAGTGGGCCAAGGACGGAACCGACGGCAACCTCTATGTCGTCCAGGCGCGTCCTGAGACGGTCCAGAGCCGCACCGGCAACGTCATCGAGCGTTATATCCTCAAGGGCAAGGGTCCGGTGCTCACGACCGGACGCAGTATCGGCAGCCGTATCGGCGCCGGTGCCGCGCGCATCGTCGAGAGCATTGCCGACATGAACAAGGTTCAGCCCGGCGATGTGCTCATCACCGACATGACCGACCCCGACTGGGAGCCGGTGATGAAGCGTGCGGCGGCGATCGTCACCAATCGCGGTGGGCGTACCTGCTTCTCGGGCGACACACGACTTCTGACCAACAAGGGCTTCATGTCCTTCGCTGAGGTCCATGAGCAGGGTCACGAGGGGCTGAGCGTCCCGGCGCTCGACCGCACCTCGCTCAAGGTCGAATGGAAGCCGGTCGAGGCGGTCATGAAGAAACAGGCCAAGACCATCCGGGTCGAGGTTTCGCAGACCGGACGCATGCAGGGCAACACCCTGACCCTAACACCCGATCACAAGATGCTCAATCTCGCTGACGGCGCGCTCGTCGACACCGAGATGCAGCAGATGCTGGCCGATGAAGACGCCGTGCTGCTGGCCCAGCATCTGCCCGCGCTGGCGAGTTCCACCGGCAAGGAGCGTTCGCTGGCCTATCTGCTTGGCGGCCTGATGAGCGATGGCCACATCTATCTGAACCGCACCCATGGCGAAGTGACCTTCATCCAGAAGCCGACTGAACTCAAGCAGCAGTTCATCGAGCGGATGAATGAAGCACTGGTGGAGAACTATGGCAAACGCTTCAGCGTCTCGACCAAACAGGTCTCGCAAGGCTTCATCCGTGGCGTTCAGGTCGTTGGTCAGGCCAATGCCTATCGCTGTTATTCCAAGGCCATCGCCGAGGATCTGAGCCGCGAACAGGACACCATTGTCACCACGTTGCTGAAGTCCGACCGCGAACTGGCCGCGCACTTCCTGGCCGGTCTGATCGACGGCGATGGGTGCTTCAAAAACGGGCGCGTCAACCTCTATGTGTCCGATGAAGAAACCCTGCAAGCCGTGATCGTGGCTTGTCTGCGGCTCGGTACCGTGCCTCAGGTCACGCGCAACCGTCATATCCATAACGTGCAGATCGTCGAGCAGCTCGATCTGATCGGTCGTTATACTCAGCGCGTCGCTTGTCGTGACGAGCGTCAGGTTGGCAGCCGCTTCTTCAACGCCCGTCAACTGTTCGCGCCCAACGTCAACTCAGACATCAACAACCGGGTCAGAAAGGGCTATCTGGTCACCGAGCGCGCCATCCGCGAGGCGCTGCCGAAGCTGGAGACCGAACACGCCCAGCGGCTGCATACCCTGCTGGAGTCGGATCTGCGTCAGGCGCGCGTGCGGCAGGTCGAGGACGGCGACGAGCAAGCCGTCTACAACATCACCGTCGCCGACCATCACAACTACATCGTCTTCACTGAGCGCTATACGCCGGTGATGGTCAACAACTGTCACGCGGCGATCATTGCCCGCGAGCTGGGCGTCCCCGCCGTGGTCGGTTGCAACAATGCCACCGAGATGGTTCAGGAAGGCCAGCCGGTCACGGTGAGCTGTGCCGAGGGTGACACCGGCTTCATCTACGACGGTCAGCTCGACTTTGAGTACAAGACTGTGGAACTCTCGGCCATGCCCGAGATCCCGGTCAAGATCATGATGAACGTCGGCAACCCGGATCGGGCCTTTGCGTTCTCGGCCACGCCCAACGCCGGTATCGGTCTGGCGCGGCTGGAGTTCATCATCAACAACATGATCGGCATCCATCCCAAGGCGCTGCTCGAATTCGACCAGTTACCGGCGGATCTCAAGGCGCAGATCGCCCCGCGTATCGCCGCCTATGCCAGCCCGCGCGAGTTCTATGTCGCCAAGCTGGCCGAGGGGATCTCGACACTGGCTGCGGCGTTCGCGCCCAACACCGTCATCGTGCGCATGTCGGACTTCAAGTCCAACGAATACGCCAACCTGATCGGCGGTCCGCGCTACGAGCCGGAGGAAGAGAACCCGATGATCGGCTTCCGTGGCGCCGGACGTTATGTGGCCGAGAACTTCCGCGACTGCTTCGAGATGGAATGCGAGGCGCTCAAGCGGGTGCGCAACGACATGGGGTTGACCAATGTCGAGATCATGATCCCCTTCGTGCGCACCCTGGGTCAGGCCAAGGCCGTCACTGAGGCGCTGTCGGTACAGGGTCTGGAGCGTGGCAAGGATGGACTGCGGCTGATCATGATGTGCGAGCTGCCGTCCAACGCCGTGCTGGCCGAGGAGTTCCTGGAGTATTTCGACGGCTTCTCGATTGGCTCCAACGACATGACCCAGCTCACGCTCGGTCTGGACCGCGATTCGAGCCTGGTGGCCGAGCACTTCGACGAGCGCGATCCGGCGGTCAAGAAGATGCTCTCCATGTCGATCGCCGCCTGCCGCGCTCAGGGCAAGTATGTCGGCATCTGCGGCCAGGGGCCGTCGGACCACAAGGACTTCGCCGACTGGCTGCTCAAGCAGGGCATCAGCAGCATCTCGCTCAATCCCGACACTGTGATCGACACCTGGCTCTATCTAGCCGAGCAGGCCAAGACGCTCTGATCCGGCGCGTTCAAGGTCGGTGCAACGAAAATCCCCCGCTTGGGGGATTTTTTGTTGGCGCGGACTTGCGACGAAGATTGCGGCCTCTGTTCGGCTTTGCCAGAATCTCTGGCTGAACACATCGAACCCGAGGTCTTCCATGCAGATCGAAGCCGAGGTCTCACGAGACGGCATCCTCACGGCCAAAGTCCCGGCGCGGTATCGCGGAAAGCATGTGCGCATCCGCATTGAGGACCGTGACAGCCCAGCGTCATCGCAATGGCAAGCCTTGTCCGCCATGCTCGACGAGATCGAGGCAGCTGACATTCCGCGCCGCAGCCATCACGAAATACTGGACACCGTGCGCGACTTCCGCGAGTCGTGATGAAACTCGCCTATGTCGATACCTGTGTGTGGATCACCCTGATCGAAGGCTTGGACCGCTATCGACCGCCGATCCGTGCCGCGCTGGCGAGCTTGGCCGAGGATGGCTGGGAATTCTGCGCCTCTGACGCCGTGCGGCTGGAAGTCCTGATTCGACCGCAGCGCCTGAGGCAGGATCGGCTGATCGAGCTGTATCGTGGTCTGCTCGACACCAGTCGGACCTTGAGCATTCCGGCAACAGTGTTCGCCGATGCGCTGACCGTGGCGCGTGTCGATGGACTGAAGGCGATGGATGCCGTGCATGTGGGGATCGCCAGACATCACGGGTGCGGACGCTTCGTCACCACCGACCCGCATTTCAATTCCCTGCAAACGATTGAGCCTGTCTGGATTGCGCTTCCAGCGGATTGATCAGCAGTGCTGTTTTTGCTCCTTGCCCGACTGATTCGAAGCCTGTTCAGGATTGGACGATGACTCACTCGACGCCTCCAAGTCTAACGCCGAGTCGCTGGGTTGAGTATCGTGCTCTTCAGGCGCGTCGAGCGTCCCCTGAGTGACCTGCTCGACCAGCAATTCCCCCACCTCGGGCAGCACATCGGCGAACTCGACGCCATAAATCTCCCAGATCGAGATCAGGAGCGAGGCAATCACCGGACCGATGAAGAGTCCCGGCAGCCCGAACATGAAGAGACCACCGAGCGTGCTGAAGAAAATCATCAGCTCGTGCATCTTGGTGTCCTTGCCGACCAGGATCGGGCGCAGCAGATTGTCCAGGCTACCGACGATCAGACCACAGAAGAGTCCGAGCAGAACGCCCGTCAGCACCGCGCCCTGGAAGATGAGGATGATCACGGCGGGAATCCACACCAGCGCCGCGCCGACATTGGGGATGATCGACAGCAGCGCCATCACCGTCCCCCAAAAGACGGCGTTGTCGATTCCGGCGACAGCAAAGGCGATGCCGGCCAGGCTGCCCTGCAGCAGTCCGATGAACAATGACCCCTTGAGCGTCGCGCGCGTCACTGAGGTGAACTTGTCGAGCAGCAGACGCTCATCGCGGGTCTGGAGCGGCAGGTAATAGAGCAGCTTGAGGATGAGCTTCGGCCCGTCCATCAGCAGGAAGAACAGGCTGTAGAGCAGCACGAAGGTCAGGAAGATGAAGTTGGCGGTCTTGAGCGTGGCCGACGACACCCAGTCGACGAGGAGCTTGCTGATGATGGTTGCCACCTGCCCGGCTTGTTCGAGGATCAGGCCGCGATGCAGGATGACCTCGTCGTAGAAAGGGAGATGTTGGAGCACGGCCATGAAGTCGGTCGGATCCTCGATCACGCCCCGGACCCAGATCGTGATCAGTTCACTGACATCCAGTGCCTGGCCGATCAGCACCGTGATCAGGAAGATCGCTGGGATCAGCACCATGACCGCGATCAGCAGCAGGGTCAGGAGTGAGGCGACCGGCGCGCTACAGCTGAGCCGGGCTTGCAGCCGCAGATAGAGCGGACGCGCAAGGGCACTGAAGATCCCGGCGAGCAGGAGTGTCATCAGGAACGGCTGGATCATGGCCAGGAAGAGCGCCGAGATCCCGAGCGCCATCAAAATGATGACAGATTTGGTCAGTGTATCTTGGGTCATGACAGCGGACTCCGGGAGTTGATACCTAGCGGGAAGCATCGCGCACACCCCAACCCAGGCGGCTAAACTGTGTCTGACTTGGTTGGCATGGGTTTTTCCCAGTCACGCCATTCCGGCTTGCCTGGCATCAAAGATCCTGCCCATTACAGTTCGATTCTAGCCTGAGATTCCGCACGGAAACGAGACTATGACTGCATATCGTTTGTACTCGCTTGCTGCACTTCTTGCCGGTGGCCTCCTGGCGGGTTTTACCACCACGGCTGCTGACCTGCCCGAGATCAAGGCCAGAGGCGAACTGCGCCATCTCGGTATTCGCTACGCCAACTTCGTAACCGGCACCGGCGACGGCTTCGACGCCGAGCTGACGCAAGGATTTGCCGATTACCTGGGCGTGGATTACACACTGGTCTACAGTGACTTCTATTCGGTGATCCGTGATCTGCTCGGCAAGAATGTGGTGCGTTCGGGCGACAGCGTGACTCTGGAGGGCGACTTCCCCATCAAGGGCGACATGATCGCAAGTGGCTTCACGGTCTTGCCCTGGCGAGAGCAGATCCTGCTCTATTCCGAGCCGACCTTCCCCTCGCAGGTGATGCTGATCGCCCGCGCCGACTCACCAATCCGGCCGATCCAAGGCAGCGAAGATTTGGCTAAGGACATCCAGGAGACCAAGGCGCTCATCGGCAGCCAAAGTCTGCTGGTCATGGAAAAGACCTGTCTGGATCCGGCGAACTATGGTTTACAGGGACAGGGAATCGAGCTGCGTGTCTATACCAAGAGCAGTAATATCAACGAAATGGTGCCCGCTTTGCTGCACCTGGAGGCGGATCTGTCGCTCCTGGACGTTCCGGACCTCATGCTCGACATGCAGAAGTGGGCCGGAACCTTCAAGGTCATCGGCCCTATCTCAGAGGAACAGACGCTGGCCGCAGCCTTCCCCAAGGATGCGCCGCAGCTGCGCGACGCTTTCAACGACTATCTGCGCCAGATCAAGGTCAACGGAACCTATGATCGTCTGGTGCAAAAATACTATCCAGGCGCGCGAAGCTATTTTCCCGCCTTCTTTGCCGAACAGAACTGAGATGAGGGGAAAGGGCGATGACATCCTGGCCGAAACGCCGACACGGATGGCTGGTTCTGGCCGCCGCTGCCTTTTCCCTCTACCTGGCGCTCCTGCTAGCGAACGCCTACCAATCCAACGGTCAATTGCGCGCCGCCGCCGAGATGCGCCTGTTTGCCGAGGCGCAGCAAACCGCCACTCTGATGAGCGACTTTCTGGCGGACCAGGAAAGTTTCGTACTCGACCTCGCAGAGGTGCAGTCGATCGAGACCTTTCTCGTCAACAAGGCCCTCGGCATGTCGATGCGCTATGGACTGAACGCCAATCTCTCAGCGATCGAGGAGAGCTTCCGTCGCAAACTCACACAGAAGCGCCTGCTTGGCGCACCTGTCTACGAGCGCCTGCTCTATTTCGACGAAGAGGGTCTTTTGATCGTCGATACTAATCCAGGGCATCCGATCGACGCGCCTATCAGCGGTCATGATCCAGAAGCCAAGCTCATCATCGACGAGGAGAACGGTAAGATCCTTGCCGCCGCACCCGTCGACTACCATGGCCAACCGCACGGCACCGTAATCACGGTATCCAGCCTCGATCTACTCTCACGCTATCTGACCTCGTCCACAGCCAACCTGGGCTTTTGGCAGTTTCTCATCACCAAAACGGGACGGGTACTGACGGATGACAGCAGAACTGGGTTGGGCGGCGCACCTTCTCCGACCCTCGCCGGGATCCCACCGGCAAAGCTGATCCCTATCGGCGAGCGTCCGAAGCTCGCCATGACTCCACTGGCCGCCGACTTCGATCTGGTCTTGCGCATCCCCGTCGCGCACACCGAGCTCTCAGTCATCACAGCGCTGCCCGCCTCGCTGCTCTATGGACACATCACCTCGCAGAGAGTCCTCTACTTCGCCAGCAGCGTACCGCCGATTCTTTTGCTCTCGGCGCTCTGGATCAGTCGCATGCGTCAGCGCACCCAACGCCTCGAGGCCGATGTCCGCGAGTCCAACCGCGACCGCGCGGAACTCAAGGACCGCAACGATGCATTGACCGCCGAGATTGTCCGACGTCAAACACTGGAGCGGCAGTTGCGCGAAAGCGAGGAACGCTACCGCATGTATATCGAGCATGCTCCAGAAGGCATCTTTGTTGCAGATAATCTCGGGCGCTTCGTGGATGCCAATCCCTCGGCGTGTGCCATGGTCGGCTACAGCCGCTCCGAGCTGCTCAGGATGACCGTCACCGATCTTTCACCGCCGGACCAGGTTAGCGTGTACCTTGCCGCGTTCGAGCAAATCCTGGCCAATGGTCGGCACGAGCTGGAGATCACTCTGCGTCGCAAGGAGGGCCACGACATCGTTGGCAGCCTGCGTGCAATCACCTTGCCCGGTGATTTCGTCATGGGTTTCTGCACGGACATCACGGCGCGTAAGCTTGCCGAAGAGCAGATCCATAATCTGGCCTATTTCGATCCACTGACTGAACTCCCGAATCGTCGCCTTCTCCTTGACCGCCTGCGCCAGACAATGGTCGTAAGCAGTCGACATCAGGAATATGGCGCCTTGCTCATGATCGATCTGGATCATTTCAAGGATCTCAATGACACCCAGGGCCATGACATCGGGGATCGCCTGCTGACTGAGGTCGCTCGTCGCCTCACCGCGAGCGTGCGGCGCGAGGACACGGTCGCTCGGTTGGGCGGGGACGAATATGTCATCGTCGCGGGTGAACTCGGAACAGATGAATCCGGGGCGGCGCTGCTGGCTGAGCAGATCGCCGAGCAGATCCACTGTGCGCTCGGCCGACCCTATATGTTGGAGGAGGGACGCCTCACGTATCACAGCTCCGCCAGTGTTGGCGTGACCTTGTTTTGCGGCCAGGAGATCGGCGTCGAGCTGCTGCTCAAGCAAGCGGATGTCGCCCTTTACCAAGCCAAGTATGCGGGTCGCAACACCATCCGCTTTTTCAATCCAGACATGCAAGCCGCCATCGACGCCCGGGCGACGCTGGAAACGGCCTTGCGACGCGCTATGAACTCCGACGAGTTAAGCCTCTATTTTCAACCGCAAGTGGATCGCGACGGACGTGTGATCGGCGCCGAGGCACTGCTGCGCTGGCTACCGTCCGACGCCGAGCCCATTTCTCCGACGCGCTTCATTCCCTTGGCCGAAGAGACCGGACTCATCATCCCGATCGGTCTCTGGGTGCTTGAGCAGGCCTGCGCACAGTTAGGTGCCTGGCAGGCAGATGCCAGCACACGAGAGCTGGTGCTCTCAATCAATGTCAGTGCCTGCCAGTTCCACCAGCCAGACTTCGTCGTCCAGGTACAGGAAACGATCGCTGAATTCGGAATCGATGCGACACATCTGAAGCTCGAACTGACCGAGAGTCTGGTGCTCGACCGCATCGATCAGGTCATTGCGCGCATGCACATGCTCAAGGATCTCGGTGTAAGCTTTTCACTCGACGACTTCGGAACCGGCTACTCATCGTTGTCGTATCTCAAGCGGCTCCCGATCGACCAGGTCAAGATCGACCAGTCGTTCGTGCGAGATCTCGCGCACGACCAGAACGACGCGGCCATCGTGCGGGCTGTGCTGGCCATGAGCCGGTCGCTGGGGTTGAATGTCATCGCCGAGGGTGTCGAGACCGCGGAGCAGTTCGACTTCCTGCTCAGTCACGGTTGCGAGCAGTTCCAGGGCTACTTGTTCGGCAAACCAGCCCCAATCGACGATTTTCCAGCCAAGGTCATAGGGGTAGGATGACAGCTGCTGTTCGGGGTAAGCCAACATCAGTGCAAGAGTAACGGCCCGCGCGCCGGCGCGCCCGTTACAAAACACCGTCCAGACATGGAGTCCAGCTCGTGAGCTACGACATCATCGGCGACATTCATGGACATGCGGATGCCTTGAAGGCCTTGCTGGTTCAACTTGGCTACCGCGAGCACAGCGGTGCCTGGCGCCACCCGGAGCGTCAGACCATCTTCCTGGGCGATTTCATCGATCGCGGCCCCCAGCAAACCGAGACCCTGGACATCGTCCGGCGCATGATGGATACAGGCCGTGCGCTGGCCGTGATGGGAAACCACGAATTCAATGCCATTGCCTGGTTCCTGCCCAATCCCCGCGCGCCAGGCGACTCCCTGCGCTCGAACCGCCTGGACAAGAATCGTCGTCAGCACAGTGCCTTCCTCAACGCGGTGGCGGACAAACCGCTACAGCACAAATCCTATATCGACTGGTTCCTGAGCCTGCCACTGTGGCTGGAACTGCCGGGTCTGAACATCGTCCACGCCTGCTGGCATCCGGATCACCTGGCCTACCTGGCGCCGCGTCTCGATGCCGACCGCTGTCTGAACGCGGACCTTATGGTCGAAGCAACCCAGGAACCCGAGGACGCAGCGGAAAAGAACAGCCCCGAACCCAGCCTGTTCAAAGCCGTCGAGGCGCTACTCAAAGGGATCGAGATTCCGCTCCCGCCCGGCGCATCCTTCTGGGATAAGGATGGCCACGCGCGTCAGCATGTACGCATCCGCTGGTGGGATTCCACGGCGACCACCTATGATCAAGTCGCGCTGTTGCCCGACACCGAGCGAGCGCAACTGCCCAAACAGCCGATTCCCGAGCCTGTCAGCATTCGACAGGATCACGGCAAACTGGTGTTCATCGGCCATTACTGGATGACCGGCCAGCCTGAATCGCTGTCGGATTCCGTGATCTGCGTGGATTACAGCGTGGCCAAAGGCGGCAAGCTCGTCGCCTACCGCTGGGACGGTGAGGCGACGCCAAATCGGGCCAACTTTCAGTGGGTGGGCGAATAGCGGTCGCGCCTGAAGGGACTTGCATCCATGGTTGCTTCAAAGTGTCGAAGGCGAATCGCCGGCCACGAAGCCTCCAGCTTCGCGACCGGCAAGCGGATCGGCCTAATGCCCTCCACCCTTGAGCGCCGTATTCATCCCCTCGATGGTGTCCTTGGCGTCGCCGAACACCAGATAGGTGTTGTCCTGATAGAACAGCAGATTATCGACACCTGAATACCCCGGACGCATCGAGCGCTTGAGGAAGTAGACCTGACGCGCGCGTCCGGCTTCCAGGATCGGCATCCCGTAGATGGGACTGGTCTTGTCCTCCTTGGCCGCCGGGTTGACGACATCGTTGGCCCCGACCACCAGCACCACGTCGGTGCCGGGGAACTCGGGGTTGATCTCGTCCATTTCCAGCACCTGATCGTAGGGGATGTCGGCCTCGGCCAGCAGCACGTTCATGTGCCCCGGCATGCGTCCGGCGACCGGATGGATGGCGAACTTGACCTCGACCCCGCGCGCCCCGAGTAGCTCGGCCAGCTCTTTCAACGCATGTTGCGCCTGCGAGACCGCCATGCCGTAACCGGGCACGATGATGACGCGGCCCGCATCCTCCATCCAGTAGACCGCGTCCTCGACCGCCGCCGACTTGACACCCTTCTCGGCCGCCTGCGCCCCGGCGCTCTCACCCGCGCTACTGTCGGAGCCAAAGCCGCCGAAGACGACATTGATGATCGAGCGGTTCATCGCCTTGCACATGATGAAGGACAGGATCGCGCCCGAGCAGCCGACGATGGCCCCAACGATGATCAGCAGATTGTTGTGCAGCGTGAAGCCGGTCGCCGCCGCCGCCCAGCCCGAGTAGCTGTTGAGCATCGAGATGATGACCGGCATGTCCGCCCCGCCGATCGGGATGATCAGGGTCACGCCGATGACGAGCGCCAGCACCGTCATCAGTGCCAACGACAGCAGACTGCCGGTCATCGCGAAATGCACCGCCAGCGCAATGGTCAGCGCACCGATGACGGCATTGAGCAGATGCTGCCCGGTGAACTTGACCGGCGCGCCCGACAGCAGCCCCTGGAGCTTGCCGAAGGCGATGATCGAGCCGGTGAAGGTAATCGCGCCGATCACCACGCCCGCCGAGATCTCACCCATCAGCACCGCATTGAGCAGCCCTAGGTGCTGATGATGCAGAAAGGTGCCGATGCCGACCAGCACCGCCGCCAGACCCACGAAGCTGTGCAGGGCCGCGACCAGTTGCGGCATCGCCGTCATCTGGATGCGCAGGGCGACAATGCCCCCGATGATCGCGCCGCCCGCGATCCCGGCAATGATGAAGCCGTAGGACTGCACCTCGCGCGCGAGCAGCGTGGCGACAATGGCGATGACCATGCCGAGCATGGCGTAGAGATTGCCCCGACGCGCACTCGCCGGATGGGTCAGCCCCTTGAGGCCGAGAATGAACAGGATCGCTGCGACCAGATAGGCCAGCGCCTGATGGTTGACCGTGAATTCCATCGCTGTCCGTCCTTACTTCTTTTTCTTCTTGAACATCGACAGCATCCGGTGCGTGACCAGAAAGCCGCCGAAGACGTTGATCGAGGCCAGCAGCACGGCGACGAAGCCGATGAGCTGGACCAGCAGACCGGCCTGCGGATCGCCCGCGACCAGCAGCGCGCCGACCAGCACGATGCCGGAGATGGCGTTGGTGAGCGCCACCAGGGGCGTGTGCAGCGAGGGCGTGACGCCCCAGATCACCCAGTAGCCGATGAAGCAGGCCAGGACGAAGACATAGAGGGCGATCAACGAGGGATCGAGTGCCTCGGGCATGGGTTTAACTCCTGTGGGATACGCCGTGCGTATCCGAACGATCTAAATGGGCTTCAGGACGCCGCCTGAACCAGCATGGCGGCCGTGATGTCGTCTGACTCCAGATCCTTGAGCTGCGGACCGGACTCGCCGCGCTCAAACATGATCTCAATCAGATTGAGCAGGTTGCGCGCATAGAAGGCGCTCGCGTCCGCCGGGACCAGGGCCGGGAAGTTGGTCAGGCCGACCAGGGTCACGCCATGGCGCTCGACGATCTCATCGGCGACAGTGAGCGGACAGTTGCCGCCGCTGGCCGCCGCCAGATCGACGATGACCGAGCCGTGACGCATGCGCTGGACGACATCCTCCGTCACCAGCACCGGCGCGCGGCGGCAGGGGATGAGCGCCGTGGTGACGATGACATGCGCCTTGGCCAGCTCGTCGGCGAGCGCGGCCTGCTGGCGCGCCTTGGCCTCGTCGGAGAGTTCCTTGGCATAACCGCCCTCCCCCGCGCCACTCTCGCCGAGATCGAGATCGATCGGCTTGGCGCCGAGCGAGAGGATCTGCTCGCGCGTCTCGGGGCGCACGTCATAGGCATAGACGTCCGCGCCCAGCCGGCGCGCGGTGGCGATCGCCTGGAGTCCGGCCACGCCCGCGCCCAGCACCACCACCCGCGCCGGCTTGGCCGAGCCGGCCGAGGTCATCATCATCGGCAGGAAGCGTCCATAGCGCGCAGCCGCCTCGATCACGGCGCGATAGCCGGCGATGTTGCTCTGCGAGGACAGCACATCCATCGACTGCGCGCGCGAGGTACGGGGCATGCGCTCCAGACCCAGGACGCGCATCCCCTTGGCCAGCAGCGTCGGGAGGATCGTATCCTCGCCGCAGGATTCGAGCAGACCGAGATAGAGTCCGCCGGTACGCATGGCTTCGACGTCGGCCTCGTCCGGACGGCGGACCTTGAGCAGCAGGTCGACGTCATAGGCGCCGGCACGGTCGCTCAGGCGGGCGCCGGCCGCCTCGTAATCGGCGTCCGGATAGCCGGCACGCACCCCGGCGCCGGTCTCGATCACGACCTCGAAGCCCTGACCAACGAGCTTCTTCACGACCTCCGGCGTCGACGCCACGCGCGTCTCACCAGGGCGTGTCTCCAACGGGATTCCAATCTTCATGACGTAACGATTCGCCCCTGTTGTGGTTCGCCACCCTGGGGGCGGCAAAATTTGCGCATTATCCCGAGCGGATTGGTCAATCGCAACTTGTTAATATACTGGGATCTTCGCGATGTTCCGGAGAGCGTCGCGGCGCCGGTCGATATCACGGCATTCGTCATTCGCTCCAGGCGGCACTGAACACCGCGGCCCGAACAGGCTACAATCGCGCCCCTTCACCTCGCCCCAACTCTGGTCCGACTCCATGCCCTGGCTACAACTTGCCTTCGATGTTCCGCGCGATCAGGCGGACACTCTTGAACAGTATTTGGAACTGGCCGGAGCACTCTCGATCACGCTCGGCGATGCAGGCGACGAACCGCAGCTCGAACCCGATCCGGGCGAGACGCCGCTATGGTCCGAAGTTACGCTCACGGCGTTGTTCGAGAGCGATCCCGAGAGTGCCGCCCTGGTCGAGCGTCTGGCGCTGGATCTGGCCGCGCGTCTCGGTGAGCGCCCGCGCATCCATCGCATCGAGGATCAGGTCTGGGAGCGGGTGTGGCTCGATACCTTCAAGCCGACCCGCTTCGGTCAGCGGCTGTGGGTCTGTCCCCATGGCCAGCCGCCCGGCGACCCCAATGGCGTGGTCGTGGCGCTCGATCCGGGGCTGGCCTTCGGCACCGGGCATCACGCGACCACGGCGCTGTGTCTGGAATGGCTCGACGGTGCGGATCTGGCCGGCAAGACCGTGCTCGACTTCGGCTGCGGCTCGGGGATTCTGGCCATCGCCGCGCTCAAGCTCGGTGCCGCGCGCGCCATCGCGGTCGATCACGACCCCCAGGCGCTCACGGCCACGCACGACAATGCGCAGGCCAATGGCGTGCTGGATCGGCTGGAGATCTTCGCGCCCGAGTCGTTCACCGATCCGAGCGTCGATATCGTGCTGGCCAACATCCTCGCCGGCCCGCTGATCGCGCTTGCGCCGCGTCTGAGTGCGATGCTGGTTCCGGGCGGCGATCTGGTGCTCTCGGGCGTGCTCACCGAGCAGGTCGAGGCTGTCAGTGCGGCCTATGCCGAGCGCGTCAGGCTGGCGGCGACGCGCATCCGCGACGATTGGGCCTTGATCTCGGGACGCCGATGATCGCGAATCCGGCCCCAGGTTGAGGTGCACTCCGAGGAGAGACGGCGATGGCTGAACAGGCACCCAAACCCGGCGACAAACAACGCTACATCCTCGGATTGATTCTGGCCGTGGCGGCCTTGATGCCGTCCGTTGTCTGGCTCGCCCTGTTGGTGGCCGAGCGCGGTGAGTTCGGCGGCTGGGGGAATCCGGCGGAGATGGCGGCGACGCTCCTGGTCGTGTTGCTGGTCGTCGCGCTGGGTGTGATGGCATTCAAGCTCAGTCGGGTGCTCGAATACATCGATCCGGAACAGATCGATTTTCCGGCCCTGTCCGAATCCTTCAGCGACAGCGGCGGACGACTGGCGGCCTATCTGGAGCGACCGCCGCCGCGCCCTTTCGAGGCTGACTGCCTGGCCCCGATCTGGAACGGTCTGTTTCCGCCCGCGGCCCGCTTGGCGATCGCGCTCTTGCTGCCGCTCATGCTGATCATGTTGGCGCTGTTGAGCTACATGGTCCTTGGCGCCACCGAGGCCGATCGGATCATCGATCAGGGGCCGGTGAACACGGCCATGGCCACGGTCACGGCCGTCAAGGAGAAGCACGACCGCAATGGCGGTCGCTATTTTGAGACGCGCTATCGGTTCAAGGCGGTCGCCGGTACTACCGATCTGCATTCCATGAGCTTCGCGGACCATACTGAGCTTCGGCCCGGTGATCTCGCCTCGGTCGAGTACATGGCCAGCGATCCGTCCCTGAATCGGTTGGAGGAGATGCGAACGACCCCCATCGATCCCAACGCGATCCTTCTCCCCGTCTGGGCGATCACGCTCGTGTTCCTGCCCTCGTTTGGCGTTTATGTCTGGTGGCGGCGGCGATTCGCCTGCGTGTTGCTCACCGAGGGCGTGTTGGTCGATGCGGCGATCGAGTCGTTGCGTCGCGGCGGGCGAGGCGCGGTGTTCTGCAAGGTCGAGTATCGTCTCCAGGGTCTCGTCTCACGCAAACGGCTTGCCGTACCTGCCGACCCGAGCCTCTATGCCACGCTGCACAATCGTCGACAGCAGCATCGAACGATCAAGGTCTTGGCGCATCCGGAGCGTTTTGGATCGGTCTATTTGATCGAACCAATACTCGCCGCTGCGCGGTGAATCCGCAGATTCTGATTGGTTGCTACATGTTGCGTTTCATGTATTAGGTTAGCCCGAAACCATCCAATCACTGGTTAGGACTCAAAAGAGTCGTAATGGCCGCCGATGGCAAAGATATAGACATGAGTATCGTCAAATTTATACACAATCCGGTCCTTTTGGCTAAGTCGCCTCGACCAAAAGCCCGAAAGGTTATGTCGAAGTGCTTCCGGTTTCCCCAAACCGAAACGGGGATCATCGCGTAACATTTCTTTCAAAATGGCGCAAAGATTCTTGTGCATCCGTTTGTCACGCTGCCGTAGATCTTCGTACACCTCCCACGTTCTACCCTCAAATACTAACGATCTCATCTAACTGCTCTTTAGTCGGCGTATATCCGGTCCCCGCTTTATGGGTAGCACTGGATTCGGCGATCTGGCGCATCAGGCTAGTATTTTGGAGCACGTACAAGGTTTCCTGGTCACGTTCCCAGTCCTCCGCACTCATCACCACAAAGTCCGAGCCCGTGCGGCGAGTTACGCGAAGTGGCGCGTGCTGACTAACTACATGTTCGACAAAGTTTTTTAGACTGTCTCTGAATTTGTTTACAGTTGTGGTATCCATTATCGGGCGCCTCATGCTGTACGGTAACTCCGTACAGTTTAAGAGACAAAGCCCTAACAATGCCATACAGCCGCGGCCCGACGGCTGAAGAATGGGTTAAATCCGTGTAACCTTGAGGTTCACCGCCATCAGCCAGACGACTTCCAACGATTCAACCCGTGATTCCATCCCAACGAGCAACGTCTTCGCCCGCTTTGATCCGCCCCTTCCAGATCGGCCCCCATCGGCTCGCCAACAACCTGATCCTGGCCCCAATGGCCGGGATCACCGACCGCCCGTTCCGCACCCTGTGCCGACGCCTCGGTGCCGGACTGGCCGTGGCTGAAATGGTCGCCGCCAACACCGCGCTCTGGGGCAGCCGCAAGTCGCTGCGCCGGCTCGACTATCGCGACGAACCGGGACCGATCTCGGCGCAGATCGTCGGGTCCGACCCTGCCCAAATGGCCGAGGCCGCGCGGCTCAACGTCGAGCTGGGCGCGCACATCGTCGACATCAACATGGGCTGTCCGGCCAAGAAGGTGTGCAAGGTCGCCGCCGGTTCGGCCCTGCTGCGCGACGAGACGCGCGTGGCGCGCATCCTGGAAGCCGTGGTCGCGGCCGTCGAGGTGCCGGTGACGCTCAAGATCCGCACCGGCTGGTCGCCCGAGGAGCGCAACGCCGTGCGCATCGCCCGGATCGCGCGCGAGTCGGGCATCGCCGCCCTGACCGTGCACGGACGCACGCGCGCCTGCACCTATGGCGCCCCGGCCGAGTACGACACCATTCGCGCCATCCGCGCCTCAGTGGACATCCCGCTCATCGCCAACGGCGACATCGCTTCACCGGAAGACGCCCGTCACGTCCTGCACTACACGGGCGCAGACGCGATCATGATCGGTCGCGCCGCCCAGGGACGCCCCTGGATCTTCGGTGACATCGCCGCCGATCCGGTTCCGGAGCCTGCCCTTCCACCCGCACGAGCCGCCTCACGCGACTGGATCAGGGATATTCTGAGAGAACATCTCGAAGCCCTCTATGCCTTCCACGGCGATTACGCCGGAGTACGGATCGCACGCAAGCACATCGCCTGGTACTGCCGCGACCTGCCGGGCGCGGCGAGCTTCCGCGAGACCATCAATCGAACCGAAACGGCGAGCGAGCAGCTCCGGCTGGCGCTGGCGTTCCTGGATCAAGATTGACATTGATGTTTGAAGGACGTGCCGCACTAAAACTATACTTTCGTGCAGAACCCCTTCTCGAAGGACTCTCAGGATGGCGATCAGCGCACAGACACCCGTGGTCAAGGTCGTCGGCACCAATGGCCAGATCTCGCTCGGCAAGCAATATGCCGGACGTCAGGTACTCGTGGAAGAACGTGAGCCCGGCGTCTGGATCGTGCGCACCGCCACGGTCATCCCCGACAACGAGCGCTGGCTGCACGAGTCGCAGGCGGCCGCCGACCTGCAGGCCGCTCTGACGTGGTCCGGTGCCCAAGCCGCCTCCGACGCGAATCTCGAAGACGTCTTGCAGCGCCTCGGTCATGTCCAGTCCTGATCCCAGGGTCCGGCTGGATCTGAACAATCCCGTCTTCCAGGACCATCTGCTGAGTCTGCAAAAACCGGAACGTCACGCGGCACTCAACGTGCTCGACAAGATTCGACGCTTGACCTGGAATCAGGTGTACCGTGATCCGGGCCTGAAGTGGGAAAAGATCACCAGCGTCAAACCCCCAGCCGGGATCGAGGCCATTTACTCGCTGCGTATCACGCAGTCACGTCGGGCAACGGCCTATCGCGATGGAGATTTCATGCGTTTGCTGACCATTGCGCCGGATCACGACTCGACCTACGGCAAAAAGTGAGTTCAGGCCGCCCGTCGGATCGATGCGGCTGAAGCCGCACCTACAGCCAAACGCCACCCTCATTCCGGTCGACATAGACCCAAGTAACTGAATTAACGATACCGGCCTCGATCAGGCCCTGCACGAGAGATTTCCGCTGTATGACGAGTGAGGCCGCGCCCACGACATCCGAACCGCCCCCGCGCGCGACCGGATCCGACCCCGACAAAACTCAGAGCACCACGCCCCTGAGCCAATGCGTACAAGCGTCTGTGGCGGCCTATCTCGCCCACATGGCCGGACACGAGATCGAGGATCTCTACGATCTGGTCATGCAGGAGGTCGAACGCCCGCTGTTCGAGCTGGTGCTGCAACACACACAGGGCAATCTCAGCCAGGCGGCACGCCTGCTCGGTCTGACGCGCAATACACTGCGCAAACGACTCAAGGCCCACGGCATCGACCGCTGAGGTCTGTCCTAAAATCCATGGGATCGAAGACGCGGATGTTGCACAATTGCACCACAGCCGTCGATGCTTCGCTCCCGAACACTTCGCGAAGCCATACGCTCACCTAAAAAGAACCTGGACCATCCGATGCAACCCATTCAACGCGCCCTGATCAGTGTCTCCGACAAGACCGGTCTGCTCGACTTCGCTCGCGTGCTCGCCGCCCGTGGCGTCGAGATCCTCTCCACCGGCGGCACCGCCCGCCTGCTGGCCGACAACGGCCTGACCGTGGTCGAGGTCTCAGACCACACCGGCTTCCCCGAGATGATGGACGGGCGCGTCAAGACCCTGCATCCGCGCATCCACGGCGGCATCCTCGGCCGGCGCGGCATCGACGATGCGGTCATGACCGAGCACGGCATCCCGCCGATCGATCTGGTGGTCGTCAACCTCTATCCCTTCGAGCAGACGGTCGCCAATCCGGACTGTGACCTGGAGACCGCGATCGAGAACATCGACATCGGCGGTCCGACCCTACTGCGCGCGGCGGCCAAGAACCACGCCAGCGTCACCGTGGTGGTCGACGCCGCCGACTATGAGCGCGTGGCCGCGGAGATCCAGACCACGGGCGGCGTGAGCGACGCGACCCGTTTCGATCTGGCGGCCAAGGTGTTCGAGCACACCGCGCGCTACGATGGCGCGATCGCCAACTATCTGTCCGCACGCACCGAGTCCGAGGCCGATGCCGGCTTCCCGCGCACCCTGACGCTGCAATTCAAGCGCCAGCAGTCGATGCGCTATGGCGAGAATCCGCATCAGAACGCCGCCTTCTATGTCGAGCACCAGATCGGGGAAGCCGGCATCGCGACCGCCACCCAGCTCCAGGGCAAGGCACTGTCCTACAACAACATCGCCGACACCGATGCCGCGCTCGAATGCGTCAAGCAGTTCGACGAGGCGCCGGCCTGCGTCATCGTCAAGCACGCCAACCCCTGTGGCGTGGCCTTCGGTGCAACCTTGCTCGACGCCTACGACCGCGCCTATTCGACCGATCCCGAATCGGCCTTCGGCGGCATCATCGCCTTCAACCGCGAACTCGACGCTGAGGCCGCGAGCGCCATCGTTGCGCGTCAGTTCGTCGAGGTCATCATCGCCCCGCGCGTCTCGGACGCGGCCCGCGCGGCGGTTGCCGCCAAGCCGAATGTGCGCCTGCTCGAATGCGGCGACTGGACCCGCGAACCGGGCAACCGGCTCGACTTCAAGCGCGTCAACGGCGGTCTGCTGGTCCAGGAGGCCGACTTGCGTCTGACCGATCAGATCCGCACCGTCACTGAGCGCGCCCCGACCGAGGCCGAACTGGCCGACCTGCTCTTCGCCTGGCGCGTGGCCAAGTTCGTCAAGTCCAACGCCATCGTCTATGGCCGCGAGCGCATGACCATCGGCGTCGGCGCCGGGCAGATGAGCCGGGTGAATTCGGCGCGCATCGCCGCCATCAAGGCCGAGCACGCCGGTCTGACCGTCGCCGGCTCGGTGATGGCCTCGGATGCCTTCTTCCCCTTCCGCGACGGCATCGATCAAGCGGCGGCGGTCGGCATCCAGGCCGTCATCCAGCCCGGCGGCTCGATGCGCGACGAGGAGGTCATCGCCGCCGCCAATGAGCACGGCATGGCCATGGTCTTCACCGGCATGCGTCACTTCAGGCACTAAAAATCCATGCGCATCCATCCAACGGCCATCGTCGAGGACGGCGCCCAACTGCACGATAGCGTGACGGTCGGTCCCTATTCGATCATTGAATCCGGGGCCGTCATCGGCGAGGGCTGCCGCATCGAGAGCAACGTGCGCATCTTCGGCGTCACCCGGATGGGGGCGCACAACCGTGTCTGTCATGGCGCAACCTTGGGTTCCGAGCCGCAGGATCTGAGCTTCACCCCGGAGAAAGCCCGGCCGCTGGTCATCGGCGATCACAACCACTTCAAGGAGTGCGTCAACATCAGCGGCGGGATCAAGACCGAGGACGGCACCCGCATCGGCAATCACAATTACTGGATGGCCTTCAGCCACGCCGGGCACGATTGCATCGTCGGCGATCACAATGTCTTCGCCAACACCGCGACCCTGGCCGGGCATGTCGAGATCGCCGACCATTGCTTTCTCTCCGGCCAGGTGGCGGTGCATCAGTTCTGCCGCCTCGGCTCCTATGTCATGATCGCGGGCGTCACAGGCGTGCCTCAGGACGTGCCGCCCTATATGCTCGCCGACGGCCATCGCGCGCGCCTGATCGGACTCAATGTGGTCGGACTGAGACGCAGCGGCTTCAGCCAGGAACAGCGCACGCGCATCAAACAGGTCTATCGCCTGATTCTGCGCTCCGGTCTGCGCCTGGACGACGCACTCCAGCGCGCCGAGGCCGAGTATCCTAGCCCCGAGACGGCGCGGATCGTCGCCTTCATTCGTGCCAGCCGGCGCGGTATCGTGTCGTTCGATTGACTCGGATCCGATCCGAACCTAAAACCAGAGACTTGAAACACTGATGAAGATCTTGATCGTGGGCAGCGGCGGGCGCGAGCACGCCCTGGCCTGGAAAGCGGCTCAATCCCCACTGGCCGAGCAGGTGTTCGTAGCTCCCGGCAATGGCGGCACGGCGAGCGAAGCGGGCGTGGAGAACGTGGCCATTGCCGCCGACGACATCGCCGGACTGGTGGCGTTCGCGCGCCGCGAGTCGATCGGGCTGGCCATCGTCGGTCCCGAAGCGCCGCTGGTGCTGGGTCTGGTCGATGCCTTCGCCGAAGCGGGACTACCCTGCTTCGGGCCGCGTCAGGCGGCGGCTCAGCTCGAAGGCTCCAAGGCGTTCGCCAAGGACTTCCTGCACCGTCACGGCATCCCGACCGCCGCCTATGGCGTCTTCACCGAGCTGGAACCGGCACTCGACTATCTGCGCCAGGTCGGCGCGCCCGTGGTGGTCAAGGCCGATGGTCTGGCCGCCGGCAAGGGCGTGATCCTGGCCGATGATCTGGCCACGGCCGAGGCCGCCGTGCACGACATGCTCGGCGGCGGGCGCTTCGGTCAGGCTGGAGCGCGCGTCGTGATTGAGGAATTCCTCACCGGCGAGGAAGCGAGCTTCATCGCCATGGTCGATGGCCGGCACATCCTGCCGCTCGCCTCGTCTCAGGACCACAAGGCGCGCGACGACGGCGATCGCGGTCCCAACACCGGCGGCATGGGCGCCTACTCGCCCGCCCCCATCGTCACACCCGAGATCCACGACCGCATCATGCGCGAAGTGATGGAGCCGACGGTCGCGGGTCTGGCCGCCGAAGGACTACCCTATCTGGGCTTCCTCTATGCTGGACTCATGATCGACGCCAAGGGTACACCCAAGGTTCTGGAATTCAACTGCCGCCTCGGCGATCCCGAGACCCAGCCGCTGCTGATGCGCCTGAAGTCGGATCTGGCTGAACTCTGTCTGGCCGCGCTCGACGGACATCTCGACCAGGTCACGGCCGACTGGGACGCACGCCCCGCACTCGGCGTGGTCATGGCCGCCGGCGGCTATCCGGACGACTATGACAAGGGGCATGTCATCAGCGGCCTGGATGCGGTACCCTCCAGCGAAGCTAAAGTCTTCCAGGCCGGCACCCGGCAAGTGGACGACGCGATCCTGACCAACGGCGGGCGCGTGCTGTGCGTCACCGCACTCGGCGAAAACGTGGCCGAGGCCCAACGGTTGGCTTATCAGGCCGTCGACCGCATTCAATGGACAGGCGCCTTCTGTCGGCGCGACATCGGGCATCGCGCGATCGCGCGCGAACAATCCAGCGCGCAGTAGTCGGAGCACAATGCGATGGCGGACGCCTTCACAGCCAAGACCTTCCTGGTGATCGATGATTTCGCCGACATGCGCGCGGCGATCAAGGGTATCCTCGTCTCGCTCGGGGTCGCGCACATCGATCAGGCCCGCAACGGCAGCGAAGCCATCGCCAAGATGCAGCAGAATCACTACGATGTCATTCTCTGCGACTACAACCTCGGTCCCGGCAAGGATGGTCAGCAGGTGCTCGAAGAAGCGCGCCATCGTCAGCTCATCGGCGTCGACTGTATCTTCATCATGATCACGGCCGAAAACACCCGTGAAATGGTGATGGGCGCGGTCGAATACGCCCCCGACAGCTATCTCTCCAAACCCTTCACCAAGGATCTGCTGCAAACCCGTCTGGCCAAGCTCTTCGAGCGCAAAGCCCATCTGACCGTGGTCAATCAGGCACTGCTCGCCAAGGACATCTCGGCGGCGATCCGCGCACTCGATCTCTTGATTTCCAAAAAACCGCGCAATCTCGGCGAACTGCTCAAACTCAAGAGCGAGATCTGTATCGACTCCAATCGGCTTGATGAGGCCGCGACAACCCTGGAACAGGTGCTGGCCATCCGCGAGATGCCCTGGGCGCGGCTTGGGATCGGCAAGATTCAGTTCATGCGGAAACACTTCGATCAGGCGCTGGAAACCTTCAGGCAACTGATCGAGCAGGATTCCAACTTCATCGGCGCCTACGACTGGTTGGCGAAAACGCAAACGGCTCAGCGCCATTTCGCCGAGGCCGAGGAGACACTGCGCACCGCCGTGCGACTCTCGCCGCGTGGTATCCGGCGTCAGCACGCGCTCGGCGACCTCGCCCTGAACAACGGCCATCCCGAGATTGCTGAAACGGCCTACGAACACGCTGTCGGCCTATCCAAACACTCCGTGCTCAATCACCCGTCGATGTTTGCCGGACTGGCTAAGAGCAAGTCGGCCAACGCCAAGCATGACGAGGCGCTCAAGGTCACCGGCCAGATCAACAAAGTCTTTCCCGATCAACAGGAAGCGGCCTTCTATGCGGCCAGTACCAGCGCCATCATCAAGACGCGCCAGGGCGACGCGACCGGTGCGGCCGCCGCACTCGCCGAGGCCGAGGACGTGCTCGCCCGACTCAATGAAACGGTGCACTCATCCGAGCATGCCCTGGAGATGGCCAAGACCTATGCCGGACTCGGCCAAACCGACAAGGCCGCCGAGATGCTGCGTCAGACCATCGCCAATAATCACGACGATGACGAGATCCTGACTCAGATCGTGCATCTGTGCCAGGAATCCGGACTACAATACGATGCCGAGACGGCGATCCGCGAAGTCCAGCGCGACCTGGTCAAGACCAACAACGAAGGTGTGCGACTGATCAAGCAGGGCGAATTCGAGGCTGCCATCCGTCTCTTGAGCCAGGCCGCCGACGAGATGCCAGGCAACAAGACCATCAGCCTCAACGCGGCCAAGGCCATCATCATGTATATGGAACGCCAGGGCATCACCAACGACAATCTACAGCGCGTGCGCCATTATATCGACCGTGTTCAGACGCTAGCTCCCGATGACTGGCGACTGGGCGATGTCATCGCGCGACTGCGCAAACTCACCACTAAGGGTTGAACCGATGGACAGCATGGACTTTTCCGACATCCTGGCCTCTTCGATCCACGACATCAAAAACTCGCTCGGTCTGATCCTGACCAATCTCGAGGATCTGATCGGCAATCCAGAGAATCACATCGCCAATCCGCGTCAGGCCAGCCTCCTGCAACACGAGGCACGCCGCGCCAACAGCAATCTCATCCAGTTGCTGACGCTCTACAAGCTCGGTCACGAGCAGCTTTCCATGCGCGTGACGGCCAACAATCTCGATGACTTCCTGGAGGAAGTCGTCGCCGAAAATCACTCCGTGTGTCGGGCGCTCGAATTGGAATTGGGCTATCACTGCGAACCGGATCTGGAGGGCTATTTCGATCTGGAGCTGGTCCGCAGCGTGCTCGACAGCACCATCGGCAATGCCAGACGCTACGCCCGCTCACGCATCGAACTCAGTGCCGCTCAGGAAGACGGCTTTCTGGTCATCCGCGTCGAGGACGATGGCGGCGGGTTTCCGCCGGCCTTGATCGGTCTGCTGGAGTACCAGCCCGGCGAATTCGCCGAGGCCACCAACCCCGGCCGCACCCAGCTCGGCCTGTATTTTGCCACGCGCATCGCGCAGCTACACCACAATGGCGACACTGTCGGCCGGATCCATCTGGTCAACTCCCATCATCTGACTGGCGGCTGTTTCGAATTGTGTCTTCCCTGAGGCGTGCGCCGACGCTCTTAGCCGTCATCCTGCTGTGGCTGGTCGCGATCCAGGCACCGCTGGCGGCTCCAGCCGATGTGCGACTGCTCATCGATGTCTCGGGGAGCATGCGTCAGAACGACCCCAGGAACCTGCGCGCACCGGCCTTGCAACTGGTCAACGAACTCATGCCGGCTGGATCTATCGCCGGCGTGTGGCTCTTTGCCGAACAGACCGAGGTCTTGATCCCGCCGGCTCCCGTCGATGAGGCCTGGAAGAAGCGTCTCGGCCAGCGTCTCAACCGCATCCATTCGCGTGGACTCTTCACCGATATCGAGCGCGCCATCCGCACCGCGACCGAGGACTGGAGTACGACGCCGGCCGAGGGCGAACGTCATCTGATCCTCTTCACCGACGGGCTCGTCGATGTCTCCAAGGAGCCCGAGCCGAGCGCGGCCTCGCGCGAGCGCATCCTCTCCGAGCAGCTCGAAGCGCTTAAAACCATGGGCGTCAAGGTCCACACCATCGGCCTCTCGGATCAGATCGATGAGCCACTCATGCGCCTGCTGGCGACCCAGACCGATGGCTGGATGGAGACTGCGCAAGATGCCGAGACGCTCCAGCGACTCTTTCTGCGCGTACTCGAACAGAGCGCTCCACCGACGACGGTTCCGCTTGAGGGCAATCGTTTCGAGATCGACGATCAGGTGCGTGAATTCACACTGCTCGCCTTTCGTCCCGAAGGCGGACAGACCCAGCTGACGACACCCGACGGCGAGCGGATTCGGGTCGATCAGCTCGCTCCAGGCGTCAGATGGCGTGCCGAGGCCGGCTATGATCTGGTGACATTGACCAATCCCAAGCCCGGACAATGGCGCATTCGCGGCGTGGAAGACCCGGACAACCGGGTCGTGGTCGTGACTGACCTGGACATCGAGGCCGGACCGCTGCCCAACACGATCGGACTCGGCGAGATGCCCAAGACCGAGACCTGGCTCACCGACCATAAGCAGCCGGTCAAGCGCCTCGAACTCTTGGAAGTGCTGGTGGCCAAGGTGACGCTCGTCGCCGAGTCAGTCGCTGACGAGCCACCTGAATCGACCCCGGCGCCTTCCGCTCCACCGGCTCCACCGGCTCCACCGGCCGTCGAAGAGGGACAGACCCCGCCGCCCCAGCCGCCGCCCGGTGAGCAGCGTCTGACCCTGGATCCGGCCACGACCCGGTTCTCGGGGATGCTGCAAACAGCGACGCTCGCGCCCGGCGTCTACCGTGTGGACTTCGTCATCGACGGCGGTTCCTTCCAGCGCCAGCTCACCAAGCGTATCAAGATCAAGGGCGCGCCCCTGTCCCTGACCTATGAGCGCCAGCAACCGAGTGAGACCGACCCCCTAGCCGCCATCCAGATCCAGCTCAGCGCCGAGCCGGATCTGGTCGACCCGGCAAGTCTGCTCGGCTATCTGCTCGTGCGCGGCCCGGACGACTGGACCGAGGTCGTCGAGATCACCAAGGGCAAACGCTTCCCGCTGATGATCAAGATCCCTGTCCAGCGTCCGGGTGAATATCGAATCAGCAGTCATTTCATGGGCCGGACCCTGACGGACGACCCCATCGAAATTCAACCTGACCCCGGTGTCCTGAATTTCGATTTCGAGGCTCCGTCGAGTCAGGCCGACGAAGAGACAGCGGCAGGCAACGCTATCTCCTGGCCCTGGTTGCTGATCTATCTGCTCGGCGGCAATGCCCTGCTTGGTGCCGCCTTGGCGCTGACCTGGTGGCTCATGACGAGGGCCAGGTCCGGTCGTGAGCCGGCTCAAAAAACCGCCAAGAGGAAGCGCGCATGAGCACACTCCAACTGGCGGCGCTCATCCTGGCCGGCGAGTTCGCCCTGCTGGCCTGGGTCATCCTCTTTCTGATGCTCAGGCGACAGCACCACCAGACAAAAGATGATGAGGTGCATGCCGAGGCCGTCATGGAGCATCTGGAGTCGAGCGAACACTCTCACCGCGATGCGCTGACGAATCTGTTCGAGAACACCTATCGTCTGGAAGGCGATGAATTGGCGGCCAAGGTGGATGAATACATGGAACGTGAGCGGGCCTTCTACAACGTCATGCTGAATCTCTATCTCAACCGCGATGGCGAAAAGCTCAAGGAAATCCCGGCAGAGCTGGCCAAGGTAATCAAGCCCTGGGCCGAGATCACGCCGACCGGGATGATCAGCGCGAACGAAGTCACGAGCCTGGAGAACGAGCGGGCGCAGCTTTCGGCCGAACTCGAAAATACCAAGGAAACCCTCGAACAGCTCATGGATGAATACACGGCGGCGTTCCAGCAAGCCGAGCAAGCGAAAGCTAAACCAGCGGATAAGCCGCCGGCCACTCCGGCTGGCGCCGACACAGCACCGCCCGCCTCCAGTGCGGAGGACGCGGAGGACGTCAATTTCGACGATCTCGACATGGACGATGCCGATTTCGATATCCAGGCGATGGAGACCGCTCAGCCCGAGGAGCCTGAGGAGTCTGAGGCGCCCGAGACGGCCTTAGAACCAGAGCCAACCGCCAACACCACGGCTGATGCCGAGGACGCAGCCAAGGATACGGTTGAGGATGTAGTCGAGGACTCGGTCGGGGATACGGCCAAGGACGCGGTTGAGGACGCACTCGATCCGAGTGAGATCGATGCCATGCTGGAGCAGCTGGCGAAGGAGACCGCGAGCGATTCAGCGGCCGCCGCGCCCGACGCCGATCGCGAACGCGCACTCAGCCCGCAGGAGATCGAGGACGCGCGCGCGCGGGATGAACTGGAAGGACTCGCGGATCTGTTCGATATGTCCGATGACTCGGACAGCGCGGCCTCGGATAAACAGAAAACCTGAGTCCGTGCGCTTGCGGCCCCTAGACGTGCGAGGCCAGACGCGATTCCAGCGCGCGTGCCACAGGCTCGCCGAGCCAGTCGCCAAACGCACTCAATTCCGGATAACGACCCGCCACATCCCGTACATAGCCCAGGGTGCGCGGAATGTCAGCCAGATAGCCATGTTTGCCGTCGCGCAGACTCAGACGGGCGAAGATGCCGCACGCCTTGAGATGACGCTGCATCCCCATGAGATCGAACCAGCGCCTGAATTGCTCAGGCTCGACCGCCTGGAGCAGGCCCGACTCGGTGGCGCGCTGGAAATAGCCGAGCGCCCAGTCCCAGACGCGCGGCTCAGGCCAGGCGATATAGCAATCGCGCAGCAGCGAGACCAGGTCATAGGTGATGGGGCCGACCACGGCATCCTGGAAGTCGAGCACGCCCGGACTGGCATTCTCGGTCAGCATGAGATTGCGCGAGTGATAATCGCGATGGACGCAGACGCACGGCTGTTCCAGGGCGCTGGCGATGAGGATGGATTCCAGGCGTGCGAGCCGCTCGCCGTCGCGCTCATCGAGCGATAACTCCAGAAGCCCCTGCAACAGCCAGTCGCGAAACAGACCCAGTTCACGCGCGAGCAACGGCGCGTCATAGTGCGGCAGTCCTTCGGTCGGGGTGCGCGTCTGGAGGATTTCCAGGGTTTTGAGCGCCTCGCCATAAAGCCGGTCGGCAGTTTGATCGTTCAGCTCGCCGAGATAGACGCGATCACCGAAATCCGAAATCAGCAAAAACCCCTGCTTGCGCGCCTCGGCCTGAATCTCGGGGGTATTGACGCCGATGGCATGAAAGCGTCGCGCCAGATCGGCATAACGACCGCAGTCCTCGAACTCGGGCGGAGCGTCCATGGCGATCCAGGTCTCGCCATCGCGCCAGACACGCCAATAGCGGCGAAAACTCGCATCCGAGGACGCCGGCGTCAGCTCCAGCGACTCCGTCCCCAATACCTCAGTCAACCAAGCATGCAATGCCGCCTTTCGCTCCGACACGCGACTTACCTCAACCCGTCATAGAGTCTTCGAAACCAAGGCTCCGCTGCGCGATGCCGTCATCGGCGATTGATGGCGCGCCCTGGATATGCCATGGTTGCAGGTTCAACCCCTAGCGTCCACCCATTCAGTCACACAGCCTTTCGACCGATGCCGACCCTGGCCGACTTCAAACAGAGCGCACGCGCGATGGCGCTGCTCGTGCTCGCGGCCGTCTCGGCTTCCAGCGGGGCGACGGAATCGAGTCCGAGTGCGACGGCTCCAGCACCTGAGCCGGACTCGCCGCCACGCTCACCTCAGACGGCTTTTACGCCGAGCACACCGCAGCATCTGCCCTCGGTCGAATCGCCCCTGATCCCCAACCGTCCTGCCGAACGCGATGCCGCGCTCGCGACCCTGAAGGAACAGAGCGCACAAGGCGTCACCCTCGCTCCACCGGACGAGACACCCGCTGCGCCCGTGGCTGCCATCCCTATCGAGCAACGCGCGGATGACCGCCGACTGCATCTGGATCTCGGCTGGGAGTACTGCGGACCCGCGCCCGGCGTCACGGATACCACGCCCATGTCACCGCCACCGGACGCGCAACGTCTGCCGATCGAGATCACGGCCGATCTGGTCGACTATGATCGTGAACGCGACCTGATTCAGCTACAGGGCGATATCGAGATCCTCCAGGAATCGCGACGACTGCGCGCGGATCGCTCGCATTACAACCGACGTACCGGAGATGTCAACGCCAGCGGCGGTATCGAACTGGACTATCCGGGTCTGCGGCTCATCGGCGAGCGTGCCGATTACAACCTGGAGACCCAGCGCGGCTATCTGCAACAGACCGGCTATCGGCTGTATGGTCAGGCCAATCTGCGCGGCGCGGCCAGCGAAGCCTGGCTGCTCGACGCCGAGCGCAGCCGGTATCGCGATGTTCTCTATACCACCTGCCCGCCCGGTAACGCGGCCTGGTCGCTACGTGCGCACGATCTGGAGCTGAATCAGGGCACGGGTCTGGGCGTGGCACGTCAGGCACGCCTGAGCCTCTGGGACGTGCCGGTGCTCTACACGCCTTATATGAGCTTCCCGATCGATGGACGCCGGCGCAGTGGCTTTCTGATCCCGATCATCGGCACTTCCGAGCAAACCGGATTCGACTTCAGCCTGCCCTATTACTGGAACATCGCGCCCAACATGGACGCGACCCTGGTACCGCGCCTGATGAGTTCGCGCGGACTGATGCTGGGCGGCGAGTTTCGCTATCTCTCGCCCAGGCAGCGTATCGAACTCGATGGCGAGCTGCTGCCGCACGATCGCAAGGACGAGGCCGCGGGCGTGCGCGGGGCGCTACGCATCACCCAGTCCGGGCGACTCGGGGCGCGCTGGTCGACCGCAATCGACTATGCCTCCGTCTCCGACGACCAGTATCTGCTCGACTTCGGCAACCGGCTCGATGTAACGAGCGTGCGCAATCTCATTCAACGCGCCGATCTCTTTTACGGCGGCGACGGCTGGTGGGCCTTGGGGCGCGTACAGCAGTTCCAGACGGTGGATACCAGCATCGCGCCGGCCAACCGGCCATACGGACAGCTTCCGCATATCGAGCTGAACGTCGCGCCCAGCACGCTGATCAGCGGACTGGAATACACCTTTGATGGGCAGTACGACTATTTCGATCACAACTCGGACGTTCATGGCGGGCGACTGGTCGCTATTCCCTCACTGCGCTGGCCGCTGCGACGCAGCTTTGGTCATCTCATTCCGCGCACCCGGCTCTATTACACCCAATACGATCTCGCCGACCAGGTCGAAGGTGCCGAGAGTCAGCCGAGCTATCTGATTCCGAATGTCGATCTCGACGGCAAGCTGATCTTCGAGCGCGAGACCGACTGGTTCGGGCATGAGACCTTGCAAACGCTCGAACCGCGACTCTATTACGTCCTCACGGCCTATGCCGATCAGTCGGACAATCCGCTTTTCGATACCACGGAGCTCGATTTCAGTTTCGCCAGCCTGTTTCGACCCAACCGCTTCACCGGCTATGACCGCATCAGCGACGAGAACCGTCTGACGCTGGGCCTGACCACGCGCACCATCGCCAACCATGATGGCGATGTGCTCCTGCGTGCCAGTCTCGGGCAGGTCTATTACTTCGATGAGCCTCGCGTTCAGCTCGATAGCACAGAGCCCGATGACGATGTGAGTTCCTCGCTTGCCGGCGAACTGGCGGCGCGGCTTCATCCGGACTGGACCGCGCAGCTTGGACTGCAATGGAATCCGCATGCCAGCGAGAACGCTTGGGAGAAGCAGATCCTCCAGCTCCAATACGCTCCCGGTCACGAACGTTTGATCAATCTCGCTTACCGCTACAACCTGGGCAACCAGGCGTCGGATGACTACGAGAACACCGATATCTCGTTCCAGATGCCGATCGGTTCACGGGTACGGGTGGTCGGACGCTGGCTCTATTCGCTGCTCAATGATGAAACCGTGGAAGCCTTCGCCGGCCTGGAGTTCGGCCAATGCTGCTGGCGCCTGCGCATCCTGGGTCAGCATCTCAAACGCGACGCTGACGAGCCGGCGAGCACCAGTGTCATGCTGCAATTGGAGCTGGCCGGTCTCGGCTCCTTCGGCAATTCGATCGACAAGGTCCTGGAACGAGGAATCTATGGCTATCAGTCTGAATAGACGCGCGCTGGCGTGGCTCACGCCCGGCTGGTCCCTGTGGGGACTGGGACTCATGCTGGTGTTGGGGGCGCACTCCGTACCGCTGACGGCCCAGCCGCTGGATGCCATCGTCGCGGTGGTCAACGACAACGTGGTGGTGCAGAGCGAGCTGGAACGCGAGATCGCGCTGGTGATCCCGCAGCTCAACCAGCGCGGGACGGCCGTGCCGCCCTTGACACAGTTGCGCAAGCAGGTACTCGACCGGCTCATTCTCAAGCAATTGCAGCAACAGCGGGCCAAGGAACTCGGCATCCAGGTCGACGAGGCCACGCTGGAGGAGGCACTCCAGGGGATCGCCAGTCGTAATGGTCTGTCGCTCGACGAGCTCAAGGTGACGCTTGAAACAGGCGGCGTCCGCTTCGAGGATTTTCGCGAGGATACGCGCTCCCAGATCCTGAGCAGTCGCCTGCAGAGTCAGGAAGTGGTGCGCAAGATCCAGGTCAGCGAGCCGGAGGTCGATCGCTTCCTGGCCCGCGAATCGAGCCGGCTGATCGAGCGCGAGCAGGTGCGCTTGCAACACATCCTGATCGCCCTGCCCGAGAACCCAAGCCCGGCTCAGATCGAGCAGGCCGAAAACAAGGCCAAGCGGCTGGTCGCGCGTCTGCGCGGCGGGGCTGACTTCGCCGAAGTGGCGGTGAGCGAATCGGATGGACGCAACGCCCTGGAGGGCGGTGATCTGGGCTGGTTCGAGATGGGAGCGGTACCGAGCCTGGTCTCCAATCTGGCCTATACCCTGGCTGAGGGCGAAATCAGTGAACCGCTACGCAGTCCGAGCGGCTTTCACATCATCCGTATGCGCGAGATCAAGGCCGCCACGCCCGAGGACGTCACCCAGACACGGGCGCGTCACATCCTGGTGCGCACCAACGAGATCGTCTCGGACGCCGATGCGCGTCAGCGGTTGTTGCAACTGCGCGAACGCATCATCAACGGCGAGGATTTCGCGACCCTGGCGCGGGCGAACTCAGACGATACCGGCTCGGCACTCAAGGGCGGCGAACTCGGCTGGGTCGATCCGGGCGACACGGTGCCTGAGTTCGAGCAACAGATGCAGGCACTCGCCGTCGGCGCGACCAGCGAACCCTTCAAGAGTCCCTTCGGCTGGCACATCCTCCAGGTCGAGGAGCGACGCCAGCAGAGCGCCAGCGAGGATCTGCTGCGAGTGAAGGCGCGCGAGGCGCTGCAACGGCGCAAGGCCGAAGAGGCAACCGAAGAGTGGTTGCGCCAGTTGCGCGACGAAGCCTATGTCGAGATCCGGCTCGACCAAGATTCATGGTCGCAGACTCCATGACAGGCTCAAATACCGCGCGGGTGCCGCGCTTGGTCCTGACACCGGGCGAGCCGGCGGGCATCGGCCCCGATCTGATCGTGCGACTGGCGGCGGCTGAACACTCAGCGGCGGAACGGGTGGCGATCGCTGACCCGGATCTGCTGGCCGAGCGCGCGGCGCGTCTGGGTCTGGATCTGAGCATCGCGCCCTTCGACCCGACCCAGGATGCCCATCCAAGTCAACCCGGTCAGCTCAAGGTCTGGCCGGTGGCCGTTGCGCATCCGGTCACGCCCGGACGACTCGATCCGGCCAACGCCGGCTATGTGCTGGAGACCCTGAGACGCGCCTGCGATGGCTGTTTGGACCAGACCTTCGCGGCCCTGGTCACTGGACCCGTGCATAAGGGCGTCATCAACGAGGCCGGCATCCCCTTCACCGGGCACACCGAGTTCCTGGCCGAGCGCTGCGGGGCCGAGCCGGTGATGATGCTGGCCACACCGGGTCTGCGCGTGGCGCTGGCGACCACCCATCTGCCGCTGTCACAGGTCAGCGCGGCCATCACGCGCGAATCGCTCGGGCGCGTGGTCGACATCCTGCATCAGGATCTGGTCGAACGCTTCGGTCTGGAACGGCCGCGAATCCTGGTGTGCGGACTCAATCCGCATGCCGGCGAAGGCGGCCATCTGGGACGCGAGGAGATCGAGGTCATCGAACCTGTGCTGGCCGAGCGGCGGGCGCGTGGCTGGGATCTGGTCGGCCCGCTGCCGGCCGATACCCTGTTCGTGCCGTCGCGTTTGCAGGACGCCGACGCGGTGCTGGCCATGTATCACGATCAGGGGCTGCCGGTGCTCAAGCATCTTGGATTCGGCCAGGCAGTCAATGTGACGCTCGGTCTGCCGATCATCCGCACCTCGGTCGATCATGGCACGGCGCTGGAGCTGGCCGGAACCGATCGCGCCGATCTCGGCAGTCTGCGCCTGGCGCTCCAGACGGCGCTGACGATGACGGCGGCGATTCATCACTAACATTCGATCCTCTCTACGATCCGGCTCAATGCGAGCCGGCCAGGAATCTCTTCGATGCACTTCGATCTGCTTGAACGCGACGGCCTCGCCCGTCGCGGACGTCTGACCTTTGCACGCGGGACCGTCGAGACGCCCGCCTTCATGCCCGTGGGCACCTATGGCACGGTCAAGGCCATGACCCCGGAGGAATTGCTGGAGGTCGGCGCCGAGATCGTGCTCGGCAACACCTTCCATCTGATGCTGCGCCCCGGCACCGAGGTCATCCGCCGGCTCGGCGATCTGCACGGCTTCATGCACTGGGAGAAGCCGATCCTGACCGATTCTGGCGGCTTCCAGGTCTTCAGCCTCGGCGAGCTGCGCAAGATCACGGAAGAGGGTGTCAAATTCCAATCGCCGATCGACGGCAGCCCGGTGTTCCTCAGCCCCGAGATCTCGATGCAGGTGCAGCGCGAGCTGGGATCGGACATCGTGATGATCTTTGACGAATGCACGCCCTACCCGGCCAGCGAAGCGCAGGCGCGCGTCTCGATGGAGCTGTCGCTGCGCTGGGCGGCGCGTTCACGCGAAGCGCATGGCGACAATCCGGCGGCGCTGTTCGGCATCGTCCAGGGCGGGATGCACGAGCGCCCGCGCGCCGAGTCGCTGGAAGGATTGATGCGGATCGGCTTCGATGGCTATGCGGTTGGTGGACTCTCGGTCGGCGAGCCGGAAGCAGACCGCTTGCGGGTGCTGGATTTTCTGTCCGACAAGCTGCCGACCGACCGGCCGCGCTATCTGATGGGTGTGGGTACGCCGGAGGACATCGTGGCAGCGGTTCAACGCGGCATCGACATGTTCGACTGCGTGATGCCGACGCGCAATGCGCGCAATGGGCATCTGTTCACCCATCAGGGCGTAGTGCGTATCCGCAATGCCGTGCATCGCCGCGACGAAGGCCCGCTCGATCCGCTGTGCGACTGCTACACCTGCCGCCACTACAGTCGTGCCTATCTGCATCATCTCGACCGCTGTAAGGAAATCCTGGGTGCGCGGCTGGCGACCATCCACAATCTGCATTACTACCAGACGCTGATGCGCGGACTGCGCGAGGCCATCGCCGTAGGCCGGCTCGATCATTTCGTCGCTGATTTCAAGCGGCAACGGACGTCGGACTGATCGATCGGTGGACGGCCGGCGCAGAATCGACCGCCCGATTTCGAACACGCGACATCTCCCAATACAAATGATTGATCCAAAGCATTAGTACTATACTGCGGGTCTCGACGCCGAGGTGACGGCGGACTTCCTCGAAGGTGACCTCGATGGACCAGCGCCAGACAAGGCTATCAACACTCCAGGAGATCGACATGGGCTACGCCGAACTCATTCAGACTCTAGAGCAACTCCCAGAAGACAAACAATCTGAAGTGCTTGATTTTGCAAAATTTCTTGCCCAGCGGTTTCAGCCCAAGGAAATCGAGCAAAAAACGCTAGCCGAATCTTCTTTGGCTCGATGGATCAATAACCCATTAGGCGTCGAGAATTTTCAACCAATGAGCCGGGAAGAAGCAAATGCCCGCTAAGATATTCGTTGACACCAATATCTGGCTCTACGCATTGATTCCCCAAAAAGACAGTCCCAAGCATGTTCTGGCCGCCCAATTCGTACTGACGCTCAAGCGACCATTGATCAACTCTCAGGTTGTCCGGGAAGCCGGCAGCAACCTGCTCAAGAAAGCCGGAATCGCTGAGGCGAGGCTACGCGCCATCATTCAAGACTGGTATCGAGACTGCGAAATCCATCCTTCCAATGCAGAACAACATGTACTGGCATCGGAATTACGGTAAAGACATTCGTTCAGCTATTGGGACAGTCTGATCGTCTCTGCAGCACTCGATGCGGGCTCGAACAGTTTCAATATGAGTTGCGCATTTTTGCGCAGTTATTTATATTTCAACCATGTCACGCAAACTGGTC
>NZ_WNKT01000022.1 GCF_009720725.1 Allochromatium palmeri
AGAGGACTTGTCTACTCCAACTGTATGTGAGCGAACGATTTTTGCCAGCTGGTAAGATACTTTGTCCAAAGTCCAAAGTTTAGCCAACGCATCAGTTATGGTCGCACCCCGCTCATCGTCCCGAGATGACGAAGCGGGTCGACTTGATTATAGTGAGTCGTTGAATAGGCTCGACGGGCGCGCTCAAGCGCCCGGAGCCATCCGAACATCGCGCAACGCCCCCGCTCGGACCATCGACGACCATGACCCCTTCCAACGCTTACGAGCTGCTGCACGAGTTGTCGCGAGTGATCGATGACTCCATCGCGCTGGAGCCCATGCTCCAACATTTTCTAAGCGCGCTGCTTCGCGTGCTCGGTGGCAGCGGTGCCGCCGTGCTGGAGTCTCCAGCGAGCACCCCGCCCGGACAGACACCCACCGTCTGCCTGAACCCCGAGCATCTGCCGCGCGACCCACTCTATGGCGCGTTCTGGGAAGACTGGTCGCCTGCCACGCTGGAAACGGCGCTGGCCGAGCGCCCGCCTGGAGGCCCCGTCATCCTGAGCCGCGAAGCCGGCCAGGTGCTGGCCTTGCGACTCCCTGGATTTGGTCTGTTGATCCTCGTGCGTCCAGAGACGGTTGGCGTGTTGCCGCCTGAGCTGCAACAGGGCTTGGGCCTTGTAGCCACAACCCTGGCCATCGCCGCACGTGGCGCGCGGCGCGCGGCTGAGACTCGATACCGGGCCGAAAACATGCATCTGGCCAAGAGCCGGCGAATCGCCGATATCAGCCGTGAGATCCGCGTTCCGCTCAAGGACATCCTGGAGCTCAGCGAGTTGACACTGCACACGCCAGTCGACCCGCCCCAGCGCGATTACCTGCACCTCATCCGCTCATCGGCCGCCAGCTTGCTTGTTCAGATCGACGACCTGCTCGATTTTACCCACATTGAGACCGGGCAACTGACCATCGAGCAGATTCCCTTCAATCCCTCGGTGTTGATCGCTGATCTCGTCGACACGCTTGCGACCGCCGCCCAACGCCAGGGACGCGAACTCCACTATGAGCCAATCGACGCGCTGCCGACACATAGCCAGGGCGATCCAGGCCGAATCCGTCAGGTGTTGACCACGCTCTGGAATGCCGCGCTCGCCTTCGGCCACAGCGACAGGCTCTGTCTTCGAACACAGTCGCTCGCGACCGAGGATTCGGAGCTGGACGTGGACTGGCTCCAGGTCTCGTTGCTAGTGGATCTCGGGCTTCAGCAGGCCGAGCTCCAGGCCCTGATCGATCCGGACACGACCGCTGGCGAGATCAGCGCGCATCGATTCGGCGACACTGGATTACGTCTGACCACCTGCGCGCGTCTGATCGAGTACATGGGCGGACGGATCTGGCTCGACACCCAGGACGCTGGCGGTCTGCATTTCACGCTTCCGCTCCCCCGACTGAGTGCCAGTGGCACTACACCACAGCCGCAAGCGAACTGGCCGGGTCGACGCGCGCTGCTCGTCGACAACCAGGCTGTCACACGACGCACGCTCGCCTATTGGTTCAGGCACTGGGGATTTGAGGTCCAGGAAGCGAGTACCGGACGTCAGGCACTCGAACTGGCACGCACCTACCAGCAGCGGGGACAGGAATTCGACGTCTATGTCTTCGACTCCACACTGCCTGAATTCGATGGATTCGAGCTGGCAGCACGGCTGAGAGAGTCGGTCACGATCGAGCGGAGGGCGCTCTTGATGCTGGCATCGATTGGTCAGCGCGGCGACGCTCAACGCTGTCGCGCGGTCGGCATCGACGCTTTTCTCACCAAGCCCGCCTCGCCACGCGAGCTGCGCGAGTTGCTCACGCGCCTGCTCGCGCCTGGGGACTCGCCCCAGGAACACGCGCTGCTGACACGACACAGGCTGATCGAGGACCGTCAGCGCTTACGCATCCTGCTCGTCGAGAGCGGTCTACTGCACCAAAAGCTGGCCAGTACGCTTCTCCAGGAGTGGGGGCACGAGACGCTGATCGTCAATAGCGGTGGACTCGCCGTGGAGCAATTTAGATCCGAGACCTACGATCTGGTCTTCCTGGATCTTTATTTGCCGGACGTCGATGGGATCGAGGTCGCGCGTGCCATGCGCCGACTGGAAGAACCAGGCGCCTACCGCACACCCATCATCGGCATGAGCACCCTGGGCCTGGACAGCGAGCGCGCGCGTTGCCTGGAGTCCGGACTCGACGAATACATCACCAAGCCACTCAATCCAGTGGTGCTGGAGGCCTTGATCCAGCGGCTCGTGAAGCGCGGCGACGAATCGCCGCTGTGACTGACTCCACGAACGTTCGCTAGAGCCTGAACTGAGCGACCCGCTCCTGAAGCATGCTGGCCAGGCGCGCGAGTTCTTCGCTGGCACTGGCGATATGTGCCGAACCTGTGGCGGTTTGATCGACCGTGGCCGAAATCGTGTGGATGTTGCGATTGATCTCCTCGGCGACCGCGGTCTGTTCCTCGGCGGCGCTGGCGATCTGGCGGTTCATGTCAGTGATGCTGGTAATGGCGGCGCTGATGGCCTGGAGCGATTCGCCCGCCCGCTGAGCCTGAGCCACGCTCTCGCGCGCCATCTCCTGCCCCTTGGCCATCACCGCGACCGCGCCCGCCGAACCGTTTTGCACCCGCTCGATCTTTTCCTGGATGTCCTGGATCGAGGACTGCGTCCGGCTGGCCAGGGTGCGCACCTCAGCGGCCACCACGGCGAAGCCGCGTCCCTGCTCGCCGGCGCGTGCGGCCTCAATCGCCGCGTTGAGCGCCAGCAGGTTGGTCTGCTCGGCCACGCCCCGGATCACATCCAGCACGGCGCCGATCTCGGTGCTGTCCTCGGAGAGCCGCGTGATCACCTGCCCGGCTGATTCGACCTCCTGGGCCAGTAGATCGATCGCCGAGATCGTCTGCGCGACCACCTGACCACCGGCCTCGGTCTCGCGGTCGGTCTCCTGAGCCGCATGCGCGGCGGAAGCCGCATGACGCGCGACCTCCTCGACGGTGGCGGTCATCTCGTTCATGGCGGTCGCAACCTGATCAGTCTCGGACTGCTCGACGCGTACCTGCTGACTCGTCTCTTCACTGGTGGCCGAGAGCTCGACCGCCGCCGCCGACACCTGCGAGCTGGCGCTCGACACATCGCGCAGGACACGTCGCATATTCTCAACCATGCGCGACATGGCCGCCATCAGGCTGGTCTGGTCTCCAGAACGCAGATGGATGTGCGTCGTCAGATCGCCCTCAGCGAGCTTGTTGACAACGGCGACGACCTGCGCGGGCTCACCACCCAACTGTTTCAGTGTCCCGCGAGTGATGAAAACGCCGAGGATCAAGGCCAGCGCCAGGCCCAGGGCCATGGAGATGCCATAGAGCATGACCATGAAGTTGCTTTCATGCTCGGCTTTGGCCAGCGTATTGGCAGAAGACGTGTTTTTGAGCGCGACCAGGGATTCGATCAGCACGGCCACCCGGTCTGAGACTAGAAAGATCTCGTCGACCTGCTGCGCAAACTGCGCCAGCACGGCTGAATAGCTCTCCTGACTGGGCGCATTGAGCATCGCGCGTGTCAAGCGATCGAGCTCAGTGTAATACTCGCGCCAGCTCGCGTAGTCGCTCTTGAGTACCGAGAAGATCGCCTGCTCGTCGACGGACTGAGGGAGCTGTTCAAATTGAGCGAGCGCGTCCTCAATGACGTTCCATGAGGCAACACGCTGGCGCATGATCTGCTCGATCAGCTCGCGGGTGCGAGCACTCCAGGTCGTCAGCCCCTTGAGCTCGTACGTTTGACTGCGAATCTGGACACGTTCGTAATTGAGCCGATTGAGCTGCACGATCGCCGGCAGGCTTTCCTGGCTCATGGAGATGAGATGGTCGCGCATACTCAGCTCACCCCGAATCCCAAGGAGACCGAGGATCAACACAATCGCCGCCATCGCCAGAAAACTGGCGGCCAGCTTCACGCTCAATCGAATGTTCTTCAACATGCTGCTTGCTGTCCCGATGCTTATTGTCTAGGAGATGGCCCGAACGCCAAGCGCCCCGGAAAAACGCGGGTTCAGCGACGGGGCAGCCACTGTAACGGCGCTGATTTCGTGTCGTCGAGGCGCGCGGGTCGATGATAGACCCAAACTGTCGAGCACTGAAACCGGCACGGCCGCTCAGCCAGCGGAACAGTTTAAACGAAGTCGCTGTCGAGAAGTGTCGATCCGGTCACTCTGCGCGTAATGTTTCGGCGGCTGACGCGCGCCTGGATGAAGCACTACGGCTCGTCGCTTGGCAGGTCCGCACTGGACGATCGTGCGCTGATTTGGCGACATACAGCGCCTCATCGGCCTGACGATAGAGCTGCTCGAAGTCCATGCCTGAACGGTAGGCTGCCGCGCCAATGCTGGCGCTGATCCCGATGTGATGATCGGACTCCGTCTCGACGAACTGTTGCGACAGGGCATGCTGGATGCGTTCGGCGCATTCCAGGGCATTGGTGAGATCACTATCGGGCAAGAGTACGACGAACTCGTCGCCGCCCAAACGCACGCAGAGATCGGCTGTGCGCGTCACGGCCAGGAGCGTTTCGGCAACCTTGCACAACACGCGGTCGCCGACTGGATGGCCATAGGTGTCGTTGACCGCCTTGAAGCGATCCAGATCCAGCACCAGCATCGAGATCGGATGCCGATGACGCAGACTATCGGCCAGCCACTGTTCGCCCTGAACCGACAGGGCGCGACGGTTACCGAGTCCCGTCAGTGGATCGCGCTCCAACTGACGGTTGACCTGCCAGAAGCGCAAGGCGTTCTGAATGGCGGGCGTGGCCAGGGCCAGCAATCCTTCGATGCGACGCTGATCCTCCTCACTGAAGCGGCGCCCACGCTTGATCCTGAACACGCCGAGATTCTGGGCGTTGAGCGTGAGGCTATATTCGACGCGGTGCGGATCACTCTTGCCGCCCGAAAAACAGGGTTCTCCGGTCGGACACTGGTACTCCCATCCGCTGTGGGCCACCAGGTCGTATAGGAAATCATTGAGCGCGTTCAATACCTCATCCAATTCGAGCGACGCCGTGACAGCTTGCAGAAAGCGGATGGTATCGATCGGCTCGGAAGGTTGCCGATGGCTCGGACCCGCCGTGGAAACGAGCGTCAGAGGGGGCGTATCGGGCTGATTATTGGGTTGCACATGACATCCCCGGAAAAATGGTGCATGTTCCGGTTGATGCAAGGTACGAGCCAATTGATAGGAGCCATGGATTGGGACGAAACGGTGTGCCAGATGACTATGTAGCGACGAATCACTGACACTTGCCGGCCCGGAATGACATGAACTCGGCGCCTCGATAGACATTTAGGATCTCCCCGACCAAACCAGCGTCAGTTAAAACAGCGTATCCGCGCCGCGCTGGACAGGAGTCCGTGCGCGGCAGGCCAGCGTATTCAACGCCTGACTCAACGTAATTTGGCGCAGTCGGCGATCGCCGCTCTGGTTCAGTATGCTCACCGACCAGTGGCAGGTCTTGGGATCGGAGACGAGTTCCAGCAGCAACCGGTCGTTCTGCCAGTGCGCGGAGATCGATTCGACCACCGCGCCGGTTCTCTGCGTGGATTTCAGTCCGCTCTCTAATCTGTTGTTCACCGATGACTCCAGGCAAGGCGCCGATTGTTGGTCATCGGGTCGAGCTGCCGTGGTACCGACACTCGCCCCGCTTCATGGCGAGTGTAACGGCGAGGGTCGGTATTCCTTGAGGCTGAGCGTTCAGGCGAGGTTCAGGTCTTGAACAACCAGGGCAGCACATCCTCGAAGCGTGAGGCGAAATGAACGTCCAGCCCCTTGCGAACGTGTGCGGGGACTTCCTCGAAGTCGCCCTGATTGTCGGCGGGCAGGATGATTTCTTTGATTCCGGCACGGCGCGCCGCAATGAGCTTTTCGCGGATGCCGCCGACCGGGAATACTTCGCCGGTGAGGGTGATCTCGCCGGTCATGGCGATGCGGCGTACTGGCTGCTGGCGCGCCAGCGACAGCAGCGCCGAGGCCAGGGTGATGCCCGCCGAAGGGCCATCCTTGGGCGTGGCGCCGGCCGGAACATGGACATGGATGAAGGATTTTTCGAAGAACTCGGGATCGACGCCGAAATCCTGAGCATGGCTGACCACATAGCCATAGGCGATCTCAGCCGACTCCTTCATGACATCACCGAGCTGGCCGGTGAGCTTGAAGCCGCGCGTGAAGCTGTGGGTGTGCGCGGCCTCGATCGACAGCGTCGCCCCGCCCATGGCGGTCCAGGCCAACCCTGTGACCACGCCCGGCCCCGAGAGCTTGCGTTCGTCGCGGAACACCGGACTGCCGAGATAGCCCTTGAGATCTGGCGCACGCACCTGGATCGGCGTCTCCTCACCTTCGAGCATCCGTACCGCTACCTTGCGCACGATCTTGCCGAGCTGCTTTTCGAGCCGCCGTACCCCGGCATCACGCGCATAGCCCTCGATCAGCGCGCGCAGGGTCGAACTGTCGAGCTTGACCACCTTTTTGCCCAGTCCGGCGCGCTCGATCTGGCGCGGCAGCAGATATTTCTTGGCGATCTGGAGCTTTTCCTCGGCGATATAGCCCGAGAGCTTGATGACCTCCATGCGGTCGAGCAGCGGCCCCGGAATGGTATCGAGCTGATTGGCGGTGCAGACGAACAGTGCCTTGGACAGATCGAAGCGCAGATCCAGGTAATGATCGAGGAAGTCGGTGTTTTGCTCCGGGTCGAGCACTTCCAGCAGCGCCGAGGCTGGATCGCCGTGGTAGGAGGCGCCGATCTTATCGATCTCGTCGAGCAGGATCACCGGGTTGGAGGTCTCGACCTCCTTCATGGCTTGCAGGAACTTGCCCGGCATGGCGCCGATATAGGTGCGCCGATGGCCCTTGATCTCGGCCTCATCGCGGATGCCGCCGACTGAGAATCGGTAGAAGCGCCGCCCGAGCGCATCGGCGATGGAGTGTCCGATCGAGGTCTTGCCCACGCCGGGCGGACCAACTAGCAGAATGATCGAACCTGAGATCTCGCCCTTGTGGATGCCAACGGCCAGGAATTCCAGGATGCGGTCCTTGACGTCTTCCAGTCCATAGTGGTCGCGGTCGAGGATACGCCGCGCGCGCTTGAGATTCAGGATGTCGTCCGAGTGCTTGCCCCAGGGCAGGAGCGTGATCCAGTCCAGATAGTTACGGGTCACGGCATACTCGGGCGAACCGGTCTCCAGCATGCCGAGCTTGTCGAGTTCCTCGTCGACACGCTTCTGGGCCTGCTCGGTCAGGGTGAGGCTTTCGAGCCGCTCGCGGAACTTGTCGATCTCGGCGGTGCGGTCGTCCTTGGCGATGCCCAGTTCCTTCTGAATCGCCTTGAGCTGCTCGCGCAGAAAGAACTCGCGCTGCTGCTTGTGCATCTTCTCCTCGACCGTGCGCCGGATCTTCTGCTGGGCGCGGGCGAGTTCGAGTTCGTTGTTGAGCAGGACCAGTACCTTTTCCATGCGCTGCAACAGCGGCAGGATCTCCAGTACCTCCTGGAGCTGATCCTTGGTCGAGGTCGTCAGACTGGCCGCGAAATCGGCCAGATGCGAGGGATCCTCGGGGCCAAAGCGGTCGAGGAACATGCGCAGTTCTTCGACATAGAGCGGATTGAGCGGCAGCAACTCCTTAATGGTGTTGATGACGGCCATCGCGTACGCCTTGACCTCAGCGTTGGGCGGACCGTCCGGCTCAGGCAGATAGGTCACGCGGGCACGGAAAGGCGTCTCGGGATTGACCCAGCCCTCGATGCTGAAACGCTGTAGACACTCGACCAGCACTTGCAGATGACCATCCTGCTGATGGATGCGATGCACGCGGCAGGCGGTGCCAATCTTTCTGAAGTTAGCCGTGGTCGCCTCCTCCGAGGTCTCGCTGTCGACCAGAACCACACCGAGGATCTTGTGATCGGTCTTAGCCACGGCTTTCATGGTCGGCGCCCAGGGTTCGGCCGACATCATCAGCGGCACCGCCTGACCGGGGAAGAAGGGACGCGAGGCGACGGGGAGCAGATGGATCTCGCCGGGCAGCACGTCGTTGGCGCGCGCCAGTTGAATCGGGGTCGATTCCTCGCCCAGTTCCTGATCCTGCTCCAGATCTAGATCCAGATCGGCGCTCGACTCCAGGGTCTCGTCGTGCTCCGCGTTCGTCACCTGATCCTCATCATCCGACATGCTGTTGGCCTCACTCGAAATACCACACACAGGGCTGGTCAATTTCAGGTTTTCGCCGCCGATTTGCAAGCGGCGGTAAGATAGTTGATCTATTTCTCACCGATGCCGATGGAGATTTCGCACCATGAAGTTTAGCTATCCGGGACTGTCCGACCATGAGGCCGCGCGCGCGCGCGCGCAGTATGGATCCAACGCCGTTGCCAGCCAGGAGACCGAGACCTTCTGGGACAAGCTGGTCGGCAATCTCAAGGATCCGATTATTATCATCCTGATCGTGGCGCTTGCGATCACGGTGCTCCTGACCGTTCTGGGCTATGCCGAGTGGTACGAGAGCGTCGGCATCGGCTTCGCGGTCGTCATCGCGACCTTCGTGGCGACCTGGTCAGAGTACAGCAACGAACAGTCCTTCCAGCGGTTGCTGGAAGAAGCCTCACTGATCCAAGTCAAGGTATTCCGCAACGGCCGCCTGACCGAAATCCCGATCAACGATCTGGTGGTCGGCGACCATGTCCTGCTGCAACCGGGCGATACCGTCCCCACCGATGGGCTGCTGATCGGCGGTCATGCCGAGGTCGATGAGGCGGCCCTGACCGGTGAGTCCGAGCCGATCAAGAAAAGCGCCCTGCCCGCCGGCACGGCCGATGACGCGGCGTCCGAGGACCAGCGTCTGTCGCGTGCCGGGCTGCTGGTCGATGGCGAGTGCGTGATGCGCGCCACCGCCGTGGGCGACCAGACCCGCTACGGTCAAACCATGAAGGAACTGCTCTCGGCCGAGGATCGGCTCTCGCCGCTTCAGCACAAGCTCACCGTGCTGGGTGGTCATATTTCGACCTTCGGCTATGTCGGCGCGTCACTCATCTTTGTCGCCTTCATGTTCAACACCGTCTTTCTGCAGGGCGGCGGTCTGGAAACCTATTGGACCCATGATGGCGGACTCATCGCCAAGGACGTGGTCACAGCCCTGATCCTGGCGATCATCGTCATCGTCGTGGCCGTCCCCGAGGGGCTGCCGATGATGATCGCCATGGTGCTGGCCATCAACATGAAGAAGCTGCTGCGCGAAAAGGTGCTGGTGCGCAAACTGCTCGGCATCGAGACCGCCGGCAGTCTCAATCTACTGTTCACCGACAAGACCGGCACCCTGACCCAGGGCAAGCTGTCGGTGAGCGCCTTCCTGACCGGAACCGGCGAGCGTTTCGAATCGCTGGAGGCGATTCCCCAGGCACTGCGCGATCAGGCCGGGTTTGCACTGCGCAACAACACCAGCGCCGTGATCGATGCCAGTGACCCCAGTGATCCCAAGCTGGTCGGCGCCGACCGCACCGAGCAGGCCCTGCTGCGCTTCGTCACGCCCTATCTGGCGACGAATGGCTCCGATGTCGTGGACATGATCCCGTTCAGCAGCAGCCGCAAGTTCTCGGCCACCCAGGTCGGGGGCGAACGGGCGCTGACCCTGGTCAAGGGCGCACCGGAAGTCATTCTGAAGAACTGCGTGCGCTGGCTCGATGGCAACGGCAACGCCCATGAGTTGAGCGACCCGGCCGCGCTCCAGACCGCGATGAGCGAACTCTCAGCGCGTGCGATGCGGCTGCTAGGGGTCGCGATCACTGACAGCCCGATCGACTCCGAGACCAATGCCCTGCCCGAGTCGCTGACCCTGATCGGCGTGTTCGGCATGCGCGACGAGCTGCGCACGACCTCCTATCACTCGGTCAAGACCGCCAAGCAGGCCGGCATCCATGTCGTCATGATCACGGGTGACGCCAAGGAGACAGCCCAGGCGATCGCCAAGGATGTGGGTCTGCTGGAGGACGACCCGCAGGCCATCGTCATGACCTCGGCTGAACTCGCTGAGAAGTCGGACGACGCGGTCAAGGCGATCCTGCCGCATCTCTATGTGGTCGCGCGCGCCTTCCCCACCGACAAGAGCCGGTTGGTCAAGCTGGCCAAGGAGCTGAATCTGGTGGTCGGCATGACCGGCGACGGCGTCAACGACGCGCCAGCGGTCAAGAATGCGGACGTGGGCTTTGCAATGGGCAGCGGCACCGAGATGACCAAGGAGTCGGGTGACATCGTTATCCTCGACGATAACTTCTCGTCGCTGACCAAGGCGGTGCTCTACGGGCGCACGCTGTTCAAGTCAATCCGCAAGTTCCTGATCTTCCAGTTGACGGTGAACGTCTCGGCGATCCTGGTGGTGTTCCTGGGGCAGTTCTTCGGCTTCGACCTGCCGCTGACCATGACCCAGTTGCTGTGGCTCAACATCATCATGGACACTCTGGCCGGTCTGGCCTTCGCCGGCGAGGCGGCGCTCGGGCGCTACATGCACGAGCCACCGCTACGGCGCGACGAGCCGCTCATCAACAATGATATGTGGTCATCAATCCTGATCAATGGCGGATTGATCGCCGCCATCAGCATCCTGTTCCTGACCAGCGATCTCACCCATAGCTGGTTCGATGGCGGCTATGCAGCCGGCACCCCTGAGGCCGACGCCAAGTTCCTGACGGCGTTCTTTGCCTTCTTCGTCTTCGTGCAGGTGTTCAACACCTTCAACGCCCGCACCCAGGGGCTGAACCTGTTCGAGCATCTGCTCGACAACCGGCTGTTCTCGATCATCATTCCGTCGATCATGGCGATCCAGGTGTTTTTCATCACCTTCGGTGGCGAGATCCTGCGCACTGTGGGGCTGTCGCTGCATGAATGGCTGCTGGTGCTGGCGCTGGCGATCCTCATCGTTCCGGCGGATCTGACCCGCAAGAGCGTCCGCAACCGGTTGTTCGGGAATCCGGTTGCTGTGAGCTGAGCATGCACTGAAATCGTAGGGTACGCCATGCGGCGTGCCCTGCAGACAGGATGACGGCTTTGGAAGCCATAAGCACCTCAACATCCGTCAACGAGAACGCCACCATGACCGCCCGTAAACTGCCCATCGGCCTTCAGACCTTCAGCGAAATCATCGAACAGGGCTATGCCTATGTCGACAAGACCGCGCATGCCTGGGCGATGGCCAGTCAGGGCAAGTCGTACTTTCTGTCGCGTCCGCGCCGTTTCGGCAAGAGTCTGTTTCTCGACACGCTCAAGGAACTGTTCGAGGGGAGTGAGGCGCTGTTTCGTGGGCTGTATATCCATGAGCGCTGGGACTGGAGCCGGCGTCATCCGGTGATTCGGTTCGATTTCTCCGCCGGCGTGCTGCGCAACCGTGAGGAACTCGATCAGCGTATCGACTGGCTGCTGCGTGACAATGCGCGGCGTCTGGGGCTGATCGAGGCGGAGCGGGACACGGACATTCCCGGGCGCTTCGCTGGACTCATCCAGGGGGCACGGGCGGCTACCGGCCAATCGGTCGTCATCCTGGTCGATGAATACGACAAGCCCATCCTCGACAACATCACTGATCCGACCGGCGCAGCGGCCGAAATCCGCGAGGGACTCAAAAATCTCTACTCAGTGATGAAGGGCCATGATGCCGACATCCGCTTCGTTTTCATGACCGGGGTGACCAAGTTCAGCAAGGTCAGTCTGTTCTCGGGCCTGAACCAGCTCGAAGACCTCACCCTGGATGAGCGCTTCGCCACCCTGTGTGGCTATACCCAGTCCGATCTTGAAACCACTTTCGGCGAGCATTTGCGCGGAGTCGACTGGGCGCGGCTCAAGCAGTGGTACAACGGCTATGGCTTTTTGGGCGAGCCGGTCTACAACCCCTTCGATATCCTGCTCTTTATCGCTAAGGGGCAGCGATTCCGCCCCTACTGGTTCGAGACCGGCAATCCGAGCTTTCTCATCGAGCTGCTGCGGGCGCGGCAGACCTTTCTGCCGAGTCTGGAAGGGATCGAGGCCAGCGAGGAGATCCTCGATTCATTCGACATCGAGCGCGTCGATCCGGTGACGCTGCTGTTTCAGACCGGCTATCTGACCATCGACAGCACGCGCTGGCGCCGCTCGCGCTTGCTCTATCGGCTGCGTCTGCCCAATCAAGAAGTGAAGATGGCGTTGGCCGATCACCTGATCGACGCCTATCTCGGCACGCTCGCCAGTGGGCGTGATGCGCGTCAGGATGCACTCTACGACTGTCTGCGTCAGGGCGATGTCGACGGACTGATCGAGGCGATCCGGCGGCTGTTCGCCGGTATTCCCTGGCGCAACTTCACCGGCAACGATCTGCCGGAGAGCGAAGGCTACTACGCCAGCGTGCTCTATGCCTTCTTCGTTAGTCTCAACGCTGAGATCATCCCCGAGGACATTTCCAATCATGGACAGGTCGATCTCACCGTCAAGCTCGAAGGCTATGTCTATGTCATCGAGATCAAGCTCCAGCGTGGTTCGCGTCCAGCCCGCTTGAGTTCAGGCGGCACCGTCCATTCCGATGCCGAGACCCAGGCCAAACCGAAAGGTCGTCAGTCCAGGAAAACCGACGACGCGACGCCGACCGGGGAACCCGCCAATCCGGCCCTGGCTCAGATCCGGGCGCGCGACTACAGCGCCAAGTATCGCGGTCTGTCCAACAAGGGACTGTTCGAACTGGGACTCGTCTTCGACAGTCAGGCGCGCAATCTCGCGCAGGCCGACTGGCGGGCTGATCATCACAACGCGTCCTGAATCGCAGACATAGCGACGCTGTTCCTGTGCCCAGGTTGTCACTCCGTCAACGAGAACGCCACCATGACCGCCCGCAAACTGCCCATCGGCCTCCAGACCTTCAGTGAGATCATCGAACAGGGCTATGCCTATGTCGACAAGACCGCGCATGCCTGGGCGATGGCCAGTCAGGGCAAGTCGTACTTTCTGTCGCGCCCACGCCGTTTCGGCAAGAGTCTGTTTCTCGACACACTCAAGGAACTGTTCGAGGGGAGTGAGGCGCTGTTTCGTGGGCTGTATATCCACGAGCGCTGGGACTGGAGCCGGCGTCATCCGGTGATTCGGTTCGATTTCTCCGCCGGCGTGCTGCGCAACCGTGAGGAACTGGACGAATCGATCCGCGAGCAGTTGGCGTTTAATCAAGAGCGACTCGGGATTCGCTGCAACGCGCACAGCATCCCCGGGATATTCGGCGAATTGATCCGGCGCGCTTGCAGATCCAGTGGTCAGGGTGTTGTCATCCTGGTCGATGAATACGACAAGCCCATCCTCGACAACATCACTGATCCGGCCGGCGCGGCAGCCGAAATCCGCGAGGGCCTCAAAAACCTCTACTCAGTGATGAAGGGTCATGACGCCGATATCCGCTTCGTTTTCATGACCGGGGTGACCAAGTTCAGCAAGGTCAGCCTGTTCTCGGGAGTCAACCAACTGCGCGATCTCACTCTGTCGGCACGCTTCGCCACGGTCTGCGGCTATACCCAGTCCGACCTGGAAACCACCTTCGGCGAGCATTTACGCGGAGTCGACTGGGCACGGCTCAAGCAGTGGTACAACGGCTATGGCTTTTTGGGCGAGCCGGTCTACAACCCCTTCGATATCCTGCTGTTCATCAGCGAAGGGCAGCGATTCCGCCCCTACTGGTTCGAGACCGGTAATCCAAGCTTTCTCATTGACCTGTTGCGGGCGCGGCGGACCTTTCTGCCGAGTCTGGAAGGGATCGAGGCCAGCGAGGAGATCCTCGATTCATTCGACATCGAGCGCGTCGATCCAGTGACGCTGCTATTTCAAACCGGCTATCTGACCATCGACAGTACGCGCGACAGTTTCGGCCAGTGGCTGTTTGCGCTGCGCGTGCCAAACCAGGAAGTGCGTCAGGCGCTGGCCAACCATCTGGCCGATGCCTACACCGCGCGCCTGCCCAGCGAGCGGCTGCCCTGGCAGCAGGCGCTCTACGACTGTCTGCGTCAGGGCGATGTCGACGGACTGATCGAGACGATCCGGCGGCTGTTCGCCGGTATTCCCTGGCGCAACTTCACCGGCAACGATCTGCCGGAGAGCGAAGGCTACTACGCCAGCGTGCTCTATGCCTTCTTCGTCAGTCTCAACGCCGAGATCATCCCCGAGGACATTTCCAACCACGGACAGGTCGATCTCACCGTCAAGCTCGAAGGCTATGTCTATGTCATCGAGATCAAGCTCCAGCGCGGTTCGCGTCCAGCCCGCTTGAGTTCAGACGGCACCCTCCATTCCGATGCCGAGACCCAGGCCAAACCGAAAGGTCGTCAGTCCAGGAAAACCGACGACGCGACGCCGACCGAGGAATCCGCCAACCCGGCCCTGGCTCAGATCCGTGCCCGCGACTACAGCGTCAAGTATCGCGGTCTGTCCAACAAGGGGCTGTTCGAACTGGGACTCGTCTTCGACAGTCAGGCGCGCAATCTCGCGCACGCTGACTGGCGGGCGGTGTAATCCCGGTTCACCGGATCACTCCCAGCGAAACATCCAGGTCGCCAGAGTCAGAAAAGCGACCGCCAGCACCAGCAGTACGCTGATCTCCGGCAAGACCTCAACCACCCCTGCCCCATCGATCATAACCGCGCGCGCCGCCGCAACCAGATGCGTCAGCGGCAACGCCTGTGCCGCCCACTGCGCCAGCGTATTGGTGCCTTCCATTGAGAACCACACCCCCGACAGCAGCAGCATCGGCCAGGACATCAGATTGAGCAGTCCATCGGCCAGTTCCTCGGTGCGCAGACGCGCGGCGATGATCAGGCCCAGACTGATCAGACACAGCGACCCGGCGACATAGACCAGCGCCAGCGCCAGATAGGAGCCGCGCATCGGCACGTCCAGCAGCCAGGCGGCACCCAGATAGACGATCAGACTCGCCACCAGCACCACCAGCAGCCGCGAGAGCACCTGCGCGGTCAGGAACTCCCAGGGACTCAGCGGCGTGGCCTTGAGCCGTCGCAGCACGCCGTTCTTGCGATAGCGCACGATCACCCAGCCCACGCCCCACAGGCTGGAGAACATGATGTTCATCGCCAGCACGCCCGGCAGCACCCAGTCGACATAGCGCAGAGCCGCGCCGCTCAGGGTCTGACGCTCTGGTCCTGTATCCGTGTTAGCGCCCGACTCGCTCCCGGATGACCCAGCCGCCAGCAACAACCGCTCGGCCAGATAGCCCTTGGCCGAGTCGCCATTGACCCAGTAGCGCGACGCCGCGCCCGGATCGAGCAGCAGATCCAGTTGATGCCGCTCGACCTTGACGATGGCCGCCGCCAGATCCGTCACGGGTACGGGGACGAAGGTCACATGCTCCAGGTCGAGCACCGGCGACTCGACGCCGCTCAGCGTCCCGCTCGACGTCAGCACGCCGATCTTGAGCAGATCGGACTCCTCGTCCTGGAAGATGAAGGCAAAGGCCAGCACCATCAGCATCGGCATCAGGAGGTTCCAGCCCAGACCGGCGCGATCACGGTAGAACTCCCGGTTGCGTGCGACCAGGATGGCGCGGATGCGTGTCCACATGAGTCAAGTCCTGAGTGTGTGTCCGGTGAGCTTGAGAAAGAGGTCTTCCAGATTGGGCGTGGCCACGCGCAGGGCGCTCAGATCGGCGCCGATGCGCTCCAAGGCTTCGAGCCGGGGCGTGACCTCTTCGGCCGGCAGCTCGATCTCGCCATTGCGCACCAGCGCCTCGGGCGGCAACGGCACGCCGGCCGGCCAGGCCGAGTCCGGCAGCCGGATCAAACGCGCCGGGAACTGGTCGCGAATCAGCGCCTCCGGGCGTCCTTCGACCAGGATCCGCCCCTGATCGACGATCGCGACCCGGTCGCACAGCCGCTCGGCCTCTTCCATGTAGTGGGTCGTGATCAGCACTGTGGTGCCGCGCCGACGCACCTGCTCGATCAGGCCCCAGAAATTGCGCCGCGACTGCGGATCGAGTCCGGTGGTCGGCTCGTCGAGGAACACCAGTTCGGGATCGTTGACCAGGGCGATGGCCAGCAGCAGCCGCTGGCGCTGACCGCCGGAGAGCTTGCGGGTGTCACGGTCGAGGATGTCGCCCAGATGACAGAGCCGGATGAGTTCATCGCGATCGGCGTGGCGTCGATAGAGACTGGCGAACATGGCCAGCGACTCAGCGACGGTCTGGAAGTCCTGGAGCGCCGTGGCCTGGAACTGGATGCCGATCGACTCGCGATCATCGCGTCCCAGCGGCCGACCCTTGAACAGCACCTGACCCGAGGTCGGGGTCTGGATGCCTTCGAGCATTTCGAGCGTGGTCGTCTTGCCCGCCCCGTTCGGCCCCAGCAGCCCGAAGCACTCGCCGGGCGCGACCTGGATGCTGAGGCCATCGACGGCGCGCACGCCGGGATAGAGACGGACCAGGTTCCGGGCTTCGATCAGGGCGGTCATATATCGGGTTCCTTGGTTTGCGGCTCGCGGTTCGACTCCGCCTGACAACGTCGGTTCCAAAGTCGGTTCGCTATCATCGGGGCGTCGTCAGCGGTCCAGCCGCTCGGCCAGACGCACGCCCATCTGAGCCGGCGAGCGGACGGTCAACACCCCGGCCGCCTCCAGCGCCGCATACTTGCCCTCAGCCGTGCCCGCGCCGCCGGTGACGATGGCGCCCGCATGCCCCATACGCTTACCTGCCGGCGCCGTGACCCCGGCGATATAGGCCACCACCGGCTTGCTGATCTCAGCGCGGATGACCTCGGCGGCCGCCTCCTCGGCCTCGCCGCCGATCTCGCCAACCAGGATCAGGCCCTCGGTCTGGGGATCGCGCTCGAACAGACGCAAACAGTCGATGAAGTCCAGCCCATGGATCGGATCGCCGCCGATGCCGACACAGGTGCTCTGACCGAGACCGGCCTGGGTGGTCTGATAAACCGCCTCATAGGTCAGGGTGCCCGAGCGCGAGACGATGCCGACCCGTCCCGGCTGATGGATATGGCCCGGCATGATGCCGATCTTGCACGCGCCCGGCGTGATGACACCCGGACAGTTGGGGCCGATCAGCACCGCGTCCGTCCCGGCGAGCGCGGCCTTGACCCGCAGCATGTCGAGCACCGGGATGCCCTCGGTGATGCAGACGATGACCCGAATACCGGCATCGGCCGCTTCCAGGATGGCATCGGCGGCGAAGCGCGCCGGCACATAGATCATGCTGGCATCCGCACCGGTCGTGCGCACCGCCTCGCTGACAGTGTCGAACACCGGCCGGTCGAGATGATACTGACCGCCCTTCCCTGGGGTCACACCGCCGACCAGATTGGTACCATAGGCGAGCGCCTGCTCGCTGTGGAACGTCCCCTGCTTGCCGGTGAAGCCCTGACAGATGACACGGGTATTGGCGTCGACCAGGATGCTCATGCGCGGCCCCCCCCTTCCACGGTGTTCGATGATGAGCCGCTACCACGCCGTGCGGCCGCGACCGCCAGCGTCGCCGCCGCGTCAAGTTCGCTGACCGTCTCCAGCGCCAGACCGCTGTCGGCGAGCATCCGCAGACCCTGGGGCGCATTGGTGCCTTCGAGCCGCACCACGATCGGCACCGACACCCCGACCTCGTGCACGGCCTGAATGATGCCCTCGGCGATCAGGTCACAGCGCACGATGCCGCCGAAGATGTTGACCAGGATCGAGGCGACCTTGGGGTCGGAGAGAATGAGTTTGAACGCCTCAGCCACCCGCGCCGCCGTTGCCCCGCCGCCGACATCGAGGAAGTTGGCTGGCTGCCCGCCCTGGAGCTTGATCAGGTCCATGGTCGCCATCGCCAGCCCGGCCCCATTGACCATGCAGCCGATATTGCCGTCGAGACTGATGTAGTGGAGATCGTGCGCCCGCGCTGCCGCCTCGCGCGCATCTTCCTGGCTCGGGTCGCGCAGCGCCGTGAGTGCCGGATGACCCAGGAGCGCGTTGTCGTCGAGCGTGATCTTGGCATCGAGCGCCAGCAGTTCGCCGCTGTCGGTCACGACCAGCGGGTTGATCTCGATCAGGCTCGCATCACTGTCGATGAAGAGCCGATAGAGTCCATCCAGGAGCGTGCCGAGCGCCTTGATCTGGGCGTCGTCCAGACCCAGCCCGAAGCCGAGCCGACGCGCCTGATACGGCTGAACGCCGACCACCGGATGCACAGCAACGCGCAGAATCTGCTCGGGCGTTTGCGCCGCCACCGTCTCGATGTCCATGCCGCCAGCCGCCGAGGCGACGAACAGCAACCGCTCGCTGGCGCGATCGACCAGCAGACTCAGATAGAGCTCGCGCGCGATAGCGGTCGGACGCTCGATCAGGACCGCGTTCACCGGCAGTCCATCCGGACCGCTCTGCTCAGTGACGAGTCGCGAACCGAGCAGACGGCGCGTTTCGGTCTCGACCCGCTCGGGGCTGTCGACCAGCACCACGCCACCGGCTTTGCCGCGACCGCCGCTGTGGACCTGAGCCTTGACCGCCCAGCGTTCGCCGCCAAGTCGGGCACAGGCGTCGCGTGTGGCTTCGGGCTGCTCGGCAAGGATTCCATCCGGGACCGCGAGTCCGCGCTCCCGCAATAACTGCTTGGCTTGAAATTCGTGTAAGTTCATCGACTGGACCAGAATAAGGCGTGCGATCCCATGCGGTGACGGTGATCGGCGAAACGGCTTGAACGGCGCATAATACCCGAATGCCCGCTGAGTCTGACGGGTCGCGTCTTCGATCGAATGCGGTCTCTCTCAATGAATGCCGAACCCGGAACAGAAACCATCTATCCGAGCTGGGGTGCACTGCGCTGGCTCTTTCTCTTCCGGCTGCTGATGGTGGTTGGTCTGGTGCTGGCGTTCTCACCGGCCGCCACCGACCCGGCACTCGCGCGCTCCAACACCCAGCTCGCCTGGAACGTCCTGGTCGTCTATGCGCTGCTGGTGCTGATCAGCGGCGCGGGGCTTTCGCTCCGCTGGCCGCCGCGGATCAATCAGGTCCAGCTCGCCATCTTCGTCGACATCCTCGCCTACACCGCGCTCATGCACACCGCCGGTGGCGTCACCAGCGGGCTGGGCATTCTGCTCGCCGTGGCGGTGGCCGCCGGCGCGCTCATGCTGGAGGGGCGACTCTCGCTGCTGTTCGCGGCCCTGGCCTCGCTGGCCGTCATCAGCGAGCAGATCTACAGCACCATGCTCGGCGGCAGCCGGGCGATTTCCTTCACCCAGGCCGGTTTGCTGGGTCTGCTTTTCTTCACGGTCGCCTTGCTGGCCCATGTGCTCTATCGCCGGGTGCGCTCGGCCGAAGCGCTCGCCGCGCGGCGTCAGGTCGATATCGATGATCTCTCCCAGCTCAACGAATTCATCATCCAGAGCATCGGTACCGGCATCCTGGTTGCCGATGGCGCACAGCGACTGCGACGGATCAATGCCGCCGCCCTGAATCTGCTCGGTGCTCGGCACGTCAAGCCCGGTATCACGCTCCAGAATCTCTCGGCTGAACTGGGTCGCTGGCTCGCCAGTCAGATCCGCACGACCGCGCCGCGCGAGGGCCGTCTGGCCATTGCCAACCGCGAGGTTTGGGTCTCACTCAAGCGACTCGGACAGGATTGTGCCAATGGCGTGGTGATCTATCTGCGCGACGGCCAGGAGGCCGAACGCGAGGCTCAGCAGATCAAGCTCGCCTCGCTCGGCACCCTGACCGCCAGTATCGCGCACAACATCCGCAATCCGCTGAGTGCCATCAGCCATGCCGGTCAGCTACTCTCGGAAGGCCCGACCTTGTCGGACGAGGACCGGCATCTGCTCGACATCGTCCAGCGCAACAGCGCGCGTATCGAGGAGACGGTGCGCAGCGTACTCCAGCTCTCGCGCGGCAGTCAGATCGAGCCGCGTCCGATCGAACTGGCCGCCTGGACGCTGGCCTTCGCCGAGGATTTTCGCGAACAGCATGGACTCGACGAGACCGGGTTGCACGTACTGATCGAAGCGCCGCCGCTCGACATCGAAACCGACCCCCGTCATCTCCATCAGATCCTGGCCAATCTCTGCGAGAACGCGCTCGTACACGGCGGCCGGCCCGACGAGGCCGCGCACATTCAACTGCGCCTGGGTCGACGCGCTGCACCGGACGGGATCTATCTGGAGGTCCAGGACGCCGGTCCGGGGATCGATCCGACGACCGTGCGCGACATCTTCAACCCCTTCTTCACCACCAAAAGCCAGGGCACCGGACTCGGACTCTACATCGCCCGCGAGCTGGCCGAGTCCAACGGTATCCGTCTAACCTATGCCGCCGCCCGGCCGCATGGCAGCCGCTTCATCCTGACCTTCGGTTAGGCCGGTCAGCCGTCACAGGTTCGTGGTGGACGCTCGAATCAAGGCGTTTTAGAGTGCATGCAGAATCGACATCGCCCGAGAGACCGGTCAACTACCCCGCCCTGAAGGGCGGAGCTTGTGAGAGCAAGCTGGGTTGACCAGCCTCAGCCCGCCTGACCAGGAGGGTCGAAAGGGGCTACGTGTGCCACAGGTCGCCAAGACTCACCGGCGGATGCTTCCTCAGTCCGCCGCTCTGAAAGGTCGAGATCATGCAGGCGAAAGGTAAAGCGTCGAAGGTTTTGATCGCCGCGCCAGCGGGAGCCGGTTGCACACATTGGCGAGGGGAGCGTGTCGCGTCGTGAGACGCCGCACCGTCACCAGGCCCTTACGGGCAGAGCCTCACGGCCCGGCAGGTGGAAAGCCTGCACCTGTTTCCGGTGGCTGCACAGTCGTAGCCGCTATCCCTCCCCGCCCTGAAGGACGGGGTTTCTCGCGGAGGAACCGATGAGCACGCCGAACACCCCGGAGTCCCTGGACAGCGAGCGTGAACGCACCCGCACTGGCATGTCCAAGGCCGCGCTGAAGCAGGACTTTCTCGACAATCTGTTCTATATCCAGGGCCGTTTCCTGGAAGTGGCCACACCGCACGATCTCTACATGGCCGCGGCCTTCACAACTCGCGACCGGTTGCTCGAACGTTGGGTCAAGTCGGCGCAGCTCTTCAAGAGCAGCCATGCGCGCACCGTCTGTTATCTGTCAGCCGAATATCTGCTCGGCCCGCATCTGGCCAGTAATCTGGTCAACCTCGGCATCACCGAGAACGCGCGCGAGGTCAGCGAGGAGCTGAAGCTGGATCTCGATTCCATCATCGAGGAAGAAGAAGAACCGGGTCTGGGCAACGGTGGACTCGGGCGGCTGGCAGCGTGCTTCATGGAATCGCTCTCGACCTGTGAGGTGCCGGCCATCGGCTATGGCATCCGTTACGAGTTCGGCATCTTCGATCAGGCCATCGAGGACGGCTGGCAGGTCGAGAAGACCGACAACTGGCTGCGCAACGGCAATCCCTGGGAAATCCCGCGCCCCAAAATCTGCTTTCCGGTCGGCTATGGCGGACACACCGAGTCCTATCGCGACGAGCGCGGCCAGATGCGCCAGCGCTGGCAGCCCGAACTCGAGATCAATGGCGTGGCCTATGACACCCCGATCCTGGGGTACGGCACCGAAAACGTCAATCTGCTGCGGCTGTGGAAAGCCGAGGCATCCGAGTCGTTTGACTTCCAGGCCTTTAATACCGGCGACTACTATGGCGCGGTCTATGCCAAGATCGAGGCCGAGACCATCTCCAAGGTGCTCTATCCCAACGACGAGCCGGAAATCGGTAAGGAACTGCGGCTCAAGCAGCAGTATTTCTTTGTCTCCTGCTCGATGCAGGACATGATTCGCTTGCATCAGAACACCGTCGGCCCGTTGGAGAGCTTCGCCGACAAGTTCGTCGCCCAGCTCAACGACACCCATCCGGCGCTCGCCGTCGTCGAACTCATGCGACTGCTGCTCGATGCGCATGGCATGAGCTGGGATCAGGCCTGGGGCATCACCCATCGCACCTTCTGCTACACCAACCACACACTCTTGCCCGAGGCACTTGAAACCTGGTCGGTGAACCTGTTCGAGCGCTTGCTGCCGCGCCATCTGGAGATTATTTACGAGATCAACCGCCGCTTCCTCGACGAAGTGCGGGTGCACTTTCTCGGCGATGAGGCGCGGATCTGGCGCATGTCGCTGATCGCCGAGGGCGACGAGCGGCGCGTGCGCATGGCCAATCTAGCGGTCGTAGGCAGCCAGGCCGTCAATGGCGTAGCCGAGCTGCATTCCAAGCTGGTCAAGGCGACACTGTTCAAGGACTTCGCTGAACTCTGGCCAGGGCGTTTTCATAATGTTACCAATGGGGTCACGCCCCGTCGGTTCATGGTGGTGGCCAACCCGCGTCTGGCCCAGCTCATCACCAAGACCTGTGGTCACGAGGACTGGATTCGCGACCTGGAGCGCCTGCGCGAGCTGGAGGCGCATGTCGATGAGGCCGGACTGCAAGAACAATGGCTGACCGTCAAGCGCGCGGCCAAGCAGGATCTGGCCGCCTGGATGAAGCAGGCGACCGGCGTCCAGCTCGACCCCGAGTCGCTGTTCGATGTTCAGGCCAAGCGCTTCCACGAGTACAAGCGCCAGCATCTCAAGGTGCTGCACATCATCCGCTGCTATCAGCGCATCAAACAGGGCCTGTCTCAGGATCTGGTGCCGCGCGCCTTTATCTTCGGCGGCAAGGCCGCGCCTGGCTATTTCATGGCCAAGCTCATGATCAAGCTCATCAATGCCGTCGGCGCCGTCATCAACAACGACCCGCACGTCAATGGCTGGATCCGGGTGGCCTTCATGCCCGACTTCAACGTCAAGAATGGCCAGCGCCTCTATCCGGCCGCCGATCTCTCCGAACAGATCTCGCTCGCCGGCAAGGAGGCCTCGGGCACGGGCAACATGAAGTTCTCGATGAACGGGGCGCTGACTATCGGCACGCTCGACGGGGCCAATGTCGAGATCCGCGAGGCGGTTGGAGAGGACAATTTCTTCCTGTTCGGGATGACCGCCGAGGAAGCGCTGCAACGGCAGATGACCGGCTATCGGCCCTGGGAGCACTATCAGAGCGACGCCAAACTCAAGTCCGACATCGACCTGATCAACTCGGGACTCTTCTCGCACGGCGACACTCAGATCTTCCGCCCGCTGACCGACAATCTCGTCAACCACGATCCCTTCATGGTGCTTGCTGACTACCGCGCCTATCTGGACTGTCAGAAGACGGTGAGCGAGACGTACAAGGACACGCAGCGTTGGACGCGAATGTCGATTCTGAATGTCGCGCGCATCGGACACTTTTCATCCGACCGCGCGATCCGCGACTATGCCGAGCACATCTGGAAGATCACGCCCAAGCCGATCGAGCCGGCAGCCGGTTGAGTCTCCTAGCGCCGTGCGATCCGAGGGGATGCCGCAGACAAGGCGTGGTTTACAGTGATGTTCAGTTGAATCAACCACTTGAATCGCGCGCGGCGCTCTTTGGCACACAAAAAATGCGCATGCCTCAAAAATGGCTTGTGTGAACTGGATCACAGTTTAGAATACGACTCTTCGATGACAACGAGCAGGGATATCTAAAGGAAATGCTCAGCCTCATCCAGGAGCGGCCCCCCCGACGACGCTCACTGCCCAGGGGCCATACACGGATATGCACCTCCGGGAGGTCAGGTCTCGCCAGCCTCCCGTCTCTAACTCGCCCATCTCGCCTTACCTCGCTCGGGCGAATCGTCCTGTTTCGAGATCGCAAGACACCCCGCTTCAACCACCCGAGCGACTGGAGTCGCCCGGGTTCTCATGGCGCGAGCGTACCGAACGGGCGATGGAAACGCGCAGTCCGTCCGGAGCACTCACGGGACCAGTTTGACGGTCCCGGCGGATCATCGACGTAGAAAAGGAGTGACACCATGAACCCACCTCTTAAGACGCTGTTCGACGTCAGTGTACTGGTCGACGCCCTGACCAATGACGAGCACCACACGCCCGAATCCTCCGCTGCCTTGACGCTGGCGGCCAACGGCCAGATCACCGGCTATGTCAGTGCGACGACCATCGAATTGCTCCACGACCACCTCACACGCGCTCATGGTGACCTGAGCGCGCGCGCGAGGCTGAACGAATTGCGCGCCATGCTCGAAATCGCCCCGGTCGACGCGCAGGTGATCGATGCGGCCATTGGGCTTGGCTGGCGTTATTTTGACGATGCGCTGCTTCATGAGTGCGCGCGTGTCAATGGACTCGATCATGTCATCACGCTCAATGCACCCGACTTCGACGAAGCCACGCTGCCGGTGCTCGCTCCGGGCGACCTGCTCCGGCAGATGCAGTCGGCGGTTGCCTGAGGTTAAGCGACCCGACCAGCCGTAGGGGACGTCATGCGTCCCCTACGGCGCTTTGCGTATCCAGGTCTTTGCGGTTCAAATGTCTCTCCGGTTTCAGCCATCCGAGACTCCACACCGTGACGACACCCTCGCCCACCCCCGATGAGCCTGCCCGCCCGCTCCTGACACTCCTGCGCGACTTCGCGCGTGAATCGCGTCTGCCCGAGCCGCGCGAGGGGCTGACGCTCGACACCCGGCTCGAATCGGATCTTGGACTCGACAGCCTGAGCCGCGCCGAGCTGATCGCCCGTATCGAGCGCGGTCTGGACGTCCAGTTACCCGATACGGCGCTGCTCGCCTCCACACCGCGCGATCTGCTGGCGCTGATGCACGGGGCGTCGGACTCGGTGGACTCCGAGAGACCGAGTGTCGATGCCGCCACGCCGACGACGGGCACGCGCCTGGATCATCCGGCCGACGCGCGCACCCTGCTCGACGTACTCGCCTGGCATCGCGACCGCCAGGGCGAGCGCGTCCATCTGACCTATTACGACGGCGACGACCGGCCGCATCCGCTGACCCATGCCGCGCTGGCCGAGGGTGCCGCGCGCGTCGCCGCCCGTCTGCGCGCCGCTGGAATCAAGACCGGCGCGACGGTCACGATCATGCTGCCGACCGGATTGGACTATTTCTTCGCTTTCTTTGGCGTGCTGATCGCCGGTGGCGTGCCGGTGCCCATCTATCCACCGGCGCGGCCCCAGCAGCTCGAAGACCATCTGCGCCGTCACGCCCGACTGCTCGATAACGCCGGCGTGCGTGTGCTGATCACGGTCCCCGAGGCGCGCCCCGTCGCCCGGCTGCTGCGCGCTCAGGTACCGTCGCTGCATGAGATCCTGACGCTGGAGGGGCTGGACGCGACGGAGCCGTTGAACCGCGCCGACTGGGCCGATCCGAGGCCGGACGATCTGGCGTTTCTGCAATACACCTCCGGCAGTACGGGCGACCCCAAGGGCGTGATGCTCACCCACGCCGATCTGCTCGCCAACATCCGCGCCATGGGCGAGGCCATCGCCATTGCGCCCGAGGATGTCTTCGTCAGTTGGCTGCCGCTCTATCACGACATGGGCCTGATCGGCGCCTGGCTGGGCAGCCTCTATTTCGGCGTGCCGCTGATCTCGATGTCGCCGCTGGCCTTTCTCGCGCGTCCCCGGCGCTGGCTCCAGGCGATCAGCACCCATCGCGGCACGCTGTCGGCAGCGCCCAACTTCGCCTATGAGCTGTGTCTGACGCGACTGTCGGACAGCCAACTGGAGGGGCTGGATCTCCGTTCCTGGCGGCGGGCGTTCAACGGCGCCGAGCCGGTCAGCGCCGACACCCTGCGCCGCTTCGCCGAGCACTTCGCGCCCTGCGGCTTGCGGCCCGAGGCGCTGGCGCCGGTCTATGGTCTGGCCGAGGCCGCCGTCGGTCTGGCCTTTCCGCCGGTCGAGCGCGGGCCGCGTATCGACTGCATCGACCGCGTGCGTTTCGCCGGCTCGGGCTATGCCCTGCCGGTGGCCTGTGACGATCCGGACGTGCTGGAGGTGGTCGCCTGTGGTCGTCCGCTGCCGGGCTATCAGGTGCGGATCGTCGATGAGTCGGGCCAGCAGGAGCGACCCGAGCGGCACGAGGGATTGCTGCAATTCCAGGGACCATCGGCGACCCAGGGTTACTATCGCCATCCCGAGGCCACCGCGCGTCTGATCCGCGACGGCTGGCACGAGACCGGGGATCGCGCCTATCTGGCCGGCGGCGACATCCATCTCACCGGGCGGGTCAAGGATCTGATCATCCGCGGCGGGCGCAATCTCTATCCCTATGAGGTCGAGCAGGCGCTCGGCGAGCTGCCGGGCATCCGGCGCGGTTGCGTGGTGGCCTTCGCCGCGCGCGATGCGCGTCAGGGCAGCGAGCGGCTGGTGATCGTGGCCGAGAGCAAGGAGCGCGATCCCGAGCGACGGGCGGCGCTGGCCCAGCGGGCGCGCGAACTGGCCACCGAGGTGCTGGGTCTGCCGCCCGACGAGATCGTCCTGGCCCCGCCGCATGCCGTGCTCAAGACCTCCAGCGGCAAGCTGCGCCGGGGCGATACGCGCGCGCGGTATCTGGCCGGGCGGTTGTTCGAGGCCCCACCGGCGCCGGTCTGGTCATTGGTGCGGGTGAGTGCACGGGCGATTGGGGGGCGACTGCGTGATGGGTTCGCCCGGCTGCCTGCGACCCTCTATGTCGGCTATGCCTGGCTGGTGTTCTATGTGCTCGCCCCCTGGGTTTGGATGGGCGTTATGCTCAGTCCACGCCTGGCCTGGCGCTGGTGGCTGGCGCGTGGCGGTGTGCGGCTCCTGCATCGGCTCACCGGCGTGCGCCTGAGTGTGACCGGGCAGGCGCAGTTGGCGGCGCTCGACCAAAGCCTGGTGCTGGTCGCCAATCATCAGAGCTATCTCGATGCGCTGGCGTTGATCGCGGCCATCCCGCGCCCGGTGCGCTTCGTCGCCAAGCGTGAGCTGACCGTCAACCCATTGGTCGGACGCTTTCTGGAGCGGATGGGGACACTGTTCGTCGAGCGGTTCGATCTCCAGCGGAGTCAGCGCGAGGGCGAGCGGTTGCGGGCGGCCTTGCGTGATGGGTCGAGTCTGGCGTTCTTTCCCGAGGGGACCTTCCGCGAGCAGCCGGGTCTGCTACCCTTCCGTATGGGGGCCTTTGCGGCGGCGGCTGAAGCCGGTGCGCCCATCCTTCCGATCGCGATTCGGGGCACGCGCGAGGTCATGCCGGGGGACAGTTTTCGGCCGCGTCCTGGGAGGATCGAGGTCGTCATCGGTGCGCCGATTGCACCGCAAGGAGCGGACTGGGAGGCGGCCAGCGTGCTGCGCGATGCAGTCCGCGCCGTCATCGCCGCTCAGGTCGAAGCCTGAGCGTCTGAATAGACCGACCATATCCCAGCGGGAGGGCCACGACATGAAGGAGGCACGTTTCTACGACCGGCTCGACGCCAAACGGGTCCAATGCCGGCTCTGTCCACACGACTGCATCATTCCGAACGGCGGTCGCGGTGTCTGTGCGGTGCGCTACAACAGTCAGGGCACGCTGTTTACGCTGGTGGCCGATCGGGTCGTGTCGCGCAGTCTCGACCCGATCGAAAAGAAGCCGCTGTTCCACGTCCATCCTGGATCGACGACCTATTCGATTGCCACCGTCGGTTGCAACCTGCGCTGCACCTGCTGTCAGAACTGGGAGATCTCGCAATGGCCGCTCGATCGTCTGCCCAAGCATCTGGAGCCGGGCGAGGTCGCGTCAGCGGATGGTCTGCCACTCTGTCCGCAACTGGCGCGACTCGGCGACCGGGTGCCGGGCGAGCCGATAACCCCGGCTCAGATCGTGCAAGCGGCCCAGGCGTCGGGGGTGCGCTCCATCGCCTACACCTACACCGAGCCGACGATCTTCTATGAGCTGGCTTACGAGACGGCCTGTCTGGCGCGCGCGGCGGGACTGGCCAACGTCTTCGTCACCAACGGCTACATCAACGCGGCGCCCCAGCGCGAGCTGGCCGGCGTGCTGGATGCGGCTAATGTGGATCTCAAGTTCTTCCGCGATGAGAGCTACCGTCATATCAGCCGCATCAAGCTCCAGCCGGTGCTCGATGCCATCGTTTGCTATCACGCGCTCGGGGTCTGGGTCGAGGTGACGACCCTGGTGATTCCTGGGGTCAATGACTCGGATGAGGAACTGCGTGAGATCGCGCGCTTCATCCACTCGGTCTCGCCCGACATCCCCTGGCATGTCTCGCGCTTCCATGGCTCCTATCAGATGACCGATGTGGCGACTACGCCGGCGGCAACCCTGAGACGCGCGGCGGCCATCGGACTGGAGGCTGGCTTGAACCATGTCTATGTCGGCAATCTGCCCGGCGATGGCGGCGAGGATACGCACTGCGCCGGATGCGGCGTGCGGCTCATCCAGCGTCACGGTTTCCAGCTACTGGAGAACCGGATCCTGCATGGCGTCTGTCCGGATTGTGGAACGCTGGTGGCGGGGATTGGGATGGGGGCGCGCTGAGGGCGGCGGCCTGATGCACCAATCGAGTGCGAAACAGTCGAATCCGGGGCAGAAATGACGCTGATTGGAAGAGACTCAGTCACATGCCCCATCGGTCTTTGTTTGTAGTGGATTGATAAAACGGTAAAAACAGCTATCAGATCAAAGCTGGCACTGATAATGCTTAATTAAAGGCGGCAGAGTTGAGACTTTTCCCTCTGTCTCGTTCTCTGACCTCCTCAGTGGTGATTGCGCCCCGCCTTCCCTGGCGGGGCTTTTTTATGATGGATCAACCATGGTCAGATCGCTCAACGCGAACCTTAACCCGATGCCCTAGGACGCCAGCCGCCGCTTCGATTTGGTCTAAACGCGAGGCGTGGCGCAAGTCGAGGAGTCGATCGACCTGCGGCATGTGCCAACCCAAGCGGCGTGCCAGTTCAGCCTTGCGGATGCCCTGCTCGGTCATAGCCTGATAGACACCCAGCTTCGCGCACTCCAGGGCCGATGGGCGAACTGTCGGACGCCCGTTGGCGGGAGATACCTGGGGAAGCGGCTGGCGCGCGTCGATATAGAACGACAACGCGGTTTCCAAGGCATCCACAGCATAGAGCAGTGCCTCATCGATATCCTCACCTTGTGTGATGGCCTCGGGGACATCGGGAAAGGTCACGACGAAACCACCTTCCGGCTGGGCCTCAAGCAAGACAGGATAATCAAACATCGTTTATTGCCCCTTCAGACCAAGTTGTTTCTTGATGGCCTCGACCGTGCCGGTTTTCAGCTCGGTGGCATGCATCGGCAACACCGGTTCGAACTCATGGCGACTCCAGTTCAGTCGGCTGACCTTTGGTGCGAAATGATCAGAACCCATTGGTCTTTGTGCTAAATAACACACGGCATCACTCAATCAAAAAACATAAATAGCTGATATATAAAAATAAAAAATACGGCCCGATATATGCATAAGCACTTGTAGTGTTATTTCGGAGCCAGCCATGCCCACCCTTCATCATCCGGTCATCATCAACGATACCACTCTGCGCGACGGCGAGCAGTCGGCGGGTGTGGCCTTCTCGCTCGACGAGAAGCTGGCCATTGCGCGTGGTCTCGACGCGCTCGGCGTCCCGGAGCTGGAGATCGGCATCCCGGCGATGGGCGAGGAGGAGCGCGAGTCGATCCGCGCCGTGGCCGCGCTTGGACTCTCAGCACGGCTCATGGTCTGGACCCGAATGCTCGCCGACGACATCGCCCAGTGCCGCGATCTCGGGGTGCAACGGGTCGATCTCTCCATTCCGATCTCGGATCAGCAGATCGCGCGCAAGCTCGGGCGCGACCGGGACTGGGTGCTCGCCCAGATCGCGCGCAAGGTTCGCCTGGCCCTGGATCTGGGGTTGGAGGTCTGTGTCGGCGGCGAGGATGCCTCACGCGCTGATCCCGAATTCCTCTGGCGTGCCGCTGAGACCGCCCAGGCGGCCGGCGCACGGCGCTTCCGCTTCGCCGACACGGTCGGACTGATGGACCCCTTCGGTCTCTACGAGCGTCTGCGCGATCTGCGCGCCCGCGTGGATCTCGAAATCGAGATGCACGCCCACGATGATCTCGGGCTGGCGACCGCTAACACCCTGGCCGCCGTGCGTGCCGGCGCGACTCACGTCAACACCACGGTCCATGGTCTCGGTGAGCGGGCCGGAAACGCGGCGCTCGAAGAGGTCGTCATGGGCCTCAAGCACGTCCACGGTCTCGACTGCGGCGTCACCCTGAAAGGCTTTTCCAGCCTCTCGACCCTGGTCGCCCAGGCGTCCGGCAAACCGATTGCCTGGCACAAAAGCCTGGTCGGTGCCGGCGCCTTCACCCACGAGGCCGGCATCCATGTTGATGGTCTGATCAAGGATCCACTGAATTATCAGGGCGTCGATCCGGCCGAACTCGGACTCAACCACCGGCTGGTGCTCGGCAAGCACTCGGGCCGCCACGCCGTGCAGCGCGTCTATGCCGAGAGCCTGTGCTTCGAGCTGGACCAGGACCAGGCTGAGCGCGTGTTGCCACTGGTGCGCCGCTTCGTCACCGAGACCAAGCGCAGTCCAGAGACCGGCGACCTGCGCCGCTTCCTCGCCGAGATCGGCTATCCGCAAACAGCGCGACTTCAATAGGGGCATAGATCATGGATCTACTGGATTTCAGCGGCGAGGACATGTATTTCGACGAGCCGGTCAGCCCGGACGTCGAGGCCCTGCTCCTGGACGCGGCACACCGCTATGGCGAGGAGGCCGCCGAGCGCAGTCTGCTCCAGGCCTATTTCCTGGAACCCAGTCATCTGACGGTACTGGTCGCGCTCTATCGCTATTTCTATTATCAGCATCGCTATCGCGAGGCCCTGATCACCGCCGACCGGGCGATCCTCATCACGGCGCAACGGCTGGAACTGCCGACCTCGTGGCGCGATCTGTCCGAAGCCAATCTGGCACAGTCGGCCCTGACGTCCATGTCGCTGACGCGCTTTCTGCTGCTCGCGCTCAAGGGATCGAGCTATCTGCTATTGCGGCTCGGCGAACCGGTCGAGGCGCTGGAGCGACTCGAAACGCTCGTCCTGATCGACACCAGCGACCGGCTCGGACTTCAGGAACTGCTGCAACTGGCGCGCTCGGCCGTCGCTGAGCATCAGGCCACAGCGCCCGCACGATGAGATCCATGTTCGGCGCCAATGACCGTTCGCCCTATCTGATTGACAACGACCCGGAGAGAGCCATGACCGACGACGACTTCGAACTCGACCTGAGCGAACTGATCAGCGCGGAGGATTTCCTGGAGTATTTCGGGATCGATTACGTGCCGTCCGTGGTGCAGATCAACCGTCTGCACATCCTGCAACGCTTCCACGACTATCTCGGTCAGGTCGATGAGATGCCGGACTCGATCCAAGCCAGGTGGGCGCTCTATGCCGATCGGCTCAGCACGGCCTATCAGGACTTCGTGACGTCTGACGCCCAGACCGAAAAGGTGTTTCGGGTGTTTCGGATGCACGAGCCAAAACAGGTCGCCATCCCGCTCAATGATCTGATGGAGAGCCGCCCCCATGCGACCTGAGTATGACTATGGCGACGAGGTGCGGGTGCTACGCAATGTGCGCAACGACGGCACCTATCCGGGCGAACCGACCGGCGCACTCCTGATCCGGCGCGGCAGCACCGGCTATGTGCGTGATGTGGGCACCTTTCTGCAGGATCAGATCATCTATTCGGTGCATTTTCTCGACAGCGACCGCATCGTCGGCTGCCGCGCCGAGGAACTTCAACGCGCCGATGCGCCCTGGACTCCGAGCCGCTTCGAGTTTCGCGATCAGGTCGCCACCCGGCTGCCGCTCGGTCTCCAGGGTCGTGTTCTGGTCGAGGCCGGCGAGGTCGGCGAGGTGATTCGGGTCTTGCGCGATCATCCGGGCGGCGTGGCCTATCACGTCCACTTCCCCAATCGCAACACCCTGATCGTGCCCGAGACGGCCCTGACCGAAACCGAGGCTCTGGTCGAGTAACGGCCGGTGCCATCCTGGCGCTGGAACGGATCGCCACGACGCCAGCCCAATGGAGACCTGGAGATTCCGATTGTGTCAGCACGAACTGAGCGCCCTGTCATGTACCAAGCCACACTGGATCAGCCACACGAAGCCTGCGCCGAGTATCGCTACCACCTGCTGCGTGCCGCCAGCGAGCGTTTCCAAGCCTCGATCGCGGACCTCGATCCCGAACAGCGCGCCGAGGTCGAGCACCAGGCCGAGCGGACCTGGGCCTTAGAGTCGTTGGTCCTGACGACGAGCGAGGCACGCGACACACTGATTTCGGAGCGACACCTTGCCGAGGCCGTGGCGGAGGTTCGGCGGCGTTATCCGAGTGAGTCGGCGTTCGTGGAAGATCTGGAGCGCAACGGGCTCGATGAGGCGGGGCTCGGTCGCGCACTTCAGCGCGAGCTGATGTTCGATGCGGTGATGACCCGTATCGGGGCACAGGCCGAGCCGGTCAGCGAGGACGACGAACGGCGTTTTCACGCCGAGCATCGCGACCGCTTCGAAACCCCGGAGCGACGCCACGCCCGTCATCTTCTGATCACCATCAATGACGATTACGCCGAAAACAGCCGCGAGGCTGCACGCGCACGTATCGAGCGCCTGGCGGCTGAACTCAAGGAGCATCCGGAAGCGTTCGGTCAACTGGCGCGCCAGCACTCCGAGTGTCCGACAGCGATGGAGGATGGGCGTCTCGGCCTCCTACCCCCTGGTCAGCTCTATCCTGAACTCGACGCGGCGCTCTTTGCGCTCGGCGAAGGTCGGATCAGTGGCGTGATCGAGTCCGAGATCGGTTTTCATCTGCTCTGGTGCGAGCGCATCGAACCGGCGCGCGTGATCACGTTCGAGCACGCGCGCGCGCGCATTCGCACGCACCTCGAATCCTACCGCCGCCGGGAGTGTCAGAAGGCCTGGATCGCACATTTGAAACAGGCCGGAGGCCGCGCGTCCTAGGCGACTTGCCGCTCCTGCCCCTCAAGATTGCGGATCAGTGGATAGAGATACTCAGTCTCGCGCTGCAGGCGATCCATCACTAGCGCGAACATCTGCTCGGTATCCTGGAGAAAGGAGGCGTGATCGTCGATCGTCAGCGCGTGACGCTTCTCCGAGCACCACTGCTTGACGTAGGAGGCGAAGATGCGCTTGATCTCGGTCGAGCCTGAGAGAAAGCGGTTGGCGGTGTTCTTGACCGACTGATCCGGATAGGACAGCAGCTTGCCGCACAGATCGCGATCGACGACCTCCATGTGCTCGCGGATATGATTCGTGAGATCGAAGAACACGTCGCAGGCGACATCGGTATCGCACATGGAACGCTCGCTCACCAGATAGAGAAAAACGTTCGAAAGCTCAGTGATCTTGTGGTTCTGAGCGTGTAATTGTTCAAAAGCGACCATGTTTGAGACTCCTCCTGTTCGATCGATGGCAAGGACGATTATTTTAGTGGCTTCCGCCGTAAAACGACGGCCTGACGGTGTTGGTGGCTGGCACAGGTCGCGTTATCAGGCCTCGCGACTCGAGTAAACCATGGAGCCTCTTGCATTTTACGCGAAATGCCGAGGATGAATATAGATTCCGTATGCTCAATATTTATGTTTGTCACGGCATACGCCAACAAAATAGTCGGACATGATGGGCCGTCATCGGCGGAGGCGCGCGACCGGCAAGACCACACATCCGCCGAGCCTTTCCGGGCGCGATACAGGTTAAACTGCGCGACCTATCCAACATTGTAGGTCTCGCCCAAGGAGCGAACGCCCCATGCTCGACAAAAAACTCCTCGACATCCTCGTCTGCCCGGTCACCAAGGGTCCGCTGATCCTCGACAAGGCGCGCGGAGAACTGATCTCGCTGTCGGCCCAGCTCGCCTATCCCATCCGGGACGACATCCCCATCATGCTGGAGGACGAGGCACGGCACCTCACGCTGGAAGAACTCGACAGCTATCGTTGAAGACGGCCCAGTAGCGTCAAGGCTCAATGGGCGATGATCAGCCGCAGCGCATCGAGTCGAAGATGGGTCTTGCCGAACAGCGCCTCAAGCCGTTCGCGCCGGTATTTCAAGCGTGCGATCTCGTCGGGGCGGACTGTGGGGTTGACCTTGGCTAAGGTTAGCAGACGCTCCAATTCGTTCCCAAGCACCTGATCCATCCGCGCTCTGGCGTCCTGTTCCAGACGCCCAAGTGCTTCATGCGCCAACGCCTCGCCCTGCTCCAGCATTCCGGCCAGACGCACGGCCTGTGATTCGATCAGGGCGCGGGCGAGCTTGGCGTTGTGACTCAGACAGTCGCCGCGCAGGCTCGCGTGCGCAATCTCGCCGGCGCGATCGCGTCCCTCGGCATCGAGCAGCAGACGCACCGGAGTCGGCGGCAGAAAGTGGCCCATCTGGAGTTCGGGTGGGGCCGGACATTCGGCGACGTAGAGGATCTCCAGCAGCAGCGTTGCGCGCGCGAAGCGGGCGTCGTTCTGGATCAGGATCAGCGCCGCGCTGCCCAGTTCCGAGGCGGTCAGCAACTCCATCGCTTCGCGTGTCATCGGATGCTCCCAGGTCAGGAACTCGCGGTCCTCATGGGCCAGCGCCTGGGCGCGGTCGAAGGTCACGGTCAGCCCATCCTCGGGCAGACGCGGGAAGGTTTCTTGCAGCATCTGCGGACCGGGGCGCACCACCAGCGAGCCGCCGGGGCCGGGTTCGTGCTCAACGCCGAAGGCGTCCCAGAAGTCGGTCAGATAGTCCGCAACCGTGCGCTCGGCATCGAGGGCCGCGATCGACTCGACCAGCGCGGCATCGCGTGTAAGCCGGTGTGAATGCAGTTCGAGCAGCCGATCGCGTCCGGCGGCCAGGTCGCTGTTGAGCTGAGCGGCCAGCGCACGGGTCTCCGCGATCAGGGCGTCAGTCAGCCCAGGCTCGCTCAACGCCGTGCTCAGACGCCCATCCAAGCGCTCATGCACGGCCGCAGCGGCTGGACACAGATGCTCGAAGGCGCCCAGTCCCTCGGCATACCAGCGACACAGCACCTCCATGGGACCGCCGCTCAGATAGGGCACATGCAGGCGGATGGTCTGGGTCTGGCCGATACGGTCGAGCCGGCCAATGCGCTGTTCGAGCAGATCCGGCTCCAGCGGCAGGTCGAACAGGATCAGATGATGAGCGAACTGGAAGTTGCGCCCCTCGCTGCCGATCTCTGAGCACAGCAGGATCTGGGTGCCATCCTCGACAGCGGCGAAATAGGCTGCGGCGCGGTCGCGCTCGACGATCTCCATGCCTTCGTGGAAGACGGCGGCATGGAGTCCGGCGCGCTGACGCAGCGCCTCGCGCAGTTCGAGCACGGTGCGCGCCTGGGCGCAGATCAGCAGCACCTTGGCCGGACGCAGGGCGCGCAGAGTGGCGATCAGCCAGTCGAGGCGTGGGTCGAACGCCTCCCAGCCGGGGCCATGCGCATGCTCGGGCGTCAGACGCGCCAGTGGGTCCGCGAGCGCACGATAGGCGTCAGGCTCCGGCAGCGGATGCGCCATCAGCTCACGGCGCGGAAAGCCGGGGATGGTGGCGCGGGTGTTGCGAAAGAGCACGCGCCCGGTGCCGTGACGGTCGATCAGACGTTCGATGAGCGTCTCGCGATCCAGTCCGTCGAACTCGCCGAGCAGCGAAGCGAGCCGTGCCCGGTCTTCGTCGTCGAGTGGTTCGTCATCGAGCAGCCGGGCGGCCAGCGCAGCAATGGGTGCATAGCGCGCCTCCTCATCCTGGAAGGCGATTGGATCATGGAAGCGCGCCGGGTCGAGCAGACGCAGGCGTCCGAAATGACCGGCGCGGCCGAGCTGTTCGGGCGTGGCCGTCAGCAGCAGCACCGATGGAATCCGCTTCGCCAGTGCCTCGACCAGCCGATAGGCCGGACTCGACTCGGTCTCCGACCAGGTCAGATGATGGGCTTCATCGACGATCAGCAGATCCCAAGGCGCCTCCAGCACCGCCTGCCCGGCCGCCGGCTGCTCGACCAGCAGCTCCAGCCCGCAGAGCACGCGCTGCTCAGACAGAAAGGGGTTGTCGTCCTGGATCGAGTCGAAGCGTTCCTGGTCGAAGAGCGCCAGCGCCAGATTGAAGCGGCGGCGCATCTCGACCAGCCATTGATGGAGCAGCGGCTCGGGGGTGAGGATCAGCACCCGGTGCGCGCCGCCTGTGAGCCGCATGCGGTGCAGGATCAGCCCGGCCTCGATGGTCTTGCCCAGCCCGACCTCGTCGGCCAGGAGCACGCGCGGGGCCTCGCGGCGCGAGACCTCGGCGGCGATATGCAGCTGATGCGGGATGAGCGCCACGCGCGCACCGACCAGCCCCAGGGTCGCTGAACCGGCCTCGCGCCTCCCCTGCGTCCAGGTCCGATGACGCAGCCGGAACCAGTGATCGCTGTCGAGCCGTGCCGCCAGCAGGCGCTGGCCCGGGCGGTTGAAGATCAGGCGGTCGTCGAGTTCGGCCTCGGGCAGGTCGTGGATCAGTCCGGCCTGATCTTCGCCACGATAGGTGATGAGTCCATGCGCGGTACGCACCTCGATCACCCGCAGCTCACGCCCGGCGCGGTCGCGGATCCGCTCGTTGCGTCCCACCACCAGCCGGGCCAGCGGCGCCTCGTGCCGCGCATAGAGCCGGGTTTCGCCAGTCGCCGGATAGGCGATGCGCACATGACGGCCCTCGACGGCCTCGACCAGGCCGAGTCCAAGCTCGGTCTGGGTCTCGCTCAGCCAACGCTGACCGGGTACGAAATCTTGCATACAGAACGATCACTCAAATCATCTAGTGGTAGCCAAGCCGAGCACTCAAACGGAACGCCGGGCCTGGATGTCGCGCAAGGTGTGCGCCGCCCGCTCGAACTCGAAGCCCTGGATCTGGTCGATGAGCTCCTGGGCACCCTCGCCGAGCACTGTGTTCAGAAGTCCCGTTTTATCACGCACGAACCGCAGGGCGCGCACGTCATTTTCAGCCAGGAGGACGGACAGTTCGGCGAGTAGCGAGTCAAGTTGTTCCAGATTCACCGACCCCGTCCGCTCAGCGACATGAGGCACCGGACTCGTCGCGCCACCCTCGAACACCTGCGGGGACGAATCGACGTCGCTGACCTCCCCTTCGAGCCTGAGCTGCTCCGGTTGGAGCGATGTGCGCAGCCGCACGCTCATCCAGAAGGTACTGCCCTGGCCCGGCTCGCTCACCACCCCCACATCCCCTTGCATGAGGTTGGCCAGACGGCGCGCGATCGCCAGACCCAGACCCGTGCCGCCATAACGTCGGGTCGTCGACTCATCGCCCTGCATGAATGGCATGAACAGACGCGCCTGCTGTTCGGCGCTCAAGCCGATCCCCTGATCCTCGACCTCGAGACGTAGCTGAATCCAGTCGGCTTCATTGGCTTCCAGCCAGGCACGGACCCGGATCTCGCCCTGATCGGAGAACTTGATGGCGTTGGCGACGAAATTGAGCAAAACCTGTTGCAGACGCAGGGCATCGCCGGTCAGATACTCGGGTAAGTCGGGGGCGATCTCGGCGCGCAGCCGCAGCCCCTTCTTCCGTGCCCGCTCGCCGAGCAGGCTGAAGGTCTGTCCAATCAGATGCCGGAGCGAGAAGTCGCTCAGTTCAAGCCTGAGATGCCCGGCTTCGATCTTGGACAGATCCAGGATGTCGTCGATGATACGCAACAGATGGATTGCGGCCTCGCCCATCTTGTGCAACCAGTCCAGCGCGCGCGGGTTCGTGACGTCGCGTTGGAGCAGATGATTCAGACCGATGATGGCATTCATCGGCGTGCGGATCTCGTGACTCATGTTGGCCAGAAAAGCACTCTTGGCGCGGTTGGCCGCCTCGGCCGCATCGCGCGCCTCGCTCAATTCCTGGGTGCGCGCGGCCACCAGTGACTCCAGGTGCTGACGATAAAGCGCCAACTCGGCTTCGGCGCTTTTGCGTGCCGTGACATCGAAGAAGGTCACGACGATCTGCTGGAGGCGTCCCTGCTCGTCCCACAGCGGATGCGCCTCGCATTGCAACCAGGTCAGTCTGGCGTCATCGGGCTTGAGAATTCCCAGCACGAGATCCTGCAAAACCTCCCCGGTATTCGCGACACGGCTGACCGGATATTCGGTCAGCGGCATCGGTGCTCCATCCTCGCGGAAAAAGTGCCAAGCCGGATCGATGGCCGTGCGACCGTGCAACTGATCGAGCGTCAGCCCCATGAGGCGCGAGGCCATGGGGTTGGCAAGGAGGATGCCGGTATCTGGACCATGCACCACGACACCCACATGGAGATTGTCGAGCAGCTCGCGATAATCGCGCTCACTCTTGCGCAGAGCAATCTCGGCTTCCTCGCGCGCCTTGAGTTCCATGGCCAATCGCACGGCCAGCAGACGAAAACGGTTCATGGCGAGCAACAGTGCCGCGATCAGCAGACTGAGGAGTGTCCCGCTAGCGGCGACCATCCAGACTCGAACGTCCCAGCGCAACACCGCCCGCAGATTGGGCTGGGTCAGATACAGGGTCCAGCGCTGGCCATTGAAGTTGATCGGGATGGACTGAGCGCCCAAGCCTGAGCCGTCCCAGTCAGCGGACGCCGTTGGATCGCTGTCATGCATCAGCGCCTCGGGTGTTGCCCGATCGCCCGTGTAGAGCCGCAGATGGATGTGCCGTTCAAGATCCCAGTTCCCGAGGATGCCGCGCATCAGGTCGTCCATGCGGTAGGGGCTGTAGACCCAACCGATCAGAGCCGCACGACGTTGTTCGATGGTTTCGGTCGGCATCCCGACACGATAGACCGGAACATACATCAGGGCTCCGGCCTGGATGTCCTCATCGGTTTCCTGGACCAGCAACACCTTGCCGGAGAGTGTCGCCAAATCCAGATCGCGCGCCCGCTCCATTGCCGCGCGACGCACAGGCTCGGAGAACATGTCGTAGCCAAAGGCCCGCAGATTACGCCCCGAGAAGGGTTCCAGATAGACGATGGCGGTATAAAACGGACGCGTCCCCTCGGGCCAGACGCGATAGTCCGGAAAACCCTCGGCGCGAATCATCTGCTCGTGCTCGGCCAGCCGCTCGGGCGCCATGGCCAGCGCGAAACCGAAACCCAGCACGCCAGGCAGGTTCAGGTGAACCTTCGAGTGCTGGACGAACGCGCGCCACTCCGCCCGGCTGACCTGCTCCGACCCCATGAAAAAAGCGGCCCCGCTGCGCAGCAGCAAGGCGTGGTCATGCAACCGGGCCTGGATCTTGGTGGCGCCCTCCTGGCCGATCAGCAGCAGTTCACGCTGAAACAGTGATTCGACATCCGCCCGTGTATAAAACGTAGCGAGCAGCGTCAACAGCAGCCCAAGAACGAGCGCGATGGCAGCAATCACAAAACGTCTTTGAGGGTCCAGCATAAATCTCGCCTAGAGGCACACTGAGTCCGAGAGCGTCCAAGGCCAGTGATAGCGCCGATTGTGCTACCGTTGAGCGTCCGTTGATGGCCAACGTATCCGAGCACGCGCCTGATGACAACCCAATATCCATTGATCCTCGTTGATGCCTCCGGCTATCTGTTTCGAGCCTATCATGCCCTGCCGAAGCTGACCAACTCGCACGGCGAGCCGACCGGTGCCCTGGTCGGCGTGCTCAACATGCTGCGCAAGCTCATCGAGGATCATCGGCCCGAATATATCGGCGTGGTCTTCGATGCCGGTGGGCGCGGTTTCCGTCACGAACTCTATCCCGACTACAAGGCCAACCGCCCGCCGATGCCGGAGGATCTGCGTGCCCAGATCGAGCCGCTGCTGGCGATCATCCGCGCCATGGGACTGCCGCTGCTGGTGGTGCCGGGCGTGGAGGCTGACGATGTGATCGGTACGCTCGCCACTCAGGCCGCCGCAGTGAACCTGCCGACCCTGATCTCGACCGGGGACAAGGATCTGGCGCAACTGGTCGGCGAGCATGTGACCCTGATCAACACCATGACCGGTATCGTGCTCGACCCGGAGGGGGTGCGCGAGAAGTTCGGCGTGCCACCCGAGCGCATCGTCGACTATCTGGCCCTGATGGGCGATAGTGTCGACAACGTGCCCGGCGTGCCCAAGTGCGGACCCAAGACGGCGGTCAAATGGATCGCCGAATACGGTGATCTCGATGGGGTCATCGCCCAGTCTGATTCGATCAAAGGCAAGATCGGCGAGTCGCTGCGTGCGGTGCTCGATCAGCTTCCACTCGCGCGCCAGCTCACCCGCATCAAACGTGACGTCGCGCTCGATCTGGGACCAACCGATCTGCGCCCGGCTCCGCCCGATGTCGAGACGCTGCGCGACTGGTACGAACGGCTAGGGTCGCGCCGTCTGCTGGCGACACTCGATGGGGTTGGAGTCGCCGGAGCGTCATCTGCGGCAAATACGCACCATCCGGAGCACCAGACCGAGTCTGGGGCCGAGTATGAGCTGGTGCTGACCGAAGCCGCCCTGGAGGGCTGGGTGAGTCGTCTGCAAACAGCCGCACTCTTCGCCTTCGACACCGAGACCACGGCGCTCGACGCCATGCAGGCCGAACTGGTGGGCGTTTCGTTCGCGCTCGAACCTGGACAGGCGGCCTATGTCCCGCTTGCGCATGTCTATCCGGGCGCCCCCGATCAACTCGACCGTGACTACGTTCTGGCCCGATTGAAACCGCTGCTGGAAGACGCCGACCGCCTCAAGGTCGGCCAGAACCTCAAGTACGACATGAGCGTGCTCGCCCGCTATGACATCACAGTGCGCGGCATCGCCCACGACACATTGCTCGCCAGCTATGTGCTCGACAGCACCGCGCGCCACGACCTGGACTCGCTCGCCAAACGCTTTCTGAATCACGACACCATCCGCTTCGAGGATGTCGCCGGCAAGGGCGCCAAGCAGCTCGGGTTCGATCAGGTGCCGCTGGAACAGGCTGGACCCTATGCCGCCGAGGACGCCGAGGTCACACTACGCCTGCATCAGCTCTTCCAGCCGCGTCTCGCCGCCGTGCCGGCACTCGAACAGCTCTATCGCGAGATCGAGATGCCGCTGGTGCCTGTACTCTCGCGTCTGGAGCGCGCCGGGGTACTGATCGACAGCACTCAGCTCGCCAAACAGAGCGCCGACCTGGCTCGCCGGATCCTCGAACTGGAGGAAACCGCCTACCGGGTCGCGGGCCGGCGCTTCAATCTCGGCTCGCCCAAACAGATCGGTGCAATCTTCTTCGACGAGCTGGGTCTGCCGGTCGTGGCCAAGACGCCCAAGGGTGCGCCCTCGACCTCCGAGGACGTGCTCGAACGTTTGGCCAGTGACGGCCATGAGCTGCCCCGGATCATCCTCGACCATCGCGGACTGTCCAAGCTCAAGTCGACCTATACCGACAAGCTGCCGCGCATGGTCGACCCAGATACCGGGCGTGTCCACACCTCCTATCATCAGGCGGTCACGGCCACCGGGCGGCTCTCTTCCAGCGATCCCAATCTGCAGAACATCCCGATCCGCACCGAGCAAGGGCGACGCATCCGCCACGCCTTTATCGCCGCTCCCGGCCATCGACTGCTCGCCGCCGACTATTCGCAGATCGAATTGCGGATCATGGCGCATCTCTCGGGCGATGAACGCCTGCTCGCCGCCTTTGCCAGCGGCCAGGACATCCACCGCGCCACCGCCGCCGAAATCCTGGGGCTGGCGCCTGAGGCCGTGACCAGCGAACAGCGCCGCTCGGCCAAGGCCATCAACTTTGGACTCATCTACGGCATGTCGGCTTTTGGACTGGCGCGTCAGCTCGGCATCGAGCGCGGCGCGGCTCAGGAATATGTCGATCGCTATTTCGCGCGCTATCCGGGCGTGCGCGCGTTCATGGACCGCACCCGCCGGCAGGCGCGCGAAGACGGCTATGTCGAGACGCTCTGCGGGCGCCGGCTGCATCTGCCTGAGATCGGCCATGGCAACCAGGCCCGGCGCGCGGCGGCCGAGCGCACTGCCATCAACGCACCGATGCAGGGCACGGCGGCGGACATCATCAAGCGCGCCATGATCGCCGTCGATGCCTGGATCGAAGTCGAGCGGCCCGCCGCGCGGCTCATCATGCAGGTCCACGACGAACTGGTGCTGGAGGTCGCTGAGTCGGTGGTCGAGGAGGCAAGCGCGCGTGTTCGCACCGCGATGGAAGCCGCCGCCGAACTCGCTGTGCCCCTGGTGGTGGACGTCGGTGTGGGCGAGAACTGGGACGACGCACACTGAATCAGGCAGGGGAACCAAATCCAAGCTCAATAGTCAGAGTTATCGAGCGAAACGGGATCGCTCATCATCCCCCCTGGATGGCGATCCCAATCCCCGGCTACCCCAACCGGGGCGTGTTCCCCCGAGGCCCCACATCCCGGACCTCGGGGGTTCTTTTTGATTTCAGTCAGCGCCTCAATATTGGCGCTTTTTTTGCCTTCAAAATGACATGCTAAACCTGTTTTACCTGACAGGCCGCCGCTCATCGACACGAGCACCTGTCACATAAGCTTAATAAATTTGCTCTATAAATAGCTTCATCGCAGAACATTGATTTTCAAAAGGGGCAGACGTGTCATGACTGAACTCATTCGTATGGGGCGAGGTTTCTTCGAAGACCTGGCAGCGGTCCCGGAGATCGAAGCGCAATTACTCGCCGACGGTTGCCTGACGGAACAGGAATTTGTGAACAAGCATACCGCGACCATCCTCGATCACTACATGCGGCTCTTTCGCTTCGACTTTCTACCCGAGGATGCGGCCTTCTTTGCCGGTACGATCTGGGGGTATCTACAGGTGCGAAGCCTGCGCGAGACCAGCAGGCCGGTCAGCCCGCGTCAAGATCTGCGGGCGACGACCTGGGGGCACGAGACCTGTCAGGCCGCTTGAGCGCAGATTGGCTTCAGGCTCCTGCCACCCAGGATCGTGCAGGCTGCACCAGTCTGGTGCATGCGCCGTCAGGCATTCATCGTCTCGTCACACGCACTGAACGCAGTCGTCAAGATTGACGCTTAACATATCGGAACATGAAGAAGAATCAGGAAGCATCCATGAGTATTGAGCACCGCTACGGTCAGCGTCGTCCGCGTGACATCGACGTTCAGATCCAGTACCGCAACCGTCGTTTCCGCAGCGCCAAGGGGCGTAACCTATCCGACCAAGGGATGTATCTCGAAGTCAGCAATCTGACATTGCCGACCGGCACCCTGGTGGTACTTGAGGTGCGGGACATGGGTCGGGAGTGGCGCATCCCCGCCATCGTGATCCATCAGGACAGCACGGGGATCGGCGTCATGTTCCGCGACATGTATCCCGAATTTCTGGCGGCGAGCGCTGAGTCGTTCATGCCGCCGATGTCGCAACAACCCCCGAACGGCCACGCCGTCGGCCCGGGATGCGCGACCGCCTGAAGCGCCCGCCACTCAATCCCACTCGAACAGCACCCACTGCGGCACCGAGATATTGCGTGCCGAGCGTTCCTGGGCGTCGATCAGCCCATCCCCATTGATGTCATAGAGATAATACGGCGGCCCGACCGGCGGCTGTACCCGCACCAGGTAGAGCACGCCGCGCACCCGATATTCGTAGACGAGATCGCCGCCGGATTCCTTGATGGTGATATCCGGCTCGACGGCCTCGCCTGTGATCGGGGACGGCACGACCTCGGGCGCTTGCAAGAATCCGCTATCCTCTGCGGCTTCGTCTTGAGCATGGACGGTCGTCAGGCAGGAGGCGAGCAGCAAAACAGCAAGTCGTCGATTTGGCACGGGTCACCCGGAGTGTCGGAGAACATGACGCAAATGGTAGTACGAACCGCTCCGGATTGCTTCCCCAATCGGGCATAATGCCCTCCCCTCACCTGCCCCCACGCGAGCGCACTCAACAGGATGGCCGGACTCAATTCGCGACAACTCGAAGCGGTTCGCTACACTGCTGGCCCCTTGCTGGTGCTCGCCGGTGCCGGTTCGGGCAAGACCCGTGTCATCACGCAGAAGATCGGCTATCTGATCGAGGACGTCGGTCTGGCGCCCCGCCACATCCGCGCCCTGACCTTTACCAACAAGGCCGCACGCGAGATGCGCGAGCGCGTGAGCCAGCAGCTCAAGGGCACCCAAACACGCGGGCTGACCATCTCGACCTTCCACCGGCTCGGACTCGAAATCCTGCGTCGCCATCCCGAGGCCGCCGGCCTGCATCCTGGATTTGCGCTGCTCGACGCCCAGGACACCGAGTCACTGCTCAAGGAACAGATCCGTGGCTCAACCGAGGCCGATGCACTGAGTCCGGGAGCGGTCCAGCATCGGATCTCGCGCTGGAAGAATGATGGCGTCGACCCGGAGCAGGCCGCGCAGGGGGCCGAGGATGCGTTCGAGGCCCGGCTCGCCGCACTCTATGCCGACTATGAACGTCGTCTGCGCATTTACAACGCCGTCGATTTTGACGATCTCATCCTGACGCCGACGCGCCTGTTCCGCACCCGGCCCGCGATTCTGGAGGAGTGGCGCGCGCGTCTGCGCTATCTGCTGGTCGACGAGTATCAGGACACCAACAGCGCCCAGTACGATCTGGTGCGCCAGTTGACCGGTACGCGGGGCGCCTTCACCGTGGTCGGCGACGACGATCAGTCGATCTATGCCTGGCGCGGCGCGCGGCCCGAAAATCTGGCGCGGCTCCAGGAAGACTATCCGGCCCTGAAGGTCATCATGCTGGAGCAGAACTATCGCTCCAGCGCCCGCATCCTGGGTCTGGCCAATACGCTGATTGCCAACAACCCGCACGTCTTCGAGAAGCGGCTCTGGAGCGAGCACGGTCCCGGCGAGCGCGCGCGCGTCATCCGCTGTCGCGACGAGACCGACGAGGCCGCGCGTGTGGCCTCCGAGATTCTGCATCTGAAGTTCACCGAGAGCCGTGCCTTCGGCGATATCGCCATTCTCTTTCGCGGCAACTATCAGGCCCGCCCCTTCGAGCAGGCGCTGCGCGAGCATAACATCCCCTATTTTCTGAGCGGCGGCACCTCCTTCTTCGCGCGCGCCGAGATCAAGGATGTCATGGCCTATCTGCGTCTGCTGGCCAATCCCGGCGATGACACGGCGTTTCTGCGCGTCGTCAACACGCCCAGACGCGAGATCGGCCCGACCACGCTCGAACATCTCGCCGCCCACAGCCGCCAGCAGGGCCTGAGTCTGCTCGCCGGTTGCTCCGATCCCGGACTGGCTGCCTGTCTCAATGCGCGTCAGCGCGAGCGGCTCGCGGCCTTTACTCAACTCATCGACGCGCATCAACAGCTCGGCCAGAGCGACCCGGTCGGCACAGCGCGCGCGCTCGTCCAGGCCATCGGTTATCGCGCCTGGTTGCGCGAGAATGCCTCCAGCCAGCCCGTCGCCGAACGTCGGCACGACAATGTCGAAGACTTGCTGGCCTGGCTCGGTCGTCTACGCCAGGGCGAATTTCAGAACCGCACGCTGGTCGATCTGGTCGATCATCTCACGCTGATGGATGTGCTCGACCGTCAGGACGAAGACGAGGGCGGCGATCGCGTCCATTTGATGACGCTGCATGCCGCCAAAGGGCTGGAGTTTCCGCAGGTGTTTCTGGTCGGCATGGAAGAAGAATTGCTGCCGCATCGCACCAGCATCGAGGAGGACAGCATCGAGGAGGAACGTCGGCTCGCCTATGTCGGCATCACGCGCGCGCGCGAGGCACTCACATTTACGCTCGCCCGCCGGCGGCGGCGTTATGGCGAATGGGTGCACGGCGAGCCGAGCCGCTTTCTCGGGGAGCTGCCCGAGGATCAGCTCGATTGGGACGGCGAGCGCCGCGAGGACAGTCCAGAGAATCGCAAGGCCCGTGGCCTGGCCCATTTGAAAGCGCTCAAGGAATTACTGGCCTCGGATTGATCAATCCGTTTATCAAAACAAACCGAGCGTGCTTCGTTCCAACCAAGAGTCAGCCTGACCTATGCATTCAATCGATAGAAAATTGAGTGTCGCTCCGATGCTGGACTGGACTGACAGACACTGTCGGTACTTTCTGCGTCTGATCAGCCGTCACACCCTGCTCTATACCGAGATGATCACCACCGGCGCCCTGATCCACGGCGATCGGGAGCGTTTTCTGCGTTACGATCCGACTGAGCATCCGGTGGCGCTACAGCTCGGCGGCTCAGACCCCAAAGACCTGGCACAGTGTGCGCGCATGGCCGAGGATTGGGGCTATGATGAGATCAACCTCAACGTCGGCTGCCCCTCCGATCGGGTCCAGAACGGACGCTTCGGCGCCTGTCTCATGGCTGAACCGGCGCTGGTGGCCGAGTGCGTGACGGCGATGCGCGCGGCCGTCCGGGTGCCGGTGACGGTCAAGCATCGCATCGGCATCGACGAGCGCGACAGCTATGCTGAGCTGGTCGATTTCGTCGGTCATTTGAACGCGGCCGGTTGCGACGCCATCATTGTGCATGCGCGCAAGGCCTGGCTCAAAGGCTTGAGCCCCAAGGAGAATCGCGACATCCCGCCCTTGCGCTACGAAGTCGTGCGCGCTCTCAAGCGCGACTTCCCGGAACGTCCGATCATCGTCAACGGCGGCATCAAGACCCTGGACGAGACCACTGACTTCCTGCGCGATCTCGATGGGGTCATGATCGGGCGCGAGGCGTATCACAATCCCTGGATCCTGGCCGAGGCCGATCAGCGCGTCTTTGGCGACGATCATCCGGTGCCGACACGCCGGCAGGTACTCGAATCCTTCATCCCCTATGCCGAGCGTCAGCTCGCGGCTGGTGTGCCGATGAACGCCATGAGCCAGCACCTGCTCGGACTCTTCCAGGGCCAGCCCGGCGCGCGTGCCTGGCGTCGGCGTATCAGCGAACAGGCCCATCGGCCGGGCGCCGGGGTCGAGGTGCTCGGGGTTGGTGATCACGCGCGTTTATGAGCTGGATCGCGCTGGCGCTGATCTGCGCCTTCACCCTGGCCAGTGCAGATGCAGCGGCCAAAGCCTGGTTGCGTGATCTCACAGCCAGCGAGCTGCTGGTGGTGCGCTTCTGCCTGCCGGGGCTGCTGATGACGCCCCTGCTGGTCGGTCTGCCGCCGCTTACAGCGCTGCCCCTGGCGTTCTGGGGCTGGATGGCGGTGATGCTGCCGCTGGAACTGGCGGCCATGTGGCTCTATGTGGCGGCCATTCGCGACCACCCGCTCTCACTCACCCTGCCCTATCTGGCCTTCACGCCGGTGTTCGTGATCGCCGTGGCCTGGCTGCTGCTTGGCGAACAGGTCTCGGCGCACGGAATGCTCGGGATCCTGCTGGTGGTCGCAGGCGCCTGGCTGCTCAACAGCGCCCATGCCCACCGGCGCAACTGGCGCGGCTGGGTCGCGCCCTTCGCGGCCATCCTGGATGAGCCTGGGTCACGGATGATGCTCGGAGTCGCGGCGCTCTACGCGCTCACGGCGACCCTGGGCAAGGGTGCGATGCGCTATCTGCCGCCTGAGTCGTTCGGCGCTTTCTATTTTGCGCTGCTCGGGATCGCGGTCGCGGTGGTGATCGTGTTGCCGTGTCCGCGCCGCTTGCGTGCACTCGCCCGCCATCCCTGGGCGGTGCTGACGGTCGGCGGACTGCTCGGGATCATGGTCTTCACCCATTTCCTGGCCATCCAGAAGGTCGAGGTCGCCTATATGATCGCCGTCAAGCGCACCAGCCTCTTGTTCGGCATTCTCTATGGCGCGCTGATCTTTCGCGAACCGGGCTTGGCGGCGCGGCTGCCGGCCGGCGCACTCATGTTGAGCGGGGTGGTCGTGCTGCTGATCTGAGACGACGGAGGAAGGCTTCGGCGCTCTGATGTCTCAGTTGATTATCGCGCTTTCGACCTGACTCTGAAGCTCGCGCGCCCAGGCAAAGGCTTCGAGAAAATAGAGCGCGAGCGTTTCTTCTTCCAGCCCCGGCACGACCACGTCGGGAGGGGGCGTGCTGCACTCGAAACGCTTGGCTTTCACCAGCACGGCCCCAAGCAACCCCTCGTGTTCAAGGATGGCGTTCTTGATACGCGGGTCCAGGGGCAGATTCTCCAGGGCCTCACTCAAGGGGATCAACAGAATTTCATCGAGGTTGGAGAACAAACCCACAGTGAACAGCGCGTCCTTGTCCTGATTGAAATGGTGCTCGCCGACGAGCTGGCAGAACCGCGCATAGGTCAGCGAGCGTGTGAAACTATAGGGGTTGCCCTCCTCCAGTGACCCCAGGGTCAGCAGGGCCGCCCACTGCCGCACGGTGCGTAAACCAACGAGTGAAATGGCCTGCATCAAGGTCTGAATGGGCCGCCCCTGAGAGATCGCCGCATTGCTGATGAAGCGCAGCAGACGATAGCTCAGGGTGACGTCCTGACTGACAATGTGCTCGACCTCCTGCAAGCCGATTGCCTCATCATTCAATCGGGCCAGCAAACGCAGCGACTGCAGTCGATTGGCCGGCGGTCGCTTGCCGGTGAGCACTTCGGGTCGGGCCAGGTAATACCCTTGAAAGAGTTCGAAGCCCAGATCGATACAATCCTGAAACTGCTCGTATGTCTCGATCTTTTCGGCCAGCAGGTGTGGACGATAGATCGCGGGCAGTGACGCGACCTTGGCTGCGATTGCGGCGCGATCATCACCGAGCACGTCAAATTTGACGATGCGAGCGATCTCAAGCAGCGGATCCCAGTCGGGTGTATAGACGAAATCGTCGAGGGCGAGCGTAAAGCCTTGATCAACCAACTGTCTGGCCGCTTCGACCAGGGCGGGTGTGACCTGCACTGTTTCCAGCACCTCCAGCACTACCCGCTTGGGCGGCAGGGTCTGAATGAGATCGCTGGTGAGCCAACTCGTGGTCAGATTGAGAAACAGGCGCTTGTCGCGCCCCAGGCGCTCGACACCGATGTCGGTAAAGGCATTGACGATGACTTGTGAGGTCGCGGCATCCGCGCCGATTGGATCGTCGTCGAATCCGCCGGAGACACCGCGAAATAACAATTCATAGGCCAGGATGCGTTGCTTGCGGTCAAAGATCGGCTGTATACCGAGGAAGGTGTCTGACATCATTGCCTGCCGATCAGGTAAGAATTCCATTTGAAGATAGCCGATATTGTGACGACTCGCGCGACAGCACGCCAAATACTGAAGACACGACTCACGCTGAACCCGGCGGACGATCCTGAGCCGGGTCGGCTGGAAGTCTCTCAGCGTCGAGCAATTCACGCACACGGTCGAGCAGTTCAGAGAGCGCCGCATCACGACTGGTATCGATGACGAGCGCGCGCCTGTATTCCTGCTCGCTCAGGGGCTGACGGCTTGCGTACTGACGCTCCAGCACCGAGAGATCGGCCTCAGAGACATCGGCGCCACGGGCCAGACGTCGCGTTACCCGTTCGCGCAAGACATCGAGCGGCGCATCGAGCGCCAGAATCGCGAATCCAGCGCCATGTCGCTGTGCCAGCGCCTGAAAACGCTCGCGCCGATGGCGAGCGATGAAGGTCGCATCGACCAGCACGTCATAACCGCTGGCCAAAATATCATCGGCCAGACGGTGCAGACGCTCATAGGTCCAGTCGGTCGCACGCGGAAAATAGATACCACGGTCGACGCTACTGGCGGTGCGCGCCAGCTCTCCCAGCCCGAACAGACGCTTGCGCTCGACGTCCGAGCGCAGATGAATCAGCGGCAGTGCCTCGCGCAGTCGAGAGGACAGCCGGCTCTTGCCCGATCCCGGCAGACCGCAGGCGATCAGCAGATGCCGGCGGCGCATCCGGGTGTAGGACAGCGCCAGATCGAGATAGCGCGCGAAATCGTCGCGGATGATGGCCGCGTCCGAGTCGGGCAGGTCGTCCTGGCTCCAGCGGATCGCCAGCACCTTGGCACGCACCAGGGCACGATAGACTTTGTAGAAATCGAGCATGGTCAGCGCGCCATAGTCACCACTGCATTCCAGATAGCGGTTGAGGAAGCGATGGGCGGCGCCGCGTTCGCCTTCCTGCTCCAGATCCATGACGAGAAAGGCGATTTCGCTGGCGGTGTCGATCCAGCGCAGATTGGGGTTGAACTCGATGGCGTCGAAGATCTGGATCTGGTCGTCGACGAGGGCGATGTTGCCGCGATGCATGTCGCCATGACACTCGCGCACGAAGCCCTCGACGCGGCGCCGCTCGATCATCGGTGTCAGCACTTCGAAGCGGGCCTGAATCCAGGTTTCGAGCATCTCCAGTCGCGCCAGATCCTCGGAACTGTCAATACAGGCGCGGATCTGGGTCAGGTTCTCCAGCATGGGTTCGAGCACCTGCGCAGGCGTTCCAAACGTGCGGCCCAGACCAGAGACGGGGATGCCGGCATGGAAGTCGGCGATGTGCTCGGCCAGCCGCGTCATGAGTGCGTCCGTCACGGGCTGACGATCGAGCAGGGCCGACTGCGGAAAACGGCGCATCCAAACGCCATACTCAAGGATCGGTCCCGCGCCGTCGATGCGCGGCGCGTCGAGCGTGCCGTTGACCGTGATGACGTCCAGATAGAGATCCGGCGCCAGACGGCGGTTGAGCCGCAGTTCTTCCTCGCAGCAGAACCGGCGCCGCTCCAGGGTCGAGAAGTCGAGAAAGCCCAGATTCAGGGGTTTTTTGAACTTGTAGGCCGAATCACCTGCCAGCAGCACATGCGAGATATGGGTTTCGATGTGCTCGACGGTGTCGACGGCATGCGGATAGGCGCTGGGGTGTCGCAGTCCCGCGATCAAAACGGCAAGATCGTCATGCGTCATGCAGCTACCCTGTGACCTGGCCTGTGCTGGAGTGCGCACACAAAGAGGTGTCCATGCACGGTGATATGTGGTGACTCGAATCCCGGCTTGGTTGAACAAAGCCGCCTCGACTCAGTAAGATCCACGCGTCCTTCCATTCCACGATCAAGTGTAGAGAATTTCATGTCGATTGAACGCATCGTTTTTGCCGTCGCTGGCGGCTTTATCCTGATCTCTCTGCTGCTGGCTCACTATGTCAGCCCCTACTGGCTGTGGTTTACCGCCTTCGTCGGCGCCAATCTCTTTCAGTCGGCCTTCACTGGCTTCTGTCCGCTGGCGCTGATCCTCAAGAAGCTCGGCAAGCAGAGCGGGCCGGCGTTCTGAGACTGACGCCCGTCACTCCTCGTCCTCGACCGGCTGCGCCCAGAGGTCGTGTTCACCGGCTTCGGTGATCACGACCTCGATGAAGTCGCCCGGATCGATCTCCCAGGCACCCTCGATGATGACCTCGCCGTCGATCTCGGGGGCGTCGCCATAACTGCGGGCGATGATGGCGTCTTCCTCCACGGCATCGACCAGCACCGTGAGCCGCTGACCGACGCGCGCGGCCAGTTTCTCGCGACTAATATCGGCCTGGACCTCCATGAAGCGCTCCAGACGTTCCTGTTTGAGCGACTCGGGCACCGGATTCGGAAGCTCATTGGCCGCCGCACCCTCGACGGCCGAATAGGGGAAGCAACCGACCCGGTCGAGCCGCGCCTCGCGCAGAAAGTCCAGCAGCCGTTCAAAATCGTCCTCTGTCTCGCCCGGAAAGCCGACGATGAAGGTACTGCGTAATACCAAGTCAGGACAGTCGGCGCGCCAGCGGGTCAGACGGTCCAGCACCTTCTCGGTCGCCGCCGGACGACGCATGGCACGCAGGACAGATTCGCTGCCATGCTGGAGCGGCATGTCCAGATACGGCAGGATCACCCCATCGGCCATCAGTGGGATGAGCGCGTCGACGTGCGGATAGGGATAGACATAGTGCAGCCGGATCCAGGCCGACAACTCGCCCAGGGTCCGCGCCAGCTCGGTGATCTGGGTGCGCAGCGGACGCCCGCCCCAGAAATCGGGCCGATGGCCCAGATCCAGCCCATAGGCGCTGGTGTCCTGCGAGACCACCAGCAGCTCGCGCACCCCGGATTCGACCAGACGCCCGGCCTCGTCGAGGATCTCGCCGATCGGGCGGCTGACCAGATCGCCGCGCAGACTCGGGATGATGCAGAAGCGACAGCGATGGTTGCAGCCTTCCGAGATCTTCAAATAGGCATAGTGCCCCGGCGTCAGACGCACGCCCTGGGGCGGGATGAGACTGGTGAAGGGATCGTGCGGGGCCGGCAGATGGGCGTGCACGGCGGTCATCACCTCTTCCAGTGCGTGGGGTCCGGTGACGGCCAGCACCTCGGGATGCCGCTCGCGCACCAACTCCGCGCGCGCGCCGAGACAGCCGGTGACGATCACCCGTCCGTTCTCGTCGAGCGCCTCGGCGATGGCGTCCAGGGATTCATCAACCGCTGAATCGATGAAGCCGCAGGTGTTGACGATGACCAGATCGGCCTCGGCCTGGGTCGCCTGGAGCTGATAGCCCTCGGCGCGCAGCCGGGTGAGGATGCGCTCGGAGTCGACCGTGGCCTTGGGACAGCCGAGACTGACGAAGCCGACACGCGGGGCCGTTGCGTGCGGATGAGCCGGCGTGCCACTGGAATTGGATGAAGTCTTCAAGGGATGACGAGGCCTGGGATTGAGATTGTGGACGGACGACGCCATTGAACCTGGCGCGAACTTGGGTAAGGATAGCGTCTCTCGCGAGGAGACCCGAGACCGATCATCGCCTCAGCCCGTCCACCGGCGAGCCGAAGCGCCATACACTACAGACGAGCGGACAGAAAGACTGATGAGAAGCTGTAAACTCTGCAAGTACAGTCGGTTCTGCAACGACCTGCCGGGCATCTGCATTCTACTCCCTTACGTGGCCATCGCCGTGGTCACTGTCGCGCTGGGTTATCTGTTCGTCACTCAGGAACTCATCTGAGCCGCGACGGCGGCGCCGTTATCAGCGGTCAAATCCACCAGCAGTTGAACGATCAGGCTCTCTGGTCGTCAGAAGGTCACGATCGGTCTGTATCTTAGATGCGATCTCAACCAGGACTCAGGAGGAAGACCATGACGCACGACACCACGCCAGTGACCGCCACCCCGCTCACACCCGAGCAGCTCGACCGGATCGACGCCTACTGGCGCGCCTGCAACTATCTGGCCGTCGGCATGATCTATCTGCGCGACAATCCGCTGTTGCGCGAACCGCTCAAGCCGGAGCACATCAAGCAGCGCCTTTTGGGTCATTGGGGTGCGAGTCCCGGACTCTCGTTCATGTATGTCCACATGAACCGGATCATCCGCGAGCGCGATCAGGATGCGATCTTTCTCGCCGGTCCCGGTCATGGTGCGCCGGGCGTGCTGGCGCCAGTCTATCTGGAAGGCACCTATTCCGAGATCTATCCCAACAAGAGCGAAGACGAAGAAGGTCTGAAGGCGTTCTTCAGGCAGTTTTCCTTCCCCGGCGGGATCGGCTCGCACTGCACACCCGAAACGCCCGGCTCGATCCATGAGGGCGGTGAGCTCGGCTACTCGATCTCGCACGCCTTCGGCGCGGCCTTCGACAATCCGGATCTGTTGGTCACGGTGGCGGTCGGTGATGGCGAGGCCGAGACCGGACCGCTGGCCACCTCCTGGCATTCGAGCAAGTTTCTGAACCCGATCCGCGATGGCGCGGTGCTGCCGATCCTGCATCTGAACGGCTACAAGATCAACAATCCGACCCTGTTGGCGCGCATCCCCGACGAGGAGCTGGCCAGTCTCATGCGCGGCTATGGCTGGACGCCGTATTTCGTCGAGGGCGACGACCCGCTGACGCTGCACCAGACCATGGCCGCGACCCTGGATGCCTGTCACGACCAGATCCGCGCCATCCAGCAGCAGGCACGCACCAGCGGCGAGGCCACGCGCGCCCACTGGCCGATGATCGTGCTGCGCACGCCCAAGGGCTGGACCGGACCGGACGAGGTCGACGGCCATAAGGTCGAGGGTTTCTGGCGCGCCCATCAGGTGCCGCTCTCCGGGATGCACGACAATCCGGCGCATCTCAAACAGCTCGAAGACTGGATGCGCAGTTACAAGCCCGAGGCGCTGTTCGACCAACAGGGACGGTTGATCCCCGAACTCAAGGCGCTCGCACCTACGGGCACGCGGCGCATGAGCGCCAGTCCGCACGCCAACGGCGGCCTGCTGCGCCGGGCGCTGCGGATGCCGGATTTCCGCGATTACGCCATCCGCGTCGACAAACCCGGCACCACGCGCGCCATGAACACCAAGCCGACCGGCGCCCTGCTGCGCGATGTGATGGCGAAGAACATGGACAACTTCCGCGTCTTCGGCCCGGACGAGAACACCTCCAACAAGCTCGATGCGGTCTACGAGGTCTCAAAGAAGCTCTGGCTGTGCGACTACAAGCCCGAGGATAGCGACGGCGGCGAACTTTCGCCCGACGGGCGGGTGCTGGAAATGCTCTCCGAGCACACCCTGGAGGGCTGGTACGAAGGCTATTTGCTGACCGGGCGTCACGGCTTCTTTGCGACCTATGAAGCCTTCGTCCATGTCATCGACAGCATGTACAACCAGCACGCTAAGTGGCTGTCGATCTGCGAAGACATCCCCTGGCGCGCGCGTGTCTCCTCGCTCAATCTGCTCATCACCTCGACTGTCTGGCGCCAGGACCACAACGGCTTCACCCATCAGGATCCGGGCTTTCTGGATGTGGTGGTCAACAAGGATCCCGAGGTCACGCGCATCTATCTGCCGCCGGACGTCAATACCCTGCTCTCGACCGTGGATCACTGTCTCCAGAGCCGTGACAACATCAATGTCATCGTTGCCGACAAGCAGAGCCATTTGCAGTATCTGGACATGGATGCCGCCATCAAGCACTGCACCAAGGGCATCGGCCTCTGGGAGTGGGCGAGCAACGATCAGGGCGCGGAACCCGATGTAGTGATGGCCGGTTGCGGCGACATCCCGACCAAGGAGGCACTGGCGGCCACGGCACTGCTGCGCGAGCATTTCGAAGATATCAAGATCCGCTTCATCAATGTCGTGGATCTGTTCAAGCTCCAGCCCGCCGGCGAGCATCCGCACGGGCTTTCCGACGCCGATTTCGACAGTCTTTTCACCAAGGACAAGCCGATCATCTTCAACTTCCACGGCTATCCCTGGCTCATCCATCGCCTGGCGTACCGGCGCACCAATCACCGGAACCTGCATGTGCGCGGCTACAAGGAGAAGGGCAATATCAACACGCCCCTGGAGCTAGCGATCAACAACGAAATCGACCGTTTCAGTCTGGCGATCGATGTCATCAACCGGGTGCCACGGCTCCAGGTCGCCGGGGCGCATGTGAAGGAAAAGCTCCGCGATCAGCAGATCGAGTGCCGCAACTACGCCTATGAGCACGGCATCGACAAGCCGGATGTGGATGAGTGGGTGTGGCCGTTTTGAGCGCGCTCAAGCCTCAACCATCTGCACCACGACCAGCCGTCCGCCCTCGCCCTTGGCCAGCAGGATCTGCTGGCTATCTCTGAGTTCGAGCTGGCCGCCGATTGGCACCTGGGTGCGAGTGGAAACGTCGAGCAGATCCGGCAGATTCTCGTTGACCAGCCACCAGCGCCCCTCGTGCAGGACGAAATAGCCGACACGCCGCTTTTGGTCCTCGCTGAGCTTCTCGTTGGGGGCGATCAGATTGTTGGCGTGCCACTGAAACAGCGACTGGCCGGTCCAGACCATGAGTCGGTGGTCGTCCGGCCGAAACTGCCCTTCCTTGCGCGATGAATAGAGGTTGAGGATCGGCAGCTGGCCGCGAAAGGGCGTGCCGCAGAAGGGACAGGCTGGGCGCGTGCTGTTGTCGAACACATACCACTGCTGCTCGCAGTCGGGATTGTGGCAGGGCTGCACCAGATCGACCGTCTTGACAAGCGCCGTCTCCCAGTCATTGGCCGAGGGGCGGCGCGCCGGATCGTGCAACCCGTCGATGAATGCCTGCTCGAACAGCCGTGCCAGATAGGGGCCGGTGAGCCGATAGGGCCGTGCCTCGGTGTCGGCCCAGGGCAGCTCGGTCGGCTTGACGTCGGCGAGCCGGATGCGGTTGCGTGGATCCTGCGGATGCTCGACGAAGAGCGCCCGCTCACCCATGGAGAGCGACTCGTCGCGCTGTTCGTCGTCGAGGTCGTGGACCTTGCCGCCGCGCAATGGGTGGCGGTAGAGCAGATACATATAGATCAGCACCGCCAGGGCGTGCAGATCGGTCTCGCGCCTGGGCAGATGACGCGCCGGATCGTCCTTGGGCAGATGGCTGGTCATGACGACTTCCGGGGCGATGAAATCCGGCGTGCCGACCACATCGGGCGGATACTTGCCCGGCACCACCAGGCCGTCGACGTCGATGACGCAGGACAGCCCGCGCGAGGGATCGATCAGGACATTCTTGTAGGACAGATCCGAGTGCGCCAGTCCGGCCATGTGCAGCCGGCGCACGGCGCGCGCCAGCAGTAGACAGGCGCGGAGATGACCGAGCCAGTCACCCAGCTCGCGCGGGTCCATGAAGCGGTTGCGCAGATTGGCGGCGGCGAACCATTTGCCTTCCTTTTCGCGGCCCCGGATCTTGAGCATGTCGTCGTTACGGGAACCGTGCTCGAAGAAGAAATGACGCGGATAGGCGGGCGCGACCAGCCCGAGCCGACCCTCGTGTTCCAGCATCGCCGTCGGCCAGCAGAAGAGGTTGCGCCAGTAGTCGCCGCCGGTCTGCTCGAAGATGCTCTCGCGATACTTGCCGGTGATCATGCCGAGCCGTTCGCGTGCCGCATAGTCCTGGGGCGACTTGTAGAAGGCGACCACATAGGAGCGGTCGGGGGCGAAATAGACGTCTTTCATGGCGCCCGAGCCGATGATGTCGTCGACGAACTCCAGCGGCTGGCCGTCGAGCGTGCGGCAGGTGATGACCCTGGCCATTGTTACTTCTCCTTCGCGCTCACCCAATGCAGGGCGAGGGTCCGATCGTCATGGTTGCCCGGCGAGAAGAAGCCCAGCCAGTCAACGATTGTCTGCTCCGGCTCGGCGGCGTCGAGGATGGGAGCGAGTTCGTCCCAGAGGGCGTCCCAGCGGCTTGGATCGGCCAGCCCGCTGTCGGTCTCGAAACGCGGGTCGGAGACGCCATCGGTCATAAGCAGAACGGCGGTCAGATCCTGGAAATAGCCCAAGCCGATGCGCTTAGCGAAACCCTGATCGGCGAGCGCGGCGCGATCGAGGAAGCGGGTCTGACCGGCGAACTCGCCGCCGTCGGGTGTGCCCATCAGCCGCACTCGACCGCGCGGACCATAGGCGGCGATGGCGCCGTCGCCCATCCAGAAGCTGGCGACGAAGGTCGAGGTGCCCTGGCGTTTGACGACAGCGGCTAGAACGGTGGTCGCATAGTCGCGGGGCTTGGCGCCCTGAGTCGCGGCCTCCTGTTCGATCGATTGGATGGCGAGGCTCGCGGCTTCGTGGAAGAGATAATGGAACGCGGTGCCCAGGGTCTTGGCGCTGGCTTCTGGTTCAGCGTCCCAGTTGGCCAGGGCGGTGCTCAGGCGTGCGCCCTGCTCGCCCGTCAGGTTCGATAGCAGATGAGCGCCGGCGGTGGTGACGGCCAGTCTGGAGCCTTCACGCGAGAATTGGGCGCTGCCGGCGCCATCGGCCACGATCAGCAGGCTCCAGCCGTTCTCGGCGTCCAGTTCGATGAGGTAGTCGTCGTCGCGAAAGCTGCTGGCGTGTTCGTGCGAGCGTCCGCGACGGCTGGCGGCGATCAGGCGGATATCGTTGGTCTGAATCAGACGGCCATCAGTGTGCGACTTGGGATAGGGCGCGTCTTCGGGCGGCTCGATGATCTTCCACAGACTTCGGGGATCAGGGTTGACGATCAGCAGACACTCGCCCGAATAGCTGGTGCCTTTTCCAAGACTCCAGCGCAGTGGCAGGCGATGGTCCCCAGCCGTCTGCGGCGTGCCGCGTAACTCGCCGCTCTCGGGGTCGAAGTGCAGCCCAAGCGTCTCCGGCAGCTTGATGTCCTGGATGATGAGCCGCTGATCCACGGCGTCGCGGGCCTCGATCCTGGCGGCGTATTCGACACCGACCTTGGCGTTGGGCAGCGAGAAGGCGGCACGGGGTTCGGGTGTTCGCGCGCGCGGAGCCGCGACGGCAGGGATATCGCCTGGTTGCTGGGGTTTGGGTTCGTCTCCGGGGTCGTCCGGCAACGCATCCATGGGTTTCGCCGTTGCGGCGATCACGTCAGATGTGTCCGTTTGTGGCTCCGGGAGCGGCTCCAGTTCGGATGACTCAGGTGCCGGCTCGGGTTCCGACGTCGCAGACGGCTCATCGGCTCGTGCTCGCTCCGGCTGGGATGGACTGGGATCTGATATGACCTCGGGCATGGCGGGCGTCTCTTCTTGAGGCGTCCCGGATTCTTCGGTGTCATGGATCGTTTCGGGCATCGGCTCGGACCCTGGATCGTTCGGTGAATGGCTTTTGGACGACGCCGTGGACGAGGCACAGGACTGCCCCGCTCCAGATGATTTCTGATGTTGTGACAGCGGCCGCAGAGGTTGGCCGTATTTCTGCTGTTGCCAGATATGCATCAGGGCGGAGGCATAATTAAACGTCGCCTCGAATACAGCATCCGAGCACACGAACGTCTCGATCGTCTCATGTGAAGCTTCGACCGACTTGAAGAAGGGTGGATCGTTGCCCTGCCCCATCAGCGTCCGAACCAGGGTCTCGACACTGGGCGCGAAGGCGGCTCGCATCTCGGGTGTCAGCTTCCGGCGCGGCTCGCTCATGAGACTGCATCACCCCTGACCGCGCCCGACATCGAAACCACCGTCATCGGCGGCACGTCCCGCCGCGAAGGCCACGACTTGCTCGCACCAGGGACAGATCGCCTCGCCCGGCCCGTCGATGCACAGCAGCTTACCGCAGCCGCACATGGCAAAGGCCGTCGCATTGCCGCAGTGCGGACAGCCGGGCGCGCCCACGAGATCAGACGTATTGACCTTGAGATCGCCGGTGCGCGGATCGGTCCAGTCGAAATAGGACTCGTCGAGCGGATAGCAGCCAGCGAGCCGGTACAGGGCGACCTCGAATTGGAACTCGCTGGTGCCCAGGTTCTGGCGCTCGCGCTCGTATTTCATGATGTAGGGCTTGCGCGTCTTCTGGCAGCGTCCGACCAGGGTCACGCAGGATTCATCGGCGCACGTCGGCGGCGGGGGATTCTTCACCAGACTCAGGACACGCTTGTCGAGCGACAGCTCGATGGTCTGATCGAGCGCCTCGCCGAGACTCTTGCTGCGCGCCAGCACCGAGGCACTCACCCAGTCGACGAACTTCTTGTAGTCACCCGAGCGCACCTCCTCGAAGCGGATCACCTGATCGGTCAGTCGCTTCAGCGCCGAAAAATCCGCATCTCCGCCCATACCGACCGCGATCAGGGTCGCCGACTGGGCATAACGCGCCCGCCAGCGCTCGATCGCCGGCCCCGGATCATCGGTCGGATGCCCATCGGTGAACAGATAGACGATCGGGCGCCAGTCGCCCTTGCGCTCGGGCGTGGTCTTGACCACCGAACGGTCGATCTCGCCCATGAGCGCATCGAGCGCCGCCCCCAGACTGGTCCCGCCACCCAGCGGCAGCCGGGGCGGATAGAAGGAGAACAACTCGACCAGCGGCACGATGGTCTTGGCGAAACCCGCGAAGGCGATAACCGAGAGATGCACGGTTTCGAGCGCATGCGGATCGGCGCGCAGCGACTGCACGACCGCCTGTAGCCCCTCCTCCATCTTGCGGAGATTGTCCCCGACCATGGATTCGGAACAGTCCAGCAGGAAGAACACGGGTAAGCGGCGCATGATGATTGCACTCCTGATCCGGTCGGCGTCTCTCAATGGACGATGGCTACAACACGAGCTGCACCTCGGCCGGCGGCGGCGGCAGCGTCACCGGCCCTTCCAGCCCGGCGCTGCTCGATCCGACCGCGACACTGGCCGAGACCCATTTGAAGAACCCCGAGAAGGCGGCTGTGTCCAGGGTATCGAGCCGCACTACCCGATCGGTCAGCTCGCGCAACGCCTCATCCTTGGCCTTGGGACCGGCGGCACAGGCGACGATGGAGCCGAAATGACGCCTGTGAATCTCCGGAATGGCCTGACGGTAGTTGTGCAGATCCGACGGGCTGCCGTCGGTCATGACGAAGAGCAGCGGCCGCCAGTCGCCCTTGGCCTCGTCGGTGCTCTTCTTGACGTCGCGGTCGACATGCTGGATCAAGAGCTCCAGCGCCGCGCCGAGAAAGGTCGCCCCCGAGGACGGCACCTGGATCTCGCCGAGCTGGACCTGATCCAGGGGCGTCAGCGGCAGATACTCACGCGCCTCGATGTCGAAGGTGATGATCGACAGATGCACGCTTTCCAGCGCATAGGGATCCTGGCGCAGGGCGCTCAACATCGCCTGTAGCCCCACGTTCACCGAATGGATCGGCTCGCCGCGCATGGAGCCGGAGGTGTCGAGCAGAATATAGACCGGGAGTCGTCTGACGCTCATCGTGGTCTCCTCGGACAGAGTTCAGGATTCAGACGTAACGCTTGAGCCACTCGACCAGGGTATCGGACTCGGAGGTGTCGCCGATTGCCTTGAAGCGCCAGCCACCGGCCTCGCGCACCAGCTCGGCGAACAGCATCGAGCGCTGATCCTCGTAACCCGCACCGCCGGAGAGATCGAAGCGCAGCATCTCGACGCCACGCGCATCGACGGCGCGGATATAGGCATTGCGCACCTGGCCGAAGCTCTGGCCGCGCTTGCGGCCCTCGTAGATCTGGACCACGAACACGACACTGGCATAGCTGTCGGGTAGATCGTTGAGCCGGGCGACAATCTGTTCATCGTCACCATCGCCGCCGCCGGCGCGACTGTCGCCCGTGAGCCAGATACAGCCCGAGCGGTGTTTGAGATTATTGAAGAAGATGACGTCGCTGTCGTTCAGCGTCGCCTTGCCGGTTGAATCACGCCCCAGATCGCGGACCTTGCCGTCGGGACCGCAGAGGAAGGCCACCACGTCCAGATCATAGTCCTCGCCCGACTGGCTGGCCGCGCCGCCGCCGCTGATGTCCCAGCCGAGACCGATGGTGACCATCGAGAGATCGTGCTCGGTTTTTTTGAGGCTGATGCCCTGCCCCTTGGTCAATCGGACAGCCATGGTTCTCGCTCCTGCTTGTCACAGCACCAGATTGATCTCGGGGGGCGGCGGCGGCAGATCCTCCAGCCCCGTGACCTCCTTCCGAGCCTGATCGACCTTCTGACTGTCGGTGGCGATCGAGGCCGAGACCCATTTGAAGAACGCCTTGATGGTGTTGGAGTCAGCGGTGTCCAGGGCCACCACCACCTCGGTGATGCGCTTGAGCACCGAGGTATCGGCGTCCTGACCGGCCGCGCAGGCGACGATGACACCGGTACGCACCTGCCGGAGCCGGTCGAGACCCGGCTGCCAGTCGTCGGTCGGCGATCCATCGGTCATGATGAAAATCAGCGGCTTCCAGTCGCCCTTGGCCTCGGGCGTGGTCCTGGCGACCTCGGATTCGATGCGCTCGGCCAGCAGCCGCAGGGCATCACCCAGCGCCGTGGTGCCGTTGGGTTTCAGCAGCGGCGGTTGGAAACTCGGCAGCTCGGTCAGCGGGACCAGTTGCCGGGCCTCGCTGTCGAAGGTGATCACCGAGAGAAAGGCCGTCTCCAGCGCATAGGGATCCTGGCGCAGCGTCGAGACCAGGAGCTGTACGCCGTTCTTCACCGCCTCGATCGGCTCGCCGCTCATCGAGTAGGACGTGTCGAGCAACAGATAGACCGGAAGTCTTCGCATCGATGTGCTTCTCCATCGTGTTGATCGTTTGAGCGATCGCCTAAACGTAGCACAGATTTGGCCATGGCCAAGGGGCTGGAGTCCAGCCTGGGATCCAGATCAATCTCAGTGGAGAATGCGCGCCCGGCTCAGGCGTACTCGTCGACGCCCCGGAACGACTGGAGATCGTCGCGCTGTTCCAAACGCTGAGTCGCTTCATAGGTGGCCACGGCGTTCTGGGCATAGCCGTCGGCCATCATTCTGACCGGGGGGCTGTAGGACCGGCGATACTGAGCGTCCTCGGGCTTGCCGGCCTGCGCGACCGGCCGCTCGGTCAGGGGCGTGGTGTCGGTCCTGGAGACCGGCGGCGGCACAAGCGGTAGCGTCCGCTCCCAGGCTGGATCGGAAACGTTGGAGTAAAACTGCGAGGCCGAAGAACCGAGGATCTGCATCGGACGCCATGACACAGGTTGAGTTACACCAGGACATGGAGCTGGCGTATCGAAAATCGAACCTATCTCAGATACAAGATAGGCTACAGCTTAGCTCAACAGGTAAACTTTTATTCGGAAATCGCCTTAACTTAATGGCAGTGACCCCGCACAGCCCTATCAGCGCCCGCAGGTTAAACCTCGACTAGGCCGGGATGCGTAATTTCTCTTCCTCTGGATCGAGCGTAGTTTTGGTCCAGAGTCGGTCAGCGATGGCGAAGGGATCGGCATTGATGGTGTGAACAAAGTGGTTGACCCGTTGAACCAATTCCTCGGCCGTGGCGTGACAATGATGGTAGGTGACCTCCTCGCGTAACCATCGCCACAGCGCTTCCACCGGCATGAAGTCTGGACTATAGGCAGGCAACGGTTGGAGGGTGATCGACAGCTCCTGAGCGAGCTCGCGCACGGCCCCGGCGCGATGATAGGAGGCGCCATC
>NZ_WNKT01000023.1 GCF_009720725.1 Allochromatium palmeri
GTGAAATTATTGATGGTTATGGATCTGAATATAAAATTGCGTTTTCATCTGTTTAATTTTTTTAATGAAAGTACTTAATCGCTATGGCACGCGACATGATCCGGAAATCAAAGGCTCTTGCCAATGCCACATAGATGGTCGAACTCAGCGGATCTTCGCCGCAAGCAGATCGAGTCGGGTCTTGATATAACGTTTAATCGCGTTTTTGCTCCGATATTGATCCATCGCTTAGGCGAACTTAACCCTCGATCAATAATAGAAATTGGGGCCGGGACAGGCCACCTGTCAAAAGTAATGAGCGAAAGCGGATTTGCTGTTACAGCAGTCGAACCCTCTCCGGGAATGTTTGCCGTTGCGCAGGAGGTTCTAGCCAACACCACGGTAGAACTGTTGAACTGCCAATCATTTGACTTATCACCTTCCGCCAACTTTGACGCAGCTGTTTCACATCTCGTTGCGCACGTCGTGGACGATTTGCCTGGTTTTCTTGGTTCTATTGCGCGGCATTTGAAGCCGGATGGGCATCTTATTCTGACTATACCCCACCCTTGTTTCTTTAACGACTACAAGAAAATATTTGATGGAGAATATTCATACATGACTGCTGCTTCAGCAGAAATATCCTTCGCAATCACCAAGGATCCTGGCAATTCAATTTCCGGCGTACCATATCATCATCGCCCATTGTCTACATACATTAACTCACTCGTAGCGACTGGATTCGCCATTGACGGTTTTGACGAGGTTTTTCCGGAGAGCGATATCCAAGCTTTATACGGGAATGCATGGGAAAACCCGAGATACTGTGTCTTCTCATGCAAAAAACGCTGACAATTGGCTTAGCGCTGAACCAATACCGCGCGCCTAGCTTGGCGCGCAAATTCAAGGTATTACCAACGCGGCATTGGGCCGGCTAGCTAAAGCGTTAGGGGGCAAAGAAGGAGAGGCTACATTGCTTTCAGCGGTTGAACAGAAAAGGTTATTTTTTTCGAAGAACACTGAGGCTGCAAGAAAATCGGCGTTAGGTCAGTTTTTTACGTCTGAAAGAATGGCTGCATTTATGGCGAGTCTTTTCCCAAAAGGGGAAGGCTCCTGCTACCTGTTGGATGCCGGCGCAGGGATAGGCACGCTGTCTGCGGCTTTTTTGAATAGATGGAAAAGCGGCGGATTTTGTTTTAGACGAGTTGCTTTAGATGCCTTTGAATTCGACCCTTCCTTGATCCAGCACTTGGTGCATACCCTGGGAAAATATGCTCGCGAAGGCGATTTTATTAGTAACATCCGGCAAGAAGACTTCATTCATGCCTCAGTCGAGTCATTGACAGGCAGTCTCTTTTCGCCGCCTGTAAAATACTACACGCACGCAATCCTCAATCCGCCCTATAAGAAAATAAATAGTCGATCAGCCCACCGATTGGCCCTTCGTCGCGTCGGTATCGAGACGGTGAACTTGTATAGTGCTTTCGTGGCACTGGCTGTGGCCCAAGCTGCGCCGGGTGGTCAGATCGTGGCTATCATCCCGCGCAGTTTCTGCAACGGGCCGTATTATCGCCCGTTCCGTGATTTCATTCTCGAACATGCCGCCATTCGGCACATGCACCTGTTCGAGTCACGCAGCAAGGCATTCAAGGACGACGATGTTCTGCAAGAGAACATCATCATTCGCTTGGAGCGGGACGGTCCGCAAGGGCCGGTGACAGTTTCGACATCGACCGATGATACCTTCGCTGACCTAGTGACCCATGAACACCCATTCGAGCGCATCGTGTTTCCGGATGACCCGGAGCGGTTCATTCACGTCCCAACGTCCCCGGAGAAGAACGCCATCGAACTATCCGAGGCGATCCGCTTCACGCTGGCCGACCTGGGCATCAAGGTATCGACCGGGCCAGTGGTCGATTTCAGGCTGAAAGAGCACTTGCGAAACATGCCGGGGGCGGGCACCGTTCCCTTGCTGTATCCCGCTCATTTCAGCCGCACCGGCACCACATGGCCCATCGAGGGCATGAAGAAGCCCAACGCCATCATGCGCAACGCCGAAACCGAAAAATGGCTATACCCGAGCGGCTTCTACTGTGTCGTTCGCCGCTTCTCGTCCAAGGAAGAAAAGCGCCGGATCGTGGCGAGCGTCGTCGAGCCGAGCGCCTTCGGTGACGCACCCGTGCTGGGCTTCGAAAACCACCTGAACCTGTTTCACGAGAACAAGCGCGGATTGCCCGAGGCGCTGGCCCACGGGTTGGCCGTGTTCCTGAACACGACGGCGGTCGATGAGAATTTCAGGCGCTTCAACGGCCATACTCAGGTCAATGCGACCGACCTCAAGCTGATGAAGTACCCTAGCCGTGAGACCCTGATCAAACTTGGCGAGTGGGCCATGCAGCAAGGAACGCTCACGCAAGAACAGATCGACGCCACGCTGGGAAGCCTGATCGAATGAACGACAAGAACGACTACATTGAGGCGGCGCACCAGATCATCATTTCCCTGGGCTTGCCGAGGGCACAGCAAAATGAGCGCTCAGCGCTATCCTTGCTGGCGCTGCTGAACCTCACACCGGGTAAGGCGTGGGCCGACGCGGAAAACCCGCTTGTAGGCATTACGCCCATCATGGATTGGGTGCGCGCGCACTACGGCAAGGAGTATGCACCGAACACCCGCGAGACGTTTCGCCGGCAGACCATGCATCAATTCTGCGACGCCGGTATCGCCCTGTACAACCCGGATAAGCCCGAGCGCTCGGTGAACAGCCCAAAGACCGTCTATCAGATCGAGCCGGCCGCGCTCGTTCTGTTGCGTACCTTCGGCACGCCGGCATGGCATGACAGCCTGACCGCGTATCTGACCGAGCGGGAAACGCTGGTTGCCCGCTATGCCAAGGAACGCGAGCAGAACCGTATCCCGGTCGAGATTGCGCCGGGCAGGGAAATCACTCTCAGCCCCGGCGCGCATAGCGAGCTGATCCGGGCCATCATTGAGGACTTCGCCCCGCGCTTCGCGCCGGGTAGCGTGCTGGTCTATGCCGGCGACACGGGCGATAAGTGGGGCTATTTCGACGCGCCCTTGCTGGCCGGCCTGGGCGTCGATGTGGATTCACACGGCAAGATGCCCGACGTCGTGCTGCACTACACCGCGAAAAATTGGCTGCTGCTGGTCGAGTCCGTTACCAGCCACGGCCCGGTTGACGGCAAGCGTCATGCCGAGCTGGCGAAGCTGTTTGCTGGATCGACCGCAGGGCTGGTCTATGTGACCGCCTTTCCGAACCGGACCATCATGGGCCGCTATCTAGGCGAAATCGCCTGGGAAACCGAAGTGTGGGTGGCTGATGCCCCGTCCCACCTGATTCACTTCAATGGCGAGCGGTTCCTTGGGCCATACCCAACGCCCTGACGAAGCAATCAACCCACCCAAACCCGCTCGACCTGCTCCAGCAACCGTTCGAGCGCCGCCTCGGCGACCGGACTCAGTTGGCAATGGGCATAATCGAAGCAGGCCCCCGTCGCGGTGATCAAATAGGCTTCCGGCGCCTGCCCATACAACTGCCGACACCAGGCCAGCAATTCCGACGGGTCGAGAAAATGCGCCATCGTCGAGTGTGCATCCACATCGGGTTCGAGACGATGCACCTGCACCATCCCCGGCTCGCCACCGGCCGCCGCATCGAGAAAGATCGCCCGCTCACGTCCCGCCAGCTCAGTGACCAGTTCAGCCGTCAGGACATGGCGCGCGATGGCCTCCACACCGACCGGCAAACCGCGCTCGACCAGCCGCTCGACGGCCAGCGGACCGATGGCGTCATCGCCCCGGATCGGGCTGCCGTAGCCGATGATGAGTGTCTTGTCCAAGAATCCGGCTCAGCGTGTCAGTCGGTCGACCACCCGGCCCGCCGCATCCCGCAGCTCGATCGCCAGCGGCATCTGGCCGAAGGCGTGCGAGGCACAGGACAGACAGGGGTCATAGCAGCGAATCACCGCCTCGACCCGATTGAGCATCCCTTCCTCAATCGCGTTGCCGTCGACATAGGCTGCGGCGACCTCGCGGATCGACTGATTCATGGCCAGATTGTTGTGACCCGTGGCGATGACGAGATTCAGCCAGGTGATGAGTCCATCGTCATCGATACGATAGTGATGCATGAGCGTGCCGCGCGGTGCTTCGGAGACACCGATGCCTTCGGAGCGGTTGCTACGCGCACGGGCGCGCACCCGCGTGTCCAGAATGGTCGGATCCTTGAGCAGCCGCTCCATCATCTCCAGACCGTAGAGGATTTCGACCAGACGCGCATAGTGATAGTGGAAACTGCTAACAATCGGGCCGGACTCCTGGAGCATGTGGAACTCGGCCAGCGCCACGTCGGCATAGGGCGTACCGCACGCCTGGACGTTGTTGAGCCGTGCCAGGGGACCGACCCGATAGACCCCCTGCGGATAGCCTTGAGGCTTGTAGTAGGGGAACTTCATGTAGCTGAAGTCTTCGACCGCTTCGCCGATCAAACGGCCGTATTCCTCCGGCGGCACCTGATCCTCCAGAATCCGCCCCTGCGCATCCTTAACGCGCAATACGCCGTCATAGTGCTCCAGATGGCCCTGCGGCGTGACCAGGCTCAGAAACAGCGTCGGCTGAGTACCGAAATGCCCGGCCTCATCCTTGAACTTCGGCACCAGCGTCTTGTAGAAGGCATAGGTACGCTTGGCGATCTCCAGCCCCTCGGGCAGGAGCTTGAGCATGGATTCGCGCTTCTCGACGCTCAGCGGCTCGGACACCCCGCCCGGCACCACCCAGGTCGGATGGATCTTCTTGCCGCCCAGGGTCTCGATGATGGTCTGCCCGATCTGACGCAAGCGGATGCCGTCGCGCGCCAGCTCGGGGTTCTGACGCATGACACCGAAAATGTTGCGCGTGGCCGGGTCCGAATCCCAGCCGAGCAGCAGATCCGGCGAGGACAGATGGAAGAACGACAGCGCGTGCGACTGGACGAGCTGGGCCAGATTCATGATCCGCCGCAGCTTGTCGGCGGTCGGCGGAATGTCGACCGCGAGCAGATTGTCGCACGCCTTGTTGGAGGCGATGATATGGCTGACCGGACAGATGCCGCAGGTGCGTGCGGTCAAGGCCGGCATCTCGCGATAGGGCCGCCCCTCGCAGAACTTCTCGAAGCCGCGAAATTGGGTGAGATGGAAACGAGCGTCCTCCAACTGGCCGTCCTCGGCGAGCTGGAGCGTGATACGGGCATGGCCCTCGATGCGAGTGACCGGCTCGATGGTGATGGTGCGGCTCATGGCATCCCCCTGAACTTGAGTGTGATCGATCCGATCAGGCCCGTAAGGCCGAGATGAATTCCTCGGGCGCGAGTCCGGCTTGCTTGAGAATCCCCACGAGCGTTCCCTGTTTGATCTCGCGATGATTGGGCACGACACAGACGGCTTCACCCCGGCGAAGCACGAGATGGCTGCCGCGTTGGCGCATCACGATGAAACCCAAACGCTCCAGCGCACGCACGGCCTCGGCTCCCGAAACAAGCGGCAATTTAGGCACATTCGGCGACCTCGAACGTTGTCAGCAATGGACGCGCCGTCAGTTGCAGGGGACATTCTTCCAGATAGAGTTCGGTGGCCTCACGAAGATTGTCCAGGGCTTCCTCGACGGTTTCCCCTTGCGTGGTCGTGCCGGTTTCGGGATTGAAGGCGACATAGCCGCCCTCTGGGGCTGGAGTCAAGATGGCTGAAAGTTCCATGGGATTCGATTTCAAACCGTAAATGAGGAGTCAGGCGCCGAAGCGCGTGACGGCGTTGGGGTCCGGCACTCGTCCCGCAATCAGCTCGCTCAAGACCGCCCAGATGGCATCCGCGCTCGGCGGACAGCCAGGCACGAAGACATCGACCTTGACCTCACCGTGAACAGGCTTGACCGGCGTCAGCAGAGCCGGAACATTGCGAGTCGGAATCTGCGGCTGAAGCGTGACGTTCTCGCGATAGGCGCGATCAAACACATCAGCGAGCTTGAAGTGATTGCGCATCGCCGGAACGTTGCCGGTGACGGCGCAGTCGCCCAAGCTGATGAGCAGTTTGCAACGCTCGCGAAACAGTCGCGCCTTTTCCAGATCATCCTCAGAGCTGATCGAGCCTTCCAGAATGCCGACATCGACCTGTTCGGGCAATTCCTTGGCATCGACCAGCGGGCTATAGACGATCTCGACCTGTGCGACGAGTTCGATCAGGCGCTCGTCGAGATCCAGGAAGGACATGTGACAGCCCGAACAGCCGTCGAGCCAGGCGGTGGCGACCGTGATCTTGGGTTCAGTGCTCATTGGGCGTGCCTCCGCCGTGCCAGGATCGGCAGGAAGTGTTGATCCTTGACCATCTCGCCCGCCGAGGTGCCCTGTTTGACCAGTGCACCGGTCGGGCAGACCTGCACGCACTTGCCGCAGCTGGTGCAGGTCTCGCTCTCGCCCCAGGGGCGGGCCAGATCGGTGATGACGCGACAATCGCTGCCGCGCCCCATGACATCCCAGGTATGGGCGCCCTCGATCTCGTCACAGACCCGCACGCAGCGGGTGCAGAGGATGCAGCGGTTGTGGTCGAGCCGGAACATCTCATGCGAGCTGTCGACCGGGTAGGGCACCTGACGGTAGGGCAGGTGTACATGGTCAACGCCGCAGCGCTGGGCGAGCGACTGCAATTCGCAGTGACCATTGGAGACGCACACCGAGCAGACATGGTTGCGTTCAGCGAACAGCAACTCGACGATGGTGCGTCGATAGTGTCTGAGCCGTTCGGTGTCGGTCTGGACCACCATCCCCTCAGCGACGCGCGTCGAGCAGGCGGCGACCAGCCGGCCCTGACCGGCGATCTCGACCATGCACAGCCGGCAGCCGCCCCAGACCGAGAGTCCGTCGAGATGACAGAGGCTGGGGATCGGAATCCGATTCTCGCGGCAGACCTCGATCAGGGTTTCGTCCTCGCGCGCCGAGAGATCGCGGTCGTCAATGCGAAGCGTGACGACGCGCACGTTCGGCTGAGGTGTGGGTCGGGGCATAGGTCGACTCCTCGGGAAGCGTCTAGGCGTGGCTCGAACATTGGGGCCGTCTCAGGCGGCGGTCGCATCAAGCCCAGTAATCAGCATCCAGCAACTGCTCGACCGTGAACGGGCATTGCCTCGGAAAAGTCGTCTCCGGCAGGCCCGTTTCCAGGATCGCGCGCTGACGGGCCACCGGATAACGGCGCGTCATCAAGTCCGCGAGCTGGTGTCTCAGACTTGGACTGTCCTCCAGCAGTTCCTGGATCTCGTCGCGCGCGTTGGTGATCGATAACTGCCAGCTCACACCGCGAAAACTCGGCTGATGACGCCACTTGAGCAGATGCAGCATCAGCACCTTGAGATGACTGGACAGCGCATGCTTTTCGCTGCGTCCCATTTCTTCGAGCTCCTCAGCGATGCGTTCCAGATCCAGTCCGGCGAGCCGGCCCGACCGTAGCCGATTCGCGCTCTCCAGCGTCCAGGCATAGCGATCCTGTTCGGGCGCGATCATGGGGCGCGATCTCCCAGCAGCTTGGCTTCGTACTCGTCACGGAAATATCTGAGCGTGCTCAGCACCGGATTGGGCGCGGTCTGGCCGAGTCCGCAGAGACTGGTCGCACGCACCACCTCGCACAGATCCTCCAGCCGCGCCAGATCCGCGCGCGTACCCTGGCCCTTGGTGAGCGTGTCGAGCAATCCGTGCATCTGCCAGGTCCCCGCACGGCAGGGGATGCACTTACCGCACGATTCGCTCATGCAGAACTCCATGAAGAAGCGTGCCACATCGACCATGCACGAGGTCTCGTCCATCACGATCATGCCGCCCGAGCCCATCATGGTGCCGAGCGTCTTGAGACTGTCGTAATCGACCGGGATGTCGAGATGCGCCTCGGGGATACAGCCACCGGACGGACCACCGGTCTGCACCGCTTTGAACGCGCGCCCGTCCGGGATGCCGCCGCCGATGACCTCGATGATGTCGCGCAGTGGCGTGCCCATGGGGACTTCGATCAGTCCGGTGTTCTGGATCTTGCCGGCGAGCGCGAAGACCTTGGTGCCCTTCGATCCCTCAGTGCCGATCGAGGCGAACCAGTCGCCGCCCTCGCGGATGATGGGCGCGATATTGGCGAAGGTCTCGACATTATTGATGAGCGTCGGACAGCCCCAGAGACCGGACTCGGCCGGGTAGGGCGGACGCGGACGCGGCTGGCCGCGCAACCCCTCGATCGAGGCCATGAGCGCCGTTTCCTCACCGCAGACGAAGGCCCCGGCACCCAGCCGGATCTCGACTTCGAAGGCGAACTGGGTGTCGGCGACCTTGGCCCCGAGAAAACCCGCACGCTTGGCCTTGCGGATCGCCAGTTCCAGCCGCTCGACGGCGAGCGGATATTCGGCGCGCACATAGACATAGCCCTTGCTCGCGCCCACGGCATAGGCGGCGATCGCCATGCCTTCGAGGATGCGATGCGGATCGGACTCCAGCACCGCGCGATCCATGAACGCGCCAGGGTCGCCCTCGTCGGCGTTGCAGATGACGTATTTTTGACCGGGCGGCATCTTGGCAATGGTCGACCACTTCAGCCCGGTCGGATAGCCGCCGCCGCCGCGCCCGCGTAGTCCGCTGGCCGTGACCTCGCGCAGCACATCGGCGGGCGTCATCTCCGTGAGCGCCTGGATGAGTGCCGCATAGCCGCCGACGGCGATATAGCCGCGCAGACTGTCGGGATCGATCAAGCCTGAGTTCTCGAGCACGATCCGCTGCTGGCGGCTGAAGAAGGGCTGATCGGTCGGGCACAGCAGACGCTCGACCGGCGCGCCGCAGACGCTGGCCATGATCTCGGGCGCGTCCTCGGGTGTCACGTCGCGATAGAGCAACGACTCGCTCAGGTCACACTCCTTATCGGCCACGGCCACCAGGGGCCCGGCCGAGCACAGCCCCATGCAGCCGACACCCTTGACCTTGCACGAGCCAGCGCCCCGGCTATCGCAGGCGGACTTGAGTGCGTCGAGTACCGGCAGCGCGCCGGAAGATTGGCAACTGGCGGCAACACAGACACGCACCTCGCGCTCGATGTGCGCTTCCTCGTTGCGATAATGGGCGGCCTGTTCGGCCAGGTCTTCGAGATGCATGTCAGGCGAGCTCCTCCAGCGTGGGGACCAGGGTATCGGCGGCCTGTTTGCCCAGCACCTCGCCGTCGACGACCACGGCCGGAGCCAGTCCGCACGCACCGACACAGCGCGCGGTCAGCAGCGAGAGCCGGTCGTCGGCCGTGGTCTCGCCCGGATCGATTCCATAGTGCTCCTGGACTCCCTCGATCAAGCCGCCCGCGCCCTTGATGTAACAGGCGGTGCCGGTGCAGACCACGCAGGTATGCCGGCCCTTCGGCTTGAGCATGAAGATATGGTAGAAGGTCGCCACGCCGAAGACCTTGCTCAGGGGCAGATCGAGCGAGGCGGCGACAAAGCGCAGCGAGGTCTCATCGAGATAGCCGAAGGCATCCTGGACGCTGTGCAGGGTCTCGATCAGGGCGTGCCCGGCATAGCCGTTACGGCGCATGGTGGCGTTGACGAGCTTCCAGCGTTTGTCGTCGCTGGGCAGTGGCGGTCTGGCAGGCGGCAATGTCATCAGTCTTGCGCGAGAAACCCCGTCCTTCAGGGCGGGGAGGGATAGCGCACCGCGCCAAGCGCGGTTAGGCTGCCCGTCTCGCTGCCTCCATTTCTGGTTTAAGTTGGAATGAATAACCATAGCCGTCGGCGCGTTGAAGGAGGCGGCAATGGCGGTAGGAAATCCCCTGAACGGTTCCGGCCTGGGCCTGGATGTTGAACGATCCCGTTTGGCGCACCGCGACGCGCCCGACATGCACGCCAGCTTTCTTGCCCTTGGGTACCTCGGCGCGCACCCAATCGCCGGTCTGGAAGCCCTGGACGCGCTTTTGGCACCTGAGATAGCCACGCGGAAAACCGTTTTTGAACGTGCGCGTGCGGCTGTAGGCCCCGCGTCCGGTGGCACGGATGCTCAGAACCGGGCGGTTCCAGTCGCGCACCTGATCGACGGTGCCGACACAGGCGGCATCGAGGGCATGGGTTTTGGGGAGGTTCAGGCGCGTGCGATTGAACTTGGTGCGCCCACCCGAGCCGGTCTCGACCGGTAGGCCCGTGGCGTTGAGCGCGTTGAACAACGCCCAGCGCGTGGCATTGACGGCGGCGGCGTCCTTGAGCGGCGCTTGGACCTGGATCTGGTGCAGGAGCGCCGGACGGCCCTTGAGGAACGTTTCGATCGACTGATGTCCCTTGCTGACATTGCAGGGCCGGCAGGCGAGCGTCAGGTTCGAGACCCGATCCGAGCCGCCCCGCGCGCGTGGAACGATGTGCTCGATTTCCAGCGCGACAGCGCGCGCACCACAATAGGCACAGCGCCGGTTCCACTTCTCCAGCAGGTATTCACGGACCTCGTAACCGGCCAGTTCGCCCTGTTGATATTCGACCCCGCTGATCTCCGGGTTCTGGAGCGCCTGAGTATCGAAGCGCACCAGCTCCTGACTGAGGGCGCTGATCGGGGCGATCCGGCGCAGCCGCTGCACCCAGGTGACGGTGGTGTCGAGCCGATGCTGTAACGACGGTGGCAACCAACCCGCGCGGCGGGTGCGATTCAAAAAGCGTGGGGCCCGGTAGCGGGTCTTGCGAGCGCGCCGCGCGCGCCGGTACTGACGCCGTGTCTCCAGCGCCTCCCGGATCGCCTGGCCGCGATGCGCCAGTTCCCCAAACCACAGTCCATGCTCCAGGCGCTCGACCGCGCCCGTGTCCGGATCACAGATCTCGGATTCGCGAACGATGGCCAGCCCCGTGACGCGACTGCCCGGATCGAGCTTCAGGCGCAGCGGTTGAACCGCCCCGCCGATCCGATCTTTCAGCCGAATGGTGAACGGGGCCAGACGCACGACCACCGCGCGTCCGCGCTCCAGTAACAGCCGCGCGCGTTTCTCCGTGCACGGCATCAGTGGCTTCTTCTGTTTGTCGAGTACGAATACAGCCATCAATCGGTTCCAAAAATCGCCCTTACGGGCCTGGTGACGGAGCCTCGCGGCTCGCTCCCCTCGGGAATGTCTGCAACCGGCTCCCGCCTCACGGCGGCGACCCGAACCTTCGACGCTTTACCTTTCGCCTGCATGATCCGGGTCTTCGAGAGTCCGAGGCTGAGGAAGCACCTCGGAGTCGGTCTGTGCGACCTGTTGCAAACGCAGCGGGTTTTCACCGCTTTCCCTGGTCAACCCAGCTCTTTCAAGCTCCGGCCTTCAGGCCGGGGTAGTTGACAGGATTGACCGTATTTCGAAGGGGGTTGGAAGACAACGCTTGCTATCATGTCTCCTACGATTTCTTCGCTAACCGACACCCATACTATGGACGAAAATCAGGCTCCACGCAAAACCCGGCGCGGTATTTATCTGCTGCCCAATCTATTTACGACCGCCGCGCTCTTCGCCGGATTCTATGCCGTGCTCTCGGCCACGCAGGGGCGCTTCGAGGCCGCCGCCATTGCCATTCTGTCGGCGCAGATCCTCGACGGCTTCGACGGGCGTATCGCGCGCCTAACCAACACCCAGAGCGCGTTCGGCGCCGAGTACGACAGTCTCTCCGACATGGTGGCCTTCGGTGTGGCTCCGGCGCTGGTCGCCTATCACTGGGCGTTGGGCGAACTGGGCAAGGTCGGCTGGCTGGCGGCCTTCATCTTCACCGCCGCCGCCGCGCTACGGCTGGCACGCTTCAACACCCAGGTCGGGACGTCTGACAAGCGCTATTTCCAGGGGCTGGCCAGTCCACCGGCGGCGGCCATCATCGCCATGGGCATCTGGACCGCGCACGATCTCGGCATTGAGGGGCAGGATGTGTCCTGGCTGGCCGCCTTCGTGACGGCTGGCGCTGGACTCCTGATGGTGAGTAACTTTCGCTATCTGAGTTTCAAGCAATTCAATCTGCAGGGGCGCGTGCCCTTTTTGCTGGCGGTGGTGGTGATGCTCGGCTTTGCCGTCGTCTATCTTTATCCGCCACTGGTACTGTTTCTGATGGCGCTGACCTATGCCATCTCGGGTCCGGCCTGGACGCTGTTTCGGCTCAGACGCAATCGCGTGCACCGCCGGCGTGAGCCGGCGGCTTGAGGCGCTGATCAGTCGTATACGGGGCAATTGCTGCCGCCGCGCCGATCACCACCAGGGCCGCGTCCGTGTCCCTGGTCGAATTCAGCAAGCTGCTCGGCGTTCAGGATACCCGACATCTGTTCATGGACCTGGGCGCGGGTCAGCGCGCGATTCTGGCGTTGCTCGGTGAAGAGCGCCTTGATCTGATCGGCTTGCTCGCTGCTGAGATCGAGCCAGTCGGTCAGGCGCTCGACCTGACGGTTCACGGCCTTGAGCTGGCGCTCGGTGCGTTTGGCCTTCTGTTCCTCGGTCAGTAGGGCATCGATCTGAGCGCGGTTCTCCTGGCGCAGACGCATTTGTTCCTGGCGCGTCTTCTCCAGGATGGCGCTGACCTGTTGCTGTTGTTCCGGGGTCAGATCGAGTTGCTTGGTCATGTATTCGACCTTGGAGTCGACGTCCATGCCTGATCCACCGTGCCCGCCCATCTTAGGACAGGCCTGAGCGGCGGCCGTCGCACCGATGAGCGAGGCGCCCAGAATGAGTGCGAGTGCGGTATTGGTGCGGGTCAGTCGAGCGTTCATGTCATGATTCCTCATACGCGGGTTGGATGCGGATCAGCGGATCCGCCAGGACTTGGAGCCGTTTAACTCCGACGTGTTCCAGGATAAAGTCTCACTGAGCACTCGAAGTGCAGCAAATCTGCAAACACCATGGATGCAAGCAACCCGACGGACGGGCGCGGATCACTTTCTAACCTAGAGTCTTGCTGCTAGTATCGCTTCGCGCTCGTCACCAGACGCGGTTTGGAACTACAGGAGTGTCCGATGCCCGAAGTCCTCTACGATGCTCATCCCTCGCTGTTGCGTACCCGCCCGTTCGGGACACTGCTGACCATGCTGCTGATGCTGGGGGGAATCCTGGTCGCGGTGGTCGGCGATCAGGTCATTCCGCCGGAGTTTAAGTCTCAGGTGCGCGTCGATGGCCAGACGCTCCAGATGATCGGCATCGGCGTCTTCGCCTTTGCCACGCTTCAGCTCCTGACCTGGTGGGTCACGGCCCGCACCGATCATCTCGAAATCACAGCCGACGAGATCCTCTGGACCCACGGCCTGCTCAGCAAGCAGTACACCGAGATCAACATGGCTTCGGTACGCACGGTCCGGGTCACGCAGACGCTCTTTCAGCGCATCATGAATGCCGGCGACATCACCATCTATACCGCCGGCGATACGCCTGAGCTGGTGGTACGCGGCCTGCCCGATCCAGGCCAGATCCGTGAGTTCATCAAGGCGCAACCGGCGTCCGGAGTTTGATCGTCATGGGCGCGGCCAATCGCGGAGATCTCAAGCTGCTGGCGGTGGTCGTCCTGATCGCCGTGCTGGTGCTGGCGCTCCTGGCGGTGTTCCTGCTGCCGGCGACCACGCCCATCGTCGGCACGCTGAACGAAGGACTGGGGCTCAGGGAGTCGGTTCCCTGGGGCTTCGGGCTGACCGTCGCGCTCATCGCCTTCTTCGCGCTCGTGGCCGGTGACGGGCTGCTCGGCGAGCTGCAATTTATGCTCAGCGCGTTCTTCTCCTTTTTTCTCATCCTAACCCTGCTGATTGCCTGGGTTTTTTGACCGTCAGAGAGCTGATGCATCGCGTTAAGGAAGAATGCCCACCTCATGGTATGAGTGAACCGCCATCCGTCGCCGGCGAATCGGTCCCCCGTGCCGCGATGGACACCACGGGCGGCAGCTATACCTATGTTGCCTATTTTCTGATTCTGGTCATTCTGGTCGGCAGCCTGCTGGCCTATTTTCTCGTCTACACGCGCCAGCAGACCGCGCAATCCATCAATGACTCCTGCGCGAACGAAGCACATGTCATTGCCAGCAAGATCGATTCGATGCTGCGTCGCATTGACGCCACGACCGCGCTAATCGCTGAACGCTTCCGCGACGATCTTTTGCAGCTGAATGGCGAGTTTCCTGCCGATCGCGTCAGCCGAATTCAGGGCGAGTTGACGGCCTTGGCGCGGAACTTCCCCGAGGGAGCCGGCTATTTAATCTTCGATGATCGCGGCCAACTGCGTTTGGCGAGCTATCAGCCAGACGAGGCACTGAACATCGCCGGCCGTGACTATTTCCAGTCCAGCCTCGCGGCACCCAGCGCTGAATTGCGCTTCTCGGAAACACTCATCAGCAAGCTCACTGAGCAACGCATCATCGTCGCCTATCGTGCCGTCATGGATGATTCAGGGAGCCTGCGCGCCTTGATCATCGCGATCATCGATTTGCCCTATCTTGAGCAGATCTTTGCCAATATCCGCGTTGGCGAGCAGGGCATGATCAGCATCCGGCGCAGTGACGACAGTCGACTGGTGGTGCGTTGGCCGGTTGTGAAGTCCAAGCTCAATACGCCGGCGCTCCGGACTCCACCCTATCGGCGCATCCTGGCCGGCGACCAGCAGGGCGTGGTTCGCTACGTCGGCAAGACGGACGGTGTCGACCGTATCTTCGCCTACTACAAGATCAGCGACTTTCCCTTCTATGTCCTGGTCGGCCGCTCCATTGAGGAGCAATTCCGTTTCTGGCGCACCAGCGCCTTCGTCTCGATCGTCCTCACACTCCTGGGTCTGGTCCTCATCGCGGTCTTTTTCGTCCGCCTCCGTCAGGGCGAGTTGATCATCCACGGCAGTGAACAACGCCTCCGCGATCTGTCCGCCGAGCTGGCGCGCTACCAGCGTCATCTCGAGGACAGGGTCACCCAGCGCACGGCTGAACTGGCCATGGCCAAGGAAGCGGCGGACGCCGCCAACCAGGCCAAAAGTCTGTTCCTGGCCAACATGAGCCACGAAATCCGCACACCGCTCAACGGCGTGCTCGGACTGGCCCAGATGGGCTATCGCGAGAGCTTCGGACGCGCCAAGTCTCAGGGCTACTTCGCCCGCATCCTCGATTCAGGGCGACTGCTGCTCGGCGTCATCAATGACATCCTCGATTTCTCCAAGATCGAGGCCGGCAAGCTGGAAGTGGAGGCGGTGCCCTTCTCGCCACGGCATCTGGCCATGGAGTCGCTTGGCCTGATCGCCGAGCGGGCCGCCGACAAGGGGCTGACGCTGAAACCGCTGATCGATGAGACCCTTCCAGCGGCCTGCCTGGGCGACCCGACCCGTTTGACCCAGATCCTGATCAATTTCTTGTCCAATGCCATCAAATTCACCGAGCAGGGAACGATCACGCTTGAAGTCTTACGGTGCAACGAGGCCCTGATCTATGCCGTCACGGACACCGGGATCGGTATGGCGCCCGAGCAGGTCGCGCGGCTGTTCACGCCGTTCGAACAGGCCGACTCCAGCACGACGCGCAAATATGGCGGAACCGGTCTGGGGCTGTCGATCAGTCGCGGTCTGGCCGCGCTCATGGGCGGCACCATCCAGGTCGAGAGCACCCTCGGCGAGGGGACTCGATTCGAGATCAGGCTGCCCTGCACGCCTGTCGAGGCCCCCGACGAACAGGCTTTTCCTGAGCGCCAGACACTGACACCCGAGGCGCCAAAAAAGCTCGCCGGGCTGCACCTGCTGGTTGCCGAAGACAACGAGATCAATCAGCTGGTCATCGACGACATGCTGACGAGCGAGGGCGCAAGGCTCACGTTGGTTAGCAATGGACGCGAAGCACTGGAGGCGGTCGAGCGCGCGCCCCATGGCTTCGATCTGGTGCTGATGGATGTGCAGATGCCCGAAATGGATGGGCTGCAAGCCACGCAGCACTTGCGCGCGCTGGCGCCCGAGCTGCCGATCATCGGTCAGACCGCACATGCACTAAAAGACGAGCTAGAGAAATGTCTCCAGTCGGGCATGACCGATACCCTGACCAAGCCGATCGATCACGCGCAGTTGGTCGACATCGTGCTGAGCTATGCGGCGCGCTCCCTTGCTGTGGAGCCGGATGTCAGTGCGCGTCTCGATGCCTTGGAACGGACATTGCGCCAGCGTCATCCTGGACGGCGTCTGCTGCTCGTCGAGGACGAGCCGATTAGCCAGGAAGTCACGCTGTCACTGCTGGTCGAGGGCGCGGGATTCCGGGTCGATGTCGCCGATAATGGCCATCGTGCGTTCGAGATGGCCCGTGTGCATCGCTACGATCTGATCCTGATGGACAACCGGATGCCCGAAATGGATGGGCTGGAGGCGTCAGCGGCGATTCGCCAACTGCCGGGCTATGCGCAGGTGCCGATTCTTTCCATGACGGCCAGCGACCTCGAGGACGACATCCAGCGCTGTTACGACGCCGGTATGAACGACCACATCGCCAAGCCCATCGACCCCTTGGTGCTCTATCAGAGACTACTCAAATGGCTAGCCTGACGAGCCGGCGTCTGTTGATCGACATCGACACCCAGCGTCTGACGCTCTTTGTCGGCGCACGGCCCGAGCGGCAGTATCTGATCTCGACTGGAGCGAACGGCGCCGGCGAGGACTTTGGTAGCGGTTGCACGCCGCGCGGACTGCATCGCGTGCGTCTGCGCATCGGCGCCGGCTGTCCGGTCGGGACCGTCTTCCGTGGTCGGCGCCCGACCGGCGAGATCCATGATGCCGCGCTGGCGGCCACCCATCCGGGGCGCGACTGGATTCTGACCCGCATTCTCTGGCTCACCGGCTGTGAGTCGGGGCGCAATCGCGGCGGCCGGGTCGACACGCTCCGACGCTTCATCTATATCCACGGCTGCCCAGATTCCGAACCCATGGGCGTGCCGCGCTCGCATGGCTGCATCCGCCTGCATAACCTGGATCTGCTCGAACTCTTCGAGCAGACGCCCAACGGCACTCCGGTCGAGATTCGGGGCGGCTGAACTCCAGCGCCACGGCGCTCAAGGCACGTCAGACGCTGGGTTGGAAACCTGGAACCGGACAGTCTATTCCGAATAGCCGCGCCGACCCGAGCCACGGATATCGCGCGCGAAATAGCCGATCTGTCCCTGGGGGACGACGGTGATGCCGCCCGGACTGACCTGGAAGCGCTCGGCATCACGCGCGCGGTCGAAGCCGATCGTGTCGCCCCGTTCGATGACGTTGTGGCGGTCGACGATCACCCGGCGCAAGCGCGCGCCACGGCTGACGCGCACATAGTCCATGATGATGCAGTCCTCCAGCACCACGTCCTCCTCGATCACGGCTTCGCGCCGGATGATCGAGTTCTGGATTCGTGCGCCCTTGTGGACTATGGTCGCGGCGCCGAGCAGGGTGTTCTCGATCTGGCCGCCGAGCACGCGCGCCACAGGGCCCTGATAGCTGCTCGAATAGATCGGCCATTCCGGATTGAAGACATCGAAGGCCGGCTCAGCACCCAGTACGTCGAGATGGGCGTCGAAATAGGCATCGAGATTGCCCACGTCGCGCCAGTAGACCGGCGTCTCGTAAGGCTGGACACCGGGGATGCGGTTGGTCGCGAAGTCGTAGGCGAAGAGATTGTGGGTGCGCAGCAGACGCGGCAGGACGTGCTGGCCGAAATCGGTCTCGCCGGCTTGCTGGGTCTCGTGCAGCGCCTGAAGCAGCACCTCGGTGCTGAAGATGTAGTTGCCCATCGAGGCGAAGGCCATGTCGGCATTCGACGGCATGGGCGTCGGGTTGGCCGGTTTTTCCTCGAACGCCTGGATGCGCCCGGTCTCGTCGGCGGCGATCACGCCGAAGCTGGAGGCTTCGTGCAGCGGCACGGGCAGGGCGGCGATGCTCACATCGGCCTGACGTTCGCGATGGAAGTCGACCATCTGGCGAATGTCCATGCGATAGATGTGGTCGGCGCCAAAGACCGCGACCAGGCCCGGACGATGCTCCTCGATCAGATTGATGTTCTGGTTGACGGCATCCGCCGTGCCCTGGAACCAGTGTTCGCCCGACATCATCTGCGGTGGGACCACGGTGACGAACTGATTCTGGACCAGCGGCGAGATGGTCCAGGCTTTGCGAACATGCTCGATGAGCGATTGCGATTTGTACTGCACGAGCAGATAGATGGTCTGGATCTGCGAGTTGACCAGATTGCTGAGCACGAAGTCGACGATCCGGTAGCGTGAGCCGAAGGGCACCGAGGGCTTGGAGCGCCCGGTGGTCAGCGGCTGGAGTCGGGAGCCTTGGCCACCGGCCATGACGAAGGCGATGATACGGTCGTTCTGCATTGAGTCCTCCGCGGCCCCGCTTGGCGGATGGGGCGCTACTGCTTCGTTGTGTAGGAAACCGGAGGCTCAATGATAATCCGAAGACGACGCGCTTTCCCGAGATTTGGCAAAGCGGTCGCTGAGCCGGGTCCAGGTTGCCAACATGGCGGCGCCCGCCGCCAGACCGATCAGGGCATTGAGCGCCAGCGGGGTGATGGCGCCGAGTACGGGACCGATGACAGCGATCGCCGCCAGCGACGCAGCGCCGTGCTCGATCCAGTGATGGATGAATGGAACGCCGTGGGCAATGATGCCGCCACCGACCAGAAACATGGCGATGGTCCCGGCGATGGCCAGTGCCTTCATCAGCCAGGGCGCCGCGCGCAGTAGCGCGCCGCCGAGGACGCGCAGCGCGGTGTCCGGCCAATCCGTGCCGGGGCGGCGGCTGAGAGCGAGTCCGACATCGTCGAGCCTGACGATGCCGGCGACCAGTCCATAGACGCCGATGGTCATGACGATGGCGATCCCGGTCAGGACCAGGATCTGGGCCAGGAAGCTCGCCTGCTCGACCGTGCCGAGCGTGATGACGATGATCTCCGCTGAGAGCACGAAATCGGTGCGGATGGCGCCCCGGATCTTGTTGCGCTCCAGTGCCGCCAGATCGACGTTCGGATCTTCGAGCGCGGCGGTCAGCTCAGCGTGATGGGCCTCAGCCGCCTCGCCGTCATGACTGAATGTGTGCGCGATCTTCTCCACGCCCTCATAGCACAGATAGAGTCCGCCGATCATCAGTAGCGGCAGGATCGCCCAGGGTGCAAGGGCACTGATGGCCAGCGCCAGCGGCACCAGGATCAGCTTGTTGACCGCCGACCCCTTAGCCACAGCCCAGACCACCGGCAGCTCGCGATCGGCGCGCACGCCGCGCACCTGCTCGGCATTGAGCGCCAGGTCATCACCAAGCACGCTGGCGGTCTTGCGCGCCGCGACCTTGGTCAGGAGCGCCACGTCGTCCAGGACGGTGGCGATATCGTCGAGCAGTACCAATAGACTCGTAGCCATGTTCAAGCCGCATCCAAGTGTGGAAAAAGTCGTCTCGCCGATGCGGCCCTGCCGGGGTGAAGCATCGGGCGTTCGGTGTCGCGTCTCCCGATCAGTGGCCTCCAGGAGCGGCGGACTATTTGAACGCCATCCCGCGCTTGTGTCGAGCCGGTGTAGGGAGGAAAATCGCCCGCTATTTTCGCAACGAATTCGATCGAGACGAGTGCCATGTCCGCTACACAGCGTTTTCTCTATCCACTGACCTTTCCACTGCGCCTGGTGCCCGGCACCCTGCACAGCCGCGCCCTGGCCGGCATCCTCAACCAGGTCATGAAAGAGGCCCTGGCCGAGGGCGAACTGGACTTTCTGGAAGGGCGGCGCATGGCCATCGAGATCGACGACATCGGTCTGCGCTATCGACTGGGGCTGGAGAATGGGCGCATTCGTGGTTATGGCGACGAGCACCCGGCCGATGCCAGCATTGCCGGCGGTCTGCATGAGTTCCTGCTCTTGTCTGCGCGGCGCGAGGATGCCGACACGCTGTTCTTCCAGCGCCGGCTGCGCATGTCGGGCGACACCGAGCTGGGGCTGTATCTGAAGAACTTCCTCGACGCCTTCGAGCCGCCGCAGAAGTATCAGCCGTTGATGAAGGCGCTGGACAAGATGGCGAGCCTCCGTTTTCCAGGCACGTCATCGAAGTAAGATCCGCACCCGCCACCTGCATAGAATCATAGAATCGTCGCAGACGTGTCCAGCGTCTGCGACGACGACATCCTCAGCGAATGACCCCCGGCTCGTCCTTCAGCAGATAGGCCTCTTCCTCCGGCGACAGATCGACGTCATCGAATCCGGTGATCATGGGCATCACATGCTCTTTGAACGAGTGCCCGGTCGTGAGCATGTAGATGTGGATCATCACGAAAACCAGGATGGTGAAGGCCGCGCCCGTATGTATCAGCGCCACGCTGTCGAGGATCTGGGTCGCGTGCGGAATGTCTCTCCACAGGAAATAGAAGAGATAGATCAACCCCGAGACCCAGATGAGCGGGAAGAGGACGATCTTCAGCATCAGATAGGCCAGGGCCTGTAACGGATTGTGCTTGCGCCAGTAGGCTTTGCGATAGGGATGATGCTCGCCCTGAAAAATACCAAAGCTGTAGAAGCGCAGCACCTGCCACATCCCCTTGACGGTAGGGATGAAGTGGCGCCAGTTGCGAGTCGTGAACAGCCAGAAAATGCTGAAAGCCCAGAGCAGCAGCAGCGAAAAGGCCGCCAGGGTGTGCAATGTCACCGCTTGCTCGAAAGTCAGTAGATGATGGAAACCATGCAACCCGAATCCGGTGATCATCAGCACTACGATCAGGAACATTTGGCTCCAGTGCCAGAAACGCTCGAACAGCGTGAAGATTCTTACGCGACGAATGGCCATTAATGTTGCCCCTGTTTGGTCTTCATGGACGAGAAGAAACGGATCAGGGCATGGCCCAGAATCACGAAAAGCGTACCTATGACCGCGATGATACCGATGGTGTCTACCCAGACATTGTGGTCGCGGCCTGGCATATAGATACCCGTCACCCCGTCCAGGCGGCCGTTTTCGGCATGACAGTCACTACAGGCAAGCGCCTCTTCCTTGGGCGCGACCATGTGGGTGATTGGCCAGTAAGAGAAGGTCTCGACGAAGCCGTATTCGCCTGAATACGGGAGATTGAACTGCTTCATGCCATGGGCGATGGAGCGGCCCATGTCGTAATTGCCCCAGTAGGAGTCCTCGTCCTCGCCCCAGAGATGATTGTAGACCAGGGTGCCGTTACCCATGTCAGCCGGCATCCAGGTGGTCATCTTTTTGAACGGCCAGATCCGTGACCGGGGATCCTCGCGCGAGCCGGTGAAATCGTTGATGGCCACGGGCTTGGTGATATCGAACTTGGTATCGATGGTGGTGTAGTCCATCTGTCCGTCGAACCAGCGATAGAGCGGTACCAGATTTTCGCCGTAAGTAAAGGTGCCCTTGATCGACTTGTAGGTGTAGCGTTCCTCGCCGTTGCCTTGGGTGTAGCCGTGCTCGTGGTAGCCTTCGCCGTTGCGGGTCTTGCCGGCGGTGCGCCAGTCCCAGTCGGTCTCGGTCGCCACGCCGCCGCGTGCGAACTCGGGGATGTGGCAGGTTTGGCAGGCGATGCTTGAAATATGGTCGTTGCGCTTGAAGGCGGCGAGCGAGTCGACCGGATGCGGCTCGTTGCCGTGACAGGACTCGCAGGTTGCGACGTCGCGGCGCTGCCCGGGTTTGCCCGTTCCCTGTTCATCATTGGCGATAACGCGGTAGCGGCTACCTGCCCAGACATGCGATTTGGTGACGTGGCAGGCGGTACAGGCAAAATTGAGGCCCTGCGCGTCCATGTGCACGTCGAGTTCACGCGGCGGATTCGTCAGGGCACTGGACAGATCGCCGTGTTTGACGTTGTCTCCGCCGCCGCCATAAAAATGGCAGGTTCCGCAGTTGGCGCGTTGCGGCAGGTTGACGCTCTGAGCAACCAGGTTGTAGTCGATGGGCGGCTTGCCTTCGAACATGATCGAGCAGGCGGGGCTGCCCTCGCTGTTGGGCGTCTTGTAGTAGGTTCCGGTCGTTTCATGGCAGACGAGACAGTCGATATTGGTCTCGTCGGTGAAATCGAAGCTCTCATCCTTCCAGCCGTAGCCGGCATGGCACTGGGCGCACATGCCTTCGTTACCGCGCGCATTGGTGCAGAAGTTGTTGATGAGGTGCTTTTTGCCGAGCATCTGGCCCGTGTCGGGATTGCGGTATTCCCAGGTCCAGTGGATGTTCTTCATGAAGTGCTTGCCAGTTTCGGTATGGCAGCTCAGGCACGCCTTGGTCACCTCCGGGCCGGAGGTGAAGGGTTGTTTCAGGGCGTCGTACTTGGTGTGATCGCCCGTTCCCCCACTCAGCGGGCCTGAGATCTGGTCGGGTGGCTTGCTCGCCAGCGGCGTGGGCCACTGACTTTGATCGGACGCGTTAAGCGTCGCGAGAGGACCAACCAGCAGCAAGGCGAGGGCGAGTCCAAGGAATGCTCGCATGGGACTGACTCCAAGGGTAAGGATGGGCCGATCCATACTGATGTCGATCGACGTCGCACGCCATGACGTAAGGCAATCAAAACGTACTTCGTCGTGTTCAGGCGGACGGACTGTGGGTCTGGACGCACCTGAAAATCACTCTAGAATAGCGCCGCCGGTGCTCAGCGCCAGTCGGCCCGGCCCATCCCAGTTCTCTCACCGATCCCCGTTCTCAGGAGTCACGCGCGTGCTCGAACGCATCATTGAACGTTTGCTCTATGCCAGCCGCTGGTTGCTGGCGCCCGTCTATCTGGCGCTTTCGCTGGTGCTCATCGCGCTCGCCGTCAAATTCTTCCAGGAGATCTATCACCTCTTCGCCCACATTCTGGAGATGAGCGAGTCGGACATGGTGCTGCGCATCCTGGCACTGATCGACCTCTCACTGGTGGGCAGCCTGCTGGTGATGGTGATGTTCTCGGGCTATGAAAACTTTGTCTCACGCATCGATGTACGCGAAGGCGACGACCGGCTCGACTGGCTCGGCAAGCTCGATGCCGGCACACTCAAGCTCAAGGTCGCGGCCTCGATCGTGGCCATCTCCTCGATCCATCTGCTCCAGGTCTTCGTCAATATCCCCCAGATCGAGAGCGAGAAGCTGATGTGGTACGTCATCATCCATCTGACCTTCGTCGTGTCCGCCGTGCTCATGGGGATCCTTGATCGCATCTCCTTTGCCTCACACCGCGATCATGGCGACAAGCCAGCCGGGCATTGAGCTGGGCACGGCGGATTCGGGATCAGTCAGCGCTGCTCATTCAGGTCTGGAACCGAGACGACCTGGTCGCGGCCGCTGTTTTTGGCCGTGTAGAGGGCGCTATCGCTGGTCTTGAGCCAGTGCTCGGGACTAGGCAGCGCGCCGAGTTCGGCCAATCCAATCGAGATCGTGATGCCCAACTCCTGCCCATCGTGATCGATGCGCATGACACGCACGCTGTCGAGCAGACGCTGCGCGAGCTGCCAGGCCGTCTTGAGCGGAGTGTCCTGCAAGATGACCGCGAATTCTTCGCCGCCATAACGCGCGACGAAATCGCTCTTGCGCGGAAAGCCCTTGGAGCAGCAATTGGCCAGCCGCTTGAGCACCACATCGCCGGCCGGATGTCCGTACTCGTCGTTGACCTGTTTGAAATGATCCGCGTCGATCATGAGCAGACAGGCCGACTCGCCCGAGAGCTTGCAGAGTTCGAATACTCGTGCGAGCTGTTTGTCGAACGCCTTGCGGTTGTAGACCCGCGTCAGCCCGTCCAGATCGATTTCGCGTTGCGCGGCATCCAACTCGCCGCGTAGTGATTGGAGCTTGCCGGTCAGCTCGTTGAGCAGCCCCTGGTTGCGCTGCGCGCGATCACGCGCGATGCTGGCGATCAGGTCGATGGCATTCATGGCCTCGCGGCTCAAGACTTCGATCGGGGCATTGTTCTCGATCGTGCTGCGCAGCTGGTTGATCACTTCCATGACCTTGGTTTGCTCCTCCTGGTCCTCGGCCAGCGCCAGCCCCAGTGTCTGCACGAACTCGCCCATGACCTGGCGGGTGCCCAGAACCTGACGACTGACGTAGGACTGTTCGCTGCGCCGGATGCGGGTCACAAAATCGCGCAGACCGCCCCAATCGCGGCGAGTGCTGGCCGTCGCCTCAGACTCCTTGGCGTCCCTGGTGGCCTCAGGCGACGCGGCTGTGAGCACATGCATACTCCAGCGTTCGAGTTGTTCGGCCAGTGTCGCGGCCTTGATCTCGTCGAGGTCGAAGGCGTATTTGCCCCAGGTGCGCAGAACCGAGGCCAATTGATCGAGTGCCGCCTGTTCGAGGGCGGCGAGTGTTGCGGGATCGCTGGGATTGACGGGGGTGGTGTTCGCCGTTTCCTGTGGAGCTGCACCGGATTCACGCTTCCAAAATTTGACCATGTCGACGCTCGCCTCTGGGCGATGGCTGATCTGAAGATGACTGAATTTGGAAGGTTAACCGTTTCGGGGCGACGAGACGAGAGGGGAGCGGATACAACGCAGGCGCGACACGCCTCGTGCCGCGCCTACCTGCCGTCTCCAGCCTGGCTGGAGCGGAGCTGTCAGTTCTTGGTCGTGTCGACGTCCATCGGCACGTAGAGCGGACACCAGCGGAAATAGGCCGTTGCCAGGACGACGAAGCCGATCAGGCCGAGCGCGTTGGCGTTGGAGATGCCCCAGAGCAGGATAATGACGCCGGCAATGGCGCGATAGATTCGGTCTTTTTCGCCAATATTCATGGTCATGCGTGACACTCCTAAATGTGTTTATCGCTGTTCGATGGCTCGTCGAACCCGTTGCGTTCAGCCCATACGGGGTGCGAGCCAACCGAGTCTTTGACGTGCGAGACACCGCGACGGTGTCGCGGGAGCATAACCATAAAACAAAAGGGGTTTGGGCGAAACCCATTTGAATTCATAAGGCACGTCCTAAAACTCGTGTCGTGGGCATGGGTGGCAAGATCCACCCATGCCCATCGGCGCACTCAGCGCAGCGTCAGCAGGAAGTGCATGTGACGCTCATAGTGATCGAGCACGTCGCCGATCAGATCGGACGCACTCCAGCCCATGACGTCGTAGTCCTGCCCGCCCTCACTGAGATGGACCTCGGCACGACAGTACTCCAGCGCCTCGGCACGCTCCTCGGTGGTATCGCGGAGCACGAAGCTCGGTGCCTCATAGGTACGCGGACGCACGCAATAGTAGAAGTCGATCTCCGCGCCGTGACGGACCTCGACCCAGACCCGGCCGTCCTCGCCCTCGCCGAGACTGGCGTCGAGCTGCATCTGGCGCAGTTCCTCGGTCACCTCGCTCAGGGCCGGGCGCACCGTCTCCTGGATGAAACGCACCGTCTCCTCGCGTGTAGGCTGGTGGATCAGTCCCTTCAAACGCTGGCGCCAGTTCACCGGCGCGGCGGGTCCGGCCGGCATCACGCGCGCCTCGCGCAGACTCAGATGCTTGATGTCATCGATACGCAGCGCGCGTATCAGACCCCAGCACATCAGGATCATGACGACGGTGAAGGGCAGGGCGCTGGCAATCGTGGCCGTTTGCAACGCCGCCAGGCCGCCGGCGATCAGCAGTGCGGCGGCGACCACGCCCTCGATGGCCGCCCAAAAGATCCGCTGCCAGACCGGCGACTCCGTTTGGCCTCCGCCCGAGGTCAGCATATCGACCACCAGCGAGCCGGAGTCCGAGGAGGTGACGAAGAAGGTCACGATCAGCACGGTCGCCAACAGCGCCATGACGTTCGAAAACGGTAGATGCTCAAAGAACTTGAACAGTGCTACCGAGGTATCGGCCGCCACCGCATCGGCCAGTTCGGTGATCCCCTGCATCAGGATCATGTGGATGGCCGTGTCGCCGAAGAACGTCATCCACATGAAGGTGAAGCCCGTGGGCACGAACAGCACCCCGAGCACGAATTCACGGATGGTGCGTCCGCGCGAGACGCGCGCGATGAACAGCCCAACAAAGGGCGCCCAGGCGATCCACCAGCCCCAGTAAAACAGCGTCCAGCCGCCGATCCAGTCGTTGGGCTCGTAGGCATAGAGATTGAACGTCATCTCGAACAGGCTGGAGAGATACATGCCGGTGTTCTGCACCAGGGTCTGGAGCAGGAACACTGTGGGACCGGCCACCAGCACGAAGGCGAGCAGAGCGATGGCCAGGATCATGTTGAGTTCCGAGAGCCGGCGAATGCCGGCGTCCAGCCCCAGCACCACCGACAGGGTGGCGATCGAGGTGATCACGGCGATCAGGATCACCTGGGTGCTGATGCCGATGGGGACGTCGAACAGATAGTTCAGGCCCGAATTGATCTGGATGACGCCGAAACCGAGCGAGGTGGCCACGCCAAAGAGCGTGCTGACCACGGCAAAGATATCGACCGCATGGCCGATGGGGCCATAGATGCGTTCGCCGATGAGCGGGTAGAGCGCCGAGCGGATGGTCAGTGGCAGATCATGGCGGAAGGCGAAATAGGCCAGCGATAGCGCCACCACGGCATAGATGGCCCAGGCATGGATACCCCAGTGGAAGAAGGTGATACGCATCGCCTGACGCGCCGCCTCGATGCCCTGCGGATCGCCGACCGGCGGGGTGACGAAGTGCATGACCGGCTCGGCCACGCCGAAGAACATCAGTCCGATGCCCATGCCGGCCGAGAACAGCATCGCCAGCCAGGAGGCATAACTGTAATCAGGCTGCGAGTGTTCGGGTCCGAGCTTGATGCGCCCGAAACTGGTGAAGGCCAGCACCGCGACGAACACCAGGAAACCGGCCACCGACAGCACATAGAACCAACCGGCCGACTCGATGACCCAGGACTGCATACCCTTGAACAGCGGCTCGGCGATCTCGGTGGCGAAGGCGGCAAAGAGCACGAAGATCAGCACCAGAGCCGCCGAAATGATGAACACGGGTGGATTCCACTGGATCCAGTCGCGTTTCTCAGCTACTGGAAGCGCACCAGCATTTTCAGGTTTTTCGCTCATAGCGCGCGCTCCTTAGAAGTAGTAGCCGAGATTGAGGTTGAGGCGGTAGTTCCATTTATTGTTGCCATTGACGCCGAAGTCGCCGACACCATCGATGCGTCCATAGTCGTCAACGCCATTGTCGCGGGCCTCGTTGCCGACGAAATAGTTGCCGTTGGAATAGGCCAGATCGCTGTAGATGTACCAGCCGCCGCTGGCCCAGGCGGCACCGATCACCCAGAGTTCACTGTCATTGAAGGCGCTTTCGTCTTTGATGATGCGGCTGTATTCGACATAGGGGCGCACCGAATCGAGCCAGGGCAGGCTCGTGGTCTCCTTGAGGTAACTCAGCGAGACGGCCGGGATCCAGGCTTTGGCGGCCACCGGCCAGGCGAAGTCGTAAGCGCCCATGGGGATCAGCGTGTCTGTGCCCCAGGGATTGTTGGCGTCGATGTCGTACTCGTAGCGCGTGAGCTGGGTCGCCAGGGTGACATTGTCGAAGCTGTTGACCATGTGCGCCGAGGCCGCCCAGTGGCTGCCGTCCTTGGCGCGCTCGCCCTTGAGGTGGCCGTATTGCAGCGAGACGCCGAGATCGGTCGGAACGCGGCTGTCGGTCAGGCTGTAGATGGCGCGCAGATTGAACTGATGGCGCTCGTCGTAGCCATTGTGGGCGCCGGAGACCACATTGCCATTGGCATCGACCGCGTTCTCCCAGCGTACCGCGTCATAGCTGTAGCGGGTGCTATCGAGACTGCGCCCGAAGTAGCTGCCCTCGCTTGAGGGATAATAGGCGAAGTCCAGGGACCAGGGACCGCGCTTGGTGCTGTATTTGAGGCCAAAGTCCAAGTCGTCTGAAAGCCCGACATAGTAGTGCTGATCGAAGAACCAGCTCTGCGAGACGCCATAGGGACCAGGACCGAAGGGGACGCGGTTGACGCCGGCCTGGACTTCGCTGTCGTCCTCGAAGCGATAGCCCAGCCAGGCGGTATGCAGAAAGTTGTAGCTCTCGCCGCTGCCGGCCGGATACCAGCGGTATTCCAGGCGGCCGATGATGTTCTCGTAGTCCAGCGACAGATTGATGCGGAAGGTATCGAGTTCCATATTGCCCCCGTTACCGCCGCGATTCGGGCCGTCGTCATAGCCGTGATAGCTGCCCAGGACGCCATTCGCGCGGAGCGCGCCGCCGATGGTTACAGGGCCGATCCGGAAGCTGTCGTCCGGCACGTCGGTGCTCTCGATCTCGACGACGACTGATTCGCTGTCAGGCGTGGGCGAGGTGGAGGTCGGGGGGGATTGATGGCTCTCGTTCGCTGTCGTATCAACTGTCGAACCCGTGGCGGTACGCGCCGTATTCAGTGCACGTTGCGCCTCGGCTAATTCGCGGCTCAGTTCGGAGACACGCCGTTCGAGTTCAGCGACATCCTGGCTGGCCAGGGACGTTGGCGCGTGAGTCAGGGCGGACAGACAGACGACGCCCAACCCGGAGGCCAGGCGGCCCCGTTTGGGGCGCGGAGATTGGATTGTCATAACGTGAAACTTCCTATCGATTGCACGCAGTCATGACGCAGCGGTCATGACTGGCGAACTGTCCCGATCGACCGGCGGGGCAAGCCCGAAAATCCGGCGGGCATAGGGACGATGGAGTAGCGATCAGCCGTGGTTGAAGTGCTTTTCGCTGTATTTCAGAAAATCGAGCAATGATCCTACCAGATCTGTATCGTGCAGCGCGCGCGAGCGTAGGAGCGATTGACGCGCCGCCTCCCGTTCGTCCGCGAGCAGGTGGCCCACGCCCGCGATGAGCAGGCGCTCGGCGGCCTGCTCGGTCTCGATCAGCCGGCTCAGATCCAGGCCGCAGCGCCGGCAGTTAGCCTCCTCACCGAGCCGTGCGCGACAGTTCGGACAGCGCTCCATCAGGACTCCAGGTAATAGACCAGATCGGTGAGCGCGGTGATCGCCTCGTCGAGTGCGACCTCGTCGTCGCTGGCGAGTGCGTCACGCACCCCCTCGACCAAATCCACCAGATCTTCGCGATCCTCGGCGTTGGCTGTTTCCAACAACCGCTCGGCCTTCTCGATCAGGGCGCGCGCCTGGACGCCTTCGCGATCCTCCTCACTGACGGTACCAAACTCGCCTTCGATCAGACTCGAAATCCGTTCACGCGCGGCTATGAACTCAGTGCCCTCGAAACGCGCGGTGGCGTTGTCGATGGTGATGCGCTGTTCGAGTCCGGTGGCCTTCTCGCGCGAAGTCACGCGCAGGATGCCGTTGACGTCGAGTTCGAAGGTGGTGAGCAGGATATTGCCGGCCGGTACGTCGCGCAGACCCTCGATGCGGAAGTAACCGATCTCGGTGTTGTTGAGCGCGTCCGGATCCTCGCCCTGATAGACGTTGACTTCGATGATCTGTTGTCCGTCGTAGAGCGTCTGGAAGGCCTCGGTCTTGGTCACCGGGATCGGGGTGTTCTTGCGGATCACGGGCACATAGGTATAGGGGTAGGGTTCGCCGTTGAGCTGTCCCATAGCGCTGGTGCCAAAGGTGTAGGGCGTAATGTCGACCAGCACGCCCGAGACCTGTTGACCGGCGATGACGGCCGCCTGGATCGCCGCGCCGTCGGCAACACAGAGATCCGGATCGACCTCGGCGCGCGGCTGAATTCCCAGCGTCTCCTCCAGACGGCGCTGGATCACCGGGGTCCGGGTCGCGCCACCGACCAGCAGTACCTCGTCGATGTCAGAGACGGTCAGATCCGCGCTCTTGAGCGCGATATGGACCGCTTCCAGGGTCTCGTCGATGTAGTCGGCGATCAGATCCTCGTAGGTGAGCCGGTCGATCTCCAGCGACAGATTGACCGGAGTACCCTTGTGTTCGAGCAGATACTCTTCCTCGATGCGCGCATAGGGGGCATCGCTGAGGGTGATCTTGGCGGTCTCGCAGGCACGGACGATGCGCGCCATGGCCGTGCGCTGCTCACTCGGATCGACGCCATGGGTTTCCTTGAGATGGGCGACCACATGCTCGACGAGCTTGGCGTCGAAGTCGTCGCCGCCGAGCTGGTTGTTGCCGTGGCTGGCCAGCACCTCGGTCAGCTCGCGGCTCAGACGCACCACAGAGACGTCGAAAGTACCGCCGCCGAGATCGTAGACCAGGATGGTCTTGGCCTCTTCGTGGTCGATCTCATAGGCCAGCGCGGCGGCGGTCGGCTCGTTGATGATGCGCACCACCTCCAGCCCGGCCAGCTCGCCGGCGTCGCGCGTGGCCTGGCGCTGGGCGTCGGAGAAATAGGCCGGAACCGTGATGACGGCCTTGCCGACCGGCTGCCCCAGAGACTCCTCGGCGGCGCGCTTGAGGCGCTGGAGGATGAGCGCCGAGATTTCCTGTGGACGATAGTGCGTGTCGCCCAGCGCCAGGGTTACCTCCTCGCCCATGCGCCGCTTGACCGAGCGGATGGTGCGCTCCGGATAAAGCGTGTACTGGTTGCGTGCGGCCTGACCGACCAGCAGGCTGCCGTCGTCGGCCAAACCCACCACCGAGGGCAGGATCCTGGAGCCATCGACCTCGATGATCTGAGTGCGGCCGTCGCGGACCACGGCCACCTCTGAGTTGGTGGTGCCGAGGTCGATGCCGATGATGATATCGCTCACGGGAGTGACTCCTTGGGGTGTATTGGATAGCGAAATAGGGTGTGTTCGGTCACGGGCGATCGGGTGGCGGGGTCACTGACTCGATCGCCCCGAATCAGCCTGACTCAGTGATTGAGCCGGGGCTTGTCGGGAGTGCGCGCACGCTCGCGGCTCGGGCGGTTGACCCTGACCTCAGCCGGGCGCAGCAGGCGGTCGCCGATGAGGAAGCCCTTGCGCAATTCCTCGACCACGACGCCTTCTGGCCGCTCCGGATCGTCGGCCAGTTCACTGGCGCGCATCCGATGGGGATCAAAGCGATGATCGAGTGTGTCGAACGCGCGGACCTCGCGTCGGGCGAGCGTCTCATCGAGCCGGCGCAGACTGATCGCCAGTCCCTCGGCCATAGAGCCGACGAAGATTTGAGCCTTGCGCTGTCCGAACCCGCTGGGACGAAAGCGCCGTGCCTGGTAATGTCCAGCCTCCAGCCGATCGCGCAGATTCAGAAGTTCGAGCAGCAGCTCGCGTTGCGCCTCCTGTTCGAGCTGGCGCTCGGATTCGCGGCGGCGTTTCGCTTCCTCGTCCAATCGGGTCTGACTCGTCCGCACGGTCTCGAATAGCGAACGAAACTCATCGAGCGCGCCCTTGACCTGACGCGATTCGAGTTTGACCTCGCTCTTGAGTGCGGCCAGCTCGGCGAGCAGCGTGAACAGATCGGGCGCGGTCTCGTCTGCGGCCGGCTCACGCCGGTCGTGTGCTCCTGGATGCCACGCCGGGTCCGAATCTGAATCAGGATCCGGCGCTGAGGCGCGGTCGAGATAGTCGCGAAAACGCGCGACGAGCTGCTCCTTGAGCACGTCGTCCATCAAGCCTCCCCGCGCAGCAGGGCGGCGAATGAGGCTGGATCGGGTCGGTGTGGCGTACCACACGGCACGGCACGATCGAGCAGATCGATCAGTTCTGGCTCGGAGTGATTGAAGAGCCGATATGACAGACGCGCGCGCTGGGTGCGCAATGTCTCGTAGGCCGCGCGCAGTGCTTGGAAGCGCTCGGCATCACGTTCGGGCGGGCAATCCTTGATGGCCTGGCGATAGGCGCGCTCGACGGCGGTATCGTCGGCGTCATCGTTCAGGCCAAGGAGAAGATAGGGATCTCTCATAGCGATGTTCAGTATTTGGTTAGGCTGTGCCCTGATTCGTCAAAAGCCGAGCGAAATAACCGTTGCTTCTGCGGATCGTAGGACTACCTGGTTGATCGTTGCAGCTCATCGGCGCGGCTTACGGGTGCGTGATCGCCCTTTGCGACCGCCGCTAGCGCCGATGAGCTGGTCGATCAGTTCAATGAACTCCTGGATGACGGCTTTTTCGCCACGTTCACGCGCCGCTTCACGCAGATCGCGCCGGACATGAAGCGGCGCATCCAGCAGATCAAGCATTTTTTCGAGTCCGATCAGACGGAAGATCGCAGCGAATTGTTCGGGTGAGCCGTCTAATCCAGGCGGCAGCGTCAGATCGCCGAATTCACCGAAGAAATCATCCTCCTCGTTATCCTCGTCATCGAAATCAAAAAAGCTGCCGCCGAAAGGGCCGGGTGGCCCGAAACCGAATGGGCGCGCGCGTATCAGTGCCTCGTGGATGCGGGTGGCGGTTCGATCGTCGCCCTCGGCGCTGGCGGTTTCCAGCGCCTGTTCCAGATCGAATATGTCGTGGCTCAGCGGACTCAGGACGCCATTGGGATGCTTGGACTCGAAGGCATGGAGCACGAAGATCGGCGCCTTGCGCCAGCGCTTGAGCGCCAGCTTGGCCACATCGCCCCGGATCCTGTCGAAGCGGGCGCGTTTGAGCGTCTCGCAGACCGTTTCCAACTCGCTGCGTGACAGTTCCTTCCAGGGAGCTTTGGTTAGTGCCTTTGTCAAAAACGGCTCCAGGGCGCTGGCGAAACCCCGTCCGCTGTCGAGATGTCGGCGCAGACGCTCGAACGCGGCGAGCAGCTCAGCACGATCGGGCTTGATCGAAGCGTCCAGAGCGAGCGAGCGCAGGATCCGCTGTGGTTCCAGTCCCAGTTCGCCGCCGGCCAGGATCAACGCCAGGCGTCCGGACAGACCCGAGCCGAGTCGATTCAGAATTGGCTCAAGCGACAGCGTGCCGGCTGTCGGATCCTCGATGAAGTCCAGAAAGGCCGACATGAGCTCGACCTGCTCACGCGCCGACTCACCGCGCGCCCATTCGCGGGCGGCGCCCAGCTCCTTGCGCGCCAGATCCAGACGCGACTTGAGCACCTGCTTGCGCGCGTGGGCCAGGTGCGCCGCGACCAGACGCTCGCGCACCTCGGTGTTGATCGGATCAATGGCCAGGAGGCGCCGCGCCAGTCCGGCGGCTTTCTTGAAGGCACCGGTATCGAGCGCTGCGTCCATGGTCGCCTGGATCACCCGACGATCCTCAGGCCAGTGCCTGGTCGCGGTTTCCAGCAGACGGCGCGAATCCTTGTGGCGCTTGGCATGGCGGTAGAAGGCGATCAGGCGCAGATAGGTCGCGAGATCCGGATCCGATTCGAGACTCAGTTCCAGACCTTCACAGACGACCTCCTGGATCTCGGAGATTTCGCCGGCTGGCGTGCGACGGGTCGACAGCGCATCGAACAGCTGATCGGCACGGCGCAGTGCCAGGGCGATGATCGCCTTGTGATCGGGATCCTTAGCGCGCTCCGCAGGATTGATCTTGAGTTCGAGCGCGAAACTGTTCCAGCAGTCATGAATCTCCTCGGGATGCTGCGCGGTGATCTCCGCGTCCCAGGCGTCCAGCTGCATGAGTTCGAGCTTATCGAGGGGTTCGGAGCCAATGGCGGGCATCCAGCTTGCGCACTCGTGCCCCTGGTGCACCAGGATTCGCCGCTGTGCTTGCCGCGTCCAGGCCTCGCCGAGTCGCTTGCGCTGAGCCTGTAGAAAACGCACCAGCAGCTCGGGCTTCGGGGGTGTGCCCAGGCGTTGCAGCCCCTCCCAGAACGTCAGGCGCTCGGGCGACCAGCCGCGTAGCGCACTGGCGAACGCTCGCTGGTGCCGGCTGAGCGTCGGCCAGCGTTCCAGAAAGACCGACTCGGGCAGCAGGGCCAGTTCGGCACTGGCCTTGATCGCGCTGAAGGGCGAGTCCTCGGGGATTCGTCCGAGCTGGCGCCGGGCCTCTTCGGGAGTCTCGTTCAGTGTCAACAGCGCCTTGAGGATCGTCGACCAGTCGCGATAGGCCGAACGGAAGGGCAGGCGGCTCAGGGCCTCGCGCGCGCGCTCATCGTCGCCGGCGCAATAGGCCTCCAGCGACTCGCGCGCGGCCTCGGCATGACGTCGCAGTGAATCGTCGGGGGCAATCCGCTCCAGGAGCGATCGATCATCGCCCAGAATCCGCGCAGCAAGCAGCGCACGCAGCCGTTCGGCCAGCGCCTCGGGCGTCTTGGGATCGGCCAGTCGCGCCAGCAGGGCATCGAAGCGCCCGAGCCGCGCGAGCAGCGTGCACTGATCAGCCTCCATGGGAAGGTCGGGGTCAAGCGCCGCGCGGTTCTCCCACATCACCAGGGCTTCTTTCAGCATCCCCTTGGTGCTCAGTTCGCGTGCGCGGCCGGCATAGGCGGACGCTAATCCGGCGCGCCAGTCTGCACGCGGTTCCTGTTTCAGAAGGGTTTTGTAGTCGGCGATGGCGCTGCGAAAATCACCCGATTGAATCGCGTGCTCCGCCCTTGTCGCCAACGCCTCAACCGAGAGATTGGCCTGTTTAGGGGAATCGCGTCGTGTGCGCTGTTTATTTTTGCTGGACATCAGGGATAGGTTTCAATGCGTGATGAGCTGTTGGCCAGCGAGGATCGCGACGCCGGTTTGGAAGGTTTTGCACATAAAAACAGACTAAACTTTCACTTTGCCGCTATCAAGCGGCTTGAAATCTAATGCAGCAGGCCCTGGCTAAGACATTTCGTTTATTGCTCGATCCCCAATCTCGCCAAGCGTTGTCGCAGTGCCAGCGGTGTCATGCCGAGCGCGCGGGCGGCGACAGTCTGGTTCCAGCGCGCACGATCGACAGTGGTTTCGCGGCGCTCTGTAGACGCCGTACCCGGATCAGGCGTCCTGGCGCGCTCAACCGCAGGTAAATAGAGATCCGCAACCTCGATGCAGGCCCCCTCGCACAGCGCCAGAGCACGCTCCAGGATGTTTTCGAGTTCGCGGACATTGCCCGGAAAGGGATAGCGTACAAGTGCGGCGATGGCCGCTTCGGAGAGCGTCGGGCAGGCCGCGGGATCGATCCCGCCCGCTGTTTGGGCCAGCTGTTGCAGGATATGGACGGCCAGCGGTTGGATATCCTCGGGGCGTTCGCGCAAGGCCGGCATGCGGAGTTCGATGACATCGATGCGATAAAACAGATCGCGCCGAAAACGCCCGCGCTCGACTTCCTGACTCAGATCACGATGGCTGGCGCTGATGAGCCGGACATCGACCGGCACCTCGCGCGCCGCACCGATCGGGCGCACGCTTTTCTCCTGGATGGCACGCAGTAGCTTGACCTGCGCGGGCAGGGGGAGGTCGGCCAGCTCGTCGAGAAACAGCGTCCCGCCCGCCGCCGCCTGGAAGAGTCCCTCCTTGTCGGCCAGGGCGCCGGTGAAACTGCCCTTTTTGTGTCCGAACAGTTCGCTTTCGACCAGATCGTGCGGGATGGCGCCACAGTTGACCGGAACGAAGGGACCGTCGCGTCGCGGTCCCTGCGCATGGATCAGGCGCGCCGCCAGTTCCTTGCCGGTGCCGCTCTCGCCGGTGATGAAGACCGGCGCCTGGGTGCGGGCGAGTTTGGCGATCAGGACGCGGATCTGTTCCATCACGGTCGAGTCGCCGAGCAGCGGCATGTCCGTGGCGCCCTGTTCATCGAGCGCACCGGTTCGACCGCGCAGTCTGAGCGCCGATTCGACCAGATTACGCAAGGCGGCCAGATCGACCGGTTTGGCCACGAAATCGAAAGCGCCGGCCTTCATGGCGGCCACGGCGGACTCCATGTTGCCGTGCGCGGTGATCATGGCCACCGGCAGCTCGGGATAATGCGCGTTGAGATAGTGCAGCAGATCCAGCCCACTGCCGTCCGGCAGGCTCAGATCAGTCAAGCAGAGATCGGGGCGATGGCGCTCAAGCTGGCGCTTGGCCTCGGCGACCGTCAGCGCCGTGACAGCCGCCACGCCCATGCGTCCGAGCGTGATGCGGATCAGATCGAGGATGTCGGCTTCGTCGTCGACGACAAGCGCCAGGGGTTTGTGCATATCCAGCCTCCAGAACGGCAGGATAGCGCGCCTCCCGAGCCGAGAGAAGGCTTGGTGCTGTCGTCGCGACGCGTCAGGCGTAAGCGGGCGCGAACGCCTTTTCCGGCTCCTCGACCGGTCCGTCCACGCCCCAGTAGGGCGAGAGCTTGCGCAGTTGAGCGACGATCGGCGGCACGACTTCGATGACGCGCTCGACTTCCTCGGCACTGTTGTAGCGCGACAGCGAGAAGCGGATGGTGCCATGCGCCGCCGTGTAGGGAATGCCCATGGCGCGCATCACATGCGAGGGTTCGAGCGAACCCGAGGTGCAGGCCGAGCCGCTGGAGGCCGCGATGCCGAGCTTGTTGAGCAGCAGCAGGATCGCCTCGCCCTCGATGTACTCGAAAGCAATGTTGGCCGTGTTCGGCAGCCGCGCGTCCGGATCGCCGGTGACGAAGCAGTTGGGCACAGCGGCGAGCAGACCCTGTTCGAGCCGGTCGCGCAGAGCACGCACCGCGGTCTGCTCGTGCTCCATGTGGTCGAGCGCCATCGCGCACGCCTGGCCGAGCGCGATGATCGCCGCGCTGTTTTCGGTTCCGGCGCGCCGTCCGCGCTCCTGATGACCGCCGCGCAGCAGTGGACGAAAGCGGGTGTTGCGTCGCAGATAGAGCACGCCGATGCCTTTGGGCGCATGCAGTTTGTGGCCCGAGAGCGAGAGCATGTCGATGGCGGTGTGTTTCAGGTCGATCGGCACCTTGCCGACGGCCTGGACGGCGTCGGTATGAAAGAGCACACCGGCGGCCCGGGCCATCTCGGCCATGCGTTCGACCGGAAACAGCGTACCGGTCTCGTTGTTGGCCCACATCACCGAGACGATGGCCACGCGCTCGGAGAGCAGTCGGCCATAGGCGTCGAGATCGAGCCGTCCACGTCCGTCGACCGGCAGGTAATGGACGGTGTAGCCGTCCTTCTCCAGTTGCTCGCAGAGCGCCAGCACTGCCGGATGCTCGACAGCGGTGGTGATGATCTCGCGCCGCTCGGGCTGGACTTTGAGCGCCGAGAGGATGGCTGTCGAATCGGACTCAGTGCCGCAGGAGGTGAAGACGATCTCGGAGTCGTGCTCGGCACCGAGCAGCGTCTGAACCTGGACGCGCGCCTGCTTGATCGCCTGGCCGACCCGGTTGCCGAACTGGTGGATCGAGGACGGATTGCCGAACTGTTCGGAGAAGTAGGGCAGCATGGCCTCCACCACCTCGGGCGCGACCATGGTGGTGGCGTTGTTGTCGAAATAGATGCCTTGAGCCGTGGCGGTCATGCGGATGGCCTCCCGATGGATGTGTCCGAAGTGTCCGAATCGCGATCAGGCACAGGCCCGATCGGGTTCCTGGGTATGCGGTCTGGCCTCGGCCGGGATCACCCGCACGAATTCGCCCAGTGCCTCGATCATCTGTTCCTGGATCCCCTCCAGGGTCACAGCCGCCATCTGGCAGCCCGCGCAGGCGCCGCGCATCTTGACATAGACCTGACGGCCATCGACGTCGACCAGCTCGACGTCGCCATGATCGCGTTGCAGGGTCGGACGGACGCTGTCGAGTACGGCTTCGATGCGGCGGATCCGCTCGACCGTGGTCAGTCGCGGGCGACCGGCCTGGACCGGCAGCGGCGTGGTACCCGCCGTGGGCGCGAAACTCTTGCCGGCTTCGCTGAGCACGCGCGTGAGAATTTCCTCGACGCCCTCATGACAGGCCGAACAGCCGCCGCCGGCCTTGGTGTAGTTGACCACTTCCTCGACCGTGTTCAGGCCATTGGCGCGGATGGTGTTCTCGATCAGCTTAGCGTCGACGGCGAAGCATTTGCAGACCATCGCGCCTTCCTCGTGATCGTCCGTCCAGACCTCGCCGCGATAGTTGGCCACGGCCGCTTGCAGCGCCTCGCGACCCATGACGGAGCAATGCATTTTTTCGGGCGGGAGTCCGTCGAGATAGTCAGCGATGTCCTGATTGCTGACCTTGAGCGCCTGATCGAGCGTCAGGCCCTTGATGATCTCGGTCAGGGCCGAGCTGGAGGCAATGGCCGAGCCACAGCCAAAGGTCTGAAAACCGGCGTCGAGGATGGTCTCGGTCGCCGGGTCGACCTTGAGGGTCAGCCGCAGCGCATCGCCGCAGGACAGCGAGCCGACCTCGCCGGTCGCGTTGGCCTCCTTGACCGCCCCGGCGTTGCGGGGGCTGAAGAAATGCTCCTGGACCTTTTCGGAATATTCCCACATGGCGTGTCTCTCCAGCATCGTTTTGGCTTGTACGCCCGGCGCAGGTGCCGGCGTCTAGCTTGGGGTCTCGATTGAGACCGATGCGAGAGGTTAAGCGAACATCATGCCAAGTAAAATGATTGGCATGAGTGCTTGTTTTTGAATGAAATTTCTTGATAGGCGACAGCTGAACCTGTCGGCTCCGGCACAGCGCGGTGCGAACCTGACGTCATGAATCAGACAAGACCCGCTGTCCCGGATCGCCCCGCACCGCGACAGCGAGCGGGGTCGGGTGTGATCGGAAGACGCTCAGGGCAGGAACGAGCAGCAGTAATCGGTCAAACTCAGGACGCGGACGCTGAATGTGGAATTGGCCGGCACATTGAAGGACTCGCCGCCCTGGATCCGGCGCCAGCCGTCCTCGCCCGGGAGCTGGACATCGAGCTCGCCGCTCAGGATCTCCATCAGCTCGGCGGCCTGGGTGCCGAACTCGAACGCGCCCGGCTGCATGATGCCGAGCGTTTTGCGGCGGCCGTCGGCGAAAGTGAGGGTGCGGCTGGTCACCTGACCGTTGAAATAGATGTTGGCGGCTTTGGTGACTGTGACCTGGGTGAAGTCGGACATGCTGTTTCCTTGATCGATGATCGATCAGACAGAAGGTTGGATGGATGAGTGAACGAAGGGAGCGTCCCGGACTATCCCAATGACGCTCAGGGTTGGGTGTCGAAGAGATCCGCCGCGCCGTTCATCATTGCTGGCGCTTGCGTGGCCTTGAGTCCGAAATGCTGATAGGCCGACTGGGTCGCCATGCGTCCGCGCGGGGTGCGCATCAGAAAGCCCTGCTGGATCAGGAAGGGTTCGAGCACATCCTCGATGGTGCCGCGTTCCTCGCCGATGGCCGCCGCCAGGCTCTCGACCCCGACCGGGCCGCCGTCGAACTTCTCGATCACAGCCGCCAGCAGACGCCGGTCCATGTGATCGAAACCGAGCGCATCGACCTTGAGCATGGACAGTGCCCGATCAGCGATGTCAACGCTGATGCGCCCGTCGCCGCGCACCTGGGCATAGTCGCGCACCCGGCGCAGCAGCCGGTTGGCGATACGCGGTGTGCCGCGCGAGCGCCGGGCGATCTCGGCCGCGCCGTCGGCTTCGGTCTCGATGCCGAGGATCTGGGCCGAGCGCCGCACGATATGGGTCAGATCCTCGGCGGAATAGTATTCGAGCCGCTGCACGATGCCGAAGCGGTCGCGCAGCGGTGAGGTCAGCAGACCGGCGCGCGTGGTCGCGCCGACCAGGGTGAAGGGTGGGAGATCGAGCTTGATCGAACGCGCCGCCGGTCCCTCGCCGATCATGATGTCGAGCTGATAGTCCTCCATCGCCGGATAGAGCACCTCCTCGACCACCGGACTCAGGCGATGGATCTCGTCGACGAACAGCACGTCGCCCGGATCGAGGTTGGTCAGCAGCGCGGCCAGATCACCGGGTTTCTCCAGCACTGGTCCAGAGGTCTGACGCAGATTGACCTGCATCTCGTGGGCGATGATGTGCGAGAGCGTGGTCTTGCCCAATCCCGGCGGACCGAAGATCAGTACATGGTCGAGCGCCTCCTTCCGCGCGCGCGCCGCGTCGATGAAGATCTCCATTTGCTCCCGCACCGCCGGCTGGCCGACATAGTCAGCGAGCTGGCGCGGACGGATGGCGCGATCGATGGCGCGATCGTCGGTGCCAGCCTCGGCGGTGATGAGTCGGTCGGGGTCGTTCATGGGACTTGGCATCAAGCAGGGATGATGGATGGGGCGGGATTCGTCGTTGTGGTCAGCTTAACGGGATGCGCTCATAATGTCTGCAACCGGATCACCAACCGATGATCGCTCAAGAGCCTGATGACGATGCCACGCCTGACTCCGACGCTCGGTCTGACGCTTCTTTTGACGCTGATCCTCGGGTTGCTGATGCCGCTCGATGGCTGGGCCAAGAAGCGCGGTACATCCAGCGGCGGCTATTCGCGCCCGTCGTCGAGTCTGAGTCAGCGCACGCCCTCGACGCGCTCAAGCACATCCACACGCACCCCATCGGTCAGCGGCGGCTACAGCCGTCCGCGCGCCTCATCTTCGTCGACCACCGCCAGCCCGACACCGCGCGCCAGTGCCGCCGATCAGGCACTCTCACGCCAAGGCTCCAAGCGCGCGCTCGACGACTACCGCCGCCAGCGTGAACCGGATGCACCAGCCATTGAAACGGTCTGGAATCGGCCCTCGACCGCCACAGCCCCGAGTGCTCCGCGCCGATCCTCGACGCGCGATACACTTCTGAATGCGGGGGCGGCTGGACTTGGTGCGGCACTTGGGCGCCATCTGGATACACCCCGCTTGTCCGGGTCGCCCGTGTCCACCGTGCGCGCATCCGCGAGCACGAGCACCGCGTCATCGGGCTTTCCATTCGGCGCCTTGCTGACAGCGCTGTTCCTGCTGCTGATCGGCGCCGTGTTCATCATCGTGCTCTGGCGGCGCTTCTTCGGTGAGGTCGACAAGCGACGACCTGCCGCGAAGGGTGCTGGACGCGCGGGCGCGCGGTCGGCGTATCGTCCCGACTGGTTTCGCGTCGGCATGACCCTGCCGGTCGATCCATCGCTGTTCATCCTGGCCGAATCGCTGACCAAGCTCCAGGCCCCGCAGGCCGCAACCGGCAGCGGTCTGCTCTCGGTCGAGCCGCTGGGCGAGGTCAAGGGGGCGGGCCAGACCTGGTATCGGCTCTATGTCTCGGGCGGAGACGCTTTCTTCCAGGTGCATCTGGATGCGCGCGGCCAACCCGACGAGTGTCGCTATTTTTCGCATCTCGACACGGTCGAGCCGGCTGACGCGGACGAGTGGGGCGTCTGGCTCGACCGCGACGAGGGACTGATCGGCTGGCCGGAATTCCAGACCCAGGATGGCCAACGCTATGCACGTCTCTGGTCGCCGGGTCAGACGCGCCTCGAACCCTACTCGCTCCGTGAGACCCTGGAGGCCGCCGAGGGGATGGGCCTCGAGCCGTGCCGACAACAGACCATGCTCTATGCGCGTGCGACCGGTGCCCAGCCGCCGCTGCCGATCACTGAATATCTGCTGGTGGCCGCCAACGAACAGGGCGAGGGCGCCTGGGTGTCACTGCATGTCGGGATCGACATCCCCGTCGCCAGCCTGAACCTGAGCTGACAGCCGCGACCGCGACGAACCGCTGGCCCGCAACATTCCTGGAGTCCATACCGTGACCGATACGCTCGATATCCTGTGGCAGACGCTCAACAGCGGACTGCCGATCCTGTTGCTGCATTTTCTCACCACGCTGGCGTTGCTGGTGTTGGGTGTGGGCGGCTATGCCCTCATCACACCCTTTCACGAGCGCGCGCTAATCCGGCAGGGCAACGCGGCGGCCGGGCTGACGCTCGGCGGCGCCTGGGTGGCGCTGGCCATCCCACTGGCCGCCACGCTCGCCACCAGCGGCGTCTGGCTCGATATCCTGCTGTGGGGCAGCGTGGCGGTGCTGATCCAGTTGCTGACCTTCGGGGTCTTCGTGCTGCTGTTTCGCGATCTGCGTGCAGCCATCGAATCGGGCAACGTAGCGATCGCCGCGCTGCTGGTCGGGGTGCAGGTGGCGGTTGCGCTGCTGAATGCGGGCGCCATGGCCGGTTGAGCCAGACCTGACCACAGAGCTTTCTATACTCGAACATCCATCAGGAGCGACCTTCCATGTTCAATTTCATCCGTCACTTCGCCGGGGTCAAAACCGATCAGGCTGTCCAGAGCGGTATCGAGGCGCTGGTGCGCTGGGACCCCAAGGGCGCGACCGAAGCCGAGCTGCGATCCATGGAGGAGCATCTCGACGATCTGGGCCTGGAGGTCGCTCAGGCACGCGCGGCTTACGAGCGAGAGAAGCAGGAGGCCGACGCCATTCAGACATTGCTCGATCAGCGCATGGTCGCCGCCGAGATGCTGCAAGGTCAGCTCACGACTGAAATCGAGCCGACCCGTCAGGCGACACTCGAAAAGAGTCTGCATACCCTGCTCGACATGCTCGAACAGATGGCGCCCGATGTCGAACGCGAGGCTAGCGAGGCGCGCGATGCGCAGGAGTTCCTGGCGATGCTGGAACAGACCTATGCCGATGCCGGCACCAAGCTCAAGGACGCGCGCCGTCAGCTCGAACGCGCCGAGCGCGACATGAAGCGTGCCGAGCAGCAGCGCGAGCAGGCCGAGCGTCAGGCCGAGGTCGCACGTCGCGCCGCCGGTCTCAGCGGCACCACCAACAGTCTGAACGTGGCGCTCAAGGCGATGAACGAAGCTGCCGCGCGCGATCTGGCTCAGGCCGAGGCCGCGAGCCTGAAAGCCAAACTGCTCGCGCCGACGCGCCCTGAACAGGACGATCCCAATATCGCCGCCGCGCTGGCCGCCGCCAGCGGCAAGGGGCCGGCTCCGCAGTCGGCCAGTGAGCGTCTGGCGCGGTTGAAGGCGCGTCAGGTCTGAACCACGTTTGAATCAACGAAATGGCAGGAGTGTCACTGATGCAACTCGGAATGATCGGGCTGGGGCGGATGGGCGCCAACATGGTGCGCCGCTTGATGGGCGGCGGCCATACTTGTGTGGTGTATAACCGCTCACCAGAGGCCGTCACGACCCTGAGCGCGGAAGGGGCCATCGGCGCCGATTCGCTTGCCGATCTGGTGGCCAAGCTGGAAACGCCACGGACACTCTGGCTGATGGTGCCGGCAGCAGCCGTAGATCAGTCCATTGCCGATCTGGCGCCATTGCTCGACCCAGGTGACATCCTGATCGACGGCGGCAACTCCTATTACGTCGATGACCTGCGACGGGCCAACGCGCTCAGCGCCAAGGGGATTCACTATCTGGATGTCGGCACCAGCGGCGGTATCCGGGGACTGGAGCGCGGCTACTGCATGATGATCGGCGGCGAGCGCGAGATCGTCGCTCGCCTGGATCCGATCTTCAAGACCCTGGCCCCTGGGCGTGGTGACATCCCGCCGACGCCGGGGCGCGAGGACCGCCGTGGCCGTACCGCTGAGGACGGCTATCTGCACTGCGGCCCCAACGGCGCCGGCCACTTCGTCAAAATGGTCCACAACGGCATCGAATATGGCCTGATGGCCGCGTATGCCGAAGGGTTCAACATCCTCAAGCAGGCCAATATCGGCAAAGCTGAGCACGCCGTGGATGCTGAAACCACGCCATTGCGCCATCCCGAGCATTTTCAGTATGACTTCGATCTGGCCGACATCGCCGAAGTCTGGCGACGCGGCAGTGTGGTGGCGTCCTGGCTGCTGGATCTCACGGCAACGGCGCTGTCGGAGTCGCCAGAGCTGAGCGATTTCTCGGGCCGCGTCTCGGATTCGGGCGAGGGGCGCTGGACGGTCCAGGCGGCGATCGACCAGGGTGTTCCGGCCGAGGTGTTGACCGCCGCGCTGTACGCCCGTTTCAGCTCGCGCGGCGAGGCCGAGTTCCAGAACAAAATCCTCTCGGCCATGCGCTTTCAGTTCGGCGGCCACCACGAAAAGCCCCGGACTTAATCCAGCCTGGAGTCCGAGGCGCGTGGCGCTGTCCAGTGAGGTATCATTCGGCGTTCCACTTACCCAGCATCGGAGAATCTGTGCATGAAAACACTGACACGTTCGACCCGCCTCGCCTGCGTCATGACCCTGTCCCTGATGGGCCTGGCGTCTGTCGCTCATTCCGAGACCATGCCGGTCGCCGGCGGTATGATCTCGTCCTCGCTCACTGGCACGGTGACAGTGGTCAATGTCGAGAAGCGCATGCTCACCATTGAGACCCCGGACGGACATTTCGAGGTGCTGCACGTCCCCAAGGAGGTCCAACGTCTTGATCAGATCAAGATCGGAAACACCCTGACCATCACCGAGACCGAGCTCTTGCTGGTCGATCTGCAAAAGGGGACCGATGTCACTGGACTGGGTGTTTCGACTGATTCGAATATCGAGCGCGATCCGGGCACCAAGCCATCTGGGATGATGACCGAGTCATTGACCATCAAGGGCGTCATCACGGCGATGGACAAGGCCGATTCCAGTGTCACCATTCAGGGTCCACAGGAGCAGATCACGCTCCAGGTCGAGGATCCGTCCGTGCTCGATTCGGTGGCCGTGGGTGATGGTGTAAGCGCCTCCTACATACGCGTGATCAGCGGCGAGGTGACGTTCTAATCACCGTTCAATCGTAACGGGTCCATCTTGGCCCCTCTTCCCTCACGGGAGAGGGGCTGAGGATCTGTCGTTCACCCGAGGTTCTCGCATGCAACGGATTCGACTCCAAAACGCCTCCTGGAAGGGGTTGACCCTCATCGCCGCCGTCTTGGCGGCCGGCTGCGCCACCAACTCCAATCCACTGGGCAGTGGTATCGACGTAACGGCCAGCGACCCGAGTCACCTGACACAAAGCGGCTTTTTGTCCGACTATGGACGCTTGGCGCCGGTTCCCTGGGATAAGGGCGTCCAGTGCTGGCGGCGTCCGGATCTCGATATCAAGCGCTATAACAAGGTGCTGATCGCGCGCATGAGCGTCTCGCTCAAGCCCGCCCAGCAGACGACGATTGACCCGACAGACCTCAAGACGCTGACCGACTATTTCCATGCCTCAATGGTCAAGGCACTCAAGCCTCAGATGAAGGTGGTCGAGAAACCCGGGCCAGGCGTGCTTGGATTGCGCATCGCTCTGACCAATCTGGTGCCGACCAGCGTGACGCGAAGTGTGACGGGAACGCTCATTCCCTATGGTTTCGTGCTTGAGGCCGGTTCCGGCCTGGCCACGGGCCGACCCGCCGGCTCAACGCCCTATCTGGGCGAGACCAGCATCGAGATGCAGCTCGTCGACAGCGTCAAGGGCACCATTCTCGCTGAGTGCCGCGACACGCAGATCGGGCGCAAATATGCCGCTGAAATGGACGCCGGTGCGACAGGCGCCGCCCAGACCTGGGCCAGCGGCTATGTCAATTCCTTCCAGAGCTGGGCCTATGCCAAGAACGCCTTCGACAAGTGGTCGGCGCTGACCGCTGAGCGCCTGGCCGCGTTGCGCGGCACGGGAGGCTAATGGCGTAGTGGTTCCATGGGGCGGGCGCGATCCATGGCGATGTATCAGGGAAATTGCTCGGCAAAACGCTGAAACGCATCCGGCGTGTTGAGATTGCCAAAGGCTTCGGGTTGGTCGCTGAAATCAGCCAGAGCAAGCCGGTGGCTCCGCTGCCAGTCCTCGACCCGGCGTCCGCCCTGGACCAGAAAGCGTTCGAGATCATCAGCGAGCGCGACCGGCATCAGCGCATGGATCGACTGCTGGCGCCGGCCATCCGTGGCCACGGCCAGTTCGGCGTCCTGCTCGATCAATGCGCTGATGAGTCGCGCGGCGAGATCCGACGGCGGCCTTGGGCCATCGCAGGGCAGGGTAAGTATCCAGTCAGTCCGCGCCGCGCGCATCCCGGCCAGGAATCCAGCCAGCGGCCCCTGATAATCCGGCATCGAGTCGGCCACGACCGGATAGCCGAACGCGGCATACTGTTCCAGATGACGGTTGGCGTTGACCAACAATGTGCCGACCTGGGGGGCAAGTGCCGCGAGCGTCCAGGCGATCAACGGCTGCCCGCCGACCTGCATCAGCCCCTTGTCCACACCGCCCAAGCGTCGCGCGCGCCCGCCGGCCAGCACCACACCGGTCAGGGTGTCCCGGAAAAGCGCAGGTGTCTGGGGTTGGTTGGGTATCAAGCCTGTTTCCTTACCTGATAGGTGTCAGGAATCAAAATCGTCGGCGTGCGTTGGCTGGCATCCTTGAACGGATGATCGAGCGTGTAATGCAAACCACGGCTTTCACGCCGACGCAGCGCCGACTGGATGATGAGATCCGCGACCTCCAGCAGATTGCGCAGCTCGATCAGGTCGTTACTGACTCGAAAGTTGCTGTAATACTCGATCACCTCCTGCGCCAGCAGATCAGCGCGGCGCTTGGCGCGCCTGAGTCGCTTGTTGGTGCGCACGATGCCGACATAATCCCACATGAAGCGGCGCAGTTCCTCCCAGTTATGGGTGACGACCACTTCCTCGTCAGGCTCAGTGACGCGGCTCTCGTCCCAGTTCGGCACGTCGGGTGGAGGCGGCACCTCCGGCATCAGCCGGGTGATATCGGCGGCTGCCGCTTCGGAATAGACCAGACATTCCAGCAGCGAATTGCTGGCCATGCGGTTGGCGCCATGCAGACCCGTGTAGGCGGTCTCGCCGCTGGCATAGAGTCCGGGCAGATCGGTGCGCGCCCAGCGATCGACCATGACCCCGCCGCAGGTATAGTGCGCGGCCGGCACCACTGGAATCGGCTCGCGGGTGATGTCGATCCCGAGATCCAGACAGCGCGCGTGAATGGTCGGGAAGTGCTCGACGACGAAATCCGCCGGGCGATGCGAGATGTCGAGATAGACGCATTCGCTGCCGAGACGCTTCATCTCATGATCGATGGCGCGTGCCACGATGTCGCGCGGGGCCAGCTCAGCGCGCGGGTCGAAGCGCGGCATGAAGCGTTCGCCGTCCGGGAGCAACAGACGTGCGCCCTCGCCACGCAGCGCCTCGGTGACGAGGAAGGAGCGGGCCTGCGGGTGGTAGAGACAGGTCGGATGGAACTGCATGAACTCCATGTTGGCCACCCGACAGCCGGCGCGCCAGGCCATGGCGATGCCGTCGCCGGTCGAGACGTCCGGATTGCTGGTGTAGAGATAGACCTTGTTGGCCCCGCCCGTGGCCAGTACCACGAAGCGCGCGAGGAAGGTCTCGACTTGCCCGTTGCCGAGATCGAGGATATAGGCGCCCAGACAGCGATGATCGTCATCGCCCGGCAGATGCCGGGTCGTGATGAGATCGACCGCGATGTGCTGTTCGTAGAGCGTCACATTGGCACGCTCACGCACCTGACCTTCGAGCGTCGTGGCGATCGCGCGTCCGGTGGCATCGGCGGCATGGATCACGCGCCGATGTGTGTGTCCGCCTTCGCGTGTGAGATGATAGCCACTGCTGGCGCCAGGCTCGGTATCGCGGGTGAACTCGACCCCTTGGTCGAGCAGCCAGCGGATGTTGTCCGGGCCGCGCTCGACGACGTGGCGTACCACCTCGCGATCGCACAGCCCGGCGCCCGCTTTGAGCGTATCCTGGACGTGCGACTCGATGGAATCGCCGGCATCGAGGACCGCCGAGATGCCGCCCTGGGCGTAGAGCGTACTGCCCTCGTTCAGCTCTCGCTTGGAAACGACCCCAACGGAAAGATCCGTGCCAAGCCGCAACGCGAGGCTCAGTCCGGCAGCGCCGCTGCCGAGGATCAGGACATCATGGCGGTGACAGGTATCTGACATGGGGCGGACTCGTGATGATTAGTGATTCGCTGTAAGCTCGTCGATTTGGTGATCTGGATCAAGTATCCGTGTTTTATCCTGAAAAATATCGGCCATCCGCGTGCGGGGCCACGAACTTCCTATTCGGTGAATTGTCCATGCCAACGGAGTCCATGGCTGGCGTGTCGGGCGGTGTGCTGCGATGAGCGAACGACAGGCTGACCATGAGCTGGTCGAGCGCGCCCAGTCGGGCGACAAGCGTGCCTTCGACCTGCTGGTGCTCAAGTACCAGCAAAAGGTCTCTAACCTGATCTCGCGCTATGTGCGTGACTCGGCCGAGGTCATGGACGTGACCCAGGAGGCCTTCATCAAGGCGTATCGCGCGCTGCCCGGCTTCCGGGGCGAGAGTGCGTTCTACACCTGGCTCTACCGGATTGCGGTCAACACGGTCAAGAACCACCTGGTCGCCCAGGGCCGGCGACCGCCGGGCGACGACATCGAGGCCGAGGTGGCCGAGCAGATGGATATGGGTGGCCGACTGCGCGAGCACGCGACCCCGGAACGTCATCTGCTGACCGACGAGATCGCGACGACCGTGCAGCACGCACTCGACGACCTGCCGGACGATCTACGCACAGCCATCGTGCTCCGCGAGCTGGAGGGCCTGAGCTACGAGGAGATCGCGACGGCTATGAACTGCCCCATCGGCACCGTCCGATCACGGATCTTCCGGGCGCGCGAGGCCATCGACAAGCGACTCAGGCCGCTCCTCGATGGCTGAACACTCCAGGGCGGAGTCCCTGGGCGTGATCCCGGCCCTGTCGGCTCGCTGGCGAGCCGCGTAATCAGAACCCTCAGCTCAGGCGTGACGATGATGACCGACGAGCATAGACAACGACTCTCCGAATTACAGGATGGCGAGCTGGCGCCGGCGCAGGTGCCGGCCCTGCTGGACGCCATGGCGGCTGATCCCGAGCTGCGCGAGCACTGGGAACGCTACACACTCATTGGCCAGGCGATGCGTGGCGAGGCGATCGATCCAGCCGCGCGCGCCCTGGCCGATCAGGTGAGCCGCGCACTGGCCACTGAGCCGACCATCCTCTGTCCGCGGCGTTTGGGGCGCGTTCCGCGTCGCTGGACGCGCCGCTATACCGGCCTGGCGCTCGCCGCCTCGGTGCTGCTGGTCGCCGTTCTGGCGACACCGGTCTTTTTGAGCGACCCCATCGGTCCGGCGGCGGTCGGCTCGGTCGCCGCCCGCTTGGTCGAGCCGCCAAGCATTCCGCTGCAACGCTGGCATCAGGACCGTCCTGAACTCGCCAGCAAACTCGACCGTTATCTCGTTACCCATCAAGCAACGGCTCCGGCAAACGGGGCCAAGGGACTATTGCCCTATGCGATGCTCGTTGGTTATGAATCGGGTCGTTGACCGACGCTCGGCGTCGTGTTGGCTGACCCTCTGTCTATGCGCCTGCCTGCTTCCGCTCCAGGTTCAGGGTGCTGATACGGCGGAGCACCATGAGCCGACCGTCGAGAATCAGGTCTCGCCGGCCGAGCGGCTCGAGCGTATGTCCGAAGCGGTGCGCTGGCTGAGCTATGAGGGAACCCTGGTCTATCTCCATCAAAATCAGCTCGAAACCCTGAGTCTCGATCATCGCGTCAAGGACGGCGAAGTCGAGGAACGGCTGATCGCGCTCAGCGGACCGATCCGGGCGGTCGCGCGCGGCAAGGACCGTGTCAACTGCGTCCTGACTGACGGTCAGCCGATCTCGGTCGAGCATCAGGGTGGTGGGCGTTTTCTCGACACTGAGGGTATCGACCCCGAGGCGCTGCAAGCCCACTACAGCGTTGAGTATCTGGGGCACGCGCGCATTGCCGGTCGCGAGACGGATGTCGTCGGCATCATCCCCAAGGACGATCTGCGCTATGGCTACCGCTTCCATATCGACCGCGATACCGCGCTGCCGCTTAAGTCCGATTTGATCGACCGCCATCTGGAGCCGCTCGAACAGCTCATGTTCACGTCGATCACGCTCAATGCACCTGCCGCGCCTGAAACCAAACGGGCGGTCCAGTCCGTTCGCTCGGTGCGCGCGGCACCAGCAACCACCCCCAGCAGTCACTGGCGTTTCGAGCCGATGCCGGCCGGATTCGAGTTGGTCATGCAGCACCGGATCGAACAGGCCGATGACAGTCTCGTCGAGCACTTTCTCTTCACTGATCGCCTCTCGTCTTACTCGATCTATATCGAGCCGGCTAGCGAAAACGGACTCGAAGGCGGCGCCAACATCGGTTCAGTCCACGCAGCTGGACGTCGCGTCGCGGATTATCAGATCATCGCTGTCGGCGAGGTGCCCTTGATCACGGTCGAGTCCGCGATCGCCAGCGTCCATCGCGCACCCTCGTCGACTCAGTGAGGCTCTTGATAACATGATCGAAGAACGTGGACAGGTCATCGCCATCGTTGGCGATCAGGTGCGCATCACGGCCGAGCGGCGCAGTGCCTGCGGCCAGTGCAGCGTCAACAATGCTTGCGGAACCTCGCTCCTGGAGCGGGTCTTCGGGCGCCATCCCGTTGAGTTGCTGGCGCGTAACCCAATCGGTGCGCAGGTCGGCGATGAGGTCGTCGTCGGACTCAGCGAGGAGGGGTTTCTGCGCACAGCGGCCGCCGCCTATTTGATGCCAATCCTGGGGTTGATCATCGGGGCTTCGCTCGGTGAGCGATTCGGTGGCGCGCACCCCCAGGCCGCCAGCGTATTAGGCGCACTGGCCGGGTTGGCACTGGCGTTCTGGTGGCTGCGCGGCTACAGTGTGACGTTGGCCCAACGGCCCGAACGTCAACCCGTGATCCTGAGGCGTCTGAATACCCGAGTCTCCGTGACCCTGTCCGACATGCCCTAAGGATTGACCTTTATTCGATCGGAGTTTCCATGCGCCCTACATCCAGACTGTCGCTTACCCTAGCCGTCCTCCTGGTCTGCGGGCTGGTCGTCGGCCCGGCACTCGGGCGGGATCTACCTGATTTCACCCGATTGGTTGCCGAAAACGGACCAGCCGTGGTCAACATTAGCACCAAGCAGTCGTCCTCCATTACCCAACGCCTTCAGCAATATTCAATCCCGAATCTGCCCGAAGGCAGTCCACTGGAGGATTTGTTCCGGCACTTCTTCGGCGAAGAAGGCGCGGTCCCGGACGATAGCTTTCAATCGCGCTCGCTCGGCTCGGGCTTTTTCGTCTCGGCTGATGGCTATGTATTGACCAACTCGCATGTGGTCGAGAGTGCCGAGGAGATCGTCGTGCGCACCAGCGACCGGCGCGAGTTCGTCGCCACGCTGGTCGGCACCGACAAGCGCAGCGACATTGCCTTGCTCAAGGTCGAGGCCGAAGGGCTGCCGGCCGCCCGCATCGGTTCGGGTAAGGATCTCGAGGTCGGGGAATGGGTGCTGGCCATCGGCTCACCCTTCGGTTTCGAGTCCTCGGCTACCGCCGGCATCGTCAGTGCCAAGGGACGCAGTCTGCCGAGCGAGAATTATGTGCCCTTCATCCAGACCGATGTCGCCATCAATCCCGGCAACTCGGGCGGTCCGCTGTTCGATCTCGACGGTCGGGTCGTCGGGGTCAACAGTCAGATCTACAGCCGCACCGGCGGCTTCATGGGGCTGTCGTTCGCCATTCCGATCGAGGTCGCCATGGACGTGGTCGAGCAGCTCAAGACCAAGGGGCGCGTCAGCCGGGGTTGGCTGGGCGTGCTCATCCAGGATGTGACGCGCGAGCTGGCTGAATCCTTCGGGATGCCGCAGCCGCGTGGGGCGCTGGTGGCGCAGGTACTGCCCGACAGTCCGGCGGCGGCAGCGGGTCTGCAACCGGGTGACGTGATCCTGTCCTTCAACGGACGCGATGTGCCGACGTCCAGCAGTCTGCCGCCGCTGGTCGGCGCAACGCCCGTGGGCGAGAGCGCCGGCCTGGTCGTGTTGCGCCGTGGCGAGCGGGTCGAGCTGAGGATTCAGATCCAGGAACTGCCCGAGGAGGATCAAATCGCCGGCGATCCAGGACAGACTGACAAGCCTGCGGCCAATCGTCTGGGTCTGGTCGTGCGCGATCTCACACCCGAGCTGCGCCAGCAACTGGAGGTCGAGCAGGGTGGGGTGCTGATCGAGTCGATCGATCCAGGTCCAGCCGCGTCCGCCGGGCTGAGTGCCGGCGACGTGATCCTGATGCTCGACAATCAGCCAATTGGTAATCTCGCTGATTTCGAGCGAATCCTCACCGCCATTGATCCGGGGCACGCAACGGCCGTGCTGGTGCAGCGTGGCGACACCCGGATGTTCTACGCGCTCAAGCTGCCCAAATCCTGATGTCAGAGACGTGCCGCCGGCCAGTGTGGGCGGCGGCGCGTGATCGGATACGCCAGTACGCTGCACTCTGGTATCATGGCGCGCTGTTTTCCATGCCGTGCCGGACTCGATGTCCCACGCGCCCGCGTGGTCTCACCCGTATTTCCCTCTGGATCATCCCGTTAGGTTTTTGATGACCGAACTCAGTCATATCCGCAATTTCTCGATCATCGCGCACATCGACCACGGAAAGTCGACGATCGCCGATCGTTTCATCCAGATCAGCGGCGCCCTGACCGAGCGCGAAATGTCCAGTCAGGTGCTGGACTCGATGGATATCGAACGCGAGCGCGGTATCACGATCAAGGCCCAGAGCGTCACGCTCAACTATCAAGCGCGCGACGGCCAGACCTATCAGCTCAACTTCATCGATACCCCAGGGCACGTTGACTTTTCCTACGAGGTCTCGCGCTCGCTCGCGGCTTGCGAGGGGGCGCTGCTGGTGGTCGACGCGGCCCAAGGCGTCGAGGCCCAGAGTGTGGCCAACTGCTACACCGCCATCGAGCAGGGTCTGGAGGTGCTGCCGGTCCTGAACAAGATCGACCTGCCCTCGGCCGAACCTGACCGCGTCATCAAGGAAATCGAGGAAATCATCGGTCTGGAGGCCCATGACGCGCTGCGTGTCAGCGCCAAGACTGGCGTCGGCATCCCGGATCTGCTCGAAGCGCTGGTCGAGCGCATCCCGCCGCCCACGGGCGATGTCGCGGCGCCGCTTCAGGCGCTCATCATCGATTCCTGGTTCGACCCCTATGTCGGCGTGGTGTCCTTGGTGCGGGTGATGAACGGTGAGATGCGCCGCCGCGACAAGGTGCTGATCATGTCGACCGGACGCACCCAGCAGATCGACAACGTCGGCGTCTTCACGCCCAAGAAGACCGAGCGCGAGTGTCTGCGCGCGGGCGAGGTCGGCTACATGATCGCCGGCATCAAGGAGATCGACGGCGCGCCGGTTGGCGACACCATCACCCGGCCAGAGCGTCCGGGCAAGAAGCTGCCCGGTTTTAAGGAGATGCGCCCGCGTGTCTTCGCCGGACTCTATACCGTGATCTCCGATGACTACGAGGATCTGCGCGAGGCACTCGGCAAGCTGCGGCTCAACGACGCGGCCCTGAACTATGAGCCTGAAGTCTCACAGGCGCTCGGGTTCGGTTTCCGCTGCGGCTTCCTGGGCATGCTGCACATGGAGATCATCCAGGAGCGGCTGGAGCGCGAGTACAATCTCGACCTCATCACCACCGCCCCGACCGTGGTCTACGAGGTGCTACGCGGTGACGGCGAGACAGTACGCATCGACAACCCGGCGGATCTGCCTGATCCATCCCAGATTCGTGAGGTGCGCGAGCCGATCATCGAGGCCCATATCCTCACGCCCCAGGACTATCTGGGCGCGGTCATCAATCTCTGTATCGAGAAACGCGGCATCCAGAAGAACCTGCAATATCTGGGCGGGCAGGTGCAGATAACCTATGAACTGCCGATGAGCGAGGTGGTGCTCGACTTCTTCGACCGGCTCAAGTCGTGCAGCCGTGGCTTTGCCTCCTTTGAGTACGAGTTCAAGCGCTTTCAGGCCTCGGATCTGGTCAAACTCGATGTGCTCATCAATGGCGACAAGGTCGACTCGCTGTCCTCGATCGTGCATCGCTCCTTGTCGCAGAATCGCGGGCGCGATATCACTGAGCGCATGAAGGATCTGATCCCGCGCCAGATGTTCGAAGTGGCGATTCAGGCCGCGATCGGCTCCAAGATCATCGCCCGCTCCACGGTCAAGGCACTGCGCAAGAACGTCACCGCCAAGTGCTATGGCGGCGACGCCACGCGTAAGCGCAAGTTGCTTGAGAAGCAGAAGGAAGGCAAAAAGCGCATGAAGCAGGTTGGCAAGGTCGACATTCCGCAGGAAGCCTTCCTCGCCGTGCTCCAGAGCGGCAAGGACTGAGATCCGACCCGCGCACTAGGCATCGATCCACAGAGACACGCAGCGACATGACATTCGACTTCCCGGCTTTTCTCGTCCTGGCCTCCTTTCTAACCGGCGGTATCTGGCTACTCGACGCGCTGGTGTTCGCGCCGCGCCGCCGCGCGGCCCTGACCGAAGACGGCCAGCCGATCGCCAAGGAGCCGGTGCTGGTCGAGTATGCGCGCTCCTTCTTTCCGGTCATCTTTGCGGTGCTGGTATTGCGCTCCTTTCTGGTCGAGCCGTTTCGCATCCCGTCGAATTCGATGATGCCGACCCTTTTGACGGGCGACTTCATTCTGGTCAATAAATTCGCCTATGGCCTGCGGCTGCCGGTCCTCAACGTCAAGGTTCTCGACATTGGCGAACCGCAGCACGGCGATGTGGTGGTCTTCAGGTTTCCGCTCGACACCCGCACCGACTACATCAAGCGCGTCGTCGGCGTGCCGGGCGATCTGATCGGCTATCGCAACAAGACGATCTTCATCAACGGCGAGCCTGTGGGTCAGTTACCAATTGGCACCTATACCGGCGTTGGATCTGGGCGTGAAATGACTAATGCACGCGAGGCGCTGGAAAGTCTCGGTGATGTGGAACACCATATCCTCACGCGCCCGGCGGCACCCGATCTGCCGTTTGGGTGCCAGGCGCTGGCGCGTGGCCCAGTCAAGGTGCCCGAGGGGCAGTATTTCGTCATGGGAGACAACCGTGACAACAGCAACGACAGCCGCTGCTGGGGCTTCGTGCCGGAGCAGAACCTGGTCGGCAAGGCGTTCGCGATCTGGATGCATTGGGATGGCGCACGCGATGGCTTCCCGATCGCCTGGTCGCGGCTGTGGGATGGAATCGAATAACCCGTGAGGTTCATACAGATGTCCATGACAACCGGATGCGGTGCGCGTCAACGTGGCGCGGGCTTTCTGCTTCTGATCGTACTCATCGGCCTGGCGTCCTTTTTTGGCACGATCGCGCTCAAGGTCGGACCGCTTTACCTGAATTTCTGGACCGTGCGCTCCATCATGGAGGAATCCGCGCAGCAGCTCAATCCGACTCAGGATGGCGGCGCGCGCGGTATCGTGATGGCCATCGAGAAGCGTCTCTATGTCAACTCGATCGATAACATCAAGGGCAGCGACTTCAGTGTCGAGCGCGTCGACGATCGACGCTTCCAGGTGGGCCTGGAGTATGAGGAGCGCGTGCATCTGTTCTTCAATGTCGATGCGATCGTCTCCTTTAATCATCAGATCGAAGTCGGCTCCGAGTGAACGCTGATCCACGTCGACTTGCCCAAGCACTTGGGCATCGTTTCAATCGTGAAGAACTGCTGACGCAGGCGCTCACGCATCGTAGTGTCGGTTCATCCAACAACGAGCGGCTTGAATTTCTCGGCGATGCCCTGATCGGATTCATCATTGCCGAGGCGCTGTGGGAGCGTTTTCCCAAGGCGGACGAAGGGACGCTGAGTCGCATGCGCGCCTCGCTGGTCAAGCGCGAATCGCTGGCCCGCCTGGCGCGTGATCTCAAGCTCGGTGAGGCACTGCGGCTCGGTGCCGGAGAACTGCGCACCGGCGGATATGCGCGTGACTCGATTCTGGCAGATGCGCTGGAGGCCGTACTCGGGGCGGTTTATCTGGATGCCGGATTCGAGCGCGCGCGCATTGTAGTGCTCGAACTCTTCGCCGCCCGGCTCGAACAGACCGATGCTGAGCGCGCCGGCAAGGATCCCAAGACGCGCTTGCAGGAGTGGCTCCAGTCCTACAAGCGCCCCTTGCCCGAATATCTGGTGCTGTCGATTGACGGCGACCAGCACGACCAGACTTTCATTGTGAGCTGTCAGCTCCAGGATGCCGATGTGACGACACGCGCCACAGGAACCAGCCGCCGCCGGGCCGAGCAGGCGGCGGCCGAATTGATGCTGGAGCAAATCCAGCATGGCTGAGTCGAATCCCGGCGAATCCGTCGCGAGCCGTTGCGGCACTGTGGCTATCATCGGCCGCCCCAATGTCGGCAAATCGACCCTGTTGAACCGCATCCTGGGACAGAAGCTCGCCATCACCTCGCACAAGGCACAGACCACCCGGCACGCGATCCTGGGCATCAAGACTCGCGCCGAGGGGCAAATTCTGTTCGTCGACACGCCCGGCATCCATGAGCGCGGCGGCAGCGCGCTCAATCGCTATCTCAACCGCGCGGCGCGCTCGGCTATCGCTGACACGGATCTGGCCCTGCTGGTCGTCGAGGCCGGACGCTGGAGCGAAGAAGATGCCAAGGCGCTGGAAGCCATCGCCGCCGCTGGCGTGCCTGCCATTGCGGTTGTCAACAAGGTCGACTGGATCGCAGACAAGTCGGCCCTGCTGCCCTATCTCCAGCAACTCGGCGAGCGTCATGCCTTCCGGCATGTCATCCCGGTCTCGGCAGCCAAGGGCGATCAGATCGAGACCCTGGAGTGCCTGATCGTCGAGTCGCTGCCCGAGGGCGAACCGGCCTTTCCCGAGGACCAGATCACCGACCGCTCGGAGCGTTTTTTCGCCGCTGAGCTGGTGCGCGAACAATTGATGCAGCGCTATGGCAAGGAGCTGCCTTATTGCACCACAGTCGAGATCGAGCGCTTTGAGATGGCCGAGGGCCGGTATCTGATCAATGCGCTCATCTGGGTCGAGCGGCCGGGACAGAAGGGCATCATCATCGGTAAGCGCGGCGAGGCACTCAAGGCTGTGGCCACCCAGGCGCGGCTGGAGATGCAGAAGCTCTTCGACTGCCCGGTGCACCTGGAGGTCTGGGTCAAGATCAAGAAGAGCTGGTCCAGCGACGAAGCGGCGCTCTCTACGCTCGGCTATCACGACTGATTTGAGTCGGCGGTGACGATGATGACCCTTGTCTTGATCCTGATCCGCCGCTCTGCCGGTTGCTGACAGCCCGGCGTCAGCCTGTCCATGTCGGCTCGTCACGCTTTGTTTTTGGCCTTCGTGCTCCATCGGCGCGCGCATGGCAACACCAGCCTGTTGCTGGAGATCCTGGGCGCCGGGCAGGGACGGTTCGCGGCCATCGCCAAGGGCGCGCGCCGTCCACGCCAGACGGCAAGCGCGCTTTTGCAGCCCTTCCAGCCACTGTGGCTGGCTATGAGCGGACGCGGCGAGGTCCGGACCTTGACGACGATTGAGGAGGCCGGCGCGGCGATCCCTCTCCAGGGCGCGGCACTGCTTGCCGGCTTCTATCTCAACGAACTGCTGCTACGGATGCTCGCGCGTCACGATCCCCATGATCCGCTGTTCGTCTTCTACCAGTCGACGCTGTCGCGTCTGGCTGAAGATGGCGATCTGGAAAGCCCTCTGCGCTGTTTCGAGCGCCATGTGCTCGCTGAACTCGGCTATGGATTGATGCTCGACCGGGTCGTCGACGATGGCGTGCCGGTCCTCACCGAGGCGAGCTATGTCTATGAGCGCGAGCGCGGTCCACGCTATCCAAGCGATCTTGTATACGGGCCGCGTATCTCGGGCGCGACATTGCTGGCGCTGGCCGACGATCAACCACTCGTTGGCGATCAACGACGCGAGGCGCGCACCCTGTTGCGCTACGTCCTGGAACCCCATCTGGGCACTCGACCGCTCCAGAGTCGCGAACTCTATCGACGCTGGTTCGCGACAGACTCCATTCACGAGAACTAGCTCATGTCATCGCTTTCACAGACCCCATCCGAGATCCTGCTCGGCGTCAACATCGACCATGTCGCCACTGTGCGTCAGGCACGCGGCACTCGCTATCCCGAGCCGATTCAGGCCGCACTGGTGGCCGAACAGGCCGGCGCGGACGCCATTACGCTCCATCTGCGCGAGGACCGGCGTCATATCCAGGATCGCGATGTCGAGACGCTACGCGACATCCTGCAAACGCGCATGAATCTGGAGATGGCCGTCACCCCGGAGATGGGCGACATCGCCTGCCGCCTTCAGCCTGCCGATTGCTGTCTGGTGCCCGAGCGGCGCGAGGAACTGACCACTGAGGGCGGGCTGGATGTTGCCAGCCGTCAGGACGAGATGCGCGCGTTCTGCGCCCGGCTGGCCGAAGCCGGCATTCGTGTCTCGCTCTTCATCGACGCCGATCCGCGCCAGATCGAGGCTGCACACGCCATCGGCGCTCCCGTGATCGAGATCCATACCGGACACTATGCCGATGCCCACAATCCGCTTGCGCGTACTGCGCAGTTAGAGCGCTTGCGCAAAGCGGTCGAGCTAGGGCTGTCGCTGGGACTCCAGGTCAACGCCGGTCATGGACTCGACTATCACAACGTCAAGGCAATCGCGGCGATTCCGGGCGTGCGCGAACTCAACATCGGGCACTCGATCATCGCGCGTGCGCTCTTCTCAGGACTCGACCGGGCGGTACGCGACATGAAGGATGTCATGGAGCGCGCGGCGGCTGGCCGCTGACACGATTGGCATGAGCGGCGGGATGGCGCTTGCGCTCTATACCGGACTCTGGCGTTTGGCGCTACCGCTGGTGCTGGCGCGGCTCTATTGGCGAGGTCGCCAGCAGCCGGCCTATCGGCAGCGTATCGGCGAGCGTCTGGCCTGGGCGAGTGGCGGCGGTAGAGAAGGGCAGGGCCGTGCATCACGGATCGCTATTTGGATTCACGCCGTGTCAGTGGGCGAGGTCCAGGCCGCTGAACCCTTGATCCGGCGTCTGCTGGAAACCGACCCGGCGCGCGCGATCCTGGTGACGACGACTACACCCACAGGCGCCGAGCGTCTGAGGGCGCTCTTCGGCGAGCGTGTCGCGCATCACTATACCCCCTTCGATCTGCCGGGCGTGATGGCGCGCTTTCTCGATCAGATCGAGCCTCGGCTCGTCATCGTCATGGAGACCGAGATCTGGCCGAACATGCTCGCCGTGCTCGAACAGCGCGCCATTCCGGTCGCGCTGGTCAATGCACGGCTATCGGCGCGATCCGCACGCGGCTATGCGCGGTTGTCGAGTCTGACGCGCCAGGCGCTGGGACGCTTTGCGCTTATCGCGGCCCAGGCGCCAGCCGATGCCGAGCGCTTCATCGCTCTGGGCGCACGGCGCGAGCGCGTACAGGTCACGGGCAGTCTCAAGTTCGACGTGGTCCGCGCTGAGGATCTCGCAATAGGCGCTAGGGAGGTGCGTCGTCTGTGGGGGGCCGAGCGTCCGGTTTGGATCGCCGCTAGCACCCATGAGGGCGAGGAGACTCAGATGCTGCGGGCACATCAACGTCTGCTGGCCCACTATCCCGACGCCCTGCTGGTGTTGGTACCACGTCATCCCGAGCGGTTCGAGGCCGTAGCTACGCTCATCGAACGCCAGGGACTGGCCTTTGCGCGACGGAGTCAGGCGCGGGCGGTCGCGTCGAACGAGTCGGTCTATCTCGGCGATAGCATGGGCGAGTTGACGTGCTTTCTGGCGGCCAGCGACCTGGCCTTTATCGGTGGCAGTCTGGTGCCGAGGGGAGGGCACAACCCACTGGAAGCTTCGGTGGCGGGGATCCCGGTCATCCTGGGGCCGCAGACCTTCAACTTCGCCGCGATCGTGCAGAGCCTGCGCGCGGCTGGAGCGGCCGAACAGGTCGAGGATGTCGCGGCGTTGAGCCAGTGTCTGCTCGACCTGTTCGACGACCCCGAGCGTCGTGCTCGCATGGGCCTCCGTGGTCGCGACGTCGTCGAGCGCAATCGAGGCGCGCTGGAGCGTCTGCTTAGTGCGCTCGCACCTTGGCTCGCGGTCGCCACGACATCCGATCGGTCGGCTGAGGCGACCAGTGAGCGCGATTGAGCGATTAGACGCTACTTGAACAGCGACCAAACATCGCGGAACTGCGCATCGGTCGAATCACCCATCCACTCGAAGCCAACCGATTCGGCGCAGACGACCTGAATACCACACTGACGCATCCGCTCGAGCACGTTTTCTTTATAGGCCGTTTTGCGCGAAATGATGGCATCACTCGGCACGAAAACCTGATAGCCCCAGCGTTGCAGCCCGGAGACGGTCTGAGCGATGCAGATATGCGCTTCCATCCCAACGACGATCAGTTGGCGTCGATCCGGATGCGAGGAAATGTTGCGCTCGAATCCGGGCGCGGTGCAGCAGGAGAAGGCCGTTTTCTCGGTCGGCTCGTGCACCATCGGCATGTTGGTGCGGATGGACTCGATGATGGGGCCGAGTCCCTTAGAGTTGTGCTGGGTTGCAATAACCGGGATATCGAGGATTTTGGCGGCCGTAATCAGACGATTGATGTTATCGACGACCTGATCCAGCTCATCCGGCGGCATGGCTGCGGCGAGCCGCTCTTGGGCGTCGATGATGAGAAGCTGTGAAAAGGCCCGTTGGCAGAGCGGCATCTGTGCTTGATGGTTACTCATGGCGCTGTCCTCAGAAGATCGTTGTTTTTAAAATGCTTTAAGGCTGGAAACACCCAAGTGGCGCCAGGTGCCGGGCATCGCGGGATAGAGCGAGAGCGTAGCCGCGCCTTGGGGGTCGACGGAGTTTGCATGATTACCCTTATCTAGAGCAAGGATTGGGTTTTGTAATGCAAATGCTGGATGAGGCTTCGGCGGGGGCTCACCAGTCGAGATCAGGGTGCACCGTGCGCCAGCAATTCTAAATTTGCCCCCGCTTCGCGCCCGCGCGGCGTGCGGGCGGTGGCCGCGCTGGCTCAAGGGCCTCCA
>NZ_WNKT01000024.1 GCF_009720725.1 Allochromatium palmeri
CAGGAACCGTTCACGGCGGGTCTGGTACTTCGGCTTCGGGGCGCGTTTCTTGGGCATCGTCGTCAGGCTGAGGGCGGTGGAGAACACAGGGCACAAGGGTATCACTCAGACCCCTTCGCCAAAACGGAATTGTTCAGCGTTTCCTTAGTCCAGTCTGGTTTATCCGGCAAGTGCTCCTTAACTTGGATTAGACATGTGACGACGACGCTCGGCCGCGAAGCGCCGCATCTTGTCGGGAAAAATACGGTGTGTTGTGTCATAGCCGGCACGATACAGCGCCAGCTTGGTATCGACCGTAAGGCGAAATTCCAGCGGCGAGATGCCATCCGTATCGATAACGACGGTCGAGTTCCAAAACGCATCCTGGATGAATTCGCGCGACAGGCTGGTCATGAACGCCCGCATCAGCATTTGCAGATAATCCGCCAGTGGCAGCCACCGCCGTTTCGGTGGCGCAACGGTCTCGCTGGCGCGCAGTCGAAAACAACAGGTCGGCGTGCCCTGACCCGACCAGTCGCGCCTGAGCGCATCTTCTGAGAGGATGCTGCCATCGACCATCAGATGCTGATTGTGCTCCTTGTAGGCAAAGAGCAGCGGAATGCCCATTGAATAGCGAATGGCCCGCGAGACAGGCATCTCGGGTTGGCTCTTGCGGTCGAAAATGACCGGAGCGCCATTGCGCACGTCGGTGGCGATGACATGCAGATCCATAGCCAGATCCTTAAAGCGCGCACCTTGCAACTGCGCGTCCATCCAGCGCTCGAATCCGTCGCCCGACGACAGACCACCGTGGAAGATGAGCTGATAGAGGCTGAAATCCCGGAACTGTCTGAAATCGACCCCGAGTGCCAGTTCTTTCATCGCGTCCGCTGACCAGCCGGCGGCGCGCAGACCGGCGACGATGCTACCACCCGAGACCCCCACGATGTGTTCGTCGATCACGCCCAGCTCATCGAGCGCCTGGATGACCCCGACATGGGCGGGCAGGCGTGTTCCGCCACCAGCCAAAATGGGGACGACCGTGCCGAGATCCGTGGTCGCGTCCGTCTGGGTGGACGAGCTCAAGGGAGCCGTTTGTGCCTGTTGATCTGACATGGGCTGGCCGCCAAGGAGAGAAATTGGTCACGTATTCTAACCCTGTCGCGTTCGACGCAAGACGTCCGCTGGAGGGTGTTCGAATTCTTTACAGTGTCCGCTGACCCGAGATCCGACGGCTCATGCATTCGCTGGATGACTGTGTTTTAATCCGAACCCGTGGAGTCCGCCGTGACGAGGAAGATCCAGGAATTTTGAGGACATTCGTATGCAATCATCGAACGCGAGTCGCTTTGGAATTGGTGCGGCCATCCTGGCCGCGGCCTTGATCGGAGGTTGCGGTCAGAAGCTTTCACCCGAGGAGCATTTAACGCGTGCCGAGTCGGCCTTGGCCCGTGGTGAGTTCCGCGAGGCGGTCATCGAATATAAGAACGTGTTGCTGGCCCAGCCGGACAACCTGGACGCCCGGATCGGTCTGGGTCGATCACTCGTCGAACTCGGCAATCCAGTGGCTGGCGAGCAGGATCTCGAGCGCGCGCTGCAACTGGGTGCCGATGCGTCGCGTGTCCAACCCTGGCTGGCCGAATCCTGGCTGGGGCAGGGTAAATACGATCGCGTGAACGCGTTGACGGTACCGTCGGATCTGACCGGCGAACAGCAGGCCGCGCTCCTGGCCGTTCAAGCCGAGGCACGTCTGGCTCAGGGGCAGGTGGCCGAGGCCGAGGCCGCGGCCACAGCCGCTTTGCAGGCCCAGCCGGAGTCAACCCCGGCCACATTGATCATGGCGCGCGTGAAAGCACGGGAGTCCTCGTTCGATGAGGCACGCCGTCTGGTCGAGCAGGTGCTGAAGCGCGAGTCTTCCAACGCCGTGGCCGAGAATCTGCTCGGCGAAATCGAACGGGCCGCTGGACGTCTGAGTGAGGCAGAGGCCGCCTTCACGCGCGCGATGACGGATGCGCGGCAGGCCGCTGAAAGCCAGTTGAACCGCGCCTATGTGCGGATTCAGGCCAACCAACTCGACGAAGCTGAAAAAGACATCAAGGCCTTGCAGGCGCGCATCAAAGGCAATGTGCTCATCGACTATGCCGAGGCCCTGTTGCTCTATACGCGCCAGGATTACGCCAAAGCAATCGAACGTCTGGATACCGTCCTGGGTACGAGTCCTGATTACATTCCAGCGGTGCGACTTGCCGGCGCGACCCGCTTGGCCCTGGAGGAACCGGCACGCGCGCGTGTGCACTTGCAGCGCGCGGCCTCAGCTTTACCCGAGGACATCGAGACACAGCGGATGCTGATCATGGCCCTGCTGCAATTGGGTGAAGCCTCAGAGGCCGAGCGTCTGGCGCGCAACCTGGTCGAGCAGGCCCCCCAGGACACGGGCGCGATGGATCTGCTGGCAAGCGCGCTCATGATGCAGGGCAAGCGTGCTGAGAGCGTGAGCTATCTGCAACGCGTCAGCCTGGTACTCCCTGATTCGGCCGCTGCCAGCGCGCGACTTGGGTCGGCCTTGCTGGGACAGGGGGACGCCGAGGAGGGATTGAAAGCCCTGCGCGAGGCGCTCGAACGCGATCCGACCCTGCAAGGGGCTGCCGAGCAGTTGGTTCTGGGCTATGTCGCCAGCGGCGATCTGGATCAGGCGTTGAGCGCGGCGACCGAGTATCGTGATCGCGATCCCTCATCAGCGCGGGCGCAGGCGTTGCTGGGCGCCGTCTATCTCCAGCGCAAACAGATTCCTGAGGCCAAACAGGCCTTTCGTCAGGCGCTGGAGCTGGAACCTGGTCATTTAGCTGCCGCTACCGGCCTGGCCACGTTGGCCCTGCAAGAGGACGATATAACGACCGCACGCGCTCAGTTCGCCGACAGCCTCAAGTACCATCCTGAGGACGATCGCCTGCGCCTGCTGTTGGCGCGGCTGGCCATGGCGCAGAACGATACCGACGCGGCCAAGGCCTATCTGGACGAGGCAGTCGAGCGCAATCCGACGGCCTTGCTGCCCAAACTCTATCTGGCCGCCTACTATCAGCGCATCGGCGATCCGGGTCAGTCATTGGAACTGCTCGCGGCGCTGCGTCGCGATTTTCCGGATAACGCGATGGTGCTTGGTTTGATGGCCGACGCCAATCTGTCGCTGCGTGAATTCGCTGCGGCACGAACGGTGCTCGAAGAACTCGTCACCCAGGCGCCTGATAACGCACAGGTTCGTGTCGCTCTGGCGAATGCCTTGGCGAATCTGGGCGAAGTCGCGCTAGCCCAGACGCAGCTCGACAAGGCGCTTGAGTTGGAGCCTGATTCAGTGCCGGCCGCCAACCTGCTGGCGCGTCTTGCCCTCGCCAACAAGGATACAGCGGGAGCTGAACGCGGGTTGCGCAATCTGAAGCGTTTGTTGGGCGACACTCACCCCGATGTGCTGCTCATCGAGGGACAGTTGGCACAACTCCAGGGCAATCCATCGGCAGCGAACGAGGTCTTCCAACAGTTGCTCACAGCGGGCGATGGAGCGGTCGATTTCGATGCCGATCCAAATTTGCGCGGCGCAGCTGAACAGATGATTCTCGGCTATGTCCGCAACGGCGATCCGGATGGCGCCCTCAAGGCGGCCTTGGAATTGCGCGAACGCCAACCCGATTCGGTTCGCGCGAATCTATTGTTGGCAACCCTCTATCTGCGGGGGCAGCAGCCCGAGCAAGCCGCTCAGTCATTCCAGCGTGCCTTGGAACTGGAGCCAGGGAACATCTCGGCCACCACTGGATTGGCCTCGATCGCGATCCAGAATAAGGACTTCGCGCAGGCGCGGACCCTCTATGAGGCGAGCCTGGCACAGCATCCAAGCGCCATCGCACTTCTGGTCGGTTTAGCGCGCCTGGAATTGCTCGACAAGGATCCGAAAGCCGCCGAGCGTCACCTGACGCTGGCCGTGTCGGCCAATCCACTCGCGATTCAGCCCAAACTCTTGCTGGCTGCGTTCCAACTGCGTCAGGGATACCCGGAAAACGCGCTGGAAACGCTCCGCGAGACAAGCACTCTGGCCCCCGAAAATCTCAACCTGCTAGGGTTGAAGGCTGAGGCTGAGCTGGCGTTGAAGCGTTATGAGGCCGCACTTGACACGCTGAACACACTCAATCGTCTCAAGCCGGATCAGCCGCGCGTGTTGCTGGCTCTTGCCAGCGCCGAGGCTGGACTCGGGCATCTCGATGCGGCCGAGCGACTGTTGCAACGCGTACTGACGGTCGATGCTCAGTCCGTCGCCGCGCTGAACGCACTGGCCAGACTGGCGATCGCGCGCAAGACCTTCAGCGAGGCTGCCGAGAGAATCGCCGCGCTCGAAGCCGTCATGGGAGCGGACAACGCAAGCGTCTTGCTGCTTCAGGGTAATCTGGCCGAGGCCCGCGGAGATCTGCCAGCGGCGCTGAATCACTATCAGCGATTTTTCGATCAAGCACCGAGCGTGCAGAGCGCTGTTCTGCTGGCGCGAGCACGAATCAAATCCGATGACCCGGAAGGTGCACGCACCCTCTTGGCCGACTGGCTTGGTTTGCATCCCGAGGATGTCGCTGTTCGTTTCGAGCTGGCTCAGTTCTATTTAAACACGGGACGTAATGACGAAGCCATCCAAAGCTATGAGATGGTTCTGGAGAAGAGTCCAGGCAATCCGGTCGTACTCAACAATCTGGCCTGGCTGCTCCAGGAGCGGGATCTCAAGCGAGCACTCGAGTATGCGCGACAGGCGCACGCGACCGCACCGAAGTCGGCGGACATTGCTGATACCCTCGCCGTAATCCTGGCGCGCTTAGGTGAAACGCTTGAAGCACGGCGCATGATCGATCTAGCCCTGGATCTGAATGCCGACAATGCCAGCCTCTTGTTCCACAAGGCACAAATCCTGAAACAAGCCGGTGAGCGAGTCCAGGCCGAACAGACCCTGGAAGCGGTTTTGAAGAGCGGTCGGACCTTCCCTGAACGCGCGGAGGCCGAGACCCTGCTACGAGAGTTGAAGGGGGGGTGACCGGCTGATGTGCTGAAGCCGAGACGGCGCTACACACATGAGGGTGTGGCGCCGTCTTGCAAATCGTTTCAGTGCCTGAGGGCGACACTTGGGGCTTGGTATTGCTGCCGACAATTGGTCAGCAGACACTGGTAGACATTCTGCAGTACCTGCTCACGAAACGAAGATGGAGAACTGATGTTTTGCAGTGCCTGCTCGTAGTAGCTGATACGCTGGCTGACATCGGGTTCTTGCATCATAGGCGCGTTGTTGTTGCTCATATCGATATCAATCCATGTGTACAAAGATGGTGGTTAACCCGAAACCCTGGGTTGGCAGGCCCTTCATGGGTGATCACGATGAGTTGTGCATAGCGCATTCCAACTTTTGAGTCTTCCATGGTGTCATTTCACCAAGTCGGCTTGGTGCGAAGATTAAAGCCTTGATTTTTAATATTAATTTTTATTTTTTAGCGGGCTTTCACGTCAAGTGAGTCCTGGATATCGAGGGTTTCACTGATGTCTATCGCGAGCGGAACGGATTGAGCGCTCTGACTAGGTGGCGGATTTTGGCAGTTTCGATGTCAGTCATGACAGCTCGTAGGATCGAGGTGCCAGTGTTGTCAGCGATATGGAGTGCTTAATGTTCGAGGCCTTCTACGGATTCAGCGCCGATCCTTTTCGGCTGACGCCGGATCGCGCTTTTTGTTTCGACCATGCGAATTTCTCCAAGGCCAGGGCCTATGTCGAATACGCCCTGTTGCGTGGCGAGGGATTCGTCGTGATCACAGGCCATCCTGGGATGGGCAAGACGACGCTGATCCGGGATCTACAGGCCAGGCTCATGGCGACAGGCGCCAACATGCAGATCGGGCTGGTTGCAAACAGTCGCCTGGAGGCTGAGGATCTGCTGCGGATGACGGCACACGCTTTCGGTCTGGGGGTTCCGGTCGGGACCAAATCGAGTCTGTTGATCCAGCTGAACGCGTTTCTCCTTACCCAACACCGCGCGGGTCGACGCGTACTCTTGATCATCGACGAGGCGCAAGACCTGTTAGTGTCTGGCCTGGAGGAACTGCGCCTTCTGACCAATTTTGAGCAGGCCGGTAAACCACTGTTGCAGATCCTGCTCGTTGGCCAACGACCATTGCACGATCTGATTCAAACCGAGAGCCTGGATCAGCTGCGACAGCGGATCGTGGCATCCTGGGCGCTTGTGCCGCTCACACCGGCAGAGACGGTTGGGTATGTCAGTCATCGCCTTGAGCGCGCGGGTTGGCTTGGTGATCCAGCCTTCGACCCAGGTGTTTTACAGCAGGTATATACCTTTAGTCGCGGCATTCCACGCCTGATCAACCTTGTGTGCAATCGCTTGCTGCTGCGTGGCTTCAGCCTTGAATTGCACCGGCTGGGTATAGACGACGTCCGAAGCGTCATCGCTGAACTGCACGAGGAGGGCTTGGCACCACCTGAACATCGGCCGATCAAGACCGCGACCTTGAGTGCTGGGTTGGCGAGTGGCGTCGTCGATGGCGCGGATTCGCCATCCGGCGCTAGTGATGACTGGTCGCTGATCGACCAAGGGCTGAGTCGACCACGGCCAAGTGAGCCGCCGGCGAGTGCAAAAGCCGCCACGCCCATCGATCAGCCAAGCCTCCATGAGCCGATCGCGCCGCCACCCACGCCTGTCCTCTCCCAGCCAATGGGTGATTCAGGGCCCGAATCGAGCGCGACTCCAGCCGAGTTAGATGCCCCCCTGTGGCATCGGGACACATCCGATGAGCCAGACAGGGTGGAGGATCCGGTCGATGAGTCCGTAGTCGAGACCTGGCCATCTGCGGACTCCAGGCCACGTCGATCCTCCAGAGTCGGCCTCATCCTCTTTGGACTCCTGTTGTTCGGGTTGGCCGCTGGCGGGGGAGGGTGGTATTGGTTGTATCCCGAGACGGCCCATCGACTCGTCGGATCAGCGCGTGCCTGGGTCGAAAGTCGCGTCTTGCCGATACTTGAAGGCCGCGAAGCCGGTATCACAACAGGCCTGGACGCCGACGAGACGCATGGTTCGACGACCGAGGTAGCCGCTTCTAGTCCCATTGACTCTGACTCCAGTGATCCGGCGCCAGGCAGTGATCTCGATACCGAGCCATCCAGGCCCGGCCAGATGGCGGAGACATCCGAAGCCTTGGTATCAGGCCCCTTTGTCGAGGCTGAGCCACGCCAGCCCACTGAGTTGCCAGACGCTGAGATCGTCCTCGACCTCGATTCCATGCCAGACCCAGACTCCGTGCCCGTGCCCGAATCTACGCTGCCGGTTGTGACAGAAGCACTTGAGGTCTCAGAAACGGCGGCAAACACGCTCGGTAACGCGTCGTTAGAGGCCGATGTGCCGCCAGAGGTCGATACAGTGCCAGTGCCGGAAGCGCCGATTCAAGTAATCGAGCCGCCGTTCGATCCGGTGACCGTGGACGTCCTGTTTGATTTCAATAGCATCAGAATCACGGCAGCTTTCAACAAGGATCTCGACCGGATCATCGCGATCCTGGACGAGACGCCCCGCACGGTCGCCGAGGTCCATGGTTTTTCCGATCAAATTGGTGACGAGCGCTACAATCTTGCCCTCTCTCGACGACGCGCCGAAAGCGTGGCGGCCTACCTGGTCAAGCGAGGCATCTCGCGCGAGCGCTTGTCGGTGGAAGGACTGGGACCGCTCGATCCGACACGGGATGGTGTCGTGCAAGGCATGACTTCAGAGCGGGCGAGTCGTCTGGTGCGTGTGCGTGTTCTGCGCCCCGAGATGCGCACGCGCGCCACTCCCGACTGATGGATTGACCGAGCGCTTGATCTGTGAGCATTGGAACCCTCAGTTACCTGATTGCCGCCCTGGCCTATCTGTTACTCGCTGTGCTGCTGATCACGGCCTGGCGGGGACGCTTGATGGGGTTGTTTGCGCTCCTGGCTGTGGTGTCGACGCTCTGCTGGGTTCTGGTTGGCCTGGCGGTCAGTCTGGGTTGGGCGGTGCCATCGCTGGCGATCAGTAGCGCTGAATTGGCGCACAATGCTGGATGGTTCATATTTCTCACCGTGATTCTGACCGATGAGGCGGATCAGGCGGGTCGGCGCGTGTGGAATTGGGTGACCGGACTCGTCCTGCTGGTCGCGGGTGCTCTAACGCTGCTGGTGCCCTGGCTTGTAACCTCCTTTGCCCTGGATGCCAGGCTGCTCGGCTGGATTCTACAGGCCGTCTTCGGGTTGTTGCTCGTCGAACAGGTCTTTCGCAACCGGCTGCCGGCGCGCCGCTGGGGGATCAAGCATCTGTGTTTGGGACTGGGCGCTGTCTTTGCCTATGATCTCTTCTTCTATTCCGATGGGTTACTGATGCGCCAACTGTCAGAACCGGTCTGGGAGGCGCGCGGACTGGTCAACGCCTTGATCGTGCCGCTCATTGCGGTGTCCGCGGCGCGCAATCCGAGCTGGTCGGTCGAGCTGCATGTATCGCGCCATGTCGTGTTCCATTCTGCGACGCTCTCGGGTGCCGGACTCTATCTGATGGCGATGGCGGCGGCCGGCTATTACATCCGGCTCTTCGGCGGGGCCTGGAGCGCGGTGCTGCAGATCGCCTTCCTGTTCTCAGCCGCTATGCTGCTGGTGCTGTTGCTGTTCTCCGGACAATGGCGGTCGCGTCTGCGCATCCTGGTCAGTGAACACTTTTTCAGCTTCAAATATGATTATCGCGAGGAATGGCTGAAGTTCACCGAGGCGCTGTCAGTCGGCAGCCGGCGTTTGCCCGAGGCGGTCGTCAGGGCGCTCGGTGAGATCATCGACAGTCCAGGGGGTCTATTGTGGGTGCGCAACGACACGGGCGGCTTCGAGCTGTTGGAGCGGATCAATCACCCTGAGCCGTCCGTCTCCATGATTGGTGAGGATGATTCCATGGTGCGTGGTCTCCTGAACTCCAGCTGGATCATCGATCTGGATGAGTGGCGTCGCGATCCAACGGTGTATCAGGATCTGGAGATACCGGATTGGCTGAGTGGATCCCCAACCGCCTGGCTCGTTGTTCCGCTGATCAATCGTGGGGTTCTGTGTGGGTTCGTCGTTTTGCTGCATTCGCGTACCAAGCGCGCCTTCAACTGGGAGGATCGCGCCTTGCTCAAGACAGCGGGTCGTCAGGCCGCGAGCTCTATCGCACAATATCTCTCCGACCAGGCCTTGATGCACGCGCGGCAGTTCGAGGCATTCAACCAACTGGCGGCCTATGTTGCGCACGATTTGAAGAACCTGCTGGCTCAGCAAGCACTGATCCTCTCGAATGCTGAGCGGCATCGGCACAATCCGGCCTTTATGGATGACGTATTGAGTACGATCAAGAGTTCGGTCGAGCGCATGGGGCGCTTAATGGAGCAACTGCGCAATGGTGTGCGCGGTGGGGAGGCGGTGCGTGTCGATCTGCTCGAAGTCCTCCATGAATCGATCACGCGACACTCTGATCGTCCGCCGCTGCCGCGCTTGGAGACCGACATCGACGGAGCGGCTGCCGTGATGGGTGACAGGGAGCGTTTACGCACGATCTTCGGGCATCTCATCCAGAACGCTTGCGAGGCCACGGGTCCGGATGGTTCAGTGGTCATTCGCGTGCGGCGCGAGGAGCGCATCCATCGCGTCGAGATCCAGGACGATGGTGTGGGGATGACGGCTGAATTCATACGGGATCGGCTGTTTCGTCCGTTTGATTCGACCAAGGGCCTGACAGGTATGGGCATCGGCGCCTTCGAAGCTCGCGAAATGGTACGCTTGCTGGGCGGTGATCTGACGGTTGAGAGTCAACCCGGGGTTGGGTCACTGTTCCGTATCCGGCTTCCCGCCGCAGATCCGCAAGCCGCCGGCGCGCAGTCATTGTCCGCCCAGGCGCCCGAGGTTGCCTGGTCAACTACCCCGCCCTGAAGGACGGGGTTTCTCGCGGAGGAACTGATGAAAGCGCCGGTCAAGCCATTGTTGGTCGTTGAAGACGATCCTGGACTGCAAAGTCAGTTGCGCTGGTGTTTCGATGGCTTCGACGTGAGTCTGGCCTCGGATCGTCGCGAGGCCCTGGCCCAGGTGCGGCGCCAAAGACCCGGTGTCGTCACCCTGGATCTGGGGTTGCCGCCGGATCCGGGCGGGGTGAGCGAGGGTCTGGCGACGCTGGCTGAGATCATCGAGCTGGCGCCCCAGACCAAGGTGATCGTGGTCACGGGTAACGATGATCGTCTACATGCCCTCAAAGCCATCGAGCTGGGTGCCTATGATTTTTATGCCAAACCGATCGATGCGGGTACACTGACGCTTGTCGTCGAGCGGGCGCAGCGTCTCTATGAGCTGGAGTCCGAGAATCGCCGTCTACAGCAGTCGCAAGTGGATACGCCGCTGCGGGGTGTCATCGCCACGAGTCCACAGATGCTGCACGCCTGCAAGGCCGTGGACAAGGTTGCAGACACAGATGTGACTGTGCTTATCCTGGGGGAGAGCGGTACGGGCAAAGAACTTTTCGCGCGCGCGCTCCACGAAAAGAGTTCACGCAGCTCGGGTCGGTTAGTTGCCATCAATTGTGCAGCGATCCCTGAAACTTTGCTGGAGAGCGAGCTGTTCGGCTACGAAAAAGGGGCCTTTACCGGCGCGGTCAAGCAGACTCTGGGCAAGATCGAGCACGCCAATGGTGGGACGCTGTTCCTGGATGAGATCGGCGATTTACCGCAGGGGCTGCAAGCCAAACTGTTACGATTCTTGCAAGAGCGCGTGATCGAGCGCGTGGGCGGACGGCAGGAGATTCCGGTCGATCTGCGTATCGTCTGTGCAACACACCGCGATCTCAGGTCACAAATCGCGAATGGGGTCTTTCGAGAGGATCTATACTATCGCATCAGCGAAGTGACCATTCGCCTGCCGCCGCTACGTGAACGTGAAGGTGACGCGCTCGTTCTGGCCCGGGCATTTCTCGACCAGTATAATGACGAATTCAAGCGTTCGATCCGTGGTTTCACGCAGGACGCACTGAGCGCCATCGAGTCGTATGACTGGCCGGGCAATGTGCGAGAGATCGAAAGTCGCATCAAGCGCGCCGTGATCATGGCCGAAGAGCGCCAGTTATCGGTCGAGGATCTCGAATTACCGACGCAAGCCGACCGATCCGCCTTGAGTTTGCAGGATGTGCGTGACCAGGCTGAGTTGTGTGCCGTGCGTCAGGCACTTGCCAAGGCTGACGGAAACATGACGCAAGCGGCTCAGTTGTTGGGCATCACGCGCCCAACCCTGTACCGCCTACTCGAAAAGTTCGACCTGAAGCCGAACTGAATTCGACTCCAGTATTTTTAAGGAGACAAGGCCTTGAACGCTCGATTTGGATCCTTGACTTGGCGGGCCGCGCTGATTTTGGCGTCCATCATATTGGTGATGACCACGGGGTGCGCGACCAAAAAGGATAAATATCCGCCCGTTCCAGCCGATCAACGCGATTTGACGGTTCAAGAGGGGTATTTCTACGAGATTGCTCCGGGCGATCAGGTCAATATCTTTGTTTTGGGGTTCGAGGAACTCTCAGGCAGCGTACCCGTCCGACCTGACGGGATGCTGACCACGCCACTGATCGAGGATGTCCAGGCTAGTGGCAAGACGCCGACGCAACTGGCCCGCGATCTCGAGCAGCAGTTTGCTGTGTATGTGCGCTCCCCGGTCGTCACCGTGATCGTCAATGGCTTCGTGGGCTTGCCGAGTCAGCAGGTCCGGGTGATTGGCGAGGCGATGAAACCCGCCGCCGTACCGTTCCGCAAGCATATGACCCTGCTTGATCTGATGATCGAGGTCGGTGGGCTGACAGAGTTCGCGGCCGGCAACAAATCCGTGCTGGTGCGCTATACCGATGGAAAACAGCACCAATACGCCGTCCGTCTGGACGATCTGATTCGCGACGGGCGCATCAAGGAGAACGTCGGTCTGTTGCCGGGCGACATCCTGATCATCCCGGAGTCCTGGTTCTGATCGGGTTGGCGGTGGGCGTCATCGACATTTTAGACTCCAGCGGCTGGATGATAGGCCCACGAGCGAGCAGTCGCCATGCATGAACTTTTATTACAAGTCTTTTCCTATGTCCGGGGGATCTGGCGGTATCGCTGGCTGGCTATTGCGGTGGCTTGGCTGATCGCCATCTCGGGCTGGGTCTATGTTGCCAAGTTACCCGACGAGTACAAGGCCTCGGCACGGGTGTTTGTGGATACAAACAGTGTCTTGAGGCCATTGCTGCAAGGGCTGGCGATCCAACCGGACCTCGTACAGCGCGTGGCGCTGATGAGCCGAATGTTGCTTAGTCGTCCGAATCTGGAACGGATTGCGCGGATGAGCGACCTCGATCTGAACGTCCGCACCGAGCGTGACAAGGAAGTGCTGCTCGACGACTTGCGCAGCAAAGTTCAGATTAGTGGTGACCGTGCAAATCCTTCACTGTACAACGTCGCTTTCGAGCATCGTGATCCCGCGCTGGCCAAACAGGTCGTTCAGGCCGTCGTTTCCATTTTCATCGAGCAAGCGCTCACTGGAGACCAGGCGGCGACATCAACGGCGCATAGCTTTCTTGACCAGGAAATCGCTGACTATGAGTCACGTTTGAGGCAATCGGAAAAGGAACTCGCGGATTTCAAGCGTGAGAACGCCGGTGTGTTGCCCGGAGAGCAGGTCAATTACTACACCACGCTCGAGGAGGCGAAAGCTGGACTCAAAGATGCCGAGCTCGCCTTGCGCGAAGCGATTTGGCGGCGCGACGAGCTTAGTTATCAAATCGAAAATGAGGATCAGATGATCCAGCACAACTTCGATTTGATGCCGCTGCAACAACAAATCGAGGATCCACGTGTTGCGGCCATGCAGTCGAAGCTCGATGAGCTCCTGTTGCGCTATACGGAGCGTCACCCAATCGTGATTGAGTTACGACGCCAAATCGATGAATTGCGGGAGCAAAGTCGTAAGCAGTTGACCGCGAGCAGTAGCGGATCACAGTTAGCCTCGAATGTGCGTGCTGATACTGTCTATGGCAATCTGCGAGTCGCACTCAGCGAGGCCGATGCTCAGGTCGCCGCCTTGACCGCTCGCGTCGAAGATTATTCCAAGCGAACCCAGCAACTCAGCGAAAAAATTGACAGCATTCCGACGATTGAGGCCAAGCTCAAACAATTGACCCGGAATTATTCAACGGTTGTTGCACAGCATAATGAATTGATGAAGCGGCGCGAGTCGGCCAGGCTTTCCACTGAGGTCGAGAAAACCGTGGAAGGCGCCAAGTTCCGTGTCGTCGATCCACCGTTCGTGCCATCCAAGCCATCGGCCCCGAACCGCCTCGCCTTGACCGCTGCTGTGCTGTTGTTGGCTTTGGGTGCAGGTATGGCAGCTGCGCTCGCTGTAGATCTGGTGCGACCGATCTATGATGATCGCCAAATCCTCTATCAAGAAACCGGCCTTCCGGTTTTTGGAAGTGTTGGTCTCGTTTTATCCGGCGCTGAGCGTCGAAGGGAGCGTTTGATGCTGATTCCCTTCGTGGCGGCGGTTGCGAGCTTGGTCGTTGGATTCATTTTTGTGGCTAAGGGATTACCCATTCTCCTAGGCTAGATTGGTCATCCAGGCACGGTGAGTACTAGACAGATCGATGAACACCATTCAGCAAAGTCTCGCAAAGCACGCCGATGGGCTCAGCACCTTGGGGGGCGGCCACGACGCTCAGCGAACGACAGGAATGACTGGAGGACAGGAGGAAGGTGCCCTGGAACTCAAAGAATCGTCGTCTCCGTCCGTACAGGAAGATCTCAGCCCGGTCGCGCCTCCAGGATCAGATATCGAGGAGTCGATCTCGACTCAGGAGGGGCGCTTTCATCGGCTCGCGCTCGATCAACTGCGCCTCAAAGGTGGGTTGACTCCTGATGCAAAGCGCTCTCAGCTTGCCGAAGAATATCGATTGATCAAGCGTCCGATTCTCATGAATATCGACAAGAAGGGCGCGGATATCGTCGATAATGCCAACTTGATCATGGTCACGAGCGCCCTGCCGGGTGAGGGCAAAACCTTTTCGGCGATCAATCTGGCAATCAGTATCGCCATGGAGCGCGACCGAACGGTTTTACTCGTCGACGGTGATGTTGCCAAACCCTCAGCGGCTAAGCGGTTGGGGATCAAGTACGAAACCGGCTTGCTGGATATTCTCGACGGCTCGGGTATGACTGTCTCCGAGGCCCTTGTTCGAACCGATATTCCGAATCTGCGCGTACTACCGGCTGGTAAGCGTCACGAACGAGCGACAGAATTATTGGCGAGCGAGCAGATGGGAAAGCTCATGGAACAGTTTTCTGCACGTTATAAGGATCGTGTGGTGATTTTTGATTCGCCGCCGCTGTTGTTAGCGAGCGAGAGCGCAGTGCTTGCTGAGATGATGGGCCAGATTCTCATGGTGGTCGCGGCCGATCAAACGCCACGTTATGCTGTCAATGATGCCCTGAGTCGACTTAATCAAGACAAAATCATTGGATTATTGTTGAATAAATATCGCCCAACGCTTGGCAATCGATTTGGTGCAGGTTATGGCTATGGCTACGGTTATGGCTATGGTCATCACGCCACTGATGCCGAAAGCGATCCCAAGTCGGCCACACAGTCGCCATAAATTGGATATCGGCTTCAATGTTTTTCATCGTGAATAGCTCATCGCGTCTCTTATCGACAAAGCGCTCAAAGTGTTTTTTGTTTATATTGGGCTTTTCACTGTCGTCGCCTCTATTCTCAGCTGACTGGAAGTTATCCAAACAGCTGGCTCTCAAGGGAACCTATAGCGATAACATCGATATGACTGATACAGGGAAAGTCAGCGATTTTTTCTTTGAATTGACGCCGGGCTTTGTATTGCAAGGTAAAGGACGCCGATTGAATCTGAATCTAGCCTATTCGTTGCAGGCTCTGCATTACCTAAACATGAATTCGGACGACAAGATCAACAATCGACTCCAGCTCAATGCTGAATCTGAAATCTATCAAGATCACCTGTTTCTCGATGCGAACGTGACAACCCGCCAAGAACTAAAGAACGCGCTTGATCCATCTGGATGGGATGCCACCAATCCTTCTAATGATTTACAAAATACCTATACATATCTTGTTGCCCCTTACTTCAAAAATCGTTTTGGCCGACAGGCTGAACTTACGATTCGCCTCGAAAATGATGGTGTTTTTTACAGTGAAGAAGGCAATGATAGTCTGGGCTATCAAGCCAATCTAGATCTGCTGAGCGGTCCGGCCTTGGGTAATTTTCAGTGGGCTTTTATTTCTGAAAACGAGTATATCGATTATCAGGATGGTCCGCGAAATCGCTTTTCCACAGTTGCTGGAGGCGTTGGTTATCAATTTGATAACCGCTGGCGAATCGATGTCCTGGGCGGTTATGAGGACAACAGTTATGCGTCAACCAGTGAAACCAGTGGAGCTCTTTGGGAGGGTTTAGTTACTTGGACCCCCAATAATCGCACCGATGTAACACTTGGATCCGGGCATCGTTATTTTGGCTGGACACCACGCCTCGAAATCGATTATCGACGCAAGCGTTCGGTGTGGACCGCTAGCTATAAGCGTGATATCTCGAATGCACGCACTGACAGTCTAGGAAACCAAGTCTATGAATTCCAGGATGCCTTCGGGGAAACGGTGACCCCTGACACTGGAGCTGAGTTGAACGTTCCAGTCGATACCGCTACTCCGGATTCCTCCGTTTACACCAGCAACAGATTCGACTCGGCCTGGACGCTTCAGACGCGGCGCAGTTCGCTTGGAATTTCCTTGGGTTACGTTTTACGTCAATACGACGATGTCTCCAAAGATGAAGGAACTGTGCAGGCCCGCCTTTATTGGTCGCGACGTTTGAGCACTCACACGACGAGCAATCTCGGTCTGAAGTGGAGCCAGAGGGAACGCAACTCCAGTGTCGATGATGAATCGGATCTTGATCGTCAAGAGTATGGCTTTGATGCTGGGTTAACGCGCCGTCTGTCTGAGCAAGCCTATGTCAACGTTCAATATGGCTTTCGGGATGATGGTGGGGATTCTACAGAGAATCGTGTAACGCTTGGCTTGCGTCTCAATTGGCAGTAGGGGGATCAACGCTTGGGGATGATTCGTAATGCCATGACCATCGATGTGGAAGACTATTATCAGGTCTCCGCCTTCGAGCCCCATGTCTCGCGTGACGACTGGGACGCCTTACCCGCGCGTATCGAGCGCAATCTACACCGCATACTCGATATCCTGGATGAGCGGGGTGTATCCGCGACGTTCTTTACTCTCGGTTGGGTCGCCGAACGTCATTCAGGATTGATTCGCGAGCTGGTTCAGCGTGGCCATGAGCTGGCGAGCCATGGTTATGCGCATGTTCGCGTCAATCGGCAGGATCGCGGCACGTTTCTGGAAGACGCTCGCCGCACGAAGTGTCTTCTCGAGGACATAGCAGGTATCGAGGTCAATGGGTATCGGGCCGCGAGCTATTCAATCGATGATTCGACACCCTGGGCACATGAAGTCTTGCGTGAAACAGGCTATCGCTATAGCTCCAGTGTCTATCCCATCCGTCATGATCACTATGGCGTACCTGATGCACCGCGATTCGTTTTTCATCCTATTCCAGGGGATGACGTTTTTATCGAAGTCCCCATTTCGACCGTCGAAATTCGTTCGCGCCGTTTTCCCTGTGGAGGTGGTGGTTATTTTCGACTCTATCCCTACAGTCTCTCGCGCTGGGCCTTCGGGCAGCTGAATCACATCGAAAATCAAGCGGGGATCTTTTATTTTCATCCCTGGGAGATCGACCCTGAACAGCCCCGGATTCCAGGATTGTCACCCAAGACACGCTTTCGGCATTATCTCAATCTCGCTCGCATGGAATCGCGTTGGCGGAAGTTGCTAAGCGATTTTCACTGGGATCGCATGGACCGTATTTTTTTGTCCATGCCGGCCGGTACTCAGGGGAATAGCGCATGATGTCCGCCGCCTCCTCGATTCAGATTCGGCGTCTTGAGCCAGCGGATGCGCCGCGCTGGGATGCCTTCGTCGAGCGGGTGCCAGGCGGCACTTTTTTTCATCGTGCCGGTTGGAAACGGGTTCTCGAAGAGGCCTTTGGTCACTCGGCCCATTTTCTCTACGCCGAATCCGAGACAGGTGACATTCTGGGCGTGCTGCCACTCGGCCATGTCCGGAGTCGGTTGTTTGGAAATGCGCTGGTCTCGACACCGTTCTGCGTCTATGGCGGCAGTCTGAGCGAATCGCCCGAAATTGCCAATCAGTTGGATGCCGAAGCCTGTCGTCTGGCTGAAGCATTGAAGGTCGATCACCTGGAACTGCGCTACCGCTCGGCGCGCCATACGGACTGGCCGAGCAAAGATCTCTATGTGACCTTTCGCAAGCCGATCGACCCGGATCCTGAGCATAATCTGCTGGCGATCCCGCGCAAGCAGCGGGCGATGGTACGCAAGGGAATACAGGCTGGTTTGGAGAGCCGGGTCGATACCGATATCGAGACCCTGCATCGAATCTATTCCGAAAGTGTGCGTAATCTTGGAACGCCGGTATTTTCGCGCACCTATTTTCGTGTCCTCAAGGACGTCTTCGGCGAGGATTGTCAAACCCTGACCGTGCATCATCATGGAACACCGGTGGCGGCTGTGCTCAATTTCTTTTTTCGCGACGAGGTGTTGCCCTATTACGGAGGCGGCACGCTAGAGGCGCGCGCACTGAAGGCCAATGATTTCATGTACTGGGAAGTCATGCGGCGTGCCTGTGAGCGCGGTGTGCGACTATTTGACTTTGGTCGCAGTAAGCGTGGCACGGGTTCATTCGATTTCAAGCGCAACTGGGGGTTCGAGCCGGAATCCATGCGCTATGAATATCATCTGGTCCGATCCAGTCAGGTTCCGGACATCAATCCGCTGAACCCCAAGTATCGACTTTTCATCGAGGGTTGGAAGCGTCTTCCCTTGCCGCTCAGCCGCCTGATGGGCCCCTGGCTCTCCAGAAGCCTGGGTTGACGGGAGCCATACATGGACGATCTGCTCTTTCTGGTTCATCGTATTCCCTATCCGCCCAATAAGGGCGACAAGATCCGCTCCTTCCATCTGCTTGACTATCTCAGCACGCGCTACCGGGTGCACCTTGGGGCTTTCGTCGATTTCGACGCCGATCTGGTTCATTGCGATGTCGTGCGCGGCTATTGCGCCAGCGCCTGGTTGGGCCGCCTTGCGCCTCGGCAAGCCAAGCTGAGAAGCCTGACCGGTCTGCTGACCGGCGAGGCGCTGACCCTGCCGTATTATCGCGGCTCGACCTTGCCGGCCTGGATCCGTGACGTCAGGCGCGAGCACGACATCCGGCGCGTGCTCGTCTATTCGTCGGCCATGGCCCAGTTCGTCCTCGGGCCGGAGTTTGAGTCCATGCGACGGGTGATCGATTTTGTCGACATGGATTCGGACAAATGGCGCCAATACAGCCTCAGCCAGCGCTTTCCACTGTCCTGGGTCTATCGGCGTGAGTCCAGACGGCTCCTGGCGTTCGAACGCGAGGTGGCGACGCGCTTCGCCGCTAGTCTCTTCGTCTCGCAGCAGGAAGCGGCGCTGTTCGCGCGAGCCTCCGGAGTGGATCCAGCTTCGCTCGTGGTGCTGCGCAATGGGGTAGATACGGCCTATTTTTCAGCGGATCCAGAGCGCCCATCGCCCTTCGCGACGCCTGGACCGCATCTTGTCTTCACCGGTGCCATGGACTATTGGGCCAATGTCGAGGGCGTCGAATGGTTCGTCGCATCGATCCTGCCTGTGATTCGGCAAACTCTGCCGAGTGTTGAGTTCCATATCGTCGGTATGAATCCGACCCCGCGCGTCCAGGGACTCACACGAACGGACGGCGTGCGCGTCACGGGTGGCGTACCCGACATCCGGCCCTATGTGCAGCATGCTTCGGTCGTCGTGGTTCCGTTGCGCATCGCCCGCGGCATTCAAAACAAGGTGCTGGAGGCCATGTCCATGGCGCGTCCGGTGGTAGCTACTTCGCAGGCTCTGGAGGGCATTCCGGCCGCAGATGGTTGTGACGTCCGGCAGGCCGATGAAGCCAACGCCTTTGCGCGCAGCGTGATCGAGATCCTGACCAGCAGCGAGGACGGCGCACGTCTGGGAGACTCGGCGCGTGCGCTTATCGAGCGTGATTTCGTCTGGGAGGCCAGTTTGCGCCAACTCGATGGCTTGCTGAACGGTGCCTGAACTCAACGATCGCCGAGGACTTGAAACCATGCGGATGCAAACACGGCTGTTGTGGTGGTTTGGAGCGTTCGTGCTGCTGTCAGTCTTCCTGTGGCCGAGCTTCGCGAGCATTGTCGCGATCTGGGAGCGCTCGGAAACCTTTGCCCATGGCTTCCTTGTGGTGCCGATCGTGCTCTTTCTGATCTGGCGCAAGCGTCATGGACTGAGCCTGCTTGACTATGGGACCGACTGGCGTGCCCTGCCCATTCTGGCCGGTACTGGATTCGTCTGGCTGCTGGCACGGCTGATCGATGTGGCGGTGATCGAGCAACTGGCCGCCGTGCTCATGGTTCCGATCCTCGTTTGGCTGATCTTCGGTCTGGCGGCGGTGCGCTATCTGGGGTTTCCGCTGGCCTTCCTGTTCTTTGCGGTGCCCATGGGGGAATGGCTCGTCCCGCCCCTGATGGACTTCACCGCGTCCTTCACGGTTTTCCTGCTGCGTCTTTCGGGTCTCCCGGTCTACTGGGAAGGCACCTTCTTCAGCATCCCGAGCGGCGACTGGTCGGTGGTCGCGGCCTGTAGCGGCATCCGCTATCTCATCGCCTCGGTCTTTCTCGGGGTGCTCTATGCCTATCTGAACTATCACGCCCTGTGGCGGCGTCTGCTCTTCATCGCGCTGGCAGCGCTCACGCCCATCCTCGCCAATGGGTTGCGTGCCTATCTGATCGTGATGATCGGTCATCTGAGCGACATGCGTCTGGCCGTGGGGGTCGATCATCTGATCTATGGCTGGGTGTTCTTCGGACTGGTGATGTTCCTGCTGTTCGCGCTGGGCAATCTGTGGTCCGACGCGGAACGTCCGAGTTTGACCGAGGCCGCGCCACCAGCGTTCGAGGTCCGCAAGATCCAGCCGGCTTCCCTGACACATGAGACACTGGGTCTGGTCCTGGGTCTGCTGCTGCTCGTCGTCTGGCCGCTGCTCGGGATTTGGATCGAGTCGCGCGCGGCCGCCGAGCGCGAATGGCCTGGACACCAGATTGCCTCGGAACTGGTGAACTGGTCGCCCATGGACACGGATTTCAGTGCCTGGACCCCAAGATTTCTGGAGTCCTCCGCGACCTGGCGGCAGGATTTTGCACACGGAAATGAACGGGCTGGTGTCTATCTGGCTCTCTATGGTCAGGGTTCGGGTGAGATGGTCAATTCGGAACATGTTTTGGTTATCCAAAAGGATCCAGTTTGGCGCTCGATTGAACAGGCCCGCCGCTCGGTCGATCTCGGTGACGGAATGCAGCGTGTAACCGAGACACGGCTGAAGTCCACGACTCAGTCGCTGCTGGTCTGGGACTGGTACTGGACCAATGGATATCAGACCTCCAGCCCACAGTTGGCCAAGCTCCAGGAAGCCTGGATTTTGCTCAGCGGTCAGCGTCTCAACCAGGCCCGCATCGCGCTCTACACCCCCATCGAGCTGAAGGCGGAACCGGCGCGCGCACGTCTGGAGACCTTCGCGCGAGCACTGTTACCGCGTCTGGAGATCCATTTACGCGCCTTGACCGAGAACCGCGATGATTGAGCCGTCCCGCCAGCCAGAGGTCAACGCGGCCCCCGCGCTGGTCGTTCACATCATCTACCGTCTCGATGTCGGCGGACTGGAGAACGGTCTGGTCAACCTCATCAACCGTTTGCCGCCGGCGCGTTTTCGTCATGCCATCATCTGTCTCGATGACTACGACGCGGTCTTCAGACAGCGTCTCCAGGTTCCGGTCGAGGTCTATGCGTTGCACAAACGTGCGGGACAGGATTTCGGGCTTTATGTCCGACTCTGGAGACTGTTACGCCGTCTGCGTCCGGCGATCGTGCATACGCGCAATCTCTCGGCGCTGGAGTCACAGCTTCCGGCCTGGCTGGCCGGTGTGCGCGGTCGCGTGCATGGCGAGCATGGGCGCGACGTGCATGATCTCGACAATACGAGCCGCAAATATCGCTGGTTGCGCCAGGCGTTCCGGCCACTGGTACGGCGTTATATTCCGCTCTCGCGCGATCTGGCCTCCTATTTGATCGAGGACATCGGGGTGTCGCCTGCGCGGATTGCGACCATTTGCAACGGGGTCGATCTCGAACGCTTTCATCCCTGCGCGGACGAGCGCGCCTGTCGCGCTGTGCTGCCTGCTGGATTCGCGGGCCCGGAACAGCTCGTGATCGGCACTATCGGACGCCTGGAGCAGGTCAAGGATCAAATGACGCTCGCCCGCGCCTTCGCTGAGCTGGTGGCGAGCGAGCCGGATGGCGCCCGGCGTTTGCGGCTCGTGATGGTCGGCGACGGCTCGCAGCGTGACGCCATCGCGGCCTTCGTGCGTCAGTCCGGTTTGGACACAATCGTCTGGATGGCAGGCACGCGCAACGACGTACCCGAGTGTCTGCGCGCCTTCGATCTCTTCGTGTTGCCCTCGCTGGGCGAGGGCATCTCCAACACCATCCTGGAAGCCATGGGGACGGGACTGCCGGTCATCGCCACGGCCGTCGGCGGCAATGGTGAACTGGTCGAACCCGAGGCGACCGGCTATCTGGTGCCGCGTGCCGACCCCTCGGCCATCGCTGAGCGTCTACGCCACTATGGTCATCATCCCGCCGTGCGTGCCGAACACGCGCATAACGGACGCCAGCGGGCCGAGCGTGACTTCAGTCTCACCGGGATGGTCGAACGCTATGCGCAGGTCTACGCAGATCTGCTCGATGAATAGGCAGCCATAGGATATTCAACCGCATGTGTGGTATCTCAGGTCTTTTCGATACACGCGAGCGCCGGGACGTCGACGCCGCCTTACTCGCCCGGATGAACCAGTCGCTCTTCCATCGTGGCCCGGATGAGGGCGGGCAGCACATCGAGCCGGGCGTGGGTCTGGCCCATCGACGGCTCTCGATCATCGATCTGGCCTCGGGGCAGCAGCCGCTCTTCAACGAAGACCAGACGGTGGTCGTGGTCTACAACGGCGAGATCTACAACTTCCAGGAACTGGCGCGCGAACTGACCGCTGCCGGGCACCGCTTTCGCACCCACTGTGACACCGAGGTCATCGTCCATGCCTGGGAGGAATGGGGCGAGCGCTGTGTCGAGCGGTTTCGCGGCATGTTCGCCTTTGCACTCTGGGATCGCAACCGCGAGACGCTGTTTCTGGCGCGCGACCGACTCGGCATCAAGCCGCTGCACTATGCCTGGCGACCCGACGGTCAGCTCCTGTTTGGCTCCGAGATCAAGGCCCTGCTGGAAGACGCCTCGCTCTCGCGCGAGATCGATCCGCTGGCCGTCGAGGAATACTTCGCCTATGGCTATGTGCCCGATCCGCGCAGCATCTTCAAGTCCATTCACAAGCTGCCGCCCGGTCATACCCTGAGCATCCGGCGCGGTGCAAACCAGCGGCCCGAATCACGCGAGTATTGGGACGTCGCGTTCCGGTCGAATGGGGTGCAGGACGTGGGCGAGGCAACGGTCGAGGTCATCGAGCGTCTGCGCGAGGCGGTGAACATTCGTCTGGTCGCCGAAGTTCCGCTCGGCGCCTTCCTCTCGGGCGGCGTCGATTCGAGCGCCGTGGTCGCGATGATGGCCGGTCTGTCCGACCAGCCGGTCAACACCTGTTCGATTTCCTTTGGCGATCCGGCCTTCAACGAGAGCGCCTATGCCGAGCAGGTCGCGCGTCGCTATGAGACCAATCATCATGTCGAGTCGGTCGAGCCGGACGATTTTGAACTGATCGAGCGTCTCGCCGGGATCTACGATGAACCCTATGCCGACAGCTCGGCGATGCCGACCTATCGCGTCTGCGAACTGGCGCGTAAACGTGTCACCGTGTGTCTCTCCGGCGACGGCGGCGACGAGAGCTTCGCCGGCTATCGGCGCTATCGCTGGCATCTGCACGAAGAACGGGTACGCGGCCGGATTCCGCAATGGTTTCGAGGACCGGTATTCGGGTTGCTCGGCGCGCTCTATCCCAAGGCCGATTGGGCGCCGAAGGTACTGCGGGCCAAATCGACCCTGCAAGCTCTGGCGCTCGATTCGGTCGAGGGCTATTTCGAGAGCGTCTCCATTCTGACCGATGGCGTGCGCCGCAATCTGTTCTCAGCGCGGCTCAAGCGCGAGCTACAGGGTTATAGCGCGGTCGAGGTGCTGAGACGCCATGCCGTGCGCGCCCCCGAGCATCCGCTCTCGCGCGTGCAGTATCTCGACATGAAGACCTATCTGCCCGGCGATATCCTGACCAAGGTCGATCGCGCCAGCATGGCGCATGCGCTGGAGGTCCGGGTGCCCATTCTCGACCATGTGTTCCTGGACTGGGCCTCGGGATTGTCGCCCGATCTCAAGTACGCGGGCGGCGAGGGGAAATGGATCCTCAAGAAGGCGCTAGAGCCCTATCTCGGCTCCGAGACGCTTTACCGACCCAAGATGGGTTTCGCGGTACCGCTCACCTCCTGGTTCAGGGGGCCGTTGCGCGAGCGCGTCCGCCAGCTTCTGCTCGGCGAGCCGCTGTTGGACTCCGGATTCTTCGATGCGCAGCAAGTGCGTTGGATCGTCGATCAGCATCAATCCGGGATGCGGGACTTCAGTCCCGCGATCTGGAGTCTGATGATGTTCGCCGCGTTCAACGCACGACTCTAGGCCCGCTCGGGCTTATCCGATGGCCGCCGGCATTCCGACCTGATAACCGGACTGCCCGGTCCAGTAGCCATCGCACAGACCCGAGGGCGCCCAGCCGCTCAGACGCGCCGTACCCTCAGCCGGATCGAGATCGCCGGTCAGACAGTCGGCGAAGGTCCGGACAACATCGGCGGTGTGCTTGGACTGCGGACTGATGCGCAGCAGATCCACGCCCAGGGCGCGCACCTCATCGAGGGACGCCAGCAGGTTGTGGGTGCCGGCCGACTGGGTCTGGATGCCGTTGAGGCTCAGGAACTCCTGGCCCTCCTGGGTCGTGACCAGTACGCCATCCGGATAGTCGCCGCAGCAGAACTCGCAGTTGTCCTTACCCAGACCCCGGTTGTAGGCCGTGAAGCAGCGCGCCGAATAGGCCAGCGGTAGCCGGCCGAAGGCGAATAGCTCGCACTCGACACCCTCGGGGCGATGTTTGAGCAGATCGGCGGCGGTGTCGCGCCCCAGTTCCACCGGCATCACCCAGCGCTTGAGTCCGCGCTCGGCCAGGAAAGCGAGCGTGCGATGGTTGTAGAGGTTGATCGAGTGCCCGGCGACGAAAGGCCGGCCTTCCAGGAAATCGAGCGCGGCCAGGTCACCGGCTTCGATCATGAAGCGCTCATCGGCACAGATCCGCTTGAGGGTCTTCAATTCGCCATCGGACTCGATCAGGGCCAGGGTCGAGATGACGGCCTGCTTGCCGGCGGCGGTGACACGCTCGGCCAGTTCCCAATAATCCTCGGGCTTGAGCTGACGGCGTTTGGAGCAGATGGTCTCGCCCAGATAGACGACGTCCACCGGGGTTTCGAGCAGCTCGGCATAGAAATCGAGCACCTGCTCGCGCGGCCACAGATACAGGATGGGGCCGAGCGAGAGACGCGGGCGATGGGCTGGGGTATTCAAGGCTGACATGGGTTGGTTCGAATCGTTCGCTATCGGATCAGTGCCAGGTACGCTCGTAAGGACCGATGGTGGTTTGTGCGCCCTCGGAGACCTGCGCCAGGATCTGGTTCCAGCTCTCCTTGGGCCGGAACGCCTGCGGATTGCGCTTGCAGGCGTCGATCGCCTCGCGCCAGACCTTGGCGACCTGGGTTACATAGCGCGTACTGCGCTGACGGCCTTCGATCTTGATGGCGCTCACACCGGCGGCCAGGATATCGGGCAGGATGTCGAGCGTGTTGAGACTGGTCGGCTCCTCGATGGCATGACGCAGCTCGCCGCCGATCTGATAACGGCCTTTACAGATGGTCGGATAGCCGGCGGCCTCGCCGTGCGAGCGACGTTCGAGCAGCACCCCGCCGAGGCGCGTCTCCTGGCCCTGAGGCGTGTCGCGCCATTCGACATGCGAGGCTGGCGAGCAGGCGCCAAAGGTATTGGGTGACTGACCACTAGCATAGGACGACAGCAGACAGCGTCCCTCGACCATCACGCACAGACTGCCGAAGCCGAAGATCTCAACCGGAACCGAGGTTTCCTGGATCAGATGCGCGACCTGGGTCAGCGAGAGCACGCGCGGCACGACGACCCGCTTGATGCCGAAATGACGCTGCATGAAGCCGATCGCGGCCGGGTTGGTCGCCGAACCCTGCACCGACAGATGCAGATTGACGTTCGGATGGCGTTCGGCGGCATAGTCGAGCACGCCCATGTCGGCAAGGATAATCGCATCGACTCCGAAGCCGGCAGCGCGGTCGACGGCCGCCGTCCAGCGCTCCCAGCCGTTGGGCTGGGCATAGGTGTTGATGGCGACGAACACCTTGACCCGACGGTCATGGGCGTATTTGACGCCCTCGGCGATCTGCTTGTCGTTGAAGTTGAGGCCGGCGAAGTGGCGCGCGTTGGTATCGTCGCGAAAACCGATATAGACGGCATCGGCGCCATTGTCGACGGCCGCCTTGAGCATCGGCAGATTGCCGGCGGGACAGACGAGCTCCATGGTGTTGGGATCCCCCGAGGGTCAGGCAGTGTTGACGAGTCGATGAGTGGGTGTGTCGGCACGCTCGCCCTGGCGCGTGCCGCGACGGAACAATTCGGCCTCGATGGCGTTGAGCACCGCCCATTTGCGGCTGCACCAGTCGGGCGCGAGCAGGATGTCGCGCGAGGCCGTCCCGGTCAGGCGATGATAGACCACGCTCGCTGGCGTGCGCTCGACCAGATCGGCGCAGATGGCCACATAATCGTCCAATTCGAGCGGGGTATAGTCGCCCCGGCGCCAGTCGATGGCCAGCCGGGTGTGACGCACGATATGCAGCGGATGGACTTTCAGCCCCTCGACGCCCAGCTCCAGCACCCGGTCGAGCGTGGTGAGTGCTTCAGCGTGCCCTTCGCCCGGCAGCCCGATGATGAGATGGGCGCAGACGGGGATGCCGCGTCGGTGCGCCGCCGTCACCGCTGTGCGGTATTCGGCGAAACCGTGCCCGCGATTGACGCGCGCCAGCGTGGCATCGTTGGCCGATTGCAAGCCGAGTTCGAGCCAGACTTCCTTGCCGCGTGCGCGATAACTGGCCAGCAGATCGAGAACGGCCTCCGGCACGCAGTCCGGGCGCGTGCCCACCGACAACCCGACGACATCGGCGTGCAGGAGTGCGCTGTCATAGCGTTCGCGCAGCACGGCGATTTCGTCGTATGTGTTGGTGTAGGTTTGGAAGTAGGCCATAAACCGCCGTGCGCCGGTGCGCTTGGCGAGCACGCCGCGTCCGGCGTCGAGCTGCGGATCGATCTCGGGCGCACGCCGGGCGTTGGGGCCAAAGGAGACGTTGTTACAGAAGGTGCAGCCGCCATGTCCCTTGGTGCCGTCGCGGTTCGGGCAGGTGAAGCCGGCATTGAGTGCGAGCTTGTGCACCCGCTGGCCATAGCGCTTCAGCAGGTACTGACCGAAGGTGTTGACGCGATCACTGAGCGCGCGATGTGGAGCGGACGGGGAAGGCATGAGTCTGGCATCAACCGAGCGGCGGCGATCGGCGTTCGATCTGGACCGGTCAGTATAGTGATCAATCGAGTCTGCTGCAAAACGCGCGTCTAATCATCGCACTCGAATCGGCTCGCTTCAGATGGCGGCCCGGTTTGCGCCTGATCAGGCGGTTGTTTGACCCGGCTTGCCAAATGCCATGGCCGATACCCGGCGGATTTGCAGTAAAATTTGTGCACTGCAAAAATTCCAGCCCTGGTTCAGCCGATATGCCCGATTCCGCCGCCCGTCTCCGCGAGATCCCCTACAACTACACCTCCTTCTCCGATCGCGAGATCGTCATCCGCTTCCTGGGCGAGCCGATGTGGCGCTTGATCGAGGAACTGCGCGGCACGCGCCGCACCGGACGCTCGGCGCGGATGCTGTTCGAGGTGCTGGGCGACATGTGGGTCGTGACCCGCAATCCCTACTTGCAGGACGACCTGCTCGACAACCTCAAGCGGCGGCGTCTGCTGCTCCAGGCGCTCGATCATCGACTCGATCAGTTCGAGCGGCGTCTGAACGACAACCGGCGCGCCGCCGAGCTGCTGGCTGCCGCGCGCGCAGCGGTGAAGCGTTTCGGCGACTGGTTCGAGCAGGAACAGCGTCAGCGCGCCCGCTTGCGTCTGGCGCTGGCCGGGATCACGCGCGCCGACAATCTCGACTTCGGCGGGCTGGCGCGCGTCTCGCACGCGACCGATGCCACCGACTGGCGCGTCGAGCTGCCGTTCGTGGTTATCTCGCCCGATACCGAAGCCGAGGTCGCACCCATCGTGCGCGCCTGTATCGACTGCGGTCTAACGCTCATCCCGCGCGGCGGCGGCACCGGCTACACCGGCTCGGCCGTGCCGCTGCATCCGCTGACCGCCGTCATCAATACCGAGAAGCTCGACCGGCTCTCGGGCGTCGAGCGGGTCGCGCTGCCGGGTGTCGACGGGCTGGTGCCGACGGCGCACTGCGGGGCGGGCGTGGTCACGCGCCGGGTTTCGGATCTGGCCGAGACCAACGGTCTGGCGTTCGCGGTCGATCCGACCTCGCAGGATGCCTCCTGCATCGGCGGCAATATCGCCATGAATGCCGGCGGCAAGAAGGCAGTGCTCTGGGGCACGGCGCTCGACAACCTGGCCTCCTGGCGCCTGGTCACGCCCGAAGCCGACTGGCTGGAGGTCGAGCGACTCGATCACAACCTGGGCCGTATCCACGATCAGGAACTGGTGCGTTTCCGGCTGTCGCGCTTCGCCCCGGATGGCACAACGCCGCGCGGTGAACCCGAGATCCTGGAGATGCCGGGGTCGAGCTTCCGCAAGGTCGGACTCGGCAAGGACGTGACCGACAAGTTCCTTTCCGGTCTGCCCGGCGTGCAGAAAGAGGGTTGCGACGGGATCATCACCTCGGCGCGCTTCGTCCTGCACCGGATGCCGGAGCAGGTGCGCACCGTCTGTCTGGAGTTCTTCGGCACGGATCTGGATCTCGCGGTGCCGGCGATCGTCCAGATCAAGGAACTGATCGAATCCTTGCCGGCGGTGCAGATGGCGGGTCTTGAGCATCTCGATGAGCGCTATGTGCGGGCTGTCGGCTATGCGACCAAGGCCGCGCGTCATGAGCTGCCGAAGATGGTGCTGATCGCTGATCTGGTCAGCGACGACGAGTCGGCCGTCAGTGCGGCCGCCGAGCGGATGGTCGCCATCGCCCGGGGACGCGACGGCGAGGGCTTCATCGCCATCAGTCCCGAGGCCCGCAAACGCTTCTGGCTCGACCGCGCACGCACAGCCGCCATCTCGCGGCACACCAACGCCTTCAAGATCAACGAGGACGTGGTCATCCCGCTCGACCGGCTCGCCGACTACAGCCGCGGCATCGAGCGCATCAACATTGAGCAGTCTATTCGCAACAAGGACGCCATCCTGGCGGCCGTCCTCGAGTATCTGGATTCCGAGCTGCCCGAAGCACGGGTGGCGGGTGACTATGAGGGTTCAGACGAGGCGCGCGCCATCCTGGAGGCCAAGCGCGAAGCGGCGCGAGACGCTGTTCGGCGGGTGCGTGCGCGCTGGCAGAGGATTCTGGAGCAACTCGACGCCCCAACCGCTGATCATCTGGAGCTGATAGATGCCTCGGCCCGCTCACAGATCCGCGAGGGCGACACGCTCGGCGCCATGATGCTGCGCCGCGATCTGCGCCAGTCGATCCGCGCTGAGGTCGCCGACCGTTTGGATGAGATCTTCTCCGGCCAGGAACTGGCGCGGGTACGCGAGCGTCTGCGCGAGATCCACCGTCAGGTGCGTGACTCACGTCTGTTCGTCGCGCTGCACATGCACGCCGGCGACGGCAACGTCCATACCAACATCCCGGTGCATTCGTCTGATTACGCCATGCTGCACGAGGCCGACCGTATCGTCGAGCGCATCATGGAACTGGCGACCGGACTTGGCGGCGTGATCTCGGGTGAGCATGGGATCGGTCTGACCAAGCTCCGATTCCTGGAGCGTGAAAAGCTCGATGCCTTCGTCGCCTACAAGCGGCGGATCGATCCCAAGGCGGTATTCAATCGCGGCAAGCTGATGCCCGGCTCGGGTCTGGACGGCGCCTACACGCCCTCGCTGCGGTTGTTGCAGCAGGAAGCCATCATCCTGGAAGAGACCGAACTCGGCGCACTCAACGACGATGTGAAGCACTGTCTGCGCTGCGGCAAGTGCAAGCCCAAGTGCATGACCCATGTCCCGCGCGCCAATCTGCTCTATTCACCGCGCAACAAGATCCTCGGCACCGGACTCATCATCGAAGCGTTTCTCTATGAGGAACAGACCCGGCGCGGGCTGTCGCGGCGTCACTTCGAGGAGATGAACGACATTGCAGACCACTGCACCGTCTGCCACAAGTGTCTGACCCCGTGCCCGGTCAACATCGACTTCGGTGAAGTGACCACGCGCCTGCGCCGCATCCTGGTCGAGCGCGGCCAGAAGCGTTTCAGCCCCGGCGCCTGGGCGGCGATGCAGTTCCTCAATCGCACTGATCCGCGTGCGATTCGCTTGATGCGCCTGGGGTTGGCCGAATGGGGCTTCGCGGCCATGAATCAGGCCCATCGGCTGGCCAAGACCCTGGGCCTGACCCGGCGGCGCATCACCCAGCCCGGTTCGACCACGGGTCGCCCGGCACTGGCCGGCCAGATGGTCGAGCTGGTCGGACGCTCGGTGCGCGTGCCCCTGCCCAAGCGCACTTTCCGCGATGTGCTGGAACTGGAAGACCGCACCCAGGTGCCCATTCTGCGCGACCCGCGCGTGGCCGATGAAGCCGAGGCCGTCTTCTACTTCCCCGGCTGCGGCTCGGAGCGACTGTATTCGGATGTGGGGCTGGCGACACTGGCCATGCTGTGGGAGCAGGGCGTGCAGACCGTGCTGCCGCCGGGGTATCTCTGCTGCGGTTATCCGCAGAGCGCGGCGGGTCTGGAGGAACGTGGACGCCGGATCACCATGGAGAACCGGGTGCTGTTCCATCGTGTGGCCAACACCCTGAACTATCTGGATATCAACACCGTGGTCGTCTCCTGCGGCACCTGCATGGATCAGTTGCTCAAATACGAGTTCGAGCGCATCTTCCCCGGCTGCCGGCTGCTCGACATCCATGAATGGCTGATGGAGCGGGGCGTCGCATTGGACGCGGGAGCGGGCGTGCAGTACCTCTATCACGATCCCTGCCATACCCCGATGAAGACCCATGCGCCGCTCAAGGTCGCCGCGAGTCTCATGGGTCAGCCGGTACGGCTCTCGGATCGCTGTTGCGGCGAGGCCGGGACGCTCGGTGCTTCACGGCCCGACATTGCCAATCAGGTGCGCTTCCGTAAGCAGGAGGAACTGACCGCCGGCATCCAGGCCCTGACCGGCCGCGATCGGGTCGAAAACGGCGCGGTCAAGCTGCTCACCGCCTGTCCGGCCTGTCAGCAGGGCCTGGGCCGCTATCAGGACGACACCGGACTAATGACCGACTATATCGTGGTCGAGCTGGCCGAGCGGCTGTTGGGCGCCGACTGGCGCGCGCGTTTCATCGAGCGGGTCCAGGTCGACGGCATCGAGCGGGTGTTGCTTTGAGTCACGTTCTCTGGACCTACGCGCCATGAGCTGAAGATATTTGGATGCAAGACGAGATGCTTGTTATATTTATGTATAATTCAATCTGTTTGAGGGGTGAGTGATGCATACAACCAGTTTGCGCAAGGTTGGTGGATCGGTCATGTTGGCCGTTCCCCCCGCTTTTCTTGACCAACTGCACCTGCGCGCCGGTGTGACAGTCGGCCTTGCAGTCGATCATGGTTGTCTGGTCGTCAATCCCAATCCACCGCCGCACTACACACTCGATGAGTTACTCGCTCAATGCGACGCCAACGCTGAGCTCTCAGCCGAAGATAGAGAATGGCTCGATGCCCCCGCAGTCGGTGGCGAGCTGTTGTAATGGAGCGTGGCGACATCTATCTCGTTTCGCTTGACCCGACCTCAGGTCATGAGCAACAGGGGACACGGCCGGTGCTGGTGGTGTCGCCTGTGGCGTTCAACCGGCTGACACGAACCCCCATTGTGCTATCCATCACCAGCGGTGGCAATTTTGCGCGCACGGCTGGCTTTGCTGTGTCGCTGATGGGTGTTGGTACGCAAACGACAGGCGTTGTGCGCTGCGACCAGCCCCGCGCTCTGGATATTGGATCACGTCGCGGCCGCAAGCTTGAAAGTGTGCCGCAGTCAGTGCTTAACGAGGTGCTCGCCAAAGTAGCCCCGATCTTCGCGTGAGGAGTCGGGGAGAGAGGGAAGGAACCGCGATGTCGAATCTGTCTTTGAACCGTTACTTCAGGCGTCTGACGGTCTCGGGCAGTTGATCGCGCACCACCTGAGCAAAGGCTTCCAGCGCCTGACGGCGCGGGAAGCTCTTGCGGAACACCAGCGAGATGCGTCGATAGGCGTCGGGCAGGGTCGCCAGCGAGCGGGTGACGAGCCCGTTGTCGCCCATCGCTCCGCTACGCACCGCCAGCGCCGGAATGAGCGTGCAGCCGAATCCGGCGCGCACCAGTTGCAGCAGCGTCTCCAGGCTTGAGGCGCGCAGATCGGCCATTTCGCCCCGGTGCGGGCGCTCGCTCAGATGGCAAACGTCCATTACCTGATGGGTCAGACAGTGGCCGTCGGCCAGCAGCAGCAGTTCGATGTCTTCGAGATCGCGGGCGGTGATCTCGGGATGGGTTTGCAGCGGATGCTTGACCGGATGGGCCAGCCAGAAGGGTTCCTCGAACAGCGGCAGACTGTCGAAGTCGTTCTCGTCGACGGCAGTGGCCAGGAGTGCAGCATCGATCTCATGGCGGGCGAGCCGACCGAGCAGCAGGTCGGTAATCTCCTCGGAGAGCACCAGCCTGAGCTGCGGATAGGTCTGCTTGAGCGGCATCAGGATCAGCGGCATCAGATAAGGACTGAGCGTCGGGATGGCACCGATACGCAGTGGCCCGGCCATGGGATCCTGATAGGCGCGCGCAACCTGCTCGATGGCCTCGGCCTGTTCGAGCGCCAGGCGCGCATGGGCGAGGATAGCCGCGCCGACCGGGGTGATCTCGACCGAACGGTTGGTGCGCTCGAAGATGACCACGTCGAGTTCGTCCTCCAGCTTTTTGATCTGACCGCTCAGGGTCGGCTGACTGACGAAACAGCGATCGGCGGCGCGCCCGAAATGGCGCGTCTCGGCGACGGCGAGGATGTATTTGAGGTCACGTAGGTTCACGCGCGCATGATAGCGGAAATTCGCTTGATTCGCGTGCCGCCGCGCCCCAATTTCCCGATCAATCGACCGGAAATTTTCGCAGGAGTCAACGACCGTGAGACAGGATAAACTGACCGCTAAATTCCAACTGGCCCTGGCCGACGCTCAGAGTCTGGCCCTGGGTCGCGATCATCAGTTCATCGAACCCGTCCATCTGATGGCGGCCCTGCTCGATCAGGAAGGCGGCACCATCCGCCATCTGCTCAACAAGGCCGACGTCAACGCCAACAAACTGCGCTCGGCGCTCGGCGAGGCGCTCGAACGGCTGCCGACCGTGCAGGGCGTCGGTAGCGACGTGCATGTGAGCAATGATCTCTCGCGCCTGCTCAACCTGACCGACAAGCTCGCCCAGCAGCGCAATGATCAATACATCTCATCCGAACTCTTCGTGCTCGCGGCGCTGGAGGACAAGGGCGCACTCGGCACGGCCCTGCGTGAGGCCGGCGCCAGCAAGAGCGCGATTGAGCAGGCAATCCAGACTGTGCGCGGCGGGCAGGCCGTCAACGATCCCAATGCCGAGGAACAGCGCCAGGCGCTCGAAAAATACACCATCGACCTGACCGAGCGCGCCGAGCAGGGCAAGCTCGACCCCGTGATCGGACGCGACGACGAGATCCGCCGCACCATCCAGGTCTTGCAGCGGCGCACCAAGAACAATCCGGTGCTGATCGGAGCGCCCGGCGTGGGTAAGACCGCGATCGTCGAGGGTCTGGCCCAGCGCATCATCAATGGCGAGGTGCCGGAAGGGCTGAAGTCCAAGCGGCTGCTGGCGCTCGACATGGCGGCGTTGATTGCAGGCTCCAAGTTCCGCGGCGAGTTCGAGGAACGGCTCAAGGCGGTGCTCAACGACATTGCCAAGCAAGAGGGCAATGTCATCCTATTCATCGACGAGCTGCACACCATGGTCGGTGCCGGCAAGGCTGAAGGTTCGATGGACGCCGGCAACATGCTCAAACCGGCCCTGGCGCGTGGCGAGCTGCACTGTGTCGGCGCGACCACGCTCGATGAATATCGCAAGTATGTCGAGAAGGACGCCGCGCTCGAACGCCGCTTCCAGAAGGTACTGGTCGACGAGCCGAACGTCGAGGACACCATCGCCATTCTGCGCGGTTTGAAAGAACGCTACGAGGTCCATCACGCCGTCGAGATCACCGACACGGCGATCGTCGCCGCCGCCACACTCTCGCATCGCTACATTGCCGACCGGCAGTTGCCCGACAAGGCCATCGACCTGATCGACGAGGCCGCCTCGCGCATCCGCATGGAGATCGATTCCATGCCCGAGGAGATGGACCGGCTCGACCGGCGGTTGATCCAGTTCAAGATCGAGCGTGAGGCGCTCAAAAAAGAATCCGACGACGCGTCCAGAAAGCGTCTGGCCGACTTGGAAGGCCAGATTCAGCGTCTGGAGCGCGAGTTCGCCGATCTCGACGAGATCTGGAAAGCCGAGAAGGCCGCTGTGCAGGGCACCGCGCATATCAAAGAAGCACTCGACCGGGTGCGCTTGGAAATGGAGACCGCGCGCCGTGCCGGCGACTGGACGCGCATGTCCGAGCTGCAATACGGCCGCGTCCCCGAGCTGGAGAAACAACTGACGGCCGCCGCCGAGATCGAGCACGGCGAGAACCGGTTGTTGCGCAACAAGGTCACGGACGAGGAGGTCGCCGAGGTCGTGTCCAAATGGACCGGCATCCCGGTCTCCCGGATGTTGGAGGGCGAGCGCGAGAAGCTGCTGCGCATGGAATCCGAACTCGAACAGCGCGTGGTGGGGCAGGGCGAGGCGGTGCGCGCGGTGAGCGATGCCATCCGCCGCTCGCGTGCCGGACTGTCCGATCCGGGGCGACCGATCGGTTCCTTCCTGTTCCTGGGACCGACCGGTGTCGGCAAGACCGAACTCTGTAAGGCGCTGGCCAGCTTCCTGTTCGACACCGAGGAGGCCATGGTCCGCATCGATATGTCTGAGTTCATGGAGAAGCACTCGGTCGCCCGGCTCATCGGCGCGCCGCCCGGCTATGTCGGCTATGAGGAAGGCGGCTATCTGACCGAGGCCATCCGCCGCCGGCCCTACAGCCTGATCCTGCTCGACGAGGTCGAGAAGGCGCATCCGGACGTCTTCAACGTGCTGCTCCAGGTGCTCGACGACGGTCGGCTCACCGACGGCCAGGGGCGCACGGTCGATTTTCGTAACTCAGTGATCGTCATGACCTCCAATCTCGGCTCGGACATCATCCAGCAGCGCGCCGGCGAAGCGCACTATGCCGAAATGAAGGACGCCGTGATGGAGGTGGTGCGTCATGCCTTCCGCCCCGAGTTCATTAACAGGCTCGACGAAATCGTGGTTTTCCATCCGCTGCAACAAGCGCAGATCCGGGCCATCGCGCGGATTCAGCTCGGCTATCTACAGCAGCGTCTGGCCGAGCGCGACATGCGGCTCGACGTCAGCGACGCGGCGCTCGATCATCTCGGTGCGGCCGGCTTCGATCCGGTCTATGGCGCCCGTCCGCTCAAGCGCGCCATCCGCGCCCAGCTCGAAAATCCGCTGGCGCAGGAGATCCTCTCGGGCAAGTTTGGTCCGGGCGATCTGATCGAGGTCGGGCTGGAAGACGGCCAGCTTGCCTTTGAGCGGGTATTACAGGGTGAGGTGGTCGATTAACGACGAGGGTAATCGGATGGCGACACTGTATGAAACCGATTTTCACGCCTGGGCCTATCGACAGGCTGATCTGTTGCGGGCGGGACGACTCGAGGAAATCGATACGGCCAACATGATCGAGGAGATCGAAAGCATGGGGCGCAGTGAACAGCGCGAACTCGTCAATCGCTTGGTGATCCTGCTGTTGCACCTGCTCAAATGGCGCTTCCAGCCCGCCTTACGCGGTAACTCCTGGCGCCTCTCGATCAAGGAACAGCGTCTGCGTCTGGCCGGGCATCTGGAGGACAATCCCAGCCTGAAGTCCAAACTGGATCAAGCCATCGAGCGTGCCTACCACCTCGCGCGCCTGGAGGCCGAGCGCGAGACCGGTCTTGCCGAATCCACCTTCGATAGCCGTTGTCCATTCAGCTTCGCGCAGATGATGGACGAGGGATTTTGGCCGGATTAGGCGCCATGTCGCGCCTTGGTTCGCTTGACGCCTCCAGGCACCCTGACTAACCTCTCGCCAATTCACCGGGCGCGCCGCGACGGGCGCCCGGTTCCAGCCATCCACGCCCCGCACCAGAGATCCAAGCCGACCAGCCAAACCGCTTCCGGTGCGGGCGTACACCCTATCGAGCAGCCAGCGTGTACCCGAAATATTTTGGACTCAAGGAGTCCAGTTTCTCGATCGCCCCGGACCCGCATTATCTGTTCCTGAGCGACCAGCATCGGGAGGCGCTCGCCCATCTGCTCTATGGCGCCAGCGAGAGCGGCGGCTTCGTGCTTCTGACCGGCGAGGTCGGCACCGGCAAGACCACCGTCTGCCGTGCCTTTCTGGAACAGTTGCCCGAGGGCGTCGACGTAGCACTCGTCCTCAATCCAGTACAGTCGCCCAACGAGCTTCTGACCAATATCTGCGAGGAGTTCCGTATCGAGCTGCCGCGCGGCAAGCGCTCGAACAAGGTGCTGATCGACGCGCTCAACGGCTTTCTGCTGCACGCCTATGCCAATGGACGCCGACCGCTGCTCATCATCGATGAAGCACAGAATCTGCCGCGTCAGGCACTCGAACAGGTGCGGCTGCTGACCAATCTGGAGACCACCAAGCACAAGCTGCTCCAGATTTTTCTGATCGGACAACCCGAGCTGCGCCGCTTGCTGGAGACCCAGGCGCTGCGTCAGCTCGATCAGCGCATCACGGCGCGCTTTCATCTGACGCCGTTCGATCTGGAAGAGACCGGCGACTACATCCGCCATCGTCTGGCCGTGGCCGGGGTCGACCGTCCGCTGTTCACGGCACGCGCCATTCGGCGCATCCAGGACTATTCGGGCGGCATTCCACGGGTGATCAATATTCTCTGTGATCGCGCCCTGCTCGGCGCCTGCGTGACCCGTGGCTCACAGGTCGATCCGGGCATCGTCGCCACGGCAGCGCGCGAGGTACGGGGTGAGGCGCTGGACGGTCCGCCGCCGCGCTCGCCACGACGGCTGGCGCTGATCGCGCTGGCCTCGTTTCTGATGGCGGCCCTCATCGGCTGGCTGGCACAGACCTGGTTCACACCTGAGCGACGTGCTCTCCTGACTGACTGGGTGCGCGGCGAGACTTCGATCACGGCGCTCATCGAATCCGCCGACCTGTCTGCACCTGACCCTGACCTCCAGCCTCAGCTCGATGTCGCCGTGTCCGAGTCAGTCGCCGAGCCAGCACCGATCACGACGCCGGAGTCAGAGACAGAGACAGAGGCGCCTGAATTAGCCGTCGATCCGAATGCGCCGGTTCCCGAGCCGATCCTCGTGGAAGATCCCGAGCTGTCGACGCCGGTGTCCGCCGCCACGCCAGTCACACCCATGCCGGAAGACAGCACCGTGTCGATCGAGTCGCTGGCGCTGCCCGAGTCTGAAGCCATGCGCGTGCTGCTGCGCCGCTGGGGTCTGGATCTTAGAACGATCAATGCCGGAGATCCCTGCGCGCACATCCGTCCATTCGGCTTGGCCTGCGAATCGGAGCAGGGACGTCTGAGCCATGTGCGGTTCTTCAATCTGCCGGGGCTGTTGCGCATGGCCGATCAGGATGGCGCGCCGCGCTATGTGGTGCTGGGCGAGCTGTCGGCGCTGGAGGCGACGCTCGATCGTCCCGACGGACCTGCGGTGCGCGTCCCCGTAAGTGAGTTGGAGTCAGCCTGGACAGGCGACTATCGTCTGGTCTGGCTGCTGCCGCCGGACGGCTCGACCCTGATTCGACCGGGCGCGGTCGGCGAGCCGGTGCGCTGGTTGCGCGAGCTGGTCTCGCGCGTGCCTGGACTGACCATGCTGCCCGGCCCGGATGATCGCTTCGATGTGACGCTGGAGAGCGCGCTGCGTGCCTTCCAGATCTCCAAGGGACTGACGCCCGATGGCATCGCCGGTCCGCGCACCTTCATCGCGCTCTATCAGACCATCGGCCTGGATGAGATTCCACAGCTCGATGAAGACCTGGCGGCCACGCAATCCATGGAGGAGGCCGGGCCATGAGTTACATCCTGGAAGCACTCAAGAAGTCCCAGCAGGAACGCGAACTCGGCCAGGTCCCAACCCTGGACACCAGTGGATTGTTCATCGAAGACAAGGAGGCGCCACCGCCCAATCACTGGGCGTTGCTCGCGGTCGGCCTGGCCGCACTCGCGGTCGTCATTGCGCTCTATGCCGCGTTCAGAGGAGCGGGACTTGGCTCGACAGCACCCGTGTCAGTCATGGACGTGCCCAGGGTCGATCCGGTACCCATGATCCAGCCAGAGGCCCAGCGGCCGTCGTCCGTAGCTGGGGCGCCCGGCTCCGATTCCAGCGCCGTGAGTGCGGCACTCGGTCCACTGGTCGAACCGCCACCGCCCAAGCCGCCGCTGTCACGCCCGGTCGCGGATGCCGCACCGCCGAATCAAACCGCTAACGCCGATGTCGATCCCGACTGGGAGCGCGATCTGTTGCGTCAGTTGGAGGCCGAGCAGGCGGCCATGAATGCCGCGCGCGAAATTCTGCTGGAGCCGCCACGGGACACATCGGTGCCGAACGATCTGCTCCAGGACATCGAAGCGTTCAAGCAGCAGGTACGGCGCGAGCAGGGTCTGCCGCCGCCGGCGTCTCAGCGCCCGCGAGCGCCGCTCAAGATCGGCGATGATCCGACCCGTTTGAAGCTGACGCCCCAGCAACAGGCCGCCGTGCCCGGTTATTTGATGACCGTGCATGTCTACGATCCAGACGTCGACAAGCGCTTCGTGGTCATCAATACGCTCCGCTATCGCGAGGGCGAAGAGACGCGCGAGGGGTTGCGGGTCGAGCGGATTCTCAAGGATGGCGCCGTGCTCAGTTATCTCGGCAATCCCTTTTACGTGTCTCGCTGATCGCTTCGCGCCCCTAAGCGGCTGCGTGGCAGTGGCTATTCCAACTACCAATCGAGTCCCTCGATGACCGAGCCAATGCCCCACGATTCGGACGTGCTGCAACGCCATCTGCGCGACATTCGCGAACTGCTCGCGCGTCAGCGTCTGGTCGAGGATCTGATGCATCGCCAGCAGGGCCAGCATCAGGATCTGGTCGACTCCATCACGCATCGTCAGACCATCGGTTGGCTCAGGCGCAAGCTCGATCGGCTGCATCCGGCCGACATCGCGCACATCCTGGAGGCACTGCCGCGCGATCAGCGCCATCTGGTGTGGGATCTGGTGCGTGCTGACAAGGATGGCGAGATTCTGCTGGAGGTCTCAGACGCGGTGCGCCCGTCGCTGATCGAGACCATGGACAGCAACGAGATCCGCGCCGCCGCCGAGTCGCTCGATGCCGACGAGCTGGCCGATCTGGCGCCCGACCTGCCGCCCGAGGTCATGGAAGATGTGCTCGAAGCCCTGGACCAGGAGGAGCGCGAGCATGTGCGCGCGGCCATGTCCTATCCAGAGGACACGGTCGGGGCGCTGATGAACTTCGACATGGTCCGGGTACGCGAGGACGTGAGCCTGGAGGTGGTACTGCGCTATCTGCGCCGTTTCGAGGAGCTGCCGGATCATACCGATAAGCTCATCGTCGTTGATCGCGAGGAGCGTCTGCGTGGTGTCCTGACCCTGGAGTCGCTGCTCATCAACGCGCCGGAGCGACTCGTCTCCGAGGTGATGAAATCCAAGTCGCTGGTGACCTTCAAGCCGGAAGACGATGCCGACGAGGCCGCGGCGGCGTTCGAGCGCTACGATCTGATCTCAGTGCCTGTGGTCGATGGTGAGCGGCGTGTGATCGCGCGGGTAACGGTGGCCGATATGGTCGACCGCATCCGCGAGGAGTCCGAGGCCGAGATTCTCAGCCAGGCGGGTTTGCGCGAAGAGGAGGACATCTTCGCACCAATTACCCGGTCGTTGCGCAATCGCTGGGCCTGGCTGGCGATCAATCTGGTGACGGCTTTCGTGGCCTCGCGGGTGATCGATCTGTTCGAGGCTTCGATCGCGCAATTAGTGGCGCTGGCGGCACTGATGCCAATCGTTGCCGGGATCGGTGGTAACGCAGGCAATCAGACCGTCACCATGATCGTGCGCGCCATTGCGATGGGGCAGGTCGATCACTCGGCGCTGTGGCGTTTGCTCGTCAAGGAGGTTGGGGTGGCGCTGATCAACGGTGTGGTTTGGGGCGGGGTGGTCGGAGTGGTTGTCTGGGTGCTCTATGGCAATCTGGCGTTGGGCGTGGTGATGGTCGGGGCGATGACGCTCAATCTGTTGCTGGCGGCGACGGCTGGGGTGTTGATTCCGCTGATGCGTCAGCGGTTCGGGCGTGATCCGGCGCTCGGCGGTTCGGTGATGATCACGGCGCTGACCGATTCGGGCGGGTTTTTCATCTTTCTGGGGTTGGCGACGTTGTTTTTGCTTTGAGTCGGGAGTGTGGGTGGGGGAGCGGGTCGGGTAACGGCTGTCGGGGGGCGCCGTGAATCCGTCCCTGGAGGCTTGACGACCGCATCCATGCGGTCGACACCCCCGTCAGCCGCTACCCAACCCGCTTGGCCGGCGTCGTAGCGGCGGCTGGGGGGAGGGCTGTGACGCTGGGTCAGACGATCTCGGCCTTTTCGATGATCACGTCTTCCGTGGGGACGTCCTGATGTCCGGCGCGGCTGCCGGTGGCGACGCCCTTGATGGCCTCGACCGTTTCCATGCCCTCGACCACGCGCCCGAAGACGCAGTAGCCCCAGCCGTCCTGGCCGGGATAGTCGAGGAAATCGTTGTTGGACACATTGATGAAGAACTGTGCGGTCGCCGAGTGCGGCTGCATGGTGCGCGCCATGGCGAGGGTGCCGGCCTGGTTCTTGAGTCCGTTCTTGGCTTCGTTCTCGATCGGGGCGCGTGTGGGTTTCTGGCTGAAGTCAGGATTCATGCCGCCGCCCTGGATCATGAAGCCGTCGATGACGCGGTGGAAGAGCGTACCGTCGTAGTGACCGTCACGGACGTACTGCTCGAAGTTGGCGCAGGTGTTGGGGGCCTTCTCGGCGTCGAGTTCGATCAGGATGTCGCCGTGGTTGGTGGTCAGTTTGATCATTCGGTCTATGCTCCGAGTGGGGGTTGATGACGGCTCGGTACGAGCGCGCCCGTGGTCTTAGAAAGCCTGTTCGCGCATGGTAAGGAGTTTGGCGCGAGGCGGAAAGGTGTGAACGCTAAACCGACGCAGACATCCGGTTCGGCTGGGCGATCCGCGCCGCCTCGCTCAACACGAACTCGCGAAAGGCGCTGGCCGCCGGCGAGAGCCGCTTGCCGCGCCGATAGACCAGATACCATTGACGCCGATCCGGAAAGCCCTCGACGTCGAGGATCACCAGCCGTCGTGTCTCCAGCTCCAGCTCGATGGTGTGCAGCGAGACCACGCTCAGTCCAAGTCCCGAGCGCACCGCCTGCTTGACCGCCTCGTTGCGCGTCATCTGCATCCCGTGCCGGATCGTCTGCCCGCGCTCACTGAAAAAGCGCTCCATGGCCTGACGGGTGCCCGAGCCTTCCTCCCGCATCACGAAGACCTCCTCGGCCAGACGCGCCAGCGGAATGGCCGACTCGCCGGCCAGCGGATGATCGGGCGGGGCGATCACCACCAGCGGATTGTCCATGAAGGCTTCCGACTCGACCTCGACGTTGCGCGGCGGTACGCCCATGAGCACCAGATCCACCGAATTGCTGTCGAGCATCTGCACCAGACTCTCGCGATTGGTGACATCGAGCCGTAGCCCGATCCCCGGATGACGCTGCTGGAAGATGGCCATGAGCCGCGGCGCAAAATAGTTGACCGTGCTGGCCACGGCGATGCGCAGACTGCCGCGGCTCACACCCTTGAGCGACTCCAGCAGCTCTTCCATCTCGCGCAGCGATTGACCGATGGCGCGACTGTAATGGAACACCTCGCGTCCGGCCTCGGTGACGACGACCTGCTTACCCAGACGCTCGAACAGCGGCAGCCCGATTTCGTCCTCCAGCTGGCGCACCTGCATCGAAACAGCCGGCTGGCTCAGATGCAGCTCCTCGGCGGCGCGCGTGTAGCTGTTATGGCGTGCAACGGCCTCGAAGACCCGCAGTTGGCGCAGTGAGACATGCATGGTTAGGACGCTCGTGACGCTGTGGACTCAATAGAATCGATTGATACATCGATCATAAGCTATGAGTTATATCTAGCATAAGCAATATTTAGTAGTAATTATGTGGTTTATTGCTAATAATCGCACCCAGGTTTCGACCAGGGCCGACAGTCGGGTGCCACGGCGCCGGCCAGGCCGGTCGATCCGGACCTCACCACAGAACCTAATCCAGAGGACGATCCAGAATGGCTAAGACCTACAGCGCGGGCGTAAAAGAGTACCGCGAGACCTATTGGATGCCCAACTACACCCCGAAGGACACGGACATCCTGGCCTGCTTCAAGATCACCCCGCAGGCGGGTGTACCGCGCGAAGAGGCCGCCGCCGCCGTCGCCGCTGAATCATCAACCGGCACCTGGACCACCGTCTGGACTGACCTTCTGACCGATCTGGATCACTACAAGGGCCGCGCCTACGCCATCGAAGACGTGCCGGGCGACGACACCTGCTTCTACGCCTTCATCGCGTACCCGATCGACCTGTTCGAAGAAGGCTCGGTCGTCAACGTCTTCACCTCGCTCGTCGGTAACGTGTTCGGCTTCAAGGCCGTGCGCGCCCTGCGTCTGGAAGACGTCCGCTTCCCGATCGCCTATGTCATGACCTGCAACGGCCCGCCGCACGGCATCCAGGTCGAGCGCGACATGATGAACAAGTACGGCCGTCCGATGCTCGGCTGCACCATCAAGCCCAAGCTGGGTCTGTCGGCCAAGAACTATGGCCGTGCGGTCTACGAGTGTCTGCGCGGCGGTCTGGACTTCACCAAAGACGACGAGAACGTCAACTCGCAGCCCTTCATGCGCTGGCGTCAGCGGTTCGACTTCGTCATGGACGCCATCGACAAGGCCGAGCGCGAGACCGGCGAGCGTAAGGGTCACTATCTGAACGTGACCGCGCCGACTCCGGAAGAGATGTACAAGCGTGCCGAGTATGCCAAGGAGATCGGTGCGCCGATCATCATGCATGACTACATCACCGGCGGCTTCTGTGCCAACACCGGTCTGGCTCAGTGGTGTGCCGACAACGGCGTGCTGCTGCACATCCACCGCGCCATGCATGCGGTGCTCGACCGCAACCCGCACCACGGTATCCACTTCCGCGTCCTGACCAAGATCCTGCGTCTGTCCGGCGGTGACCACCTGCACACCGGCACCGTGGTCGGCAAGCTGGAAGGCGACCGCGCTTCCACCCTGGGCTGGATCGACCTGCTGCGTGAGTCCTACGTCAAGGAAGACCGTTCGCGCGGTATCTTCTTCGATCAGGATTGGGGCGCGATGCCCGGCGCCTTCGCGGTCGCCTCCGGCGGTATCCACGTCTGGCACATGCCGGCGCTCGTGACCATCTTCGGTGACGACTCGGTGCTCCAGTTCGGTGGCGGCACCCTGGGTCATCCCTGGGGCAACGCGGCCGGCGCCTGCGCCAACCGTGTCGCGCTGGAAGCCTGCGTCGAGGCACGCAACCAGGGCGTGGCCATTGAGAAGGAAGGCAAGGAAGTGCTCACCAAGGCCGCGGCCTCCAGCCCCGAGCTCAAGATCGCCATGGAGACTTGGAAGGAGATCAAGTTCGAGTTCGACACCGTCGACAAGCTCGACGTTGCGCACAAGTAATCGCCTGGATGGCTGGGATGGGTCGCGTTACCACGTCAAGCCCATCCCAACCGCCACGCTCAATACATCGAACCTGACCCCTAACCAAATCGGAGCATCACACCCATGAGCGAAATGCAGGATTACACTTCCAGCCTCGAAGACGTCAACAGCCGCAAGTTCGAGACCTTCTCCTACCTGCCGGCGATGGATGCCGACCGCATCCGCAAGCAGGTCGCGTACATCATCTCCAAGGGCTGGAACCCGGCTATCGAGCACACCGAGCCGGAAAACGCCTTCGATCACTACTGGTACATGTGGAAGCTGCCGATGTTCGGTGAGACCGACATCGACACCGTTCTCAAGGAAGCCGAAGCCTGCCACAAGGCGCACCCCAATAACCACGTGCGTCTGATCGGCTTCGACAACTACGCCCAGTCCAAGGGCGCCGAGATGGTGGTCTTCCGCGGCAAGCCGGTCTAAACGACCGCGCCTGTAGGGTCCGCTCCGGCGTACCCTGCGCCCCGCCAGTGGCTGTACGCACGAGCCCCTGCTTCTTCATCGAAGGGGTAGGGGCTTCGTTTTGTCCGGGCCTTGAGCGCCATCGGCCCTCATTCGTATGACGGGTGCCTCCATCGCACCCAAGGGGATCGCTTCCATGTCAGACATCGACAGCAACCAATTCCTGATCGACCACGAGCCTTACTACTGCCCCGTGAGCAACGAGGTGACCATGTACGAGGCCGCCTACGCCGCGCGCATGCCGGTCATGCTCAAGGGGCCGACCGGCTGCGGCAAGACGCGCTTCGTCGAATACATGGCCTGGAAACTCGGCAAGCCGCTGATCACCGTGGCCTGTAACGAGGACATGACCGCCTCGGATCTGGTCGGACGCTTCCTGCTCGACATCAACGGCACCAAGTGGCAGGACGGTCCGCTGACGGTGGCCGCGCGCATCGGCGCCATCTGCTATCTCGATGAGGTGGTCGAGGCCCGCCAGGACACCACGGTCGTCATCCACCCGCTCACCGACCATCGGCGCAACCTGCCGCTCGAAAAGAAGGGTGAGCTGGTCACGGCGCATCCCGATTTCCAGATCGTCATCTCCTACAACCCCAACTATCAGAGCCTGATGAAGGATCTGAAGCAGTCGACCAAGCAGCGTTTCGGCGCGCTCGATTTCGACTATCCGACCGCTGAGATCGAGACTGAGATCGTCACCCACGAGGGCGGCGTCGACAAGGCAACCGCCGAGAAGCTGGTGCAGATCGCGCACCGCAGCCGCAACCTCAAGGGTCACGGACTCGACGAAGGCATGTCGACCCGTCTGCTGGTCTATGCCGCGCAGCTCATCGGCAAGGGCGTCGAGCCACAGGCGGCCGCGCAGATGGCCCTGGTGCGTCCGCTCACCGACGATCCCGACATGCGCGACACCCTGGACGCGGCGGTCAACACCTATTTCTGAGCCGTTCGTCCGTAAGCGTCCGTCACTGGGTGTCAATCTTCGATCCGGGATGAAGCCATGAGCATCGATTTCAGCGAATACCTCGCCTGCCTCAAGGCCGATCCAGCGCACGAGCACGCCCAGGCGCTGGAATCGAGCTATCACGAGGCCGCGCGGGTGATGTCCCCTCGGGGACTTGAACACTATCTGACCGGCATCCGCGCCATGTGCGGCCTCAACAAGGGGCCGGATCTGGTGATGACCTATGTCCAGGAAATGCCGGGCGTGGCCAAGGAGGTCGGCGAGGACATCATCCCGGATGTCGTCAGCTCCCTGATGAAGCTGGCCTCACACACCTCGGGAACCGTCATCACGCTGATGATGGCGACCATGCCGCTGGCGGCCAACCGACTCAGCGACATCGAGGTGATGCGCGGCTATCTCAATCTGCTCCATCAGCTCGCCGGCAAGTCTCCACGGGGCTTGAGACCCATGATGGAGAACATGGACGAGCTGCTCTCCAAGCTCACGCTCGGCGGACTGCGGCGCTGGGCGCTGTGGGGCGCGCAGGCTCATGCACGCGATCTCGACGGTCAACTGGCTTATTTCGGACTCCAGACCGAGTCCTCGCGCTCGGTGCTGCAGAAAGAGCGGCGCGGCACGCTGTTCGTCGACAACCAGCGCAAGCTCAATTTCTATCTGCGCGCGCTCTGGGCGCGGGCCTTTTTCATGCGCCCGACCTCCGGCGACTATGAGTCGCGCACCGGACTCAAGCCCTTCATCGAGGATTTCCAGATTCATCTGCCGGACGCCTTCGACGCCTGGCGCGGGATCTCGGGTGTAGAACTCTATCGTGCGGCGGCCGCGCACTGTGCCGCGCACATGGTCTATACCAGCGCGCCCATGAGCGCCGAGCAGCTCAATCCGGCCCAGCGCATTCTCATCGGGCTGTTCGAGGATGCGCGGATCGAGTCGCTGGCGATGCGCGACTTCCCTGGACTGAAAAAGCTCTGGCTCCAGTTCTTCACGGCGCCGGCCGGAGCCGATGAACCGGGCGCGCGCCATCCGCTGCTGGACCTGATGATGCGTCTGGCGCAGGCGTTGCTGGACGCCGACTATCGCGATTCCGAGGCGCTCGTCAACGAATCCGCCGAGGCTTTCCGCGCCGCCTTCGCTGCCACGCCCGAGGACAACCGGATCAGTTGGATCGCCGGGGTCGAGTTCTACAACCGTGCGGTCCAGATCTGCGCCGTCCCCAGTCTGCGCATTCTCGAAGACTGGCCGATCCCCTATCGCGACGACAACGACTACGTCTGGGACTTCGACGAAAACCTGTTCATGACGCGCGGCGTGGACTATCTGCCCGCCAGCCAGCAGCAGGTGCGGCGCAACGTCAGCGTCATGGAGATGGTCAACGAGCTCGACTGCGAGCTGGCCGGCGACGACGCCCAGGAGATCTGGACGCTATCCACACCCTTCTGGCTCGATCAGGAGGGCTGCACCATCAACGAGCTGGAGGGCAAAGAGCCGGTTTCTCAACCCTATCACTATCAGGAATGGGACTATCAGGTGCAGCTCCATCGCCCGGACTGGGCGACCGTGATCGAGCGCCGTCAGGGCCGGGGCGATCCCGAGAGCATGGATGCGATCCTGACCAAGCACAAACCGGTCGCCAGCCGCATCCGCCATCTGATCGACGCGCTCCAGCCGCAGGGCATCGTGCGCCGACGCGGCTACGAGGAAGGCGAGGAACTGGATCTGAACGCCGCCGTGCGCGCCATGATCGACATCCGGCGCGGCGTGATGCCCGATCCGCGCATCAACATCCGTATCACCCGCCATGTGCGCGATCTGGCGATCCTGGTGCTGATGGATCTCTCGGAGTCGACCAACGAAAAGGTCGGGGTCAAGGAGGGCGAACCGGGCTATGAAGAGGCGCCGCGCATCCTGGATCTGACGCGCGAATCGACTGGACTGCTGTCCTGGGCCATCGATTCCATTGGGGACAGCTTTGCTGTGCATGGCTTCGCCTCCGACGGGCGGCACGATGTCCAGTACTATCGCTTCAAGGACTTCGACCGGCCCTATGATGACGAGGCCAAATCGCGGCTTGCCGGCATGAAGGGCGGTTTATCCACCCGCATGGGTGCGGCCCTGCGTCATGCCGGCTGGCATCTCACCCAGCAGGCGGCGCAGAAGCGGTTGGTACTGCTGATCACCGACGGCGAGCCGGCCGACATCGACGAGCGCGACCCGCAGTATCTGCGCCACGATGCCAAGAAGGCCGTCGACGATCTGCGCATGAAGGGCATCCACACCTACTGCCTGACCCTCGACCCCGAAGCCGACCGCTATGTGGCGCGCATCTTCGGCGAGAACGCCTATTCGGTCGTCGATCAGGTCGAGCGGCTACCCGAGCGGCTGCCGGCGGTGTTCGCGGCGTTGACGGGCTGACGAGCGTCAGCCGCCCGATTCATCCGAGCGACTGATGGACTGTCGCCCGGATTCGGCCGCTTCCAGACGCGCCCTGAGACACGATCGAGGCGATGCAGGAGCGCGAGGACCGGATCGACGAGCGCAAAGACGAATGGACGTCCTGTCTTGTCCGTGATTGGGATGGGCTTGTAGAGTAGACGCCGGGCGGTCTTGACCGAGAACCACCAGTCGTCGGCACTGAGTCCGGGAGGTGGTTGGCGATACCTCAGTTCGTCCCAGTGCAGATAGCGTCCGTTCGGTGCGGGACCGGCCGGATCGCCCAACAGCCGGTTCAGACGCTCGACACCGCCGACCTCGACGATGGACCGCAACAGGACTTCGAGATTGGGCGGAGACAGTGGGACTTTCACGGGGTACAACCTTGGAGCGAACTACTAATTTAGTAGTGATTAGTACCAAATTAGTACCGGCCGCGATAGTCCATCACGCTGTGTAACGATCCCCGATCCGGGGTGGCGTCTATCTTGCCTCGTTCGTGACGATTCAGTTGAATCTGTGATGTCCGTCGCGTTGAAGAGTGCCCCACTGAACTAAGCTGAAGGCGTAAGGATCACGAACGACGGGGACGGATTCCCGGCCCTCTTGGCGATTGAACCCCGACCGGGTCGAGACCACATCCGCTCCCCAAGCCGCGCCAGTCCAGGTCGACGACGGACCATCCCGGCAAGCGCATCCGCCAGCAAGGGAGCAGGGACATGACATACGCCTATCAGTGGTTTGGAGCGGTCAATGGGTGCGCCTTCCTGTATGGATGCATGCTGGGAATGGCGGCACAGGCCGCCCGTCATCCAGGTTATCCGTGGTTCACGGCTCAGACAGCGGGGTCAGAGTCAACACGCCAACAGCCAACATCGCCGACAGTACCCAGCCAGTCTTGATGGCTAGCGGTTAAGCGGAAACTCCAGCCGAAACTCGGCCCCCGGCTCAGCCGCCATGACTTCCACCCGCCCGCCCATGGCGTGCGTGAGACGCTCGACCAGCGCCAGTCCGATGCCCGTTCCGGGGATCGCCTGGCTCTTGGCCATGTCACCGCGCTGGAAAAGCTGGAAGACCCGCCGGCGCTGATCGCGCGGAATCCCCGGCCCAAAATCACGCACACAAACCCGCACACGCCCGTTGCTCAGTGTCTCGCAGTCGAGACGGATCGAGCGCGTCTCGGCCTCAGCGGCGAACTTGAGCGCGTTGTCGACCAGATTGATGAGGATCTGCACGAAGGCGTCCGGGTCGACCAGCAGCTCGGCTTCGCTGTCGTCACTGCTCAGTTCCAGCCGGAAGCCGGCGCGCTCGATCTGGCTCGCGACCCGCTCGACCACCAGCGCCATCAGTTCGCCGATCGGCATGACGCGCGGCTCCAGCACCAGGGCCTCGCGCCCGATGCGCGCCAGTTGCAGCACATTGGCGATCAGCCGTGACAGCCGCTCGCTCTCCTCGTGGATGAACCGATAGTAGGTCGACTTACGCTCCTCGCTGGCGAAACCGGCGCGCAGCATCTCGGCGTACATCCGGATCGAGGTCAGCGGCGTCTTGAGTTCGTGGCTCACCGCCGCGACGAAGTCCTGTTGCTGGCGGATCAGATCGAGCTGGCGCATCCCCAGCCGGTACAGCAGCCAGCCACCGGCGAGCAGCACCAGGGCGAGCGTGGCCGCCATCCAGCCGATCACCGCCGCGCCGGCCGGAGCGGGCAGGCGGCTGACGCTGAAGATCAGTTCCAGTCCGCCGAAGGGTTCGGCCATGCGCGCGCGGTAGAGTAGGGCGCCGGTCAATGGGGGTGGACTCGTGCTGACCAGGCGCGTGGCGCGGCTGGCATAGTCATCGGGGGATTCTGCGCGGAAGCTGGCCAGCACCTCGCCGCGATAGGCGACGATCAGATGCGTGGTGCGCGCCAGAGCGGTCGCGGTCAGCGGGACGCCGATCAGTTGCTCCAGGAAGGGCGTTTGTTCGATCAGAGCGCCCTGGATCAAACGCTCGCCCCCGCGCCAGACGGTGCGAAACAGCAGCAGATGTCCGCTGTCGAGCCGGCCGACCTCGCAGGGTTCGACGGTGCTGGCGAATAGATTCACAGCGGCGGGCTGGGGGGCGCTGGCGTCGGTCGCGGCGTCCTTGCGTCGCCCACGCTCGGCGAGCTCCAGATCCAGTTTCAGGTCATCGACACGACCGAGTGCCTGCCCCGTGTCCGTGGTCGACTTGGACGCAAGCCGCTCGTTGGCCGCCAGTCCCTCGAAAGCGGACTGTGAGAGACGGTTCGGCGCTTCATCCTGCATCGACACCGAGGACTCCGGTGCGGGCGCGGTCGCCGGTGCCAGGACCGGCGAGGCGGATTCGGATTCGCGCGCCTGGGCGTCGCGTTCGACGAGCCGATTGCCGACCAGAATGCCCTGGATCTGCTGGACGCGCGCCTGACGTTGAGCCAGATCGGCCGGATCGATCCCCAACGCGGCGGGCGCTGATCCCGCCTCCGGTACCAGCGGCGAACTCAGGGTGCCATCGGCGGCGACCTGGAACCAGCCGAGCAGTCCGGGGATCGTGGGCGCGAGCGGCCATTCAGACAGCGGCGAGCGACGTCGATAGGGGCTGGCCGGATCGGCGGATGGGGCGAGGAAGTCATAATCCTCGATCGGACGTCGATCCTCGGCCCGCGCCAGCGCGGCGAGCGTCTGGTCGATCCGCTCGGCGAGTCCCTCGGCGGCCAGTTGCTGCTGCCGGAAGGACTCCCACTTCATCTGATCATAGGCGGTGTAGACCAGCCACAGGCTCGGCGCGGCCAGCGCCAGCACAAAGAGTCCGATCCCGAGCCGCAGCCGGTGGCGGGCGCGATCATGGTCGCTGCCGCGTCGCATGTCAGGCCGGATCGACCTGCAGGCGATAGCCCGCGCCGCGCACCGTCAGCAGATGGCACGGTTTGGCCGAATCAGGTTCGATCTTGCGCCGGAGCTTGGCGATGTGGATATCGACCGTGCGGGTCTCCAGACCGCAGTCGCGTGCATAGCCCCAGACCTTGTTCAGCAGTTCCTCGCGCGAGACCGGACGCTCGGCGTGGGCGGCCAGATAGCACAGGATCTCGATTTCGCGGCGGGTGAAGGGAATCTCCTCGGCGCCGCGCCGACCGCGCAGATTGACGGTGTCGAGCTCCAGGTCGCCGAGCTGGAGCCGCTCGGCCGCGTCGCTCGTCGCGCCACGGCGGCGCAGCACCGCCTGCACCCGCAGCACCAGCTCGGTGACCGAGAACGGCTTGGAGACATAGTCGTCGGCACCGAGCCGCAAGCCCTGGATGATGTCGGCATCGGCCGTGCGCGCGGTCAGCATGATGATGGGCTGGGCGCGATCGACAGCGCGGACGCGGTCGCAGATGGCAAAGCCGTTGAGTCCGGGCAGCATGATGTCGAGCAGGATCAGATCGAAGCGCCCGGTGAGCGCCTTGGCCAGTCCACCGGGGCCATCGGCCGCCGAGTCGACTTCGAAGCCGTGATAGACGAACAGATCCTCCAGACCGACCCGGATCGGTTCCTCGTCCTCGATGATCAGCAGACGTTGTTTGCGCATCGCTTCAGGATGGTATCGGACGGACCTGGGATTGGTAAATTCAGTGTAAAACTTTGACGCCGGTTTTTACGTCGGCTGGCCTAAAATCCTGCCGCTCGCCTCCCTAGACTCAAGTCACGGAATCGACACCGAGACTCTGGAGGCAATCGACATGGCACTCATCACACGACTCTCGCGCCTGCTGCGCGCCGATCTCCATGCCGTGCTCGACCGGCTGGAAGCGCCGGAGCTGGTGCTCGCCCAGGCGATCCGCGAAATGGAGCAGACGCTGGACCTGGAACGACGCCAACTGCACCGCCTGGAGCGCGAACTCCAGCGTCTGCGCGAGCGCGAATCCGAACAGGAGCGCGTCCTCGAACAGAACGGGCAGGCGCTCGACGACTGTCTCGCCGCCGAGCGCGAGGATCTGGCGCGTCCTGTCATCCGCCGCCGTCTGGAGACCGAAGGCCGGCTCGAAGCGCTCCGCACCCGTCGGCGCGAGGCCGAAACTGAACAAGCACGGCGCGTGCCGTTCCTGGCCGAGCGCGAGTCGCGGCTCGCCGATCTGCGGGCACGTGCCGCCATTCAGGACGCTGAGTCCGAGCCTGATTCGACTGACTTCGATCCGGTCTGGACCGGCGCCGATCCGCGGATCTGGGACGCCGAGGTCGAGGTCGCCCTGTTGCAGGCCAAGCGCCGGCGGGAGGCACGGTCATGAGCCGCCCCGGATTCGGCGAAGGCGTCCTGGTCGCTCTAACGGCGGCGCTGCTGGCCTCGATCGTCCAGAGCGCGCTCGGCGGTTGGCTGCCGTCCTACACCCTGGCGCACGGACTCTGCATTGGTCTGGGACTCGGCTATGGACTCTATCTGCTCGCACGCGCTCGGGAGCCGGCTGGACGGATCGCCGTCCCGATCCTGTGGGCAGGCGTCAGTCTGCTGGTCGCGCTCCTGCATGGCGGACTCGGGTTGCAGATCCTCGTTCAACTCGGGCTGGTCTGGCTGGTGCGCGCGCTCTATCACCACGGACGACCGCTGTCGGCACTCCTGGATCTTGGCCTGCTGCTGCTCGGCGGTCTGGCGGGTCTCTGGGCGCTGGAACACACCGGCAGCCTGTTCCTCGCCCTCTGGACGCTGTTCCTGATCCAGGCGCTGTTCGTCCTCATCCCTGGTGGCCCGGACGCCGAGCGGCGCGCGTCAGCGACCGCCGATCCCTTCGAGACCGCCGAACGCGCGGCCGAGCGGGCGCTCGCCCGGCTGCTGCGTTGAACCCATCCCGCCCCGAATACAGCCATCACGAGGCCAATATCATGAAAACGCCATTGCAAACCAAGCTCATCGCCCTGTCGCTCTTCGGTCTCACGGGAGCCGCCGTCCTCTACTATCCGGCTCTGCGCTCGGCCGAATCGGCGCCGCCCGTCACACCCGTCGTTCCGCTGGTCGAACAGGATCCGGTCGCTATGCCCGACACCCGCCAGCATCCGGTCATCGAAGCGGTGTTCGTGCTCGACACCACCGGCAGCATGGGCGGACTCATCCAGGCGGCAAAGGACAAGATCTGGTCGATCGCCGCGACCATGGCCGCCGCCCAGCCCGCACCCGAAATACGCATCGGTCTGGTCGCCTATCGCGATCGCGGTGACGACTATGTGACCCGCGTGGTGGATTTGACCAAGGATCTCGACGGCCTCCACACCGAGCTGATGCAGCTCCAGGCCCAGGGCGGCGGTGATGGCCCGGAGAGCGTCAATCAGGCGCTCCACGAGGCGCTGCACCGCATCGGCTGGAGTCGGGATCCAGGCGTCTATCGCGTCATCTTCCTGGTCGGCGATGCCCCGGCGCATCTGGACTATCCCAACGACGTCCCCTATACGCAGACCCTGACCGAGGCCCAGACACGCGGGATTCGGGTCAACGCTATCCAATGCGGCACGCTCGCCGACACGACCCAGGAATGGCGGCGGATCGCGCAACTCGGCAACGGCGGGTATTTCCAGGTCGAGCAGAGCGGCGGCGCGGTAGCCATCGCCACGCCCTATGACGAGTCGCTGGCCAAGCTCTCGGCCGAACTCGACGAAACGCGGATCTATTACGGTCGCGCCGAAGAGCGGGCGAAGAAGGAAGAGAAGCTTGCCGCTACCAAGGCGACTCAGGCCGCCGCCGCACCGGCGGTGCTGGCGCGGCGCGCTGGATTCGTGGCCTCCGAGAGCGGCGAGGCGAGTCTGAAGGGCGAGAACGAACTGATCGAGGACGTGGCGAGCGGTCGGGTCGATCTGGCCGAGCTACCGGACGCGCAACTGCCCGCACCACTGGCCAATTTGACACCCGAGGCACGGCGCGTACTGATCGATGAGCAGGCCACCAAGCGTGAGGAGGTGAAACAACAGATCAAGGATCTTTCCGCCCAGCGCGCCGACTATCTCAAGTCCCAGGTCGAGGCCGAGGGTGGGGCGGAATCTTCGCTCGACTATAAGATCTTCAGTGCCGTGCGCGAACAGGCGGCCGAGAAGGGACTGAGCTACGACAAGGCCGCGCCTGTGTATTGAAATCGGCCTCAAATCTTCTGCGAGAAATGCCTCCATCAGCGAGGTTAAACGCAAACGCGGGCCACCTCCTTTCGAAAGTGGCCCGCGCGTTTGCAGACCGGATCAGCGAGTCGTCTATTCGCGACCGGCTTCCACCTTCTGCAAACCTGCCTCCAGCGTCTTGATCTCTGCCGGCGACAGCACCGGCCGATCAACCTTGATCGTCAGCTTGTTCAACTCCGCTGTGAGCGGGAACGGCGGCAGGTAGTCCGCGTCGTTCACGCCCGTGATGGTGTCAGAGCCGACGTCGAAGCTCTCGTCCCACTGCAGGATGATCGGGATGGTCTTCTCCATCTTGATGGTCTGGACGTCCTTGCCATCGACCTTCAGCGTGCCAGTGCCCGAGCGTCCGATGCCGCTGAAGTTGTTGAAGGCCATGGTTTCCGCGCCGAGGCCGTCATAGGTGAAGGCGAACTCGATGCTGTGTTTGCCGGGTGTGAGGGCCTCCGGTCCTTCCCACTTGATGCGCTCCAGATCAAGCAGGTTCCACAGGAAGACCGGCTTGCCCTCAAGCAGGTAGAAGCCGAATCCGGCGAAACGCCCGCCCGAGGTCACGATCATGCCCTCGGCTCCACCCTCGGGAACGGTGATGTCTGCGGTGATGGTGTAGGAGGTATTGAGCAGATAAGGCGCGTCGCCCTGCGGCAGACCCGTCATCGGTGAGGTGTAGACATACTCGTTGCGACCGGCGGTGAGGCTCGGACGCGCGGCTGCAACCCGAGCGCCGACCGAGGCATCCAGCGGCAGAACCTGATACTTCTTCGCTTCTTCCAGGAACATCGCGCGCATTTCCTTCACCTTGTCCGGATGCTGTGCGGCGATGTCCTCGGCCTGGTTCCAACTGGTGCTCAGGTCGTAGAGCTGGAAGACCTGGTTGTTCAACGGGTCCGGATTGGCTGGGGAGAAGGCATCCCAGGGCGCGCGGTCCACCTTGGTGTTGCACGGCAGGCAGGGCGGGGCGCGCAGCCTTGTCAGGCCGCACTGTCCCGCAACTCACTCTCGCATCGGGCAAATTCGCGTGCTAATCGATTAACTCGACCTTGCCTGTGTTGAGGTCGTAAGACGCCCCGACGATCTTGATCTGGCCAGATTGCTCAAGATTCGCCAAGACCGAACTCTGTTCTCTAACCTGGGCTACCATGTCATGCACATTTTGGTCGATGACCTGCTCGACAAAATCATCGTTAGACGATGTTCGCTGGTCGGGGGAAAACCCCTCCACGCCATCCACTGCTGGGCGGATCTTGGCCAATAGCGCGGTTAAATTGCCCAACTCGGCGCCGTCAATGGCTCCTTTGACCGCGCCACATTGGCTATGACCCAACACCATGACCAGCTTTGCTCCAGCCAGTTTCGTTGCAAACTCCATGGAGCCCAACTGATCCTCATTCACAATGTTCCCTGCAACACGGCCAACAAAGATGTCACCAATGCTGACATCAAAAACTTTTTCCACCGGAACCCTTGAATCCAGGCATGACAAAATAACGGCTTTCGGGTATTGGCCTTGCGCTGAAGCAGCGATCCGCGCGGTGATATCGCGTTGAGTCGCCTCGCCCGCAGCAAAGCGTTCATTCCCAGCCAATAGCGCTTCAAGAACTTGATCCGGTGTAAAGGCTTGTTGGCCTGCTTGACTTAATGGTAAGTCGGCGTCTTGTCCCAAGCATACTTGCGTTAGACCGAGAAGAACGCTTGCGAACAAAAGTGATTGATATTTCATTATATTGCTCCTCATAAAGCATTGGTTAGTTGGCATCCGTTAGCGAAACATCCATGATCATCCTACAAACGGGGTGGGTGATCGGTCAAAAAGCCATCGAGGCGTTGGCGAATTCTCGACGGCGTAGGAGGCGCGTATTACCGCGCGCTGGGCCGCGACGCCGGGGCCAAAATCGCCAGCGTCGGTCCGAGAAGCAGGCATCTCAGACTGTAAAGGAGCGGAATCCGGTCAAGGCGAACTGGACACCCATCGAGAGTACAAGGAGCCCCATTAAACGGGTTATCGTGTCCCGTAGAAACCCTGCATCGTTTCGTCGGCCAGCGAGAACTGCTGTCAATATCATGATCAGCCAGGTCGTCGCGACCGCTACGCCGATGGCAACAAGGGCTGTCGTCGGAAGTTGCAACCGCGTGTGGGCCGCCGCGATCGTAATAACGCCCGTAATGGTGCCCGGGCTGGCGGCGAACAGGATCAGGGGTGTCAGTGAAGGTGTTGAATCTGCTGCCGGTGACGAGGCAATGGACCCCTTGCCGCTGAGCATCGAGAATCCCATCCAGGCGAGCACGCCTCCGCCCGCAACCATGAAGGCATCAAGCGATACGCCGAACAGGTCCAGCACCCTTGTTCCTGCAAGGGCTGCTCCCAGCAGGATTGCGAGGATGGCCATCGCGGCCTTGGTCGCGTCGACAAAATGCTTGCGTCGCGAACTTTCCCCCTCGACTTGGGCGAACAACACCCCACAGATCGCGGGATTCACGAGGGAGAGCACTGTGGCAATGGCCTGGAGTTGCTGTTCCAAAGGCGTTCTCCTCTTAAGCTGAGTAATTGGTCATGCAAGCGCGGTGGATGCCCTATCGTAGTCGGAAAATTCCGGCTATGTCGTCTCCCTAATGCCAGGGAATGTCCTGCTTACCAGACGGATTTTGCGTCTGGTGGCACTGCATAGACAATCTCGATGAAGAAGGCCGCCGGGATCATACGCGCAACTATCCACAGGTGATATATCCCCTGGAGCGTGCACCGGCCCAGTTACCGCGGCGCTAGTCGGATATCGATCCTGCAAGCTAAGGATTTCGGCGTATTTGCGCAGGGTCGCGAGCGACGTGGCGTGCTTGCGTGAGATCAAGAAGGTCGCGAGGCTCGAGTCAGCGCCTTAACCAGCGGATTGGCACTCAGGCCGTGCAGCAGGATACTCAGCAGGATGGTGCAGACTAGGGTCCCGGTCAGGATGCCTCCACCGGGTAAGTCGGCGCTGAATACCATGATACCGAACACGATGCTGGCCAGACCGCGCGGCCCAAACCAGCCGATAAAAAGCTTGGTTCTGGGCTGCAATGGCAGCCCCCACAGGGACAGGTAGACCGGAAGCATGCGGATTAGGGTCAGGCTGAGCACTGCGTAGAGCAGCACGGACCAATTGAAGTAGCCCAGCGTTTGGCCCACCAATCCGGCACCGAAGAGCACCCAGGTGACCAGGGCCAGGGTGTCGCCGCTGCCCTCGGCGGGGAGCAGAAATGTATGCTTCTCCTGCTGCGCCAAGGCGCCGAACAAAAGGCCGCCGGAGAAGGCTGCGATGAAGCCGCTGCCGCCAAGCAACTGGGCCAGGGCAAAGCAGGACAAGGCGAGCGCCACCACGGGGAGTTGCCGCCAGGTCTCGCTGATCCAACCGCGACGGGTGCAAAGACGCAAAAGCCAGGTCGCGGCCAGGGTGGCCCCGACCCCCACAGCAACGCCAATGCCGATCGCCTCGGCGAAATACCCTAGTACCGCGCACCTTAAGTTGACTGGACAATTTCATGCCATCAGCGGCTTGCCGATATAGGTCCAGCGAAACGGCTTGGCGAGGGTCTGGTTGAAGAAATCGATGAACTCAAGGAGGCGTTGCTTGAGTTCATCAGTGGAGGCGAAGCGCGCGCGCTTGAGCAACCGACGGGTGAGGATACCGAACCAGATCTCGACCTGATTGAGCCAGGAACAGTGCTTGGGAGTATAAACAAAGCGGATGCGATGGGCGGGATCCTGGAGAAAGGCGGCGCGGGAGGCCATGCTCTGGAGGATCCCCGTTTTTCCCTTGCCACCAAGGTCGCTGTCGATCCCACAGCGTTGGGCGATGCATTCGACCAGACTGGCCGATTGGTGGGTGTTGAGTTGATCAACGATGAAGATCCACTCGCCCAGCGGATCGGTGTCCAGGGTGCGCTCGATGTGTGCCACAAAATCGGCTTCGGTGCGGGTGTCGCCGATGGAGGGGGTGATGACGCGCCCGGTGGCGACCTCGAAGTTGGCGATCAGTGCCTGGGTGCCGTGGCGTTCGTACTCGAACTC
>NZ_WNKT01000025.1 GCF_009720725.1 Allochromatium palmeri
GATGGCGCCTCCTATCATCGCGCCGGGGCCGTGCGCGAGCTCGCTCAGGAGCTGTCGATCACCCTCCAACCGTTGCCCGCCTATAGCCCAGACTTCATGCCGGTGGAAGCGCTGTGGCGATGGTTACGCGAGGAGGTCACCTACCATCATTGTCACGCCACGGCCGAGGAATTGGTTCAACGGGTCAACCACTTTGTTCACACCATCAATGCCGATCCCTTCGCCATCGCTGACCGACTCTGGACCAAAACTACGCTCGATCCAGAGGAAGAGAAATTACGCATCCCGGCCTAGTCGAGGTTTAAAACCTAAAACTTAACACTTAAAACTTAAACCCCCCCCCAACCCGAGGACTCACACCCACCATGCGCCCCGCTCAACTGCTCCGTGTCCTGGATCGCGAATTTCTCAGCACGGCCGAGGGCCATCACACCCCCGTAATGCTCTGGGGACCGCCAGGCGTGGGCAAGTCGCAGATGGTGGCCCAGATCGCCGCGCGCCATGCTGTCCCGGTGATCGACATCCGACTGTCGCAGATGGAGCCGAGCGACCTGCGCGGCATCCCTTTCCGCCAGGGCGAACGGGTCGAATGGGCGGTGCCGGCCATGCTGCCGGACGCCGAGCGCCACGGACCGAACGGCGTGCTCTTTCTCGACGAGATCACCTCGGCCCCGCCGGTGGTCTCGGCCGCCGCCTATCAACTGATCCTGGACCGACGCCTCGGCGAGTATCGTGTCCCGGACGGCTGGGCGATCTTCGCCGCCGGCAACCGCCAGGGCGATCGCGGCGTGACCTACAGCATGCCGGCACCGCTCGCCAATCGCTTCTCGCACTTCGAGGTCGAGACCCATCTCGACGACTGGGCGGCCTGGGCCTATACCAACGGCATCGACGAGCGGGTCATCGCCTTTCTGCGCTTTCGACCTGAACTCCTGTTCGACTTCGACCCGGCGCACAATCCGGTCGCCTTCCCCTCGCCGCGTTCCTGGGAGTTCGCCCATCGCGCACTCAAGAAGTTCGAGGACGCGCGCGATCTGCTGCAAGGTGCGCTCCAGGCCTGCGTGGGACCGGCGGCCGGGATCGAGCTGAGCGCCTTCGTCGACAACCTCGACCAGATGCCGGATCTCGACGCCATCACGCGCGGCGAAACGGTCGCGGTTCCGCGCGAGATCGATCTTCAGTACGCCGTCGCCGCCGCGCTGGTCGGACGCGCGATACGCGCGCTCGACACCCCGGATGGCCAGCGGGTCGTCGGTCACATCCTCGACTATGCCGGACGCTTCCCCGAGCGCGAGATGGGCGTGATGCTGGTCTCGGATCTGCATCGGGCGATCGGCGGACGGCTGTTCGAGGTGCCCGCCTTCGCCGGCTGGGCGCAGTCGGTCGCGGATGTGATGCTCCATGCCTGAGACCCCGCCGCCGACCGCGCCCGATGTCGTCGCCATCGAAACCAAGCTCACGGCGGCACGCACCCGGCTGATCCTGGACAAGCCCTTTCTCGGCGCGCTGGTGCTGCGTCTGCCAATGCGTGCCGCCAAACCGGACTGGTGCCGCACCACAGCCACCGACGCGCGCGCCTTCTATTACAATCCGGCCTATATCGACTCACTGAGCCTGGAACAGACCCAGTTCATGCTCGCCCACGAAGCCCTGCACTGTGCACTGTCGCATTTCGCGCGGCGTGGTCATCGTCAGCGCCAGCGTTGGGATCTGGCCTGCGACTATGCAATCAACCCGCTCCTGATCGCGGATGGACTGACACCGCCGCCGAATGCTCTGGTGATGCCGCTCTACAAGGGACTGACTGCCGAGGAAATCTACCCGCTCATCGACGAGCAGGACGACTCGGAGACGCTCGACACCCATGCCTATGACCGCGATGAACGCCAGGGCGGTAGCCAGAGACGTCCAGATGAGTCGCCCCAGCGGCCTGAGTCCCTAACCGCCGACGAACGCGAGCGACTGGCCGTACAATGGCGCCAGCGGCTGGCCGGCGCGGCCCAGCAGGCGATGCAGGCTGGCAAGCTCGGCGGCGAGCTGGCACGTCAGATCGACCATCTGCTCCAGCCGAGCCTGCCCTGGCGGATGCTGCTGGCGCGTCATCTGACGGCGATCGCGCGCGAGGACTACAGCTATCAGCGTCCATCGCGCCGCGAGGGTGAGTTCATCCGGCCGGGCCTGCGCGGTCAGCAGGCCGAGCTGGTGGTGGCGATCGATACCTCGGGTTCGATCCAGGACAGCGAACTGAGCGAGTTCATCGGCGAGATCGACGCGCTCAAGGGCCAGATTCGCGCGCGCGTCACCCTGCTGCCCTGTGATCGGGCGCTGGCACCTGGTGCGCCCTTCCAGTTCGAGCCTTGGGAAACCTTCGTGCGTCCCGAGCGTCTACAGGGGGGCGGCGGGACCAGCTTCCGTCCAGTGTTCGACTGGATCGACCGCCAGGACCGACAACCCGATCTGCTGGTCTACTTCACCGATGCCCAGGGCGAGTTCCCCGAGTGCGAGCCGTCCTATCCGGTGATCTGGTTAATCAAGGGGCGCGCCCAGATACCCTGGGGACAGCGTATTCAGCTCAATTGAATCCATGACGAAACGGACAGCCCACCGACCCCGCTTGACACGGCCAATGATCGCCTTCGGCGCCCTGCTGTTGACCGGTCTGCCTCAGCTCCAGGCCCAGGACTACCGTCTTCCCGACATGGGCAGCTCAGCCGATGCGCTCATGACCACGGGCGCCGAGGCGCGTCTGGGCCAAGCCTTCATGCGAAGCGTGCGCGAGTCACTGCCGGTCCTCGACGACCCGCTCCTGACCGATTACATCGAATCGCTCGGCGCCAACCTGGTCGCCGCCGATCCGAACGCCTCGGGACGCTTCAACTTCTTCGTCATCGATCAGTCGGTGGTCAATGCCTTCGCCGGGCCGGGCGGCAACATCGGCGTCTATGCCGGACTCATCCTGGCCGCCGAGACCGAGAGCGAACTGGCCGCTGTTCTCTCTCACGAGATCGCCCATGTCACCCAGCGTCATCTGCTGCGCGGACTGGAGGATCAAAGCAAGATGACCGTTCCGACCATGGCCTTGATGGTCGCCGCTGCCATCCTCGGCGCCCAGGTCTCGGCCGATGCCGGAGTCGCGGCCATGGTCGGCATCCAGGCCGCGACCCTGCAACGTCAGATCAACTTCACGCGCGAGAACGAGCACGAGGCCGACCGGCTCGGGATCACGACGCTGGATAAGGCCGGTTTCGATCCCTATGCCATGGCCGGCTTTTTCGAGCGGTTGTCCAAGTCCAGTCGCGTCTACGAGAACAACGCGCCTGAATTTCTGCGCACCCATCCGGTCAACGCCAACCGCATCGCTGAAGCGCTCGGCCGGGCCGATGACTTCGGCGCCCAGCAGCGCCCCGACAGTTTGCGCTTCCAACTCGCGCGCGCGGCCCTGCGCGAACGCGCCTACAAGCGCCCGGAGCAAGCGGTCGCCCATTTCCGCGATACGCTGCGCGAAGGCCGGCATCGCAACAGTGTCGCTGAACACTACGGCTATGCGCTGGCGCTGACGCGCGCCGGCCAGTTCGATGCCGCCCGCGCCGCGCTGGCCACGGCGATGCAGTCGCATTCCAGCCTGCCTGAGTTCATCGTCCTGGAGGCGCGCATCGATCTCGAACAGGGTCAGGTCGAACGCGCCGTGCGCCACCTGGGACAGGCCGTTAGTCTGTCGCCGAGTCACTGGCCATTGCGTGTGGCCTATGCCGAGGCGCTGATGAAGGCCGGTCGGCCTGCTCAGGCCATCGATGAGCTGACTACGGTCGCGCGGCTACGCCCCGGCAATCCCATGTTGTACGATAGGCTGGAGCAGGCGGCCTTTCGCGCGGGCAATCAGGGGGCGACGCACCGTTTCCGCGCCGAAAAGCTCTATGCCGAGGGCGATCGCGAGCCGGCGATCCGTCAGCTCGAAATCGCGCTGCGCCAGCGCGATCTGCCCTATCACGAGGCCGCCCGTATCCAGGCGCGACTCGAAACCTGGAAAGAAGAAGAACGCGACGCCAAACGCAAAGACAAGAGAGGAGAAAAATCATGATTGATGCCAAACGCCGGACACTCGTCAAAGGCTCGCTGGCCGCTGGAGCGGTCGTCGGCGCCGGACTCATGGCGCCCCGTGCATTCGCCGACTGGAACGCGGCCGCCTTTCAAGCCACGGACATCCCGACGGCCATGACGGGACTGCTCGGCAGCGACTCGGCCGAGGTCAGCGACCGGATCAAGATCAAGGCCCCGGACATCGCCGAAAACGGCGCCGTGGTGCCGGTCACAGTCGAGACCGATCTGGAAGGCGTCACCTCCATCAGTATCATTGCCGCCAAGAACCATTCGCCGCTGATCGCGTCCTTCGAGTTCGTCGACCCGTCCATGGTGCCCTTCGTCTCCACCCGCATCAAGATGGCCGAAACCGCTGATGTGATCGCCGTCGTCAAGGCTGGCGACACGCTCTACAAGAACGCCAAAAACGTCAAGGTGACCATCGGCGGCTGCGGCGGCTGATCGGCTTCTCGCGCCTGTCTCTCAAGTATCTAAGACTGAATACCGAACACGAGGAGTCGAGACGATGTCCGATATCAAGATCCGCGCCAAGCTCGAAGGTGACGAGACCACGGTCAAGTGTCTGATGAGCCATCCGATGGACAATGGTATGCGCAAGGACAGCAAGACTAAGGAAGTCATCCCGGCGCATTTCATCCAGGAGGTGGTGTGCAAGGTCAAGGGAACCGTGGTGATGAAGACGGCCTGGAGCGGCGGTGTCTCCAAGAATCCCTATCTATCGTTCAAGTTCAAAGGCGGCGCGGTCGGCGATCCGATCGAGATCGCCTGGACCGACAACATGGGCGAGAGCCAAAGCGCCACCGCCGAGATCAGAGATTGATGAGATAAAAGGCATCGAGGCCCAGGGTTGCCGGGGCCTCGACGAGTGCTCAGAACTCGAAGCCGACCGGCTCGGGCGCGTTGTGCAGCGGCGGCACCTCGACCTCGAACAGCGACTCGCGCCGATAGTCGTTGCGCCCGACACGGGTCACGCGCACGCATTCCATCGCCGGCGCCGTACCCAGGATGCAGAACAACCGCCCGCCAATGGTCAGTTGCTCGCGCAACATCGGCAGCGCGTCCTCGGTCGGCATCGACCCCTTCACGGCGATGGCGTCGAACGGCGCTCCACTCACCGGACCGGCCAGACCATCCCCTTCACGTACCTCGACCCAATCGAACTTGAGCGCTTCGAGCCGCTCGGCCGTCTCGGCGGCCTGAGCCGGGTCGATCTCCAGACTGATCACGCGCGCACCGAGCCGGCTCAGGCAGGCAGCGACATAGCCCGAGCCGGTACCGATCTCCAGCGCCCGGTCGCCCGGCTGGACGGCAAGCGCCTGCAACAGATGACCGACCACCTTGGGCGCGAGCATGAGCGTGCCGTTGCTGTTGGGGATCTCGATATCGGCATAGGCCAGTGCCCGATAGGCGTCCGGCACGAAGTGCTCGCGCTCGATCGTGCCCATGACCTCCAGCACCCGGTCGTCGAGCACGCCCCAGGGCCGGATCTGCTGCTGGATCATATTGAAGCGGGCCAACTCACTGCTGTTGTCCATGAAATGGATGTCCCCCGTCTGAATGCATGTTTTTGGAAAGCGACCGCGTCCGGCGAGACGCGGGGCAAATGATTATATAATAGGTGCCCAATCAGCCGACTGAGTCGACGGTCGGCCCATTCTTGTCAGCGGAGAGTCCCTTCATGCCCAGCGCCCCGAGCAAATCGCTCGAAACCTTCCCCAATCCTCAGCCCGAGCGCGACTATACGATCCGCATCCGGGTGCCCGAGTTCACCTGTCTCTGTCCCAAGACCGGCCAGCCGGACTTCGCTGAACTGACGCTCGAATATGTGCCCGAGCAAAAATGCGTCGAGCTGAAAGCACTCAAGACCTATGTCTGGTCCTATCGCGATGAGGGCGCCTTCCACGAGGCCATCACCAACCGCATCCTCGGTGATCTGGTCGAGGCCACGGCGCCGCGCTTCATGCGTCTGACCGCTGAGTTCAATGTGCGTGGCGGCATCTATACCACGGTCGTCGCCGAACACCGCGCAGCGAGCTGGCAGCCGCCGGTGCCGGTCACGCTGCCGTGAGGCGCCTGAACCGCCGCCGCACCGCTGGCCGGGTCGACTGACCCCGTGGCCAAGCGACGACTCTCCGCGCGCCAGATCGAGCGCATTCAAGCCATCCAGGAACGCCGCCGCGAGCGGCTTGCCGCGCGGCCCGAACGGGCGTTGGCCGAACTCGACGACGAGCTGGAACCGGAGGAAGGGCGAGTCGTCGTCCGGCACGGCGCCAATCTCGCGGTCGAGGACGAACAGGGCCATCTGATTCACTGTCTGGCGCGCCAGAACATCGGTCATGTGGTGTGCGGGGATCGTGTCGTCTGGCAGCGTCTGCCCGATGGTCAGGGCGTGGTCACAGCTATCCTGCCACGCACCAGCACCCTGAGCCGTCCGGACTACAGCGGACGCGACAAGCCGCTCGCGGCGAATCTGACACGGCTCGCCATCCTCATCGCCCCGGAGCCGGAGCCGAGCGGCTATCTGATCGATCAGTATCTGGTCGCGGCCGAGCTCATCGGTGTCGAGGCGATCCTGGTCGGCAACAAAATGGATTTGCTGACCGGGGCCGAGGAGCGCGCGGCGTTTCAGGCGCGTTTCGCCCATTACGGTGCGATCGGCTATCGGACGTTCTGGATCAGCCTGCTCGAATCGGAGTCGATCGGTGGACTGGTCGCCGAGCTGGCCGGACAGACCAGTGTGCTGGTCGGTCAGTCGGGCGTGGGCAAGTCGTCGCTGGTCAAGCTGTTGCTGCCCGATCAGGAGATCCAGATCGGGCGTCTATCGCAGGCGACCGGACTCGGACGCCATACCACCTCGGCCGCGACCTGCTATCGTCTGAGCGGCGATGGATTTTTGATCGACTCGCCCGGTGTGCGCAGTTTCCGGCTTGGTACCATTGATCGGGATGGACTCCAGCAGGGATTTCGCGAGTTCAAGCCGCATCTGGGCCGCTGCCGCTTCGGCAACTGCCGCCACGATCAGGAACCGGACTGTGCCATCCGTCAAGCGGTCGCGGATGGGTTGATTCTCCCCGAGCGGCTGGCCAATTTCCAGCATCTGCTTGGCGATTGACTGGGTGAGTCCTGATGCGCTACTGGTTGATGAAATCCGAACCCGCAACCTTCAGTCTCGACGATCTCGCCGCGCGTCCGGGCCAGACCGAGCCTTGGGATGGCGTGCGCAACTATCAGGCGCGCAATATGATGCGCGACGAGATGCGGCCTGGGGATCAGGTCTTTTTCTATCACTCCAACTGTGCGGTTCCTGGGATCGTCGGGATTGCCGAGGTCGTCGGCGAGCCGCGTCCCGATCCGACCGCCTTCGATCCCGAATCCAGCTATCACGACCCCAAGAGCACGCCGGAGAAGCCGCGCTGGCATCTGGTCGATGTGCGCTATGTGCGACACCTGCGGCGCGTCATCCCGCTCGCCGAACTCAAGACCCATGCCACCGGAGCCTTGGATGGGCTACCGCTGGTGCGCCGGGGCAACCGGCTCTCCATCATGCCTGTGACGCCCGAGCAGTGGGCCTTCATCCTTTCACTGGAATGATCGTTCCCGTTGGGTTCAGACGACACGAAACTCATCAGCCGGTCATCGCCACCGCCTCACGATGCACCAATTCCCAGCCGCTGTAGAGCAGCACGATGGGGTGCAGCGCGGCCTCCCCGAGCTGGGCGCGCACACGCTCATCCCCGGCATAGCGACGCAGCTGAGCGCGCGCATCGTCCAGCAACTGCTTGCGCTTGGCCGGACTGTCCTCCGAGCGGCTGACATATTTCAGCTCGATCAGATAGGCATGGCACATGTCGGGATACTGAAAATAAAAGGGCGCCAGATAGAGATCGACGAAACCGCCGGCCTGTTCCGCTTCGCTGAAGACCCGAAAATAGGGTGAAAGATTCAGCCAGGCCAGCAGAAACCCCTGGATCATCTTCTCCCCTTGCAGAAAATCCCTCACGCTCGCCTGTGCGGCGATCTGCTCGGCCAGATAGTCGAAGAAGGGTCTCCAGTCGCCGCGATAGGCCATGTGGCGCAGCATCTCCGCGACCCGATAGGTGCTGGATCGAAACACCCCGGCCTCATCATAGGCCGCACGCAGATAGCCGTACATCAACTGGCGCACGGTGCGATTGGGAATCCTCAGCAGCGGCGCCCCCTCACGCTCCCCGGCAAAACTCAGCAACCCGAGGTAATAGATCAGCGAGACGAAGTTCTCCGGCTCCAACAGCCCTTCGGCCGGAAAGCTGCTCTGGATCTGAGCCACCACTTCGCCGGATTCGATGATGGCCCGCAAGCGCGAAAAATTGCCGTTCAAGCGTGCCTCTGGCAACGGCAACTCACCGGGCATCTGGCCTTGGGCGCGCTCGCGATCGGCGAGATGTTGGTCGACCGCCAGCAGATGACGCAGCTTGCCGTAGTCGATGCGGACATTGTGGTCGATCAGCTCCCGCGGCGGCTTGTCGATGTCGACCAGCGAATGCAGGTAGTAGAGCGCCATGTCGCTGTTGACGACAGGTTCCAGGCGCTCGGCGTGGAAGTGGTAATGGTCGTACCACTCATCGATCACGGCACGATGGGCGCTGAAATCCTGCCCGAAGGCGTCGAAGAGGCGCTCCATCTCCGCGTGGGTGAAGCCGAGCAGCGCATTGAAGCGCGGATCCAGGCTGATGTTGCGCCCGATGTTGAACCCGCTGGTGACATCGTCGAGTGTGATCGGCGAGACTCCGGTGATGAAGAGCCGGGCCAGTCCGCTGCCGGTGCGCCCGACGGCTTCTTTGAGGACGGCGAAGAAATCGCGAAAGAAACCGCTGCTGTGGGTCAGCTCCCGATACGCCTCCCGCCCGGCGTTGACCAGGACGTTGTTGGCGAAATTGTCGTATTCGTCGATGAACAGGTAGAGCTGTAACCCGCTGCCCTTCAGCTCGGCGAGCAGACGTTCCAGACGATGCGCCAAGGTGCGCTCGGCCAGCACCCGCTCCTGGGTCTTGGGCGGCAGGCGGTTGGCGTGCGTTTGCAGAAACTCGATCAGAATGATCCGCGTGTAGTGCTCGAAGGATTCCTCTACCAGCTTCGGATCGGAGCGCACCGCCGAAAAATCGAACCTCAGCGTCAGATACTGGCCTTTCTCCGGCGTGGGATGTTCGGCGATCCAGGTTCCGGCGAACAGCTCCTCGAACCGCTCCGCCCAACCGGCGTCGTAATAGCACTCCATCACCGACTGCAGCAGGCTCTTGCCGAAGCGGCGCGGACGGATCAGGAACAGAAAGCGTCCGGCCTGCTCCAGGAGCGGCAGATAGCGCGTCTTGTCGACATAGTATTCATGCCCCTCGCGCAGCTTGATGAAATCCGCCACGCCATAGGGGATGCGCCAGGGGCGATCGGTTGCGCTCATGTTTGCGGTGCTCCGCCCCATTGATCGCTCAAAGTAGCCGCACGACACCGGAATCGGGTAATCCGAGCATCTGAGCGCCGACCTTGAGCGCCTGCTCGGCGAAGCGGTCGAGATCGCCCCAGCCGTCGTCGGTGTCGAGCGTTTCGGTCATGGCCTCGCTCACCACCCGCAAGCGATAGGCGCCATCGGCCCGCTCGGCCGGTGGTGTCGGCTCGGAGCAGACATAGAGCACGGGTTCGGCCTGTCCCTGGGCCACGAAGGCGAGAATGTAGCGATAGCTCCGGCCATCGCCGCTCTCGATCTCGCCGAGCAGCGAGGCGGCATGGCGTCCGGCCTGATAGCGGCGCTTGGGGATGGCGGTCTTGATGATGGGACGTTCCTGCATATCGGCGACCTCGGTGTTATTGGCTGTATGACTCACGACGAGCTGGCGCTATAGTCGATGGTGATCTCGCTTCCGACCGCAATCGTCAGCCGTGCATAGAGCTCAAACCCATCGAATTCGGCGTTCGGATCATCGCTGTGGTTGAGCCAGCGCAGCACATTGGTTCCACGTCGGCCGATCAGACGGTCGCGCTCGGGATCATAGACCCAGAGTACATGAGGGCCATCCTCTTCGACCTCCAGCCCCTCGAAGGTTCCGATATAGTCGCCCGGCTCGAAACCGATCCGGGCGAAACAGCCTTGGCCGTGAATGGACGAGAGCCCGACCCGCACGCGGCGATCGAGCGTCTCAGCGGCGGATCTTCGCCTCACTCCTTGCGCGCCTTGGCGAAGGCATCGGCCAGTGCGCCGCCCATACCGGACGCCGGCGCGCTGCTTGGGCGATTACGCTCCTGGTCACCACCACGCGCCCTGTCCGGAGCGGCCCCTCTGGACTGCGCCTGACGCCCGCCCCGCTCCGCCGTCTCCGACCGCCCCGAGCGCGCGCGTTCAGCCGGCTCGTCCAGACGCCGGCTCAGCGCAATGCGCTTGCGCTCCAGATCGACTTCCAGCACCTTAACCTTGACCAGATCGCCGGACTTGACGACCTCGTGCGGGTCTTTGACGAAGCGATCCGCCAGCATCGAGATATGCACCAGCCCATCCTGATGCACGCCGATGTCGACGAAGGCACCGAAGTTGGTGACATTGGTCACGGTGCCCTCCAGGATCATGCCCGGCTCCAGATCCTTGAGCGTCTCGACGCCGTCCTTGAACTGGGCGGTCTTGAACTCGGGACGCGGATCACGGCCCGGCTTCTCCAACTCGGCCAGGATATCTTTCACGGTCGGCAGCCCGAAGCACTCGTCGGTGAAGGCGGCTGGATCGAGCCGGCGCAATGTTTCGGTGTCGCCGATCAGACCGCGCACGTCCTTGCCGGTGAACTCGGCGATACGCCGTACCACCGGATAGGCTTCCGGATGCACCGCCGAGGCATCGAGCGGTTCCGAGCCATCAGGAACGCGCAAAAAGCCCGCGCTCAACTGAAACGCCTTGTCGCCGAAACGCGGCACGGCCATCAGCTTCTTGCGGCTGACAAAAGCGCCATTGGCCTCGCGGAAGGCGACGATGTTCTCGGCCAGACTGCGATTGAGCCCCGAGACCTGGGTGAGCAGCGGCACCGAGGCGGTATTGAGATCCACCCCGACCGCGTTCACGCAGTCCTCGACCACGGCGTCCAGGGTGCGTGCCAGGCGGTTCTGGTTGACATCGTGCTGATACTGACCGACGCCGATCGCCTTGGGCTCGATCTTGACCAGCTCGGCGAGCGGATCCTGTAAGCGACGCGCGATCGAGACCGCACCGCGCAGCGAGACATCCAGCTCGGGCAGTTCCCTGGACGCGAACTCGGAGGCCGAGTAGACCGAGGCGCCAGCCTCGTTGACGACGAGCGACTTCAGACCCAGCTCGGGATGCCGCGCGATCAGATCGCGCGCCAGGCGGTCGGTCTCGCGCGAAGCGGTGCCATTGCCAATGCTGATCAGCTTGACGCCATGCGCCTTGGCCAGCTGCGCCAGTCGCGCGATCGAGGCGTCCCACTGATTCTTGGGGACATGCGGATAAATGGTGTCGGTGGCCGCGACCTTGCCGGTGGCATCGACCACCGCGACCTTGACTCCGGTGCGCAGCCCTGGGTCCAGCCCCAGGGTCGGCAGCCGCCCGGCGGGCGCGGCCAGCAGCAGCGCCTTGAGATTGAGGCCGAACACGCGGATCGCTTCTTCCTCCGCCGACTCCAGCCGTCGCCCCTTGAGTTCGAGATCGAGCCGCGTCAGCAGCTTCACGCGCCAGGTCTTACGCACCGTCTCGATAAGCCAGGCATCGCCCGCACGCCCCTGATCGCGGATACCGAAGCGCGCCGCGACCAGGCCGCGACAGACCGCCTCGGGATCATCGCCCTCCCCGGCCAGCAGTTCCAGATTGAGCACGCCCTGATTGCGCCCGCGAAACAGCGCCAGCGCCCGATGCGAGGGCACCTTGGCGATCGGCTCGCGATAGTCGAAATAGTCCGAGAACTTGTTGCCTTCCTGCTCTTTGCCGACAATGACGGTCGAGATCAGGATCCCCTGCTCCCAGAGATGATCGCGCAGACGCCCGGTCAGCTCGGCGTCCTCGGCGAAGCGTTCCATCAGAATCTGACGCGCGCCCTCCAGCGCGGCGGCGACATCCGCGACGCCCTTGCCGACGTCGACGAAGCCGGCCGCCAGCGACTCGGGCGCCTGCGACGGATCGGCGAGGATGGCCTCGGCCAGCGGCTCCAGCCCGGCCTCGCGTGCGATCTGCGCCTTGGTGCGCCGTTTGGGTTTGAACGGCAGATAGAGGTCTTCGAGCCGCTGCTTGGTGTCGGCGGCCTCGATGGCTGCGTGCAACTCGGCGGTCAGCTTGCCCTGCTCCTCGATGCTTTTCAGCACCGCCACCCGGCGCTCGGCCAGTTCGCGCAGATAGCCGAGCCGCTCTTCGAGATGGCGCAACTGAATATCGTCGAGACCGCCGGTGGCCTCCTTGCGATAGCGCGCGATGAAGGGCACGGTCGCGCCCTCGTCGAGCAGGCGCACGGCGGCCTCGACCTGGGCCGGACGCGCGGCGAGTTCCTGACTGATGGTCGCGATGATTGGGATCATGATGAATACACGGACTCTGGACGATCGGAAGCTGGAGATTTGATGGATGGACGGACGATGCCCGGATCACAGGCGGCAGGTATCGCCATAGACGGCCATGATCTGTTTCAACTCGGCGAGCAGCCGGTTGCGCTCGTCAGACGTCAGCCCCTGGGCCTCGGGCAGCTCGACGCCGGATTCGAGCGCGACGATATCGCGCCGGACCTGACGACAGCCCTTGGCACAGAGCGCCTCCAGACGCGCTTCGAGCGATGAGTCATCCAGATGTCGCACGTCCACCCCCATAGCTTGGCTGGATGCGCGATTATACGGCGCCCGGCGCGGTGCTTCATCCGTGCACGCACGGATACGTACCGATAGCGTACAAACCACAGATGCACTCGATTCACCGACTGACGTATGACGGCTCACATCGCACTCTGGCACCCGGCACCCACTCGACTGGATCTCGGCGCGACACTGGAACCGGGCGCCCTGCATCTGTGGCGCATCGACACGGGTGAATGTGGCGCGGATCCGAACAGGAGCCGGACGCGGCTGAGCGAGGTACAGCGTGCGCGCGTCGAAGCACTGCGCCATGATGTCCACCGGGCGCGTTACATCCGCGCCCTGGCCGGTCTCAACCGCATCCTTGCCGCCTACCTGGACCAACCGCCCGAGCAGATCCGGATCGAACGCGGCCCAACCGGCAAGCCCTATCTGGACGGCGCGGACGGCTGGCTCTCCTTCAACTTCAGCCACAGTGGGGATCTGGCGCTGGCGGCCTTGAGCACCGGAGCGGACGCGGCGCTCGGTGTGGATTGCGAATGGATACGTCCGCGCGGAGATCTGCTGTCGATCGCGCGACGGATGTTCGAACCGGCGACGGTCGCTGAACTGGACGCGGTCTCCGAGTCCGAGCGCCTGGAGCGTTTCCACCTCGCCTGGACGGCGCTGGAAGCCGATGTCAAATGCGACGGGCGTGGCCTCTTTCGCCCGCGCCCGCCCGGAAGTGCTGTCCCCGAGGTCGCCCACCTCGTCCCGGCGCCCGGCTATATCGCCGCCGTCGCCCGCGCCCGACTGCCCCCCGTCGCGACCTGGCGGATGCTGGAATTTCGGGACTGATCCGGCGTTATACTAGCGCCCCTTCTACCAGGAGCCGCTGTCAGTGGACACCATCCAGATCCTCGTCCTCGCCTTCATCCAGGGCCTCACCGAATTCCTGCCCATCTCCAGCTCGGGCCATCTGATCCTCACGCCGCTATTGTTCGGTTATGAGCTTCAGAGTCTGGCGTTCGACGTGGCCGTGCATCTGGGCACGCTGGCGGCGGTCGTCGTCTATTTCAGACGTGAGATCGCGCGGATGCTGGTCGCGGTGCTGGATTCACTGCGCACGCGCCGCTTCGATGACCCGGACGCGCGGCTCGGCTGGATGATCGTGCTGGCCACGCTGCCGGTGGTGGTGCTGGGGCTGCCGCTGAAATCGGTGCTGGAATGGCTGCGCACCGACGAACAGCTCATCGCCCTGGTGATCGCGGGCACGACCATCGGCTTTGGTCTGCTGCTGTGGTGGGCCGACTGGCGCGGACGGCGCGAGCGCGACGAATACCAGCTCGGCTGGCGCGATGCGCTCGTCATCGGTCTTTTGCAGGCCATCGCCATCATCCCCGGCACCTCACGCTCGGGGATCACCATCACGGCGGGCTTACTGCTTGGGCTCACGCGCCAGGCGGCCTCGCGCTTCTCTTTTCTGCTCGCCATTCCGACCATCCTCATGGCCGGCGGGCTGGAGACGCTGGATCTGATCCAGGCCGAAGAGCCGGTCGACTGGAGCGGGCTGGTGCTCGGCGCCATGGTTTCCTATCTGGTCGCCTATCTCACCATTCATTTCTTCCTGCGCTTCATCGAGCGGGTCAGCATGCTGCCCTTCGCGCTTTATCGCGTCCTGCTTGGCGGGCTCATTCTGGGGTTGGTCTATCTTTGACAGGAGGCCGCCTCATCCCACCTATGATCTATTCGGAAGACCCGATCACGATCTTCAGTTTTCATGCGCTGCACCAACCCCGCGTTGGCTGTCAGGGCGCGATGAGCGTCCGGATCTCCGTCGACCGGGTCTCGCCGCCGATCCCCTCCCAGGCGGCGATCACCACGACCTCGTCGATGCGTGGCTCCGACCGGGGGCGGATGATCCAGGAACGCGCGAATCGGGTACTGTCGCCCGGTCGCTCGGCTGCAACGTCCTGACCATTCTGGAGCGGCTCGCCGGTGGCGGCCAGATCGCGCAACTCCTCGATCTTTTCGAGCACCAGATTGACGGCCGTCGTCTGGGCCTTGGTCTGGCGCCGATTTTCGTAGAGATCGCCCTGAAACTGAGCAAGCGTCAGCAGGCCCGAGGTCAGCACGGCGAGCGAGATCAGCGCCTCGTTCAGACTGAAGCCCTGTTGACGCTGGATTCGAGTCGGTTCGACTGTGGTCGGTTGCATGGCGTGGCCCTCGTCGTCGGGTTGAATACTCATGGATGGTTCCAGTCACGCCAGGTGCCTGGAACCCGGATCGCACCGTCGATGACTTGAAAGGCGGTGTTCAACGCGCTCCCGCGTCCCCGGTCGGTCTCGATGAAGACCGAACCGGACTCAGGAGCACCGGCGCCGCTCTCCCAGAGCACCGCGCCCTGGACACGCGCGCCGCCCCAGCCCTGACTGGCGCAGGCGGTGCTGGATTCGTAATAGACGATGCCGTGTATCCGAATGTCCGCCGCAAAGCGCGGACAGCCGCTCTCGCTCGGCACGATGAGCAGAATCGGCTGGTTCGGGGCGCCGATGGTGCGATCGTCGAGGCCGTCGCTGTCGGCGCAAAAACCGCTCAGGCGCGTGGCATCGATGGTCCCGGACATGCGGACCAGATAGATTCCAGGCGCGGTGCTGGCCCCGCAGGGCAGGCTGTGCTCGAAGACATGACCGGCGGTCTCGGCGCGATGCTTGGCCTCGTCTAGCGGCATGGCAAAAACCTGGTTCCAGACACAGTGCGCGCCTGGACAAGCGCCGAGGCGTGCGCGCTGGAGGTCGGCGCTTGCGCCCTTCTCATCCGGCGACAGAAGACGATCGTCATTGCTGTCACCCCAGACCCCGACGGCCAGAGCGCCTTGTGGCAGACAATCCGCGTCTGCCGGGCCACCGCTCAGGATAGCCGTCGCCTCCTCGTCCAACAGCCAGAGCTCGCCCGACGCCAAGGGGGCTTCCAGGCAGCCGGCGAGCACCAGGGGCGGCGGCGCGCGCGTCTCGGGATCGATGTCGAACAATCCAGTCTGGGTGAAGCATTCACGCACGATCGACTCCAGACCGGGATCAGCATCCATCGTCGCCCGCGATTGAACACAGATAGCCTTGTTCTCGGCGCTGAATTGCAGGGCGATCTGGAAGTGCTGACCATTCAGCCCCGGCATATCCGGTGCGCTCGGCGGTGCGTCGTCCGGCTGCCAGACCTGGACGCCGAGCCAGGCCCGGGCATAGTCCAGTCCGGCCTCGGCCGCCTGCTGGGCCGCGATCGATTGCTGCTCATTGGTCGCGATGCGCTGCTCAACCACGCCGGTCCGCGCACTGCCGAAGGCCAGGATGCCCGCGCCGATCAATAGGACCAGACCGAACAGCAGCGTCATGGAACCCTGCTGGCGCCGAGGCATCTGTGACTGATCGCTGGACATGAGCGGCACCGGTTTGGACTCAGGGTGTCTGGATGAGCCGATCGTTACGCACTGCCACGCGCGTGACGAGCTGACGCTGACTGGCCGGTTCGTCAGCGAGCTGGCCGCCGATCTCGATCGCGACCGAGCGCACCCAGCGGCAGCGATCACCGCTCTCGCAGGGAACCTCGGGGGTCTTGTCCGGTTGCGCGTTGACCACCGTGGTCTTGAGGCTGAAGTTCAGCGCCGTGATCTGGATATCCGGACTGGTGATGCGCTCCCAGCGACCGCTGTTGCAACCGAAGCTCAGATCCGCTGAATCCCGGCGTCCGACCCGCATGTCGATCCCGCCTTGACGAAGACGAAAGCCTTGCATCTCCATCTCGACGGCCTGGCTGGGACTGTCGGCATCGGCTGGATACCAGGCATGCCAGGCATAGGGTTCGTCGTTGCTGGCATCGAAGGGCGCACCGCTCGGCGACGGACAGTCCGAGGGGCTGGCGTTGGCCGCGCAGGCGCGGAGACCGACGCGCGCATCGCTGTCGGCGTCATAGCTGTAGGTGATGCATGACCCGGTCTGGACCCAGACCCGGCACTCGCCTGAGTCATACGCCGCCAGGCACAGTGGCGCGGCGCACGCGCCGCTGTCGCGCTCGGTGTCGATGCAGAGATCATTGTTGATCCGACCGTATTGGCGCTGAAAGGGGTTGTCGAGCGGGTCGCTGGAGGCCCAATAGCCGGCGCGGCGCAGATCGAGTCGCATCACATCGAGTGCGGCGCGCAATTCCTGATCGAGCCGGGCTTCTCTGAGCGTGTCGCGCGCGCTCTCCGAGATCAGCAGATAGGCCTGGAGCGTCGCGGAGAGCACCAGCAGCCCCACAGCCAGTCCCACCATCAGGCCGATGAGTGTGACCCCGCGCTGGCGATCCGGTCTCGGTGCGCTGTCAGCCGCAGGCGTCATAGCCGGCCAGATCCTGGGTGGGCGTACAGAAGCGCACCCGCCCGAGCCGCGAGAGCACGACTTTCAGTGACGAGCCGCTCGGCGAGGTCAATGTCAGGCTGCCGTTGATGGCCGTGGCCCGGCGTGGCTCGAAGCGGGTGAGGCTCAGTGTCGATTCCAGCCGCACTCCGGGGAAGGCATCGCCCAGAACACGCTTGAGCGAGCAGCTTCCCGCGACTCCGGGGGTGCGCCGACAGTCGCATCCGCTCTCCTCCGGGGCGACGCCATAGCACCAGTGTCCGGTATCGATGCTGAAACCGAGAGGCCGGTTGCGCTTGATCGCTTCCGAGCGCGCCCATTGCAGATCCTCGGCCAGCGCATGGGCCGCCGCCTTGAGTCGGTTGCGCTCGATCAGATCCTGCATGGCTGGAAGCGCGACCCCGAGCAGCAGGCCGAGAATCGCGATCACGATCAGAAGTTCGAGCAGGGTGACACCGCGCATCCGTGCCAGCCGGCCGCGGGCAAGCCTCACCAGCATGCGACCGGCTCCCGACGACCGTCCTGGTCGATCGTCAGCGGATCGCAGGCCTGATCGCTGGCCTGATGACCGATTGGCTCGGCACGCGCCAGGAATCCGGACGCATCGACCCCGGACAGGCTGAGTCGATAATGTCCGTCCGGGCTGTAGGTGCTCAACCCGAGTCCGGCGTTTTCGGCGCCCGGCGTGCAACCGGACGTGCCATCGATGCGATCGGCATACTGCGCACAGTTCGCCCGCCGGCGTTCCTGGGCGATCGCGACCCTGAGCAGCGCCGTTTGACCGTCCGCCCGTCTCGCCTGCCGTACATGCTGCTGATAGGACGGCACTGACAGCGTGCTCAAGATCGCGACGATGGACAGCACGATCAACACTTCCAGTAGGGTGAAGCCGCGTCGAGTGATGTGCATCAATCCTCCCTGAACGCTTCATTCTTTATCGGGCATGGCCTCTGAGACGACGTTCGCGGATGATTTGATAAACGATTCAGCTTGATCTGTCCAGTTAGATTTACATCTATTTGTGTCCGATATTGCAAGGTGCGCTTCGAGTATCATGCTGAACCTGAACAGGGTTGATGATCGTGGAGGACTACCCTTGCTTGAAATCATGTATGCCGGTGGCTGGTTGATGGTGCCGATCCTGGCCTGCTCGGTGCTGGCGACGGCGATCGTGATCGAGCGTGCCTGGACACTGCGCCGCTCACGCATCCTGCCCGACAAACTGGTCGAGCGGATCTGGCGGCTGCACCAGGAGCAGCGCCTCAACGAAGCCGCCATCACCCAGATCCGCGATGGCTCGCCGCTCGGACGTCTGCTGGCCGCTGGTCTGATCAATCGTCATCATTCGCATGAAGTGATGAAGGAGGCCATCAGTGACGCCGGGCGTCATGTGGTGGCGCAGCTCGAACGCTTTCTGAACACGCTCGGCACCATCGCCGCGATCGCCCCGCTGCTGGGTCTGCTCGGCACCGTGCTGGGCATGATCGACGTCTTCGGCATCATCATGGAGGCGGGTGTCGGCAACGCCGGTGTACTGGCCGGTGGGATCTCCAAGGCGCTCATCACCACGGCGGCCGGACTGTCGGTGGCCATTCCAGCACTCATGTTCCATCGCTTCTTCGACAGCAAGGTCGGTCGGCTGGCGCTCGACATGGAGGAGCAGGCGCTGCGGCTGGTCGAGGTGCTCAAGGGCGAGCGCGAGGCGGCTGGCGAGGCGATGCAATGAATCTGCGTCCGCGCCGCCGCCAGCCGGTCGACATCAATCTGGCGCCCCTGATCGATGTCGTCTTCCTGCTGCTGATCTTCTTCATGGTCTCGACCACCTTCAAGGACGAGGCGCGTCTGCGGGTGCAACTGCCCCAGGCCCAGGGCGAGGACATCCCGGCTCAGGAGCCGGCGATGATCCAGATCGTCATCGATCGGGCCGGACACTTCTTCGTCGACGACCGCGAGATCAGCGATACCCGCGCCGCGACCCTGGCGCGCGTCCTGACCGAGCGGCGCGGTGAGGACAGCACGATCCCGGTGCTGATCCAGGCCGACGCCAACACACCGCATCAGGCGGTGATGACGGCCATGGATGCCGCCAGCCAGGCCGGGCTGTCACGCATCGCCTTCGCCGCGACCCGCTCGGAAAACGCCGCACCATGAGTCAGGACGCCGTGATCTCTTCGACCGAAGCGCGTGTCGTCTACCGGCGGCTGCTCGGCTATGTCCGGCCCTATTGGCGCACCTTCGGGCTGTCCATCGTCGGGATGCTGATCTTTGCCATCACCGAGCCGCTGTTCGCGGCCATGATGAAGCCGCTGATCGACGGCAGCTTCGTCGATCGCAACATCGAAATCGTGCGCCTCATGCCCTGGCTGCTGGTTGCGCTGTTCTTGGTGCGCGGCATCGCCGGCTTCGTCAACACCTATTTTCTGAGCCGGGTCGGGCGGCGCGTGGTCGCCGATCTGCGCCAGGAGATGTTCGAGCATCTGCTGCGCGCGCCGTCACGCTTCTACGACACCCAGGGTTCGGGGCACATCCTGGCCAAGCTCACCTACAACGTCGAGAACGTGGCCAATGCCGCGACTTCGGCGATCACGACCCTGGTGCGCGACGGCTTCACCGTGATCGGGCTGATGGCCTACATGCTCTATCTGAACGCCGGGCTGTCGCTGATCTTCCTGGTCATCGGTCCGGTGATGGCCGGCGCGGTCAAGTACGCCACCAAGCGCTTCCGCCGCCATAGCCGGCGCATCCAGGATCGGGTCGGCGATCTGACTCATGTCGCGCAGGAGGTCATCGATGGACAGCGGCTGATCAAAGCCTTCGGCGGTCAGGCGCGCGAGTCGCAGCGCTTTCGCTACATCAATGAGAAAACCCGCTCGCTACAGATGAAGATGATCGCCACCGAGGCGGCGAGCGTACCCCTGGTGCAGTTGATCTCGGCGGCAGCCATCGCGGTGGTGGTCTATCTCTCGACCATGCAGGGACTCAAGGACAACATCTCGGTCGGCACCTTCATGTCGTTCGTGGTCGCCATGGGCCTGCTGCTGCCGCCGGTCAAGCGCCTGACGGCGGTCAATGGTCAGTTGCAGCGCGGTATCATCGCCGCTGAGAGTCTGTTCGAGCTGATCGACGCCGAGACGGAGTCGGACACCGGCTGCCGTGTTCTGGAACGCGCGGCGGGACGGATCGAATATCGCGGGGTCAGTCATCAGTATTCCGCAGACAAAGCGCCGGCTGTGCAGGGTCTGGATCTGATCATCGAGCCGGGCGAAAAGGTCGCCCTGGTCGGGCGTTCCGGCAGCGGCAAGAGCACCATCGCCAACCTGCTGCCGCGCTTCTATGACCCCACAGCCGGCGAGATCCGGATCGATGGCATCCCCATCCGCGCGCTGACGCTGGCCAGTCTGCGCGAGCAGCTCTCGCTGGTCAGCCAGGACGTGGTGCTCTTCAACGACTCGATCGCCAACAACATCGCCTATGGTCGCACTGAGCCGCCAAGTCGTGACGCGCTGGAGCAGGTGGCGGCCAGCGCCCATGCGCTCGAATTCATCCAGGCGCTGCCCCAGGGTTTCGAGACCCTGATCGGCGACAAGGGCGTGCTGCTGTCGGGCGGGCAGCGCCAGCGGTTGGCTATTGCGCGCGCCATGCTCAAGGATGCGCCCATCCTGATCCTGGACGAAGCGACCTCGGCCCTCGACACCGAGGCCGAACGTCATATCCAGGCCGCGCTGGAGACCTTGATGGCCAAGCGCACCACGCTGGTCATCGCCCATCGGCTCTCGACCATCGAGAGCGCCGATCGCATCCTGGTGTTGCAGGACGGGCGGATCGTCGAGCAGGGGCGTCATTCTGAGCTAATGGCGCTCGGCGGCTATTACGCGCGGCTGCATCAATTGCAGTTCAATGAGTTGCCGCTCGTGAGCGCTTAGAGACGCTGTCGCGTGCGGGTCGCGGCGCGCTCAGGGTTTAAAAACGGCGTCCGAGCGACGATCATCGCGGACTGGGTCTTCAACGATCGAGGCAGTTTGAGCATGGACTATCTGAGTCTTTCACGCGCCGCGCGTCTTGCAGGTGTTACCCGGGCCGAACTTCAGGCCCGCATCCGCCGTGGCGAGATCCCGACCTTCGAGGGCGCGGTGGCGATCAACGACCTGCTGCGCGCCTATCCGAGCGTGACGCTCGCCAACGACGACGCGCTGGAGCGGACCACGCGCATCAAGGCGCTGGCCCATCCCAAACTCAACAATAGCGGCGAAACCACCCTCCCCGACCCCGAGGTGCTGCTGTCGCGACTCCAGGGTCTGAGCGCCAGTCTCGCCGAGCGCGCCACGCGGCTGGAGGCGGCCACGGCGTTGCTCGACCAGATCGGCGAGCAGGTCGACGAACTCTGCCGGCTGCCGCGCGATCAGCTCGAAGAGTCCCTGCTCGCGATGCGCGACTGGCTCAGCGGGGAACGCGCACAACTCGCGGCGGCGTCCAATCCAGACCAGCGCGCCCAACTCATCGTCAAAGACGCTTTTTTGCGACTCATGGCCGCCAACGTCAAACTCATCCCGAGCGGGCACGACTTCTTCGTCGAGGGCAACGAATCCATCCTCGAAGCCTCGGTGCGTGCCGGCCTGACGCTCAACTATGGCTGTTCGAGCGGCAACTGCGGTGACTGCAAGGCGCGCGTGGTCAGCGGCGAGACCTGGCGTCTGCGCGAGCACGACTATGTGATCAGCGAACGCGAAAAGACGATGGGCTATATCCTGACCTGCTCGCATACGGCCATCACCGATCTGGTGCTCGAAGCCGCCGAGGCCAATCGGGTCGAGGATCTGCCCTATCAGGAGGTCCGCGCCAGTCTGCGCAAGCTCGAACACCTGGGGCCGGACCTGGTCGCGCTCAGCATCCAGACGCCGCGCACCCAGACATTGCGCTTCATGGCCGGACAGCGGGCGATCCTGACCCTGGAGAGCGGTGAGTCGTGCGAGCTGCCGATCGCCAGTTGTCCCTGCAACGGACGTCATCTGTGGTTCTATGTCAGGCGTCAGGCGGATGCCTTCTCGGCGGCGGTGTTCGGTGGCTTGCGTCCGGGACCGCTCGTCACGGTCAGCGGACCGCTCGGCCGCTTCGTGCTACGGGACGACGCGTCTGAACCGGCAATCTTCATCGCTCACGGCGACGGCATCGCCCCGATCAAGAGCCTGATCGAGCATGCGGTCTCGATCGACCACATCGAGTCGTTCCATCTCTATTGGGACACCCGGTATCCGGAGGCCCATCATCAGGCCCAGTGGGGACGTGCGCTGCGGGATGCGCTGGACAACTTCGGGTTCACGCCGCTGGTGAGTGGACGTGCTGAGGATCTGATCGCGCTGATCCGTGCCGACCTGCCTGATCCGACTGGAGCGCGCTTCTATGTTGCGGGGCCGTCCGAGCCGGTCACAGCGACGCGCGCGGCCCTGCTCGCCCTGGGGGTCGAGGCCGATCGGATCGCCACGGAAGAAACCGCGACCTGATCTCGATCGGCTGTGGCGGGATCTCAGGCGGCGCGTGGCCGGGCCTGCTCGGGGGGCAGGAACACTGTGCCCTTGCCGAAACGGTTGACGGCGACATCGCGCACCCAGCTCGGGGCGTCAGCATAGAGCCGGATATAGGTGTAGCCCAGATTGCCACGCTCCATGGAAGCCACCCAAGCGTCCAAGTCTTGTTGTCTTTTTTCCATCACGACGTACTCCAAACCAACGTCTGTCACTCCTCATTAAGAGCCGGAACGCGGCTCCAGGCGCGCGTCCGATCGGCTCCGGTTCCTGGGTCGCTCGGCCAGCCGGCCTGGCTGGCCGCGAACGCTCAGTGTTATTAGACGTTAAGAATAGGTTTTCAGGCGCATTCGTTCAATAGCCAGGATGTTCGACCGAAAGCGCGCGAGATGCTGAACGGCAGCGGAATGGATCGCACAGGCGCACATCAGTCGTTACGCCGCTGCCAGACCATCATGTAATTGACGCCCTTCCAGCGCGTGTAGCCGAAGACACGATTGAAGGGATTCACGCGCACGCCGGTCTCGTGCACCAGACGGTAGCCCTCGCCCAGTCCATGCGCGACCTCAGCAGGCTGCACCAGCTTGTGATAGTGATGGGTGCCGCGCGGCAGCCAGCGCAGAATACGCTCAGCGCCCAGGATGGCCATGACCCAGGCGGCCGGTGTGCGGTTGATGCTGGCCACGACCATGACCCCGCCCGGACGCGCCAGACGCGCACAGTCGGCGAGAAAGTCGGGCAGATGCTCGACATGCTCGACCACTTCCATGTTGAGCACGACGTCGAACTGAGTCCCCGCCTCGGCCAGTTGCTCGACACTCTCCAAGCGGTAGTCGATCTCCAGTTCGCTCCACTGGGCATGCATCCGGGCCACCTGGAGATTCTTCTCGGTGATGTCGATGCCGGTCACCTGGGCGCCGAGTTGCGCCATTGACTCACTCAGGATGCCGCCGCCACAGCCGATGTCGAGTATCCGCAGCCCCTCGAACGGGCGCTCGGCGCTCGGATCGCGGTCCAGGGTGGCGCACAGGTGCCGGCGGATGTAGTCGACCCGGAAGGCATTGAGCCGATGCAGTGGCCAGAACGGACCCTCGGTGTCCCACCAGCGATGGGCGAGTCGCTCGAAATAGGCGACCTCTTCGGGATCGATGCTCGGCGCGGAGAGATGGACAGCGGACATGGTGGATTTCCTCGATCGAGACGCGGAAATCATAGGTGGTGGCGCACAGCGCCAACGCAAGGATGAGGCTTCGGGCTCAGTACATGTTGCGTCCCGCCGAGCTTGGTTATGCCCGGCTCTTAATGAATGTGACCTCGAACGCCTTGCAGGATCGGTATTGCTGAAGACGGTTAGCAATCGTGAACGCGTCATTCATGTCGTAATGCTGGAAAATATCGAGGCCGCGATCCAGGGAAATCTTCCATCCGTGGTCGGTGACGATGTGGCGCGCATGGATCGTTCCGGACCGATCGAACTCCCAGGTAAAGTCAACCCCGACGGCCCCGGCAGAGTCCTTGATTTTCTCAAAGTGATCATTCTGCTGCGGCCCTTTGAATTCATCTTCCGTTGTAATGAGGCGTAATGCGACTTCTTCTTCTGGGGCTTTGTTTTTTACGATGGTTTCCAAGAGTTCCATAAAGTTGCGAACCTGATAGAACAGACGGATGTAAGGATCGGTAACGGTAATCCTCTTCGCGCCCCTCAGATACGGCCCCAGAAGAGCATCGAAAGATATCCCTTTCTGATTTTCCTGAAACGTCAAGTGCTGTTCCTTTAGAACGGGCTCTGGCGGGACTGGCCCGCTAGAAGCCGCCGTCCCCGCTTCTTCGGACGCGCCGACGTATTCAGGCTCTTCTTCCTCGCCGCCCCCGACAGTCTTGTGGTAGTAATTGGAGTATTCCCGCTCTTCGAGTGTGGTGACCGGTTTTGCTTTCCCGGAAGCATCTAAGTACGAAAACTGGACGCTGCCATAGGTCGTATCGATCCGCATCAGTTGGTCCTTCACGCGCTTACGTCCCTCAATGGAAAACTTCAGCAGCTCCTCGATCTCTTCCTTTGTCGCCCCGTCTTGGGGGTAAAGAATCTTCATCAAGCCTGAAAAGGTCTTGTTGATGGCATCTCTATCACGCGTGGAGATATCCGACGACAGCGAGAAATGCTCTTTATAGCGGTCGGAATAATCGTGATTGCGTAGCGAGCGCAGGATTTCCGCGAGATAGTCAACCACGAAGCCGTAGGCGTCGGAGAACATCTCTCCGCGAATGATGTCGATTTCCCAGCCAGGGATGTAGAAGTGGATACGGTCAAGAAAGGCGGAATCGTAGAACTTGTCCGGCAGCTCGTCGAACAAGTCCGAATGCTTGAGCATGTAGGGCACGGTATGCTGCGTGTTGCCGACGAAAACCATCGACGCTTCCGCGCCGAGGGTTTCGACACCTCGGGAGAACGACTTGTTCGCCATATAGTTCTTCATGATGTCCACAAGCGCCTTGTCCACGCGCTTCTTCTTCCCGGCGAATTCGTCGAAGGCTACGACATCCCAGTATCCGACTAACCCAATCTTTCCGCTTGCATTGTTGACGAAGAGCTTTGGAACCGTCACCTCCCCGCCAGATATCAAGATTCCGTGAGGCGAAAATTCAGAGTAGATGTGCGACTTGCCTGTTCCCTTGGGGCCAAGCTCGATGAGATTGTAATTACGTTCGCAGAACGGAATGAGGCGCACCAGTTGAGTCAGCTTGCTTCGCTTTCCGAATAGCTCCGGATTAAAACCCACGCTTTGGACCAGAAGGTCGATCCATTCATCGATCGTGAACTGCTTGCGGGCTTCGAGATAAGCATCGAAATCGAAATGAGAGAGCTGAATCGGTTTTAGCGTTGAGAGAATCCAAGGGCTCGCGCTCTTGTCCTCGGCGAACTCATACTCGATGTCAGCGATGCACCAGACCCCGCTGACCAGCAGCTTCGGGTGGGCCTTCACCGTCCCGGAATCCACCAGCACTTTCTTGATACCGAGACTGGAGAATTCTGCTTCATAGTTGTCGGTCTTCTCGTTCAGGGCGACGCTGATCTTATCGATCACCTTGTACCGGCCCTTCTCCCTGATGTTCGAGCGGACCAGTCCCGCTTCATTCCGGTGCACATAGTGCTTGCGCAGGATCTCCTTGACCGTCTCGATACCGGTTTGAATCGACGCCTCGTCGCTGGTCGCGCAGTATTGCCCCAGCAAATACTCAAGAACGTATGACGGAACGATCGCGTTCCCCTTGACCGTTTTCACAAGATCCTTGCGGACGACCAGTCCCGGAAAGTGCGTGTTGATCTTCTGGTCAAGCGCGTTCATGGTCATCGGTCCTAAAAGTCGAAGTCACTGGTAAATGAGCGCCGCATCTGATACCTCAGCGACTTGTACTCCTTGTAATGCGACGTTCCGGCGAGCTTCTCATCCAGCTTGAAGATGACCTCCTGGCCGTTCGACTCGTCGGCCTTGCGGATAAGAACGAAGCGTACCTGCAACTCCCTTTCCCTCGGGTTCTCAGAGGTCAGATCGAACGTCAGGTCGTGGCTGTCAGAAATCAGCTCACCCGCCTGGCTGTAGAGACCGGCGCGCAACATCCTGGACTGCACCTTGTCGGTGACCGGTTGCGCCTGATAGAGCGCCACCGCAAGCTGCCCGGACGTGATGACTGAGTTTGCACCGCGTAGGATGTCCACTTCGACGGTGGAGATGTCGCTCTGCCGCTTCTTGTTGACCCGCAGGACCGGGATCACGATCTCCTGCAACGAAGCGCCTCCATGCACAAAGCGGCTTCCCGATCCCTTCAGGCGCAGCCGGTTGATCGACTTGGGAATCTGCACCTCGATATCGCCGCACAGGCCAAGGTCGGAGGGTTCAAACGTGCGCAGGCTCGGGTTCGCGTCCATCCCTTTGCCGAGAACAAAGCGCCGGTCGCGGTACAGCACGAGATCGCCAGTGGCATCCACCTCGGCGAAATCGCTCTCTTCCAGGGCGCGGTTCTGATAGAGGAAGCCGTGATCGGCGGTCATCAGGATGTTACTTGCGTTCGCTGACGTGAGCTTTTTGACGATGCGCACAAGGTCTTCCAGCGTTTGCTCTGCCGCCTCGAATGCCTGCCCCTCCGAGTGCATCTTGTCGCCGGTGTGATCGATCCGGTTGTGGTAGATGTACAGCACATCGTTGGCCTTGAGCAGCTCGCGGCTCTCCTCCTTGTTCATGGTCATCAGGTCTTCGCTGGTCACGGCCTGGCCGCGCCCCTCGGTCGCGGCCTTCAGAATCTTGGTGCGGTTCGCCGTCCCTTGCGAACTCTGGCCGTCCACCAGAACAATCCCGGTTTCATTGTCCGCGATCATCAGCTCCCTGTTGGGGAGCAGCGCTGCCATGCCCATCTGGGTGTAGCTGGGAAGCATCGCCAGCGCCGGTTCAAGCTCCGCGCTGTAGCGGTCCTCCTTCCGAATAAGGCCAAGTAGCTCATCGCCAATCTCAAACCGCATGGCGTCCGAAATGATGACGCAGACCTTGTTGTCCTTGCGCAGGAACGGCCGGACGCAGCGCTCGAAGAAGTTCCGTTGCAGCAAGATGGGCGGCGCGTCCCACTTGACTGCTTCGTCTGCAAAGCGCTGCCAGCGATCATTGATCTTCAGCAGGTAGTTATTGGTGTAGAGGTTCTCGATCTGATCCGTCAGCGCACCCATCAGGGACGCCTGGCCTGATAGGCGCACATGGTAAGTGAACTTGCGGTAAAGCTGGTCCAACTGATACCAGAACCGGCTGTAACGCTGCACCCCGTCCGCGAGGCCCTCCATGTCGAGCTTCGCCTCGCCCAGCGCGTTCATGAACTGCGCGGCGAAATCCACCGCCTCGTACAGGTGCCGGAACTCCTGATACCAGTGGCTCTGCCGGCGTTGGCGGACCCAGAGCGCGACATCGCCGCTGGACACCGTGCGCGCGGCCACGGCCTTGACCAGATCGCTGATGATCTTCTGGTCGATCAGCCTAAAGTAATCCAGCTCGATCAGCTCCCGGAAATCCCGCTTGTCCAAATCCTGTTCGATGCTCAGCGCATCCCCGCACTCGGCGGAGAGCTGCTTGAAACAGCTCTCGAACTGGCGGCTGTCCTTCCAGCGCTTCAGGAACACCAGGGCATCGCCCGTCAGCCGGACCTTGCCGTCCGTGCCCATCGCATAACAGGACTTGAACAGCTCGATGACGAAATCGCGAATACTCGCCTCTTGCGACTCGTAGCCAAAGAATCGGGCCATCTGTTGCCACAGAAACGCATCCAGTCCGCAGCGGGCAATCAGCCGGATTTTTTCTTCGCGCTCGTCGGCCAGCTCCTGCAACAGGTTCTCCACCACCGTATCCATCCGCGGCTCGCTGCCCGCGCACACCGCCAGCATCTTCAGACGGATCAGACCGGCGGTATCGTCGGGCTTCAGAAGCTTCCTGAGCGCCTCCTTGCGCTTGATCGCCTGAAAGAACTCCGCGTGAGACTGCACCACGTCGGCGAACTCAAATCCCAGGTCAAGCTCTGAAAGCCACAGCGCCGCCTGGTCGGCACGAAACTCGCCTTCGGCCAACTGCACGTCGAGCAGCCAGTTCTCAAGATCGTCCGGTTGCGGCCCCTCTCGGTACAGCAAAAACTTCTGCTCCGGTTCTTCCCGCAGGATGCGGTACTTCAGGCCGTACTCGTTGTTCTTGACTTCGAGTTTCTCGATGCCCGGCAGCCTCAGCGCCTCGAAGTCACCGCGCAGCTCCTCCTTGGTGTCGTACCAGAAGACGATGCGGTGTCGCTCGAAGAGCTTGGTCAGTGCCTGGGCGACGCGATTGTCCAATACTAGCCTCCAAAGTCGATTCTCCAGATACCGGCGGCGATGTTGGCCAGTTGTTTTTGCCTGGATTCAATTTTTTGTTCATCCCAGCGATCATAGTGCTCAGCAATGGCCTTCGTGATGTGGAAAACACTGTCTTGGTAGATCAGTCGTTTTGCAGCGTAATCGCGATTACCCAGATCGCGATTCCGGTTCGTCTCCAGCGGTGTCATGTTGCCGAGCCGATAGATCAAGCGATCCTGTTTTGCCTCTTCGAGATGCGACCAAGCTTCGGATGGCGACTCAGGCAGGATGTGCTCAAGATTGTACGTGGCGCTTTCAAAATCAAAATCTTGCCCAGATCGCTGACGCTCGATCTCGAAGAAGATATAGCGAACGACTTTCTTGTTCCGGCTGTTCGTCGTCCGCAGTTCCTTCTCGGTGAATGCGGATTTGAACTGGGCGTCGTCGGGATAGATCTCTCGCAGTGAGGCGATCACCTCATGGACATGAGTGAGGGTTCCGTTGGACACCTTCCAGGCGATGTCGTTATAGAGGCGCTCCTGCTCATGGGTTTGGAGATTGCAGATCACGTTGTAACGGAACGACACGACCGCGATGGCGGTCAGAATGCGCGTGAATGCACTCCGCTCAACTTCATGGAACCTGGCATGACACGCCATGAGCATTGCCAGCGGCTGGCGGACATTGAACATCGAGAGCTGTGCAAGGGCCTGCTTCTCTTCGCGGTTCCAGGAGGCGTCTTGTGGGTCACGTAAAGCGGCATAGACGGATGCCGATTGATCGAGATCGCGCAGAAGCTGAAACGCGGCCTCCCGACTCGTAATCCGCTTGCGGATCGTCTTGAACAGATCGGACTTGCGCACCAGCTTGTGACGGCTGTTCCAAAAGACCCGCAGAAACTCCGGAAAGCTCTCGCTGCCGAGCAACCCGACGATGCGTTCCCAACGCTCCTCAAGAGATTTGAGTTCGGTTTCATGGGTGTCCGGCGTACTGACGACCGAAAACAGGTAATTCTTGAGCAGATCGGTCGCCGACAGCCGGACCCCACGGGCATTGAGCGTTTCAAAGACCTTGAAGGCATTGAGTTCGTCGGTGACGGTGATCACCGTGAAGAAGAGTTGATCGACCAACTGATCGAGAAAGGCGGCCAGCTCTCGGCCACTCGTGGCGGTCATGCCCACATAGGCTTTGATCCGCTCCTTGAACCAATGAAACGCCTTGCGCAATTGATGCTCGGAGGCATTCAGCCCGCGCTGCGGCAGTTTTTCGAGCGGAACCAGATAGGTCTGATAGAAGCGGTTGTTATGGCGATTCAGTTCCAGTTTGGAACGGGGCACGAGGCTGACCGGATCGAGATAGCCGATATAGCTGTTTTGGAGCTGCTCCTTGCGCTTGGCATTGTTCTCCGGGTCGAGCTTGGCGGCCACCAGATCCTGAAGAGACCCCAGCGCCGCCAGGATCATGATGCTGAGCGTAGTCAGGCGCTGCTGTCCATCGATGATGTCGAACTCCTTGCTGTTCGAGGATTGCAGCACCAGATATCCCATGTAGTGTGAGGACTCTCCGTCCTCCTCGAACAGGGCCAGAATGTCCTGCCACAGATCGTCCCATTCGTCCTCGCCCCACGAATAATCGCGCTGAAAGGGCGGCACGCGATAACTCAATCCGTTGCCCAACAACTGGCGGAAGGTGGAATTCGTGGTGTTGAAGTTCAGCGTGGCCATCAAGTGTCAACGCCTAGACCATCTTTGCCGATTTCGGTGATGCGGTATTTCTGCAGGCGGCTGCTGGGCTTGTCGGGGATGGTGCGTTCGATCACACCAGACGCGAGCAAAGGATTCAAATAATTGGCCTGAAATGTTTTCCAGTGCTTCAACCCGAGCATCTCCATGATTTCCCTGGCGGAACGTGGCTCCTGGCAAAAGGCTCCGATGCGTGAGGCGACCTCTGCGGTGACTTGTGCGGTGACTTGTGCGGTTAGGTCTGAACGGGGCCGCGAATCCGTCTCTCCGTCGTTTGCGTCTTGTCTTCTTTTCCGCGACTGTCCCGGCGCAAGCGGCTGGATGTCTTGTAGCGGTACTGTAAACCGAACGCGGCCAGCCAGTTCCTCGATGGTCGGTTCTGGCAGGTTCTCGGCCTTGACCTGACGATAGATGCCTGGAATACCGCTGCCCCATTGTTCCACCAGATCCAGTTCGCGGAAAACGCGGGCGATGACCGGATTGCGGATCTGGGACACGCCGAGTTTCATGTCCTCGACGGTCAAGCCCGGCAGGAGCAGTCCGGGGCTTTCCACCTCGATACGGTTGTCGAAGAAGGCGATGCGAATGGGGGTACCGCGATGCGAGTAATCGGCATGCACCAAGGCGTTGATCACCACCTCGCGCAGGATATTGACGGGAATGCTCCAAATATCCTTGCGGCGGATTTCGGAAAAATCGGCGCCGCGCATGGCGTGTTTCTTGAGAAACAGCATGATCTCATCCACTGCCTTGGGTAGTGGATCATGGATATCGAGATGGTCGAAGATATCGGCCTTGTCGTTGCCGATGAAGCGTCCGCACTGAATCCAGGCATCGTCGAAATGCTGTCGTCGATCCAACCCGTACAGCAGCATCCCGCCATGACTTGGTACCAGGCGGTTTTGATCCTTCACCAGCACTCGCAGGCTTTGCAGCATCCGCTCATCAACGGCTTTCCGTCCTGAAAAATCCTTTTGGATCGCTTTGAGGTCGAGCGCCTCCAGGCTCAAATCCGGCATGGGCAGGGCATCGAAACTGACACCTGCCACGCCTCGCTGCAATTCGACGATGAGGGGCGCATCGGCCTGGCGATTGCTTGACCCCAGGCGCACATAGACGCCACGCTCCCGCCCCTCGGCCTTGAGGTAGTGCGGTCGCGTTCCGCTCAGAAACACCTCCACCACCAACAGCGTTTTACCCTCCACCGTCGTCAGTTCGATATTCGGCACCAGGCGCGGGGCAATGGAATCGGCAATCAGGCTGCCTAGCCGCTCTTCCTCGTCCAATGGATCCTCGATGCCGAGCACTCGCCGATCATCCGACACTCCGAGAATCAAGCGTCCACCCGCCGAGTTCGCAAAGGCCACCAGCGTCTTCAGAAAGGGGCGCGGCGATGATAGGTCACGCTTGAATTCCAGGGTCTTGCTTTCTGGATCCTGAATGAGCTGGGCGATGGGGCGGGTCATGGCATGTAAGCCCGAAAATCCTTCAGGTGCTCATCATCCTCCACCAGTACCTTCAGTTTGCCCACGGCACTGCCCGGCGTCCGCGTCCGTCGTTTGGCCGGCTGCAAGTCCCGCTCGGACGCTGATTTCAATGCGTACCTGGCCTCGATGAAATAAACGAAATCGAGAACTTCGCGCGCTAATTCGTCTGGTAGTGTCTGAACTTCTTCGTAGATCTGTTCGGCGATGGGCATGGATGCAATCTCCGCGTTGGCTGCTCTTTCGTGGGTTGCGCGACTCGTCAATCGTCTTTCGCCTCAAGCCCAGGGATCTTCTTCAGCGCCTGTCCGAACTTCGGATAGTTGACCTTCACCCCGTCGTCGAGGTCGATCTCGATCTGCTCGGTGGCCAGCGGGTAGAGCACCTCGCGCTCCCAGGTGTCCAGCTCGTCGATGGTCTTCTTCAGGGTTTCGATTTCCTTCAGGGCCTTGGTCTTTTCGCCCTGGGACGCGCTAGCGCTGATGCTCACCGCTTCCAGGTGGTTCTTGCGGGAGGTCAGCTTGGCGCGGAACTCGCGCAGGTACTCGTTCATCACGACGCTGACGGTGTCCGGGCGGTAGCGATGCATGTAGATGAGCGCGTTGAAGCTGCCCTTGGGGCTGGAGAACAACCAGTAGATGGGCCGCTTCTTGTAGCGTTTGACATGATCCGTGTAGAAGTCGCGCAGGAAATATTTGCGGATGTCCTTGCCCAGCGCCTGCTCGATGAATTTGAGGTTTGCCTCGTAATGCTCGTCGCCGAAGGTCACGCGCAGGAATTGGCGGAAGCGTTCGGTGATATCGTCCGTGAACCAATCGCCGTCGAGGATGGGGATGACGTTGTTGTCATCCGCCGGGAAGCTCGGCCCCGGAACCCGCTTCAGGTAGTCCTCGATAGTCTCGCCCTGGTTGGCGAGGATCAGGCCCGGCTTGTCCAGCGCGTAGCGACCGAACATGCAGCCGACGGCATAGGAGACCAGCTCGCGTAGGGTGTCGGCCAGCAGCAGCGCATCCAGATCGTCTTCGCTCTTGTCGCCACTGTAGCGGTAGTGCGGGTTGCAGGTCAGGGTGATTTCGTGCAGCGGCACCTCGGGTGTCAGCTCATCTTGTAGGCCGTAGGCATCGATGAAGATGCGGTTGTTCTCTTCCTCCAGCCGCTGCATCTCCAGCGTCATCTCCCGCCATTGAGCGCGGAGCTTCTGGTAGGTAGATTTCAGGGTTGGCTGGCGGTAGTCGGGATTCAGTAGCGGCAGACCGGTGAAGTCTCTTGAATTCTCATATCCATCCCAATCCGTTTTTCCGTTAGACAATATATCTACCACACCTTCCCTGGTCAGATCTTTGAGTCGTTGGATCTTCAAGAGCGGTATTGCTCCAATATCTTCGAGCTGAAAATTTATAGTGGGGCTCAAGAACTGCAAAAAGTGAGATGATATCTTAGAATTTAATAAGCCAAGTAAGAAACGAGCATCATCCTCAGTTTTTTGGAGGACAGCGGTTTCTTGATACATCTCATTAGTGGATAAGAAACGAAAACTTGCTACGACGGAGCCAATTTTTCCCCAAGTAACACCTGGTAAATCCCAGAACTCTTGTCGAATTATCCTACCTGCAGGGGTTTTTCTATAGAAAATGCGTGCCTGCTCGGACCAATCAATGGCATGAATGATATTTCCAAACCACTTTCTAAAATCCCCGCCCATTGCACAAGGCAGCCATTTTTTGTCAAAAGCTCCTATGCTTTCATGACTAACTTCCCAAAAAAAACGGATGAACCTTGCATTGTCAGTGGTTACATTTTTTCCTTCAGAATTTGAAATACTTAAAACAAGTGATTCCTTATTATCGAATGCCCTTACAACATTCTTGCTCAGCCAATACGCAATAGGATTTCCTGGTAATTTTAAAAAGTCGGCAGAATCTGTGTGATAAAACCAGCCACAGCTTGGTTTTTTTGTTGCCTCAAGAATTGCAGCTTTTTTTTCAGCCTCTGAATTACCATGCAGCAATCTTAAATAACTGCCTTTCTGATTAGAATGGCTGCCCTTTTCTATAATAAATGCTGTGGTTGAAACTACATCGCCGCTAATACTGTCGAATGCACGCGATCCGAGATGAGCCATAGATAGAATCGTGTGTTCTCGAAGAATTTGTGTCCGGAGAGTTTCAAGGGATGATAGAAACATCCAGCTTTGCATAGTTATCATCGCGACCTCCCCTTGTTTGTTAGCGAGGTCGATATTACGCTCGATAAACATCGCGAAAAGATCAGATTTACTTGCCTTGTAATGATCTTGTGCGAAAATCTTTAATCTCCCATTCATTCCGCCGCTCCCCATATACGGCGGATTGGCAATCACCACCTGGTATTTGGGGTTCAGGTAATTGGCCTGCCGCAGGGCTTGCAGCACCTTTTGATGGGTCATGCTGAGAAACAGATGCCCGGAGACATTCTTTGACTCCAGAATCCTGAGCATGCCATCCACGTCGGTGACATCGGGACGGATCAGGGATCCGAAGTTGTAGGCATCTTCAAACTGACGCAGGGTGGTTTGCAGTGGCGCAGTGAACAGATCGCGCCCGACAAAATCCATGTAGTCTTTTAGCTCGGCTTCATCGAACCGGACATTCTCCAGCACGCAGATATTCGGCTTGATCCCCTTGTTGAAAAACCGGCGCTGCTTGGCGCGGGCCTTCATGGTCAAGGCAAAGGCCGCCAACTCCCCGGCGCGTTCGTCGATCTCGATGCCGTAGAGGTTGTGGGTGAGGATCTTCTCCGGAATCTCGGCGGGCTCGTAGCCTTCCTCCTCGTAGATGGCGTAGAGCAGATCAAAGGCATAGGTGAGCATGTGGCCGGAGCCGCAGGCCGGATCGCAGATTTTGATCTCTTCCGGTTTACCGATGTGCAGGAAGTCCGTTTCGGCGGCTTGATCCCCCTCGGCGGGCTTGATGTAGTAGTCCATCTGCTCGACCAGCTTCGAGCCGGGACGGTTGAGCAGCCACAAGCGGCCTAGGGAGTTTTCCACCAGGTAGCGGACGATCCAGTGCGGGGTAAAAAGCTGGGTCGCGGCGGGGATGTTTTCGGGCGTGATCTTCTTGTTCTTTTTCAGGCCGTCGAAGACCTCGTCCTTCTTCTCCGAGATGTAGAACTGGTAGAGCCAGCCGATCACCTCGACATCCTCGCTGGCATCCGGCGTCATCGCTTCGCGGGTGTAGGCCAGGATGGAGTTGCCCGAGAGCAGATCGTCGGGCATCAGCAGTTCGGTGTAGTCATCGATACGCTGGAACAAAAAGGGCATGGCCTTGTTCCAGAAATTGCAGGCGGCCACCACCAGCAGTCGGTATGCCTCACCCTGCGGGTCGCGGCTGGGTGCTTTGCCGTCGAGCAGGGCAAAAATCTGCTGCCGCGCCTTCTCCGGCACCATCGCTTCGTCGATATGCCCCATCTTGGCCTCGGCCAGCATCTCGGGCTGGAATTGCCCCTCGGCGGGCGAGATCACCCCGATGCGGTTATAGCGGTTCACATCCATGAAGCGCAGCGCGCAGAAGCGATTGAACCAGGTATAGGCCACCCGCTCGATGACCTGTTCCTTGCCGTGGCGCTTGATCGCCTCTTCGAGCGTCTTGACGGCCTCGACGCGCTCACGCCGCGCGGCACTCTCCTCGGCCAGCACCAGACTCAGCTTGGCCGAGACCTGTTCGATCAGACTGCGGCGCGCGTATTGGGCGAATTTTTTGAGTTTGGCGGTTTCCATCGAATCAGACTCCTCCAGTCGTAGCCGTCGCGAGACGCTTGACCGGCCACTTCGGAAAATTTTCATTCCACTTGTCCACATTGAGGACATGACAGCTCGCCGCCAAAGAAAGAACCCAACGCGGTGAGACCTTGCCTACGGGTAACTCCTGCTTCAGAGCTTTCTGCATACGGCTGTTCAAGGCATTCTCAAAAGTGAGCAAACAGATGTAGTGAATGGGTTTGTCAACCCTTTGTTCGGCATGCCGGTAGAGATAGGAATCCCGAAATTTATACTTCAGATAGTCCTTGAGCCACTTGAATCCGGCTTGCCTCGATCTTTTCTCATTGCCGTTCGTCGCGCACATGACGTCATAAACCGAAGGATCGTCATAGTCCTTGACCTCCACATAGACATAGGCGTCCTCGAACTCCACAACCATATCGACGCCTTTCATCGGCGCGCCGTGAAATGTTGGCTTAGTGCGGTCTTTTTCATCGAAAATGAAGGCGTCCAGGGCATCGCTAAATCGAAACTCAAACCCATCAACCTCTAAAACCTTCATTTGCCAAGGACTCCCATCTCCTTCTCGATCTCCTGGTTGATGAGAACACCAAAGGCTTCATCGATGGGATTCGGCCTGATGTTCAAATAATCATCGGTAGAGCTGACCTTGATCTCACGGCTCTCCTGATCACGGTACAGGCTATGGAAGCGCACATGATCACCTTTGCCAGCGTCCATGAGCAGATCGAACCACTTGAGTAACACATAGTCATGGCTTGACAGAATAACTTGCTGTCCATTGCGCGATAGCTCCAGCAAAATCTGAACGAGCAACTGCATCAGCTTGGGATTCAAATTCGATTCAGGTTCATCCCAGAACAGCGGACCGCTGACACCCGGTTGAATCGCGCCGGTTTCCAGAAGACGTGAGAGTATTCCCACTTTGCGGAAACCCTCGGCGATGGCGTTCGCCGAGTATTCAGCGTTCTCTGTTTTGAACGTGACATTGCCGCCGCCATAGAAAACGAAACGTCCCCCACAGATGCCTTCGATCTCCGCCATCGCCCATTTGGATTTTTCGTGCAAGGTTTCCGTGCGGACTGCTGGAAGGTCTAGCAGTAGGCAAATATCCTGATAGGTTTGATCGAATGAAAGCTCGTATTTCTCGTACAGGCTGTTAAAGCCTTTCATGAACGAGAGGACTTCCTTGGTCGGGATGAAAACTGCCTCGGACTGATACTGCTCGTAGTGAGCGCGATCCTGGATGGCCAGCGCCTTGGAGTTATTGAAAAAGGTCGCAGCGATCATCTGCCCTTGAGCGAATCGGGCAGACAGATATCCCTGCTCTGTCGCACCCTGGCGATGCATCTTGCCGAGCTTATCGTCCAGCGGCATGAAGAGCCGAAGGAGATTCGTCGTCAGCGCGATTTCAAGCTCATCCTCGCTGGTGTCGGGCTTGTTCTTAAACAGCGGGGCGCCGGCGCAAAGCCCATAGGCCGCCTTGAGCAGATGGGTTTTTCCGGTGCCGTTCTCACCAATGATCACGTTGATCTTGGGCGAAAGATCCAACGCAAGGCTGGTGAATGCCGTGAAATTCCTCAGTTCAAGACGTTTGATCATATTTGAATCCTTCTGCCTTTACGGATTTCTTCCAGAAGCGCCTCACGCATGGATTCCAGGTAGCGATCCACATCGGTCTCGTCGGCCAGCCATGCCTTGTCGTAGGCCACCTGAATCTGTCGCGCGGGGATGTATTGGATCTTTGGCTCGGCGACCTTCTCTGCGTCTTTATCGCACTGATCATCTCGATCGTCTGGCGGGCGAGGTTTGGGCGTTGCCAGCTCGACCATCTTGGCCAGAATCTTCTGGTAGCCCTGATCCTCGAAGTACCTGAGCCGGTCATTGATGACGGCGATCAGTTGTTGCTGATCGAAATGATCGATCAGATCCTGGTAGGGTTTATCCAGATCCGCCTTCCGGACATCGGGTAATCCTTGATAGTCATCCATGCTCTGCATCCGGGACTGCATGGCCTTCAGCGTCTTGATGGCCCGAGTGCGAGTCTGCTGTACCGCCTCATCGATACGTCCCTTCAGCACATCCAACCGCGTCTTCATCTGCTGGATGCGGTCGCCTTTGAAACAATCCGGATCGCTCAAGCTGGCGCTCACGTGAGCGGATTCATCGCCCTCAACGTAGGCGAAATTGGGTTCTTGGCTTTGGATAAATTGGCGGGCGCTATCGAAGATAGCTTTCTGCGGACCGCTCATGAATTTGCGGACCGGATCGATGATTCCTTCCTTGAGATCGAGGAGCGAATCCTCCTGCCGGGCCAGTTCTGTCAGATACCAGGTGTAGGGTTTGCCCGTCAGCTCTTTCAGTGTGTCGATCACGGGCGTCAGCGCGGTCAGAAACGGATACTGCGATGACTGCGCGGCGAGCGGGGTGAGCTGATGCATCAACGCTTGCAGGGCGATCCCGGTCTCTTTGCCCAGCGCCTTGGCCTCGCTGCTCTGTGGCGGTGCGTCGAAGAAATCCTCGTAGAACGCCTTGAGCCCCTGAACCTGCGAGGCCGTGAATTCCACCTGGGGCTCAAGAACGACGTTTCCGTGGCCGTGACTGTTGCGCAAGGCGCGCTCCAGCACCTCGTCTTCGAGCAGGTTGCCGTCCGTGCGGACCTCCACCTTGCCCCGCGCGCACAGGTGCGCGAGCGTGCACAGCACGGCCGCGTAGGACCAGCCGTAGGGCTTGCGCTCGAACTTCTCCACGAGGTTCTTGAGCGTCGTTCTGACGCCGCCCCGGTTATTGCTTTGAATAAACGCTAGAACCTCTTGTTCCGGTTCGGAGAGGTTCGCCACCTCCCCGAGCGTCCCCTGGGTTGAGGTCAGAATCGTTTTGACCTGTTCTTCTTTGTACTCAACCGTTCTCAGCATCCGCAGGTTCGGATAGGCGCGCGCAATGAGTTCGTAGAAACCGCGCGTGATGCGCGTCAGCACATCCTCAGCGCCAATGTCGATGTCGCCCCCCGCCACGAGCAGCTTGGCGTTGCCAAGCAAGCGCTGGACGCGCGCTTGCAGCTCAACGTAAAGCTCCCGGTTCTGCGACGCCTTGTTCTCCAGGATGCGCTTGACCGTCTCCTGTTGGGTCACGGAGATGTTCTGCCGGATGTATTTCTCCGTGCGCTTGTACATCAGAAGGTCGCGCACCAGGCGCTCGTCAGGCGGCATTAGCACCAATAGCTCATCCCGCCCTATATTTTGCATCCGCAGGATCGATTCGTTTTCCGCGTGCTCGTGGAACGGGCTGATCACATGGATGGCAAGCTCGTATTCGCGTCCATGCAGCCGGTCATCCAGCTTGCGAGAGTAAGGATAGTCCGGGCCGTTGGCGTCGTATCGAATCTTCCGGTTCTTAATCACATGATCGAAGATGATCTTTTCGAGTTCAGCCGCAACGTCGGTGGACTCCACTTCCGTGTTTTTGATCTCCTGCTCGACATCCTTTTCTTCGTCGGTCAGAAACTCATACAGATCGCCGTTGCGCTGAATGTAGGTCTGCTGTTCCAGCAGGCTGAGCGCCTCTTCCACGTTTTGCCGCAATTGCCGAAGATCCTGGTCGAACCCGTCTAGCATCAACACGCAGACGTTGCGCCGTGTCGGCTTGAATTCCTTGACGTATTTCACCAGGAACAGCGCCTTGAGAATCCGGATCGCAAAAAGATTGTCGAGATGTTTCTCGGCCTGAATGATGGCTTTCTGGATATTGGATTTCAGGGCGGTACGAATGCCCTCGAACATCAGATCGAAGGTCGCGAGTTGTCCGATCTCGTGATGGCCGATCTGGATGGCGACTTGCTGGAACACGCCCAGCATGGAGCGCTCGCCGACGGAGCTGTGCTTCCCTTCAAAGGCGTTGTGCTGCGACAGGTTTTGAATGGCCGACTGGAACAGCGCAAACTGATAGGGAATAAAGGGGTAACTGTGGATGAAGTGGTCGCGATCCTGGAAATTTCGGTAGGTTGTTGAGCCGTCCGCGAAGTCGAACAAAGTTTTGAAATTGTTGGATTCCGCGTGGTAGATCGTCGAAAGCAGTCCAATGCCCGCATCGTCTTTCATGAGCAGCCGCTTCTGGATGACCTCCGCTACATCCGCGCTCGTCAGCTTCATGCGGTTGGCAAACCGAGCCTGAATCTTTGAAAAGTCGTTTCCCTGCTGGCGGTTGAACTCACCCACAACCGTGTTCATGTCTTCTTGTGCAGTGACGATGACCCAGGCCCGGCCACGGCACTTGGTCGCGAGACTCTCCGCAACCGTTTGCAGGTTGGTCATGAGCTTCACATTTTCAGCAACGTACTGCCCGACCTCATCGACGAAGAAATTCAGCCGGAAATCCGGCGACTGGCTTTCCAGGTAGGCAAGCACCTTCTCCGCGAAATCTTCGATTGAGACGCGGTACTCGCTCCGGTACTTGTCGAGGATCCCCACGGCCTCCGACTCGGCGTTGCCGGTGACCTGCGCATAGGCTTTAGCAATGTTCCTGGACTCCAGGAGTGCCTGCTCTCGCCCTTTCTGCCAAGGGCGTCCCGCCAGTGACGCATAGGCGGCTTTGAAGTGGTCGTAGACGCCACGACTGTCGAGATCCCGCTCGAACTGGGCGATGTGCCCCTGCTTGCCGTAGTAGCCGCATAGCTCGTCGAATACCTTGACGAACACCGCGAGCAGGGCGTCGATCTGGGTCTTGCTGATCACATCGGCTTTCTGATCGATGTTGAAGAGAATGCTCTTGGAGGGAATTGCGACGGCGCGTTTCAGATCGCCCCGCAGAATTTCGTTATCGCCGCATTTCGGCAAGAAGAGATCAAGCGTCCTGGCGCCTTCGACCTCGCGGTCCTCCAACAGCAAGGCGAGCATCTTCAGAAGGTGCGATTTCCCGGACCCGAAGAATCCCGACACCCAGACGCCATTTGCACCCGCATAATTGTTATAAGCGTCGAGAAAAGCTTCGAGACGCTTTTCCACCTCGTTCGTCAGAACATATTCCTCGATCTCAAGACGAAGGCTGGCTTCGTCATCGGCTTTGATGACCCCTTCGATCGCGCGGTCAACGGGCTTTTTGAAAATGGCCTTGAGTGTCATCAGGTGTTCCTTCATTATGCTTCGCAGTGAAATATGTTAAACGCCCGATAATATTTATCGTCGCGGAGCTTCCCGAATAGATCCAGCGATGCCCCGGTCTCCGTGGAATAGGTATAAGCGCCCGGAAAGAACATCAGTGTCGGCTTTTCTTTCGCCGTGCTTTGCAGATTATTGAGTACGTTATGCGAGCGGATATAGGGAAAGACTTCGCCAACCCCGGTGAGGAATAACACGTCAAACTCAGCGTTTGCCATTTTAGAAGCGATGGCTGGCACCAGGTGTGTCTCTGGATCCAGCACGCCCTGAAGCAACTCTTTCAGCTCGTCCTTTGACACCGTCGATTCCATGTCCAGGATTTGCTCCCAGATGTCACGATTGATTAAGAGTTCGACAGAAAGGTCGTAGAGATTGATCTCCAGCACGCCGATCCCGGCTTGTTCCAATCGATTGACAAGCTGCCTCTCAATCCGTGCCATGTCGACAGCTTCGCTCGGTTTAAAGGGGCAGATAAAGAAAGGAACTTCGTTGCCCAGGCTCTGCTTTTTTAGAAAGCGCTCCCCGGAAATCACCGCAAACAAATGCTGAAATCTCTGCTGCATGGGGCGATTTTCACCATCTCGATTCAAGGTGTCCTCCGCTGCTGTTCAGGATCATTCACTGGGAAGAGCAGGAGATCCTGCGCGTTGCCTTGTTTTAAAAGTTCGTCAACACGGGGACTGATGAGTGCCGGGGTAATTGTATAAGCCCCGGATAGCAAATCGGCGTCTTGCAGAATCTTGAACAGCACTTGGCGCAGCTTGTTTCTGGTGGAGGGCTTGATCGCTTCAAGCTCGGAGTGCCATTCGGATTTGTGATTAAAGAATGAATCAAAGTCCGCATGCTGGAGATCAGGTTGCAGACCCCTGTGCTTTTCGTGCAAAACTTCGACAGCAAAATCCGCAATGAATTGGTAGCGGCGGCAGAGGCTCACCCATAAGAGCTGCGCCTGCTCCTGGATACTGCCTTGGACGAGCAAGTCCAATTCGCCGGACGACAGCATTTTCAAGCGGGAGATGATTTCCCTGCAAAATCGCTTCGACGTATTGACTGTTCTTGCTTGCAGGATGTTGTCAGACAGCGCCTTGTCACGAACGGCAGTCCAGTCTTTGAGATCAAGGTAAAGTTGCGCGAGCTGGACGGATTCCTGTTGCAAGAGCCCGCCGGCGGTGAATGACAGTCTGTACCGGGCACTTTCCATCGCTATTTTGGTTTCTGAGTGCTGTTGGCCGAGCCGCCGGCTTTTACCCAATCGTCGACTTCGGCCTTCTTGAACCTTCAGAGGCGCCCGACCCTGTGGGCTTCGGGATTAACCCGATGCGCCAGCGGCCGTTTGGCTCGGCCTCGCGCTAATGTTCGTCCTCGCCGTAGTAGCTGCCGATATAGTTCTCGAACTTGGTGTATTTACCGAGGAAGGTCAGCCGCACGGTCCCGATCGGACCGTTACGCTGCTTGCCGATGATGATCTCGGCGATCCCCTTGTCGTTGCTTTCTTTGTTATAGACCTCATCGCGATAGATGAAGACGATGAGGTCTGCGTCCTGTTCGATGGCTCCCGAGTTGTGACTGACGATACCATCTGCTAACCAACTCGCTGGCCCAGGAACGGTTAGATCGAAGACGTCTTCCTCTCCATCGGGTTCAATAGCGACAACAGTATCCCAGAACAAGTCGCTGGTGGCGGCGGCCTTTAACTCTGGATCTTGAAGTCGCTCTCCGTAATCTGCCAATACATTTCGCGACGGAGCAAACCTAAAATGCGAAGAACCACCGTAAGCTGTTCCGCGCAATGCAGCCATCTTTCTGTGAGATATTCCATGCTCTTGCATTAATGTTCGTACTCGATCAAAAATCTCACGCGGCAGCGTATCGACATTCGTGTTTGATTTGACATCATTCAATGCCGTTTGCAATGCAATGGCCTGAGATACGCGTGGGCCAAAAGCGCCAACTTGATTCAAAAACTGCCTTTGATTATCAGCGCCTCTCACCCAAACCATATAGGTTGTTCGATAACCAGCTTGGAATACAGACTGAATCCGCGCGACGATTCCTAAACGCAGTAATACAGCCGCCACATCTTCCGCAAGACCTCGACTATTCGTGCTCAGATGTACTCCATGGCTGCCTTTCTGTCCTGGCTTACGTAGCGAAATTGTGCCATCCGTCGCCCAGAGGTGGCGCAGAAATAATGCTAGTTGGTCATTATCTAAACGGAACAGATCAGTCGGCAGACGCTTTTCGTGAGAGCGTTGTCCAAAAATCCCAATCTCACGTAGCCAGCGATTTATACCAGCTGGATGCCAGCGGTTTCCGTTACCACTAAAAACAAGTTGATGCCAAGCACCAACTCCTGCATGGCGGTTGATACGCACACCAAATCGGGTGGCACATTCAGACACGATGCGACTGTTTTCCTCCGAAGCGGTCGTATACCGCAATGGCTGGCCACTCAGATAGCTACCATCACCGATCAAGTGAGCTAGTAATATCAATTGATGTTCTGGCCACTGCATACTATTCACAGGCGTAGGCAGCCGACGTGCGATCGCCAGACGTGACCCTGGACTCAATTCGCCAACGGTTTGCCAACCATTCGCGCCCAGCAAGCGATGCTCAGCCGTTGCTCGGATCTGGCGCCCGCTCGCGAGCCGGACAACCGAGACAGGACGACGCCCAACACACCACACACAGTCAGACGTAGCCTCGATCAAGCGGCCCGATTCGTCCACGGACACTACATCAGGATAAGTGCCAACGAGATCCCGAATCGGGATACGACGTCCATCCGCCAGCACCACCAGGGTGTCACCCGTCACGCACTCTCTGAGATCCGACATCATCGGCCGCTTGTTAGGACGGTTCTCCAGACTGCGGTTGAGCTGCGAGAGTGCGATGACCGGCACGCTCAACTCCTTGGCCAGTCCCTTGAGTGCGCGTGAGATGGCTGAGATCTCGGTAGCCCGATTCTCGCCCACGCCGGGCGCCTGCATGAGCTGGAGATAGTCGAGCACGATCAGCCCCAGATCGCCATGCTCGCGTTTGAGTCGGCGGGCGCGGGCGCGCACCTCGGTCGGCGAGAGCGCCGGGGTGTCGTCGATGAAAATCGAGGTCTCGGACAATAGATTGACCGCTGAGGTCAGACGCGGCCATTCGTCGTCTTCGAGCTTGCCGGTCCGCACGCGATGCTGATCGATCCGCCCGAGCGAGGACATCATGCGCATGGCCAGCGAGTCGCCAGGCATCTCCATACTGAAGACCGCCACCGGACGCTTGGACTGGATAGCAATGTTCTCGGCGACATTCATCGCGAAGGTAGTGTTATGCACGCAGATGTCGTTGGCGACGAAGTTATGCGTCTCGGGGATGGTCAGATCATAGACCTGTCGCTCGCCAAGCGACTCGATGGAAACAATCCGGTCCCAATAGACATCGCTGGCAGCCATATCCGCTAAATCGTGATTTCCAAGCGCCTTCCGTGCGTGCCCCTGCTCAGCTTCTAGCGCCCAGAAACCAATCTCAGTGGCAAAGATCTTGATCGATTCAGCATCCGTGATATCGAGTTGCCAGACGCGCGATTCGCCTAGTGCACATTCGATAGGCCTTTGATAGCGCTTAGCGATGACACCAAAGCGCAATAATAGATGTTGCACTTGTAAACTCAAACGCCCACTGAGCGTCGAATAACCAAGCCCAGGCGTCTCCTGTGCAATCGATGGAGTAGTGGCTAAGTCAGCTGCGGTGAAAAGCCGGTTAATGAAGAGTGCTAGCTGGTTCTTGGGTAAGCGAAAAACAGCTTTGGGGATGAATACAGCATCTGCGGCGCAGTCACAGAGTCCAAACGCATCGAGCCAGAGCGCCAGTGCATTAGGCGCCTGCTGGGCGTTCTCGCGAAACTTGGATAATCCTGCAATCATAGACTCGACAGCCGCGCTGAAGTCCGCCCGAATCCGAGGATCGGAATTAGTGAACAGCGGCCTGGTTCCAGTGAGACTGCCATCGCCGATCAAATAGCCAAGTAGCTTGACCTCGCAGTCACGCATCGTCTCCTGGCCAAAGATCGGCAGACGACGCGGCACGGCGATCGACTCCCCAACCTGTAACTCAGACAGCGGGCGCCAGCCGGAAGGCGTTAAATAAGGATGCGGGGCCGTGGTCTCGATCTGGCGCCCCAATCGAGTCGTAACGCGAAACACCGGCTTATGGCCGTCATCAACGAACGCACTCGGTCGCGTCAACTGGAAGCGCCAGTCATCCCCCAGCGTCAATAGGCGCGCCCGCCCCTCGCGCACGATGTCCTCAATAGTGGCGACCCGGCCATCGTCGAGCAGGATCTCGGTGTCGGCCGCCACGCATTTGCCCATCGACGGCCGCCCTGCCACGATGATGAGATCCGAGGGCTGAAGCCCCGAGGTCATTTCGTCGAAGTCGGCAAAGCCCGTGGCCAGACCCGTGATCGGTTCTTCGCGCAGATAGAGCGTATCGATACGCTCGACGGCCTGACTCAGCAGGGTCCGGATCGGCTGGAAGCCACCACCGCCGCGTGATTCCTGTTCCGCGATGGAAAAGACCCGCCGCTCGGCCTCGTCGAGCAGTTCGGACGCCTCGCGGCCATCGGGATTGTAGGCACTATCGGCGATAGCCGTGCCGGCCGCGATCATCTGGCGCCGTACCGAAGTCTGGCGCACGATCTTGGCATAGGCCTTGATATTGGCCGCACTCGGTGTCTGACTGGCCAGCGTCCCCAGGTAGGACAGCCCGCCGATCTCGGCCAGGTGACTGGAGCGTTCCAGGGTCTCGGCCAGGGTCACGACATCGAACGGCTGATTGTCGATGGCGAGCTTGGCGATGGCGCCGAAGATCAGGCGATGCTCGTGTCGATACAGGTCACCCTCGCTGACCATATCGGCGACCCGATCCCAGGTGCTGTTGTCGAGCAGCAAGCCGCCGAGCAAGGACTGCTCAGCGTTGAGATTGTATGGCGGGACACGCAGTTCGTCGAAGCCGGAGGCCATGCCCGACCTCCTGGCGGTCTCTGAGTCGAACATGGCACCAGACCATTCAGCGTCTGAATAGACGAGACGCGCCCGAGAGCGCGTCTACATTGGTGCGCGACCTGATGGCCAGGCGCACCCGAAGCCGTTGCAGCCGGCGCGCGGCTCAGTTGCCCGGAACGACGTCGATCTTGACCTGAGCATCGACGTCGGCGTGCAGGTGAAGCATGACTTCGTACTCGCCGACAGCGCGGAACGGACCCTCGGGCAGACGCACCTCGGCCTTGGTCAGCTCCAGACCCGCCTCGCACGCCGCCTCGGCGATGTCAGCAGCACCGACCGAGCCGAACAGACGGCCTTCGTCGCCCGCCTTGCGGGCGATGGTCAGACTCACGCCATCGAACTTCGCCTTACGCGCCTCAGCGGCGGCCAGCGCTTCGGCAGCGGCGCGCTCCAGCTCGGCACGACGGGCCTCGAAGGCCTCCAGGTTCTCGGCGGTCGCCGACACGGCAAACCCACCGGGGAGCAGATAGTTACGGCCATAGCCGGAACGGACTTTGACCTTGTCCCCGAGCACGCCCAACTTGGTGACGTTTTTCAGCAGGATGACTTCCACTTGTGTATTCCTCTCGACAAATTCATCTTGGATGCCGCCGCCGGGGACTTTAAGGCTTCCCGGAGACACGTTGCGCGACACGGGTGCGGATGTCCGCCCAGAGATCGATCAGACCGAGACTGATCAGCAACAGCGCCATCTGCGGCATAAAAAAGACCAACAGCACATAGAGCGCGACCAGCCAGCCCTGATTGGCGCCCCGCAGCTCGCGTAGACGGTGGACTACGGCCAGCCCTTGCAGCAACAGGAGCAGACCCAGAACCGGCACTAGATCCAGTCCCAGCCCCTGGGCAAGCACTCCCCAGGCCAGACACAGGACGAACAGCCAGCCCACCGATGCCCCCACGCGCAGCGCCCTGAACTCCGCGCCGAATCCGCCTGGATTGTAGAGCTGGGCCTGCCAGGCACGCGCGACGAAGAGACTGACGAGATACTGCAACACCAGGGCGGCGGCAAAGGCACCGGTCATCCATTGGGCCAGGCGATCGAAGAGCACCTGACTGGTTGCGGCCTCGACCAGACCATCGCTGAGCAGTGACTCACGCAGCGGTTCGATGAGTTCGCGCCAGTAGAGCGCGGGATCACCCAGGGTCAGATGCACGACCAGTACCACCACGACGCCACCCAAAGCGGCGAGCCGCGCAGTCAGGCTCAGCGAGCGCGTGCCACGCAGAATCGCCGCCAGACCCCAGATCGGCACCCAGAGCACGAGCAGCACCCCGAGTCCGATCAGCGGACTGCCGAGCGCCAGCCAGGCGATGAGGCCGCTCGCCAGCGTCGAGGCGCCCAGCAACAAGGCACCAGGACGCACGCCCTGACGCAGCGTCACCAGGCCGACCGCCGCCGAGCTGATCACGCCGATGAAGGGGATCAGCAGCGACAGCAGACCCGCGACCGTGGTGACCAGGGTCGCCGGCGAGTAGCCACGCATGATGAAGTTCGCAAGCGGCTTCATCGCCGATGAGGCTCCGGACTGGACGCGCGCGCTGGGTCGGCGCCGATCGACGCTTAGTGACCGTCGGTGTAGGGCAGCAGCGCCAGATAACGGGCGCGCTTGATGGCCTGGGCGAGCTGGCGCTGGTACTTGGCCGAGGTTCCGGTGATGCGGCTCGGGACGATCTTGCCGGATTCGCTGACATAGGCCTTCAGCAGGTTGAGATCCTTGTAGTCGATCTCAGTGATGCCTTCGGCGGTGAAGCGGCAGTAGCGCTTGCGGCGGAAAAAGCGTGACATGGTGTTCTCCTGGAGTCAGAAGCACGCGCCTGAGCGCGGTGCTCAGTCGTCGCTGTTGTCGGTGTCGTCGTCGTTGCTGTCGGAGTCGTTGTCCGACTGCTCGGAACGCTCGCGCTCATCGCCATTCTTGGCCAGCGGCGAGGCTTCGGTCACAGCCGAATCGCGCTGGATGATGAGATTGCGCAGCACCGCGTCGTTGAAACGGAAGGCGTTGGCCAGCTCGTCGATTGCCTCCTGATTGCACTCGACGTTCATCAGCACATAGTGGGCCTTATGAATCTTGTTGATCGGATAGGCGAGCGGACGACGCCCCCAATCTTCACAGCGATGCACCACACCGCCCTGCTTCTCCAGGCCACCCTGATAGCGCTCGATCATGGCGGGCACCTGCTCGCTCTGGCTCGGATGAACCAGGAAAACCACTTCGTAATGTCGCATTGCGGCTCCTTACGGATTGGACAGCCTCCCGCACGGCGCGGTGAGGCAAGGAGACCCCGGAATTCGGGGAATCGCGCATCATACTGGAAAGCGGCCTGATGTCAAAACGATGATTTTGCGCTGTTTCGGGATGTTTTTGCGGTATCGACCGCTTGCCCCAAACGCTCGCCTGAATCAAACTGGCCGTCTAAAATTTAGCAAATCAGAATATAGGGGGACATCGATCATGAGCACCGAACAAGACTTCGACTCACTGCGTCACTCCAGCCTGAGCGCCAATCTCAGCGACGAACAGGTCCGGGCCCTGACCGGCATCGCGTATTGTCGTCGGCTCGCCGATCAGGAGATCCTGATCCAGGAGGGCAACATCGACAACAGCCTGCATATCATCACCGAGGGCGCCATCGCGGTCACGCGCGACCTGGGCAAGGGTGAGTACACGACTATTCATGTGCTCCGCACCAGTGATCTGGCTGGCGAGATGGGCTTCATCAGCGGCCAGCCGCACACGGCGACCCTGCGCTCACTCGGACGCACTCAGGTCTGTAGCTTCGAGCGCGAGGCCTTCGAGTCGCTGCTGGCCGAGCATCCCTGGCTGGTCTATCGGGTGATGCAGAACATCGTCAAGGTCAGCCAGGACATCCTGCGCCGGATGAACGCTCAGCACGTCGAACTGACCAAATATGTGAGCAGTTCGCACGCGCTCTATTGAACGTTTGAGTGCCATTGAGCGTCTGAACGCCTCGACGTGGACGCAGGTTCGACGGATTCCGCATCACGAGCCGGCGCGAACGCGGCTATAATCGCGACCAGCCCCGCCTGAACCCTGTCACTCTCGTCATCCGAACCCCAACCTGTCCAATATAAATGGAGAAAGAACGCATGAGTCTGCTACAGAACCTGCCTAAGAATGTCGGCGAGATGGACCGTACCATTCGTTTGGCCGCCGCTGGCGTACTGATCCTTGCCGGTCTCATGGTCGGCAGCGTGAACTTGCAAATCATTCTGAGCATCCTGGGCCTGATCGTGTTGGCCACCGGCGCTATCAGATTCTGCCCGGCCTACACGCTGCTCAAGATCGACACCAACAAGAAGGACTGATCAGGAGCGTTGCCGCTGGCCAGGCGCCGGCGGCCAATCCGCCACGGATGGCGATCAACAGACCTCCCAGCTTATCCGCCCGCCAGTAGCGCCTCGTAGCGCGCCTTGAACGCTTCCTGACGCAAGCGTCCCGCCTCCTGCTCGGTCGGCGCCAGCGGCGCATCCATCCAGGCACCCGTGTCATGGTCGAAGACCGAGAAGCGGTAGCCGCGTCCGACCCTGAAGACCTGGGTCACGTCGCGCCCGGCCTGTTCCATCGCCGCCAGTTTGCTCAGACCCGCGCCCGCCGGTTTGGACGTCGCAGGTGACGCGGCCGTCGCCGTGTTCTGAGTCATCTCGAAGCCGGTATTCTGGATCTCGCCCTGGATGTCCGGCTCGACCGACTCCAGCCCCGGCAGGCGATCCAGAAGATAGCCGGCCATGAGCGTCCCGAGCTTGAGATTGCCGGTCTCGATCGCTGTCAGCAGCCGATCAGCGACGATCTGAGCGCGCTGGATCCGGTCAGGCGCCTCGACCCAGTCGCGACTCATCTGCCAGCCGCCGTCCATGTCACGGTCGATCTGATCGAAGTAGTCGCGCGCCTCGGCCAGAAGCGCGTCCGGCACGTTGATCTCGTGGGGTTGGTCGTCGATGATGATCTTCAGAATCATTGGTTTCCTCCTCAGTTAGAGTTTGATCGCAAGGTTGGATGAGGGACCGTCGAGACGGCGCAAAATATGCTCTGGCCGCTCCCCGATACGGCGCCCGCGTGCACCATGCTAGACTTAAACACTCTTGACTCGATCCATTTTCTCCAATCCCCGACCATCGGCACGGATATGACTAGGCAGAAGACCTACCTCGTGATCTCGGCACTGGGTGAAGACCATCCAGGCATCGTCAACCAGCTCTCCAAGGCTATCCTGGAGCAGGGCTGCAACATCGAGGACAGCCGCATGACGGTCCTCGGCGGGGAGTTCGCCGCCATGCTCCTGGTCGAGGGCAAGTGGAACACGCTCGCCAAGATCGAGAACGCCCTGCCTGAGCTGGAGCGCCAGCTCAGCATGACCATCATCAGCAAGCGCACCGGCGAGCGTGCCACCGGGCGCAATCTGCTGCCCTATGCCATCGACGTGGTCTCGCTGGACCACCCCGGCATCGTCAACAACCTGGCCGGATTCTTCGCTGAGCGCGACATCAACATCGAGGATCTGTCGACCAGCACTTATGCCGCTGCCCACACCGGCACGCCCATGTTCGCGGTGCACATGACGGTCGGCATCCCGGCCGATATCCATATCGCGGCGTTGCGCGAGGATTTCATGGACTATTGCGACGCGCTCAACCTCGACGCCGTGCTCGAACCGCTCAAGGGCTGAGCCGCGCGGCGCCCGAGCGCCCTCCCCACTCCGATTCAGGCCAGAGGTGGAACACCATGATCAAACGCGAAAACGACAAGCCCTGTCTGTTCGTGCTCGACACCAACGTCCTGATGCACGATCCGACCTCGCTGTTCCGCTTCCAGGAGCATGACGTCTTCATTCCGATGGTGGTGCTGGAGGAACTCGATCGCGCCAAAAAAGGCCTGTCGGAAGTCGCGCGCAATGTGCGTCAGGTCAGCCGCTTCCTCGATCAGCTCATGTGTGATGCCGACAAGGCCGAGATCGACGCCGGTCTGCCGCTCGGCCCGGACTCCACGGGCAGCGGCGCGATCACGCTGCCGGCCAGCGGTCGACTGTTCTTCCAGACCGAGCCGCTCGATATCCATCTGCCCGACTCACTACCCGGCGCCTCGCCCGACAACACCATCCTCGGTACCGCCCAGGCGCTGCGCGAGAAGCGGCCCGAGCGTCAGGTCATCATCGTCTCCAAAGATATCAACCTGCGCATCAAGGCCGCCGTGCTCGGCATCCAGGCCGAGGACTATTCCAACGACCAGGTGCTCGACGACGCCAATCTGCTCTATACCGGGCTGGAGGTGCTGGCCGATGACTTCTGGGAGCGGCACGAAAAATCGGTCGAGGCCTGGAAGGAACAGGGGCGGACGTTCTACCGTATCACGGGTCCGGACATCGCCGACTGGTATCCGGCGCAGTGTGTGGCCTTCGGTGCCGACGGCGAGTTCGAGGCCATGGTGCGCGACAAGCCGAGTCTCAACGAAGCCATCGTCGAACTGGTCGACGACTACCGCCTGCCGCGTCACAACGTCTGGGGTATCAACGCGCGCAACCGCGAGCAGAATTTTGCGCTCAACATGCTGATGAATCCTGAGCTGGATTTCGTCACCCTGCTCGGCACCGCCGGCACCGGCAAGACCTTGCTGGCGCTGGCCGCCGGACTGGTGCAGGTGCTGGAGCGCAATCTTTATCGCGAGATCATCATGACCCGGGTCACGGTTCCGGTCGGCGAGGACATCGGTTTCCTGCCCGGCACCGAAGAAGAGAAGATGACGCCCTGGATGGGCGCGCTCATGGACAACCTGGAGGTGCTGACCCGACCCGAGGGCGGCGACTGGGGACGCGCGGCAACCAATGATCTGGTGCGTAACCGCATCCGCGTCTCTTCGCTCAACTTTATGCGCGGGCGTACCTTTCTCAACAAATACATCATCCTCGACGAGGCCCAGAACCTCACCGCCAAGCAGATGAAGACCCTGGTGACCCGCGCCGGTCCGGGCACCAAGTTCGTCTGTCTCGGCAACATCGGCCAGATCGACACGCCCTATCTGACCGAGACCACTTCGGGCCTGACCTATGTAGTCGATCGCTTCAAACAGTGGCCACACAGCGGGCACATCACGCTCATGCGCGGCGAACGTTCGCGTCTGGCCGATTTCGCCTCGCAGGAACTGTGAGCGAGCTAATTCGCGACCAGGATCGGGTCGCCGATCCTGAGGCGCTCGAACAGAAAGCGCGCGTCTTTCTCACCGACCCGGACGCAGCCGTGTGAATCCGGGTAGCCGGGGAGCCAGCCTTCGTGCAGGAAATAGTGACCGTGGAATTGGATCGAGTACGGCATCCAGGCCTGCATCCCGAGTTGATTGGTGTAACGCGAGGAGACCTTGTCCGCGTTCTTGCTGAGCACCTTGAAACGGCCGGCGGGCGTCGAATGACCCGCTTTACCCGATGAGATGGGACCGGCGTGGACCACGGCATCATCTTCCTTGTATTCGAAGGCCTGATCGCTGAGCGAGATCGTCAGTGAGCGGCGCTTGGTGGTCTCTGTGGCGTTGGCGTCCTGGGTCGTCGACTCATCGGTCATGGATTCGACCGACGCCGGCATCGATTCAGCGACGACAGCTTCGGCCTGGGTTGGTCCGGCTTCAGAGGACGTGGCTTCACTCGGGGCGCTCGTCGTCGTGGGCAACGCCATGAACCCCAGGCCCATGTCGGCTGACAGACCGGCGGCATCATCACCGATCCGCCAGTCGGTCTCGCGCGGTTCCGGTTCCGAGAGCGTTTCGTTGGGTGTATAGGCACAGCCGACGAGCGACAGCGCGGCGAGTAATGACAGAAGGCGCATGGACTGTGGACTCATCTCTCACGTGTCTCATTCTGGACGCGGTTTAATCACATGGAACCTACAGTTTAGCCGCGCGCATCACCTTTGGTCGCACTCAGTGGTGAAGCGCTGGACGATTCGATTCCCGAGGATCGCTACGATTTTCATGAGCAACACTCCTTCTTCCACGACATCCCCCTGGCTCACTATCGTCGGACTCGGTGAGGACGGACTCGCTGGGCTTAGCGAAACGGCGCGTCAGGCCATCGACGAGGCGCGCCTGCTCTTCGGCGGTGCGCGGCATCTGGCGCTCGTCCCGGAGCGTCCCGACCAGGAGCGTCAGCCCTGGCCGAGTCCGTTCGAGCTGGCCTATGAACAACTTCTGGCCCGGCGCGGTCAGCCAGTATGCGTACTCGCCAGCGGCAATCCCATGCTGTTCGGCATCGGCGCGACGCTGGCGCAGCGCCTGGCGCCTGAGGAACTGCACATCCTGCCTGCGCCCTCGTCGGTCTCACTGGCGGCGGCGCGGCTGGGCTGGGCCTTGCAGGACGTCACGGTGATTCCGGCGCATGGCCGGCCGCTGGCGCGCGTCAATCTACATCTCGCACCCAGCGCGCGGCTACTGGTGCTCTCTGCGGATGGCTCGACACCGCACCAACTGGCGGCGCAACTGGTCGCACGCGGCTATGGCCCAAGCCGGCTGACGGTGCTGGAGCGGCTCGGCGGTGCGTTCGAGCGCCGGTTGGAAAACACGGCGGCAGAGTGGCATCAGCACGACGAAGCCGAGGCGTGCGCCACCCTCAATCTGATCGCGGTCGAGTGCCGGGCCGATCCGGACGCCCTGCCCCTGTCGCGTCGCGTCGGACTTCCAGATGCGGCCTATGAGCACGATGGCCAACTGACCAAGCGCGATATCCGCGCCGCGACCCTGGCGCGTCTGGCGCCGCTGCCGGGCGAGCTGTTGTGGGACGTGGGTGCTGGCTGTGGTTCGATCGGGATCGAATGGATGCGCACCGACGAGCGCAGCCGTGCCATCGCCATCGAGTCCGACGCGGGACGCCGCACGCTCATCGAACGCAATCGCGATGCGCTCGGCGTGCCCGATCTGCGGCTGGTGGCCGGGCGCGCGCCCGAAGCCCTGGATGATCTGGAGCCACCCGACGCCATCTTCATCGGCGGTGGACTCACGGTGGAGGGCGTCGCTGAGCGTTGCTGGTCGGCGCTCAAACCCGGCGGACGGCTGGTGGCCAACGCGGTCACCATTCAGAGCGAAGCCTTTCTCGTCGCGCTGAGCGAGCGCATCGGCGGTGAGCTGACGCGGATCTCGGTCGCGCACGCCGCCCCGCTCGGGCGCTTCGACGGCTGGCGCACGGCCATGCCGGTCACGCTCCTGACCGCTGTCAAACCGCGCTGAAGCGGCCGCGATGATGAGACGCCCCTCCAGTTTGCAGGGTCTGATCTACCGGAATTAAGTACATCTATTAAATAATTTTAACAAAATACCTGTTTGAGTATATAATAAATATCTCTGCCATAAGCAAGAAGC
>NZ_WNKT01000026.1 GCF_009720725.1 Allochromatium palmeri
GCTTCTTGCTTATGGCAGAGATATTTATTATATACTCAAACAGGTATTTTGTTAAAATTATTTAATAGATGTACTTATTTGTGGTCCAGAGTTGTTGTCAAAAATAGTAATCTCGTGCTCCGGATGTACGCCGCGAGCTATTGCTAGCCGCTCCGCGCCGCTTCTATCTCCGTTTATCAATGTAAATCGAGCCTCAGGTGGATTGGTTTCTTTCGTAACAATAAAAGAAACACCGGCAAGTGCGTCACGGATTTCGTCTGGAAGTGCATGAGGGGTAATGATTTCAATTCGAATACCTGCTTTTGCCTTATCCTTCAGGATCTCGATTAGTTCAGAGTTACTGGCCAGCCAGGAAACTCTGTTACTAACAATGGTTGCGCTTGTTCCGGATGAAATAAAATTCTGCATAAACCGGATAGTATCTCCTGAGTTTTTGTCAGTTTGAGTCTCTGGGAGATACTTCAAGCCCTTTTTTGCCAGCAGCAAAACAACGGCGACGATTTCGGCAATGACTGCGGAAACTAACCAGCCGAGGTGAGGCAGATCCTTGGTCTCGTGTGGTTGAGTACCCTGCGAAAAGAACCATAGATATACAAGCCCGCTGAGAGCTAGCAGAGCGGTAAGCCCCGTAATCCATAGAAATAGATACAACGTCCGCTTTACAAGGGTCTGCATGAAGTTTCCCGTGCTTGTTCAACTCTAACAGTGTATCCAGGAAGCAGCTGAGCTGTAATCTAACTCAAGACTACCGCTCATGGCTGCTGTCAAGCTTTGTCGTGCACATAATGAGTGCGTCACGGCCTCGAACAGCAACACTATCTCGATCCGCTACAGCAGCGCGATGCTCATCAAGACCGAGCGACTCACCCGCCCATCGAGCGCCCGACCTGTTCCGCCGTACTGTGCCGATAGTGCTGCTCCAGACAACGGATGTGCCTCACCGTCTCATCGGAGAGTCGCGCTAGACGTTCAGAGAGGATGTGATCGGCCTGGACACGGTCCCCCACGATGACGTGCCGCAGGACATCACCGGCACACTGGTGGAACTGGGCGTGCTTGGTCCGCAAAGTCTCATAGTCGGCCGCCGCCTGGAACTGACGACCCGCGCCATAGATCCAGACCCCAAGCGCACATTTGTCGTCACAGGAAACGACCTCCGGATCCTGCGGTTCACTGCGCCCCTCGATGACGCGGCGCAACTTCTTCGACCATTGCTTGTGCGCATACACGAAATCATCAAAATTGATCGTATCCTCCGCAGCCGCGTCGAGGCCGTCATGCGCCAGGCGCATCGGGTCCAACTTGAAAATGGACACCATCTTGTTCAGTGCCACGGCCTGCTCTTGCAGGCTCTCGGCAGCGGCCGCCGCCTGCTCGACCAAGGCGGCATTGCGCTGCGTCGTCTCGTCCATCTGGGTGATCGCCTGATTGACTTGCTCGATGCCCGCTTTCTGCTCGCGGCTCGCCTCGGCAATTCCGTTCATCAAGGTCACGACCTGCCGGAAAGAGCCGACGACGCCTTCCATGCTCGCACCGGTTTCAGCGACCAGTCCGGCGCCGTCGTCCACTTGGAGGACGGAATCTGCGATCAAAGACTTGATCTCCTTCGCCGCCTGGGCACTGCGCTGGGCCAGTCCCCTGACCTCGGCGGCGACGACCGCGAAGCCGCGCCCCTGTTCACCGGCCCGCGCCGCTTCCACGGCGGCGTTCAGCGCCAGGATGTTCGTCTGGAACGCAATGCTGTCGATGACCCCCACGATGTCCGAGATCTGCTTGCTCGACTCCTGGATCCGCCCCATGGTTTCGACGACGCGCGCGACGAGCGCGCCGCCCGAAGCGACCTGCTCGTTCGCACGCCGCGCGAGTTCCAGCGCCGCATCGGCATTGCGGGCATTCTGCTGGATGGTCACGTTGAAGCGATGCATCGCGCTGGCGGTTTCCTCCAGGCTGCTCGCCTGCGCCTCGGTGCGTTCGGAGAGATCGGCATTGCCCGCCGCGATTTCGGTGGAGGCGGTATGGATGGCATCGTTCGCCTCACGGATCTGCCCGACCAATCGCTCCAATTGGACCAGGGTCGTATTGGTGTCGCGCTTGAGCTCGGCGAGGCGCCCCTTGTAGTTCGACTCGATCCGTTGCGTGAGATCGGCCTGAGCGATCGCCTTGAGCACGGCCGCCAGTTCGTCCAGCGCCCTGGTGACGATCTCGGTGAGATGGTTCATCCCCTCGGCCAGATCCAGGAAGAATCCCTGTTTGCCCTCGAGACTCAAGCGCTGGTTGAAGTCGCCCTGCGCGGCCGCATCGAGCAGGACGTCGAGCTCGGCCTCGGCCATGACCTCGTCCGTGCGATCGATCCATTCGATCACGGTCCCGACACGCTCACCCTGAGCGTCGAGCACCGGATTGGCGATGAGCTTGAAGGTGCGCCGCCCCACGCGCATCTGCGAGACATAGGTGCCGACCAGCTTCTCCAAGAGCGCTTTCTGATGCGCGGGATTGCGATGGAAATCGGCCAAACCGCGACCGACGAGATCCTCCGCGCTGAAGTTCGGCAGCGCCTGGTGAATGTCGTCCTCGGCCTCACGCATCATGCGGTGGAAGGATTCGTTCAGATAGATCAGCGTTCCGGCGCCATCGGCGACCATCATGTTGGTGGAGGCCTTGTCGAGCGCGCTCTTGAGACGCTGCATGGCATGCACGGTCCGCTGATCGGCCGTGGCACGTTCAGCGAGCCGAGTCTGCATCTTCAGCAGTGAAACCAGGAGGAGGCCAATTTCATCGGCGCGTTTGGTCGCCATGTCGCTGCCGTAATCGCCTGCGCCGATGCGCTCCAGGATGTCGACGACGGCCAGCAGCGGCTTGGTCACCAGACGCCGGGTCATGACGAGGATGACCGCCCCCATGGCCAGCAACACAGCCGTCGCTCCCATGAGGATGGCATTGCGCAGAAACGCCGCGCTGTGACCGAGCGCATTCAGATCGGTGCCGTCCCCGATGACCGGCTCACCGGACGGGTAGGCGCCCGCGAGCACAGCCTGGGCGTAAAGGTCGAGTCCCCACGCAAAGGCAGTGAGTAGTACCAGCATCAAACCGAAAATCACGCCGGCCAGTTGAGCGGCAAGCGACCTGTGTAAGATCGATGGCATCTTGGAATCCAGTGCGTTGAAGACTCGTTGATGTGGAGGCCGGACCCTGGAGATCAGGGCTCGGCTGTTTCATCCAACAGCTGGAATGCCTCGGCGAATCTCAGTCCATCCAGTGCCATCGCGATAGCGTGTGTCGTCTGCTCGCCATGGACGGCCATGAGATACCGCTCCAGTTCCGCAAAGAGACGCCGTGCCGGCTGTGGCCGATTGGTGGCCAAGGCCGCTCGGAGCTTGTCTAACCGGCACTTCGGGCGCACCAGAGGCCACACGTTCGAGGGTCAGCTCGAACCAAAAGGTACTGCCCTGCCCTTCGGAGCTCTCGACGCCGATGGTACCGCCCATGAGCTCGACCAGACGTTTGCTGATAGAGAGTCCCAGCCCTGTGCCGCCGAAGCGGCGCGTGATACTCGAATCGGCCTGAATGAAGGGTGTAAACAACTGTTCCAGCGCCGAGGGAGCGCCGACCAAACGACCCCGCCGCGCTTGTCGGAGAAGGAATAGACGATGTCCGGCAGGCTCTCCACCAGACTGCGGTAGCGCTCCTCACTCTCGCGTAGCGCCTGCTCGGCGTATTTCTGTTCGCCGCTGGAGTCATCGGGAGGAATCGATACAGCCATGAGGCTCTCGCCGGTTGAGATAGCACCAATTCAGCGCAATTCTCGGGGACACCGACAAAAGGGATCGATGACAGAAATCAGCGAGTGAACATGACCGAGAGCGCGCCGTCGGTCGGCATACTGCTATACCGGGTTGCAGAACGCAATTGGAGCGCTCCGGCTGCGCTTGACTCCGGAGGCTCGATCACAGCCCATAGGGTTCGCGATACCAGTCGCGCAGGACTTTGAGATCACGCGCCGGCAGATAGTCGTAGGCACCCATGAGATCGGCATGGACAGACTCGGCCAGCTTGTGCGAGACCTCGCGGCTGGTGAGCATGTGGAAGTACCAGGCGAAGGGATAGCCGGCCTCGCGGTCGAAACCGTGGATCTGGTTGGCGAGCTTGGCTCCGCGCGCGACGTCGCCATCCGGCAGCGCCGGGATGCGACCGGCGAGCGCCGAAACCGGCTTGGCGCTCATCCGGCCCTCGCCGTCGCGATCCTGATATTCGCGGATCGCCAGCACCCAGTGATGGCAGAAAGCATCGGATTCAGCCGCCGAGCTGCGGTCCCAATCACTCAGAAAACGCATCAGTTTTGGACCGGCGTCCGGCGAGCCGATCAGGTCCGAAATACGGGTCAGGCGTCGAAACAGAAAACGCGGCGCGCCGACCGGATCAGGTTGCAGACGTGGAAACTCGAACGGATCGATAAACTCGGCCAGGGTCTCGGGGAACCAGTCGGGATCCGAGAGCGTGCGGTCGAGGACTTCTTGCAGCTCTTCGATCTCGATCTGGATGAAGTCGCGCGCCAGCGGACCCGTGGGAGTCACCAGATAATGGGTGCGACCATTGAGTCGGGTGGCGAAATGCTGAACGTCCGAGAGCTTGAACAGCAACTCGTCGATGTCGCCGCCCGACTCGGCTTCGGCCCACTCCGCGAGATTGTGGGCGATGCGACGCCCCTCCAGGTCCACGACGCCGCCGAGCCGGTGCCAGCCCGCCCGGGTCATAACGTGCTGGATGCTCAGGTCGGGCAGCTCGGTCTGGACGGCGGCCAGCAGGGCTTCCAGGCCAGCGCCCGCCGCCAGATTCTGACAAACCTGGGCAAGCGGTACGCTTGGGTCAGCCGTAGCGGGCGATGTTTGGGCGCTTGGCATCTCACGCATGGGCCTCGACCTCAGCCAGTAACAAACCTGTCGCGCACTCGGGATCGCGCGTGAGCGTCAGACAGTGCGCGCGCCCATCGACCAGATAGAGGTTGAAGGCTTCGTCGGCGAGAAATGGCTCGTCAGCACCCAGTTCGTCGTCCAGACAGTGACTGAAATGCAGGTCGCCGAAATGCTCGCGCAGCGCCGACAGCGTCTGATCGTTGAGACCGGCGCGCCGGACGATCTCGGCGATCTGCTGGATCTGGATGGACTCGATCATGCCTCGGCCTCGTCGAGCTCGAATCGCACGCGCGCCTCGGGGGCATGACCCATGACCTTGGCCAGCCAGGGCGGTGCCTTGCCGGCGAGGATGACTTGCAGTGCTTGCAAGCGTTCGCGGATCGGGCCACCCATCGCGTCCTTGATCGGATGGATCTCGCGCTTGACGACCTTGGCCGCGGCCGGCCCGCCGATGGACGCGACATAGAGCACCTGACAGTCGGCGATCAGGCCAGCGCGATAGGCGTTGCGATCATCGCCGGCCTGGGACTCATCGACCGTGCGCACATCGATCAGCCGGATCTCGCTGGCCGAGACCTGATAGACGAGAAAATGCCGCGCCGCCCCGAAGTGCCCGTCGAGTTCCTCGCCATGATCCGAGGCACAGGCCACGCGGATCGAGTCGGGCATGTCGCCCTCGGCATAGGACGCGACCGCCGGTGGCGGATCGGACGACTCGACGCCCTCGCCCTTGAGGATGGCCAACGCCGCCTTGAGTTCGGCCTGATCGAGATGGGCGAATTCGCCATCGCCGGCCTGCTTCAGATCCTTGACCTTAACCGTGGCCAGACGCTCGGCGCTCGGCGGCAGACCCACGAGATCGGCCAGCACCCTTAGCAGGCGCGCGGGATCCGTATCCGGCAGCGTCCGCGCGGCCAGGCCGATGCGTAGTGCCATGTCCTCGGTGAGCGTGGTGGTGGCCATGTCGTTGTCCCCTGCTGGTTGGCGTTGGATCAGTGGTCTTGGTCCCTCTCCCCTCACGGGAGCGTGGTTGGAGAGAGGGGCCGTTTGGCTCAGGCCGGAACGATGCAGTCGTCTTCCATGCAGGCTTCCATGCACTGCGGAACGCCTGGCTCGCCATCACCTTCGCACTCGCTACAGGTGCTGGCGTCGATCTTGTAAACGCCCTTGAAGGGCATGATGGACTGAGTCGGGCACACGGGCTCGCAGTCACCGCAGGCGGTGCAAACGTCTTTGACGATCTTCAGGGCCATGGGATGTCTCCTGTATTCGATTCACTCGTCCCCGCGCTTGAAGCGCAGGGTGGTTGGGAACACGGGCGGTGGACTGATCGGATCGATGTACCAGCGCGATCCATCGGTCAGCACCACCTCGCCGCCCCAGGTCTCGGAGGTATCGGTTTCCACGGAGGCGATGGTTTCCTCCATGTCCTTCTTGGCGACGTAGAAGAGCAGGCCTCCAGCGTCGTTTTTGCGAATCATCACGTTGGGCATCGGGATCTCGCCTCGTTTCTCGGTTCAGACACTCGAACCCAGGGGCGCCCGGAGGACGCCCACAGGGTTCCAGACTCCCGACTAGCGCACCAGGTCGTAGTTGAAGTCGGTCACGCCCATCTCGCGGGTCTCTTCGTCCAGACGCTCCAGTACCGCGTTGACGATGGTCGTCAGCATGTACATAGCGCCCTCGTAACCCAGGGTCGTCATGCGATGCAGGTGATGACGGTCGAAGATCGGGAAGCCGAGACGGATCAGCGGCACCTCGAACTCCTTGCCCTTGTGCAGGGTGTCGCGCTGGATGAACTTGCCGTAGCTGTTGCCGATCAGGAAGTCCGGCTTGTCGGTGAAGCACAGCGAGCGCAGATGCCAGAGATCCTTGCCGATGTGGACCTCGGCACCGGCTCCATAAGGCGAGGACGCGAGCACTTTTTCCACTTCCTTCTTCCAGCGCTTGTTGGCCTGGTTGCAGAGGACGTGGGTCGGCTCAGCACCGAGTTCGAGCAGGAACTTGGTCAGACCCAGCACGAAGTCGGCATCGCCATAGAGCGCGAACTTCTTGCCATGCAGCCAGGTGTGGCTGTCGGTCATCATGTCGACCAGGCGACCGCGCTCCTTGGCCAGCGACTCGGAAATCTCCTTGCCGGTCAGCTCGGAGACCTTCATCAGGAACTCGTCGGTCCACTCCAACCCCATCGGGATGTTGATGTGGCTGACCGGGTGCTTCCAGGTGATCTCGGCGAACTTCTTGGTCTTGGGCAACTGCCAGGGCTGGAGCAGCAGAGTGTCGATGGCGTTGGGCGCGTCCTTCATCTCGGCGATCGGGGTACCGCCGGCATAGAGACGGAACTCACCATCGGCTGGCGTATCGAGCACCTCGGTCGGGTCGCACAGCAGGCTGTAGTCGACACCCATCTCCTGCATCATGCGGTGCATGACGCGGTAGTTGCCGAGATAGGTCTCGAAGCCGGGCACGAGGTTGATCTTGCCGTTGGAGCCGACGACCTTGTCTTCCATCTCGTTCAGCGTGAAATAGCGCTGAAAGCCTTCGAACATGTTGTCCCAGCCGGTGGTGTGGCTGCCGACGAAGCTCGGGGTGTGCGCGAAGGGCGTCGGGAACTCGGGCGGAATGTGGCCTTCCTTCTTGGCATTGCCGATGAAGGCGTTCAAGTCGTCACCGATGACCTCGGCCATGCAGGTGGTCGAGACCGCGATGCACTCGGGCTTGTAGAGCGCCTTGGCGTTCTCCAGACCGTCGAACATGTTCTTCTGACCGCCGAACACCGCCGCGTCTTCAGTCATGGAGTCCGACACACAGGCGACCGGCTCCTTGAAGTGGCGGTTGAAGTAGGTGCGGAAGTAAGCCACGCAACCCTGCGAACCATGCACATAGGGCAGGGTCTTCTCGAAGCCGAGCGCGCACAGCACCGCGCCGAGCGGCTGGCAGGCCTTGGCCGGGTTGATGGTCAGGGCTTCGCGCTTGAAGTTCAGCTCCTGATATTCCTTGGTCGTGGTCCAGGCGAAGGTCTCCTCGATCTTATCCATCGAGGGAACTTCTTCGACCAGCTCGCGCTTTTTGGCGAGGTTATCGACATAGTCCTCGTCACGGAACAGCGGGAAGCAAGGCTTGATCTTTTCGACGGTCTGGCTCATGGGGGTGCTCCTGCCGCGCCGCTAATCTGCGGACGACGGCGAATCGTGATCGGGTGCCGCCCGAGGCGGCGTCAATGGCTGTCAACCCCTCTGCCCCGGCCCCGCTCCCGCACGGGGAGTGGAGAGGCCGGAGGCAGATCGGTCGCTTAGGCGCTCGCGGCGTCTTTTTTCAGCCAGGGGGCCTGCATACTGTTCCAGCAGGGATTGTTCACGGTCATGTCCATGTCACGCGCAAAGATGGCAAAGCCGTCATAGCCGTGATAGGGACCGGAGTAATCCCAGGAGTGCATCTGGCGGAAGGGCACACCCATCTTCTGGAAGATGTACTTTTCCTTGATGCCCGAGCCGATCAGATCCGGCTTGACGCGCTTGACGAATTCCTCGAACTCATAGCCGGTGACGTCGTCGTAGAGCAGGGTCGCCTCGCCCATTTCCTTCATGGTGCGGTCGTAGTCGTCGTTGTGGGCGAACTCGTAGCCGGTACCGACCACTTCCATGCCCAGATCCTCGTAGGCGCCGACGACGTGACGCGGACGCAGACCACCGACGTAGAGCATCACCCTCTTGCCTTCCAGGCGCGGACGGTACTTGGCGATGATGGCGTCGTACTCGGCCTTGTATTTCTCGATGACCTTCTCAGCGTTGGCCTGGATGGTCTCGTCGAAGAAGGCGGCGATTTTGCGCAGCGACTCGGCGATCTTGGTCGGGCCGAAGAAGTTGTATTCCATCCACGGAATCCCGTACTTCTCTTCCATGAAGCGGCTGATGTAGTTCATCGAGCGATAGCAGTGGATGAGGTTGAGCTTGACCTTGGGGGTCAACTCCATCTCGGACAGCGTGCCGTCGCCGGACCACTGGGCGACCACGCGCAGACCCATCTCTTCGAGCAGGATGCGCGAGGCCCAGGCGTCGCCGCCGATGTTGTAGTCGCCGATCACGGCCACGTCGTAGGGACCGACCTCGAACGAGGTGTCGCCGTCGCGGTTGCCGATGACCCAGTCACGGATCGCGTCGTTGGCGATGTGATGGCCGAGCGACTGGGAGACACCACGGAAGCCTTCGCAACGCACCGGCACGATGGGCTTGTCGAGTTCCTTACCCTTCTTCTTGGAGACGGCCTCGATGTCGTCGCCGATCAGACCGATGGGGCACTCGGACTGAACGCTGATGCCCTTGACCAGCGGGAAGAGCGTATTGATTTCGTCGATGAGCTTTTCGAGCTTCTTGTCACCGCCGAAGACGATGTCCTTCTCCTGGAAATCCGAGGTGAAGTTCATGGTGCCGAAGGTGTTCACACCCGTGTGGCCGACGTAATAGTTACGCCGTCCGGCACGCGAGTAGGCGCCGCAGCCGACCGGGCCGTGCGAGATGTGGACCATGTCCTTGATCGGACCCCAAACCACACCCTTGGAGCCGGCGTAGGCACAACCACGGATGGTCATGACGCCCGGCTGGGACTTGCGGTTGGAGATGATGCACTTCTTGGACTGCTCGACCGAAGGATCGTTGACGGCCAGATGCTTGGCCCGGTCCTTCTTCGCCTTGTCCGGATAGGCTTCGAGCACTTCCTGGATGAGTGCCTGAGCCTCGTCGCGAGTCAATGTCGCCATTGTGGTTCTCCCGCCGTGCCGCCAATTCGCGGACTCCCGGCCTGAAATTCAATCGTGTCAGAGTTCAGTGTTCGGTATTCAGCGACTGGACCGCCCACTGTTCGCCCGGCTCGCCTCAAGCGGCGACTTCTTCCGCCGCCGTCTTGCCGATAATGCTCTCGTCCTCGCCGTCCATGAGGCCGAAGTCCATCAGCAGGTCTTCGAGCGCATCCATGGTGATCGGGGTCGGGATGACGAACATCTTGTTGTCGATGATCTTCTGGGCCAGGGTGCGATACTCGTCGGCCTGCTTGGCCTTGGGGTCGTACTCGATGACCGTCATGCGGCGGATCTCAGCGCGCTGCACGACGTTGTCGCGCGGCACGAAGTGGATCATCTGGGTGCCGAGTTGACGGGCCAGCTCCATGATCAGCTCATCTTCACGCGCGGTGTTGCGGCTGTTGCAGATCAGGCCGGCCAGACGCACGCTGCCGGAGCTGGCGTACTTGACGATGCCCTTGGCGATGTTGTTGGCGGCGAACATGGCCATCATCTCGCCGGAGCAGACGATGTAGATTTCCTGAGCCTTGTTCTCGCGGATCGGCATGGCGAACCCGCCGCAGACCACGTCGCCGAGCACGTCGTAGAACACGAAGTCCAGATCGGCCTCATAGGCGCCTTCCTCTTCGAGGAAGTTGATGGCGGTGATAACACCGCGGCCGGCGCAGCCCACACCCGGCTCAGGACCACCGGACTCGACGCACTTGATGTCGCCGTAGCCGACCTTGAGCACATCTTCCAGTTCGAGGTCTTCCACCGAACCGGCTTCGGCGGCCATCTCCATGATGGTATTCTGGGCCTTGGAGTGCAGGATCAGACGGGTCGAGTCGGCCTTGGGGTCACAGCCGACGATCATGACCTTCTTACCCAGCTCGGCCAGACCGGCCACAAGATTCTGGGTGGTGGTGGACTTGCCGATACCGCCTTTGCCGTAGATGGCGCATTGACGCATTGCCATGATGATTTTCCTCTTGGTTCGCTGTGGCTGGGATCGAATGAGTGACTCACTCACCAGCAATTAATGCAGACAACGTGCCAATTTTGAAAAATAATATAAAATTTTGATTTTATTAAGCTTTTGTCAGGCGGCCCCTGTTGTTCGTGATGGTCGCATCCACGACAAAGCCTTAGGGGCTGTATGGAGAACGACAGACAAATCCGACACGACGAGCCGCCACCGCCCACGCTTCCACCGAGCGCCCGTCAACCGATCAACCGCTGCAACCTGCCGGCGGTGATCCTCGGCAGTCTCAGCTTCCAGCGCCATCCGGTGGCGCTGGAGATCGACGGTATCCGTGATCTGCACGCCGGGCTGTTCCAGATGCTCGACCGCCTGCCGGAAGCGACCGAGCGCGCTCAGCGTTTCATGGACTATATGACCGTGTGGTTCCTGCTGGAGGAGCCGGAGGAAGCCGGGTCGATGCCAGGCCGTAAAAAACCGGCACGGGTCAAGGCCAACTATCGGCGGCTGGTGCGTGGCTGGTCGTTCGATTCGGATGGACGCGAGGGCGCGGTGCTCAAGCGCTGGGTGGAGAGTCGGTTCGGACTGCTGGCGCGTCATCACGCCGGATCGCTCCTGGATCGCGGCGGGGAGTGCTATCAGCGTTATCTATATGAAGGCTCGCGTGGTCTCTATGCGACTAACGCGCTGGAGTCGCAGCTCGATCTGCTCTATGCCTATTGTCAGTACGAGCTGGCACGCACCCATCCCGAGCAGACGCATGTCCGGCTCTATCGCGGCATCAACCGCATCGATGAACATGAAGTCCTGGAGCGCGCCGAGCGCGCGCGCTATCGGGTGTTGCTCAACAATCTCAACAGCTTCACACGCGAGCGCGAGCGGGCCGATGAGTTCGGCGACTACATCCTGGAAGTCGAGGTGCCGCTGGCCAAGATCTTCTTCTACAACCAGCTCCTGCCGGATTTGCTCAGGGGCGAAGATGAATATGTTGCAATCGGCGGGGTATATGAGGTGCGGATCAGCACGCTCTGAGCCGGTGGGATGGGATCAGGCTACATGGTATGGGTCGGACGTTCGGAGTTGAGCGCACCGGCCAGATAGTCCTCGATCTTGCGCCGGGTGGCGCCCTTGTCCTGATCGTTGAACTGCACACCGACCCCGACGGCGCGATTGCCCTCGGCCCCGGCCGGCGTCAGCCAGACCACGCGCCCGGCGACTGGAATGCGGTCGGGTTCCTCCATCAACTGGAGCAGCAGAAAGATCTCGTCGCCGAGCTGATAGCTTTTGTTGGTGGGAATGAAGAGTCCGCCATTCTTGATGAAGGGCATATAGGATGCATAGAGGTTACTCTTGTCCTTGATGGCGAAGCTCAGGATGCGTTGCTGACCACCGAGTCCGCTCATTGGAGTGGGTGTGCTCATCGGCTTGATCCTCCAGTCCCGGTGCGTGCCGACTGGCCGATCCGCGACCAGTCGATGGCCAGGGATTCCAGCAGCAGGTGTTGATTGAGGTTGCTCTCGCTCAGGGCGCGCGCCTCCAGCAAGTGCTTGAGGAAGCGATGCCCAACCGCCGGGTCGAGCCGTTGCGCCAGCGCCGCCAGTTCGTCGCGCCGATCGGGATGATCGAGCCGCGGCGGTGCGGCACAGACACTCAGGCGCAGCAGATCGCCCATGAAACCGGCGAGCCAGTCGAGGATACGACCGGCGCCGATTTCGTTCCAGCGTCCAGCAACCGTGATCGGATCGCCGCGTCCACGCGCGATCTCCATAAATCCGTGCAGACACTGGCCACGCTGTTCCAGCCAGGTATCGTCGGCGCTTTCAGTCAGTGCCCGTAGCGGCGCGCCATGCGCCAGGCGCAGACGCAGCGGCCAATCTTCGCGCGGCTCGCATGACTCCAGCCAGCTCAGCGCCTGAGCTTCGTTCGGGATGGGCACCGGGATCAGCAGACAGCGACTGCGGATGGTCGCCGGCAAACGCCCGATGCGCTCACCGATCAGACAGAGAATACTGTGTCCGGTCGGCTCTTCCAGGGTTTTGAGCAGGGCATTAGCTGCCGCCTGATTGAGCCGGTCGGCCGGATCGATCAGAGCGACCTTCCAGGGTGCGCGGCTCGGGGTCAGGGATTCGCGCCCGGCGAACAGCCGCACCGCGTCAATGGGGATCTCGCCCGATTTGCTCTCCGGGTCCGGGCCGACCTCGATCAGATCCGGATGACTACCGGCCGCCAGCAGATGACAGTCGGCACAGTGTCCACAGGCCAGACCCTGAGCATTCGGGGTCTGACACAGCAGCGACTGGGCCAGCGCGCGTGCCAGCGCACGCTTGCCGACTCCATTTGGCCCCGAGATCAGCAACCCATGCGCCAGTCGATCAGCGGCGCGCGAGGCTTGCAGGCGCGACCAGATCGACTCCGTCCAGGGCAAGGGAATCTCGAACGGTCGTGGCGACGGCGTAGCCGATTTCGACGAAGCGGATTCGGCGCGCGTCGGACTCATGAACGGAACTCCAGCGAGTCGACGAAGGCATTCAGTTCAGCCGCGACGGCAAGCGTCACCGCTTCGAGCGGTGCCGTGGCGTCGATCACGCGATAGTGCTTCGGATTGCCCCTTGCCCGTTCGAGGTAGACCGCCCGCGCCGTCGCGAAGAAGCGTTGAGTCTCGGACTCGAAACGATCAGCTTGACCCGCGCGCGACTTAGCGCGCCCAAGTCCGAGTTCGGGCGGCAGGTCGAAGACGAGCGTCAGATCCGGGCGCAGTTCGTCCTGCACCAGGGTTTCGAGCAGGCGTATCTGCGCCGGATCGATCCCGCGTCCGCCGCCCTGATAGGCATAGGTGGCATCGGTGAAGCGGTCGCAGAGCACCCAGTGTCCGGCCTCAAGCGCTGGGCGGATGCGGCGTTCCAGATGATCGGAACGTGCGGCGAACATCAGCAGCAGCTCGGTCGTCTCGCTCATGCCCTGGTTGTCCGGGTCGAGCAGCAGCGCGCGCAGACGTTCGGCCAGCGGCGAGCCGCCCGGCTCACGAGTGGTGAGCACCTCCAGACCGCGCGCGCGCAACAGCTCGGCCAGGGGCGCGATCTGAGTCGACTTGCCCGCGCCTTCGATGCCTTCGAGTGTAATGAAGCGTCCGCGTGTGTCCATCAGCCGTCCCGGTTGAGGATATAGCGGCGCACCGCCTGATTGTGCTCGTCGAGCGTGCGCGAGAACACATGGCTGCCATCGCCCTTGGCGACAAAATACAGTTCCTCGCCATCCTCCGGATTGAGCGCCGCATGGATCGCTTCGCGCCCGACCAGGGCGATGGGCGTCGGCGGCAGACCATTGATGACATAGGTATTGTAGGGCGTCGCCTCGCGCAGATCGGCGCGGCGGATGTTGCCGTCATAACGCTCGCCCATACCATAGATCACGGTCGGATCGGTCTGGAGCCGCATCCCGCGCTGAAGACGGCGGGTGAAGACGCCGGCGATACGCGCACGCTCGCTGGCCAGACCGGTCTCCTTTTCGATGATCGAAGCCAGGATCAGTGCTTCATAGGGCGTCGTGATCGGCAGATTCGGCGCGCGCGCCGCCCATTCTTCGGCCAGGATGGCGTCCATTCGGGCGAGCGAGCGCTTGAGGATATCAAGCGCGCGGGTCTGACGCGGGAAGTGATAGGTATCGGGGAAGAACAGTCCCTCGGGGTGTTCATCGGGACGCCCGAGTTCAGCCATGATCTCGGCGTCGGACAAGGCCGAGAGCTGGGAGCCGCCGAAGACCTCATGCGCATCGAGTGCGGCCAGCGCCTGACGGAAGGTCCAGCCTTCAACCAGGGTGAGGCTGTATTCGACCACCCGGCCCGAGGTGAGCCGCTCCAGGATCCGGGGCGGCGTCATGTCGGGCGTGAGTGCGTACTCGCCGGCCTTAAGCCGCCCCTGATCGCCCTGAAGATAGGCCAGGGCAATGAAATAGGTCGGACGCTGGATCAATCCCTGTTCGTGCAGACGCCTGGCCAGGGTACGCAGGGATGTCCCGCGCGGCACATCGAACAGCAGGCGTTCCGCGTCGGTCTGGATCGGCATCGACAGGAAGCAGCGATAGTCACGCCAGAGCGCCCCGGCCAGAAAACCGGCGATGAGGACGATGAGCATGAGGAGTACAGTGATACGTTTTGACATCGGGTGGATCATCCCGGCGTACAGGCGGCTCGATACAGTCGATCAAGCAGATTCCAGGGCAACTGGACCGGATCGAACCGGCGTCCAGGCAACGCGCGCACGGGCCAGACGCCAATGATCGAGTTGGTGAGAAAGAGTCCGCGCGCCTGATCGAGCGCCGCGCGATCGAGCCGGGTGACCAGACAGTCGATTCCCAGACGCGCCGCGAGTTCCAGTGTCAGACCGCGCACAGTGCCGGCGATGCCGCCGCGATCGACTGGCGGCGTCATCAGGCAGCGACCGTCCCACAGGAATACATTGGTCATGGTGCCCCCGACCAGCTCGCCGGTCGACTCGAACATGAGTCCTTCAGCGATCGCTGGATCGTTCCATTCAGCGCGCGCTAAGACCGAGTCCAGACGATTGAGATGCTTGATGCCGGCGAGCACCGGATTGATCGAGACCGGCGTCTGACAGTAACGCACGGCCACGCCCTCGCGCCATTCTTGGCCGTGATTGGCCGGCAAGGGATAACTCAGCAGCAATCGGCGTGCGTTGGCTGGATGCGGCGGCCGATAGCCGCGCCCGCCCTCGCCGCGCGTGAGAATCAGCTTGAGTATTCCGTCGTGCCGGCCCCAGGTGACTTCCGCCACCTCAGCGGCGAGCAACGCCGTATCGGGCATGCTGATCCCCAGGCGCTCGGCGCCCAGGGTCAACCGATCCATGTGGCGCTGCCACTGACAGGGATGCCCGGCCGCGAGGCGGATGGTCTCAAACAGACCATCCCCATACTGCACAGCCCGGTCGAGGACTGAGACCCGATCAGCGGGCTGACCATCGATCAGGATCCGCGACGGAGCGCTGACTTCGGGCGTTGTAGCCACTCCGTGCATCCTGCCGATCGGTGTCCCTGGTTCCTGTCTCCGGGCGGAGACCGGATCAGAGACGCCGGAAGACGAGCGTCCCGTTGGTGCCACCAAAGCCGAACGAGTTGGAGATGGCGATATCGATCGGCATCTGACGCGCGGTGTTGGGCACGCAGTCAAGATCACAGTCCGGGTCCGGCGTGTGATAATTGATGGTCGGCGGCGCGACCTGATCGCGGATGGACAGGACGGTGAAGATGGCCTCGGCTCCACCGGCGGCGCCCAGCATGTGCCCGGTCATGGACTTGGTCGAGCTGACCGCGAGCTTGTAGGCGTGATCGCCAAAAGCACGCTTGACCGCTCGGGTCTCAGCGACATCACCGGCTGGCGTCGAGGTGCCGTGTGCGTTGATGTACTGGACCTGATCGCTGTTCAGACCGGCGTCGTTCAGCGCAAGGTGCATGCACTCGGACGCGCCCGCGCCGTCCTCGGAGGGCGCGGTCATGTGATAGGCGTCGGAGTTCATGCCGACACCGACCAGCTCGGCATAGATGGTCGCGCCACGCGCCTTGGCGTGTTCGTACTCTTCGAGCACCACGACACCGGCACCGTCACTCAGCACGAACCCATCGCGCTCTTTGTCGAAGGGACGGCTGGCGCCCTCGGGATCGTCGTTGCGGGTCGAGAGGGCACGCGCCGCCGCGAAGCCACCGAGACCGACCGGTGAGGTCGCCATCTCGGCACCGCCGGCCAGCATCACGTCGACATAGCCGTGGCGGATCATGATCGCCGCCTCGCCGATGTTGTGCGTACCGGTCGCGCAGGCTGAGACGATCGAATAATTGGGGCCCTTGAGGCCAAACTTGATCGAGAGATTGCCGGCCACCATGTTGACGATGTTGGCGGGCACGAAGAACGGCGAAATGCGGCGCGGCCCCTTGTCGCGGTAGACCTGGTAATTGTTCTCGATGCCGGTGATACCACCGATGCCGGAACCCACGGCCACACCGATGCGCCGACAGTTGGACTCCGTGACCTCCAGTCCAGAATCGGCGATGGCCTGAGAGCCGGCCGCCAAACCGTAATGGATGAACTTGTCCATCTTCTTGGCGTCTTTTTCCGAGACATAGGGACTCGGATCGAAGCCATAGATCGGACCGCCGAAGCGGCTACTGAACGGGGCGATATCGAAATGGGTGATCGGTTTGATGCCGCTCTTTCCGGCGAGGATGTTGTCCCACGCGGACTTGACGTCCAGACCAACCGGTGCCACAAGGCCCAATCCGGTGACTACTACCCTTCTGCCTGCCATCACTTACCTCTATCGTCGTTCAGAACGCCACATTCGACGAGCCCATGCCGCGCCCTTATGTCAAGGCCGAAGCCTGGCGCCTGGCGTTAAATCGATTCGCCTGACCTGATTTCAGGCCTGGTGTGCGTTGATGTAATCGATGGCCTGTTGGACCGTGGTGATTTTCTCGGCATCTTCGTCCGGGATCTCGGTCTCGAACTCTTCTTCGAGGGCCATGACCAGTTCCACGGTGTCGAGCGAGTCCGCGCCCAGATCGTCGACGAAGGACGCCTCGGCGGTGACTTCCTCTTCCTTCACGCCCAGTTGGTCCACCACGATTTTGCGAACTCGATCTTCAACGCTGCTCATAGGTTTGATTCCTCTCGAATGATAAAAATTGGCCCCACTGGGCCACGGCGTATTCTAGTGATAAACCAGATGCGATGAAAGCTGAGATATCCATCGATCAGCCATGCTCAACATCTTGTTTTGAAACGATTAACGGTCGAAGGTCGACAAACCTTCACACCATGTGCATGCCGCCATTGACATGCAGGGTCTCGCCCGTGATGTACGCACCGCCTGGCGAAGCCAGGAAAACCACCGCGCTGGCGATCTCTTCGGGTTGGCCGAGCCGCCCGAGCGGGATCGCGCCGAGCAGGGTCTGGCGGTGCGCTTCAGGCAGTTCCTTGGTCATGTCGGTGTCGATGAAACCGGGCGCGACACAGTTGACCGTGATGCCGCGTGAGCCGACTTCGCGGGCGAGCGACTTGGTGAAGCCCATCATACCGGCCTTAGCGGCGGCATAATTGGTCTGACCGGCGTTGCCCATGGTCCCGACGACTGAGGCGATATTGATGATGCGGCCCTTGCGCGCCTTGGTCATGGCACGCAGACAGCCCTTGGAGAGCCGGTAGAGCGAGGTCAGGTTGGTGTCGATGACCGCGTCCCACTCATCGTCCTTCATGCGCATCAACAGATTGTCGCGGGTGATGCCGGCATTGTTGACCAGGATGCTCGGCGCGCCGAGACGTTCGGTGACCTGAGCCAGCGCGGCGTCGACCGAGGCTGAATCAGAGACGTTCAGCACCAGACCCATGCCCTGATGGCCGGCCGCCGTCAGCGCCTGCTCAATGGCCTGTGCGCCGGATTCGGTGGTGGCGGTGCCAACGACAGCGGCCCCCTGTTCGGCCAGCGCCATGGCGATGGCCCGTCCGATTCCACGCGAAGCGCCGGTGACCAGCGCGATTTCACCTTTAAGCATGTGAGCTTGCCTCCAGTGCCGCGTCCAGCGTCTTCGGGTCGAAGACCGGCCACGTCGTCAGATTGTCAGCGATTCGTTTGTTCAGCCCGGTCAGCACCTTGCCCGGACCGCATTCGAGCGCGGTCGTCACACCCTGCGCGGCCACGAATTCGACCGTCTCCACCCAGCGCACCGGGCTGTAGAGCTGCTCGACCAGCAGGCGGCGCAGCGACTCGACATCCGCGGCTGGCGCGACATTGACATTGTGGATGACCGGCACGCTTGGCATGGCCAGCGCCACATCGGCCAGTCGTTCGGCCAGCCGCTCGGCGGCCGGACGCATCAGGGCGCAGTGAGAGGGCACGCTCACCGGCAGCGGCAACGCGCGCTTGGCGCCCGCCGCCTTGGCCGCATCGATCGCGCGCGCCACAGCCGCCGCCGAACCGGCAATCACGACCTGACCGGGTGAATTGAAATTGACCGCCGCAAGCACGTCACCCTGTGCCTGCTCGGCACAGAGCGCCACGACCTGCTCATCCTTCAGTCCGAGCACGGCGGCCATCGCGCCCTCGCCGGCCGGTACGGCTTCCTGCATGAAGCGCGCACGATCGGCGGCGAGCCGGATTCCATCGGCGAAGCCTAAAGCGCCGGCTGCGACCAGCGCCGCGTACTCACCGAGACTGTGCCCGGCCATCAGGGTCGCCGGACGCCCGCCGGACTGTTGCCAGACGCGCCACACGGCGACACCCGCGGCGAGCATCGCCGGTTGGGTGTTTTCGGTACAGTCCAGATCCTCCTTCGGTCCCTGGCTGACCAGTGACCAGAGATCGCGCCCGAGCGCGTCCGAGGCTTCCTCGAAGGTCTGTTTGACACTCGGATAGGACTCGGCGAGCGCGTCGAGCATGCCGACCGCTTGCGAACCCTGACCGGGAAAGAAGACAGCGAGTTGTTGCGTCATGGGCCTTGCTGAATCGTTCAGTGGTCGATGGTCATGAACCGCGCGTTTGCGCACGGCTCAACGTGAAATCAATAGCGGACCAGGACCGAACCCCAGGTGAATCCGCCACCGAAGGCTTCCATTAACAGCGTCTCGCCGCGCTGGATGCGTCCGTCGCGCACCGCTTGATCGAAGGCTAATGGAATCGAGGCCGAGGAGGTGTTGCCATGCTCGGCGACAGTCACGATCACGCGCTCCATCGGCAGATCGAGCTTGCGCGCGGTGGCCTGGATGATGCGGATATTGGCCTGATGCGGGATCAGCCAGTCGATGTCGTCCTTGGTCAGGCCGTTGGCCTCCAGCGTCTCATCGACGATGCGCCCGAGCGTGGTGACGGCGAAGCGGAACACTTCGTTGCCGCGCATCTCCAGCGTGGCCAGATCGGGGCGTCCGTTGCCGTGACCGCCCGGAACCTGAAGCAGCTCGGCATAGGCGCCATCGGCATGGATATGGGTCGAGAGGATGCCCGGCTCATCGGCCGCACCTAACACCACGGCACCGGCGCCGTCGCCGAACAGCACGCAGGTGGCACGATCATTCCAGTCGAGTAGCCGCGAGATGGCCTCGGCACCGACGACCAGCACATGCTTGGCCGCACCGGCGCGGATGTATTTGTCGGCCACGTCCATGGCGTAGACGAAGCCGGCGCAGACGGCCTGGAGGTCGAAGGCCGGGCAGCCATGCACGTCCAGCCGCTGCTGGAGCAGACAGGCGGTGCTTGGAAAGAATTGATCAGGCGTGGTGGTCGCGACCAGGATCAGATCCAGATCGGACGGATGCAGACCGGCGGCTTCCAGCGCCCGGCGCGCGGCGATCTCGGCCAGATCACAGCAGGTCTCGCCCTCGGACACCAGATGGCGCTTTTCAATACCGGTACGCTCACGAATCCAGCTATCCGTGGTATCGACGAGGGCTTCCAGATCGGCGTTGGTCACGACCCGCGCGGGCAGATAGCCGCCGGTGCCGAGGATGCGGGAGAACTTCATCAAGCCGATTCCTTGTACTGCGCGCTGTCGAGATGGCGTCCAACCTGCTCGCCGATGCGTTGCGAGATATTGGCGTGGATTTCCTTCTCGGCGATATAGATCGCGTTCTCGAAGGCCAGTTCATCGGCCCCGCCATGACTCTTGACGACGATGCCGCGCAGACCCAGCAGGCTGGCCCCATTGTAACGACGCGGATCCATCGTGCGGCGGAACTGCTTGAGGATCGGCAGCGCGACCAGACCCGCCAGACGGGTGAACAGGTTGCGCTTGAACTGCGCAGACAGCGACTGACCGATGAACTTGGCCACGCCCTCGCTGCTTTTGAGCGCCACATTGCCGACGAAGCCGTCGCTGACCACGACGTCCAGATCATCGAGATAGATGCCGTTGCCCTCGACATAGCCGACATAGTTGAGCTGACTGCGCGCCAGCCACTCGTGGGCCTGCTTGACCTGCTCGTTGCCCTTGATCTCTTCCTGCCCGATGTTGAGCAGCGCAACCTTGGGGCGTTCGATGCCATCGACGGCTGCGACCAGCTCGCTACCCATGACCGCGAACTGGAACAGATGCTCGGCAGTGCAATCGACATTGGCACCGAGATCGAGCATGTGCGTGTGGCCGTGGAGCGAAGGCACGGCCGTACAGATGGCCGGCCGGTCGATATGCGGCAGCGTCTTGAGCACGAAGCGCGCCGTGGCCATGAGGGCACCGGTGTTGCCGGCACTGACACAGGCATGGGCCTCGCCGTCCTTGACGAGATCGATCGCAACCCGCATCGAGGAATCTTTTTTGCCACGCAGCGCCTTGGACGGCGACTCATCCATCCCGACCTCCTGGGTCGTGTGACGGATGCGCAGACGCTCGCGTGAAGCACCGCTGAGATGCGACTCGATGCGCGTCTCGTCGCCGACCAGGATCAGATCGGCATGCGGATTATCGGCCAGATAGCGCAGGGCCGCTGGAACCACGACCTGGGGGCCGTGATCCCCGCCCATGGCATCCAGGGCAATCGTGCAACGCGGCTTGGCGGCGCCTGATTTGGCGCGCGTGTCCGTAGTTCGCACGACGCTGAAGCGGCCCGTTGCTGTCATTACTCAGCCCGATCCAGAACCTTGCGACCGCGATAGAAGCCATCGGCCGTGATGTGATGACGGCGATGAGTCTCGCCGCTGGTCGGATCGACCGACAGGGTCGGCTTGGTCAGGGCATCGTGCGAACGGCGCATGCCGCGCTTGGAAGGGGTCTTGCGATTCTGTTGGACGGCCATTGTTGTCTCCAGTAAGGGATACGCGACGAGTTCAGCCCGCCGTGTCCCGATCGTGTGTCAAAACTACATCCCGGCACGTCACGGATGGGACGAACCGAGGGATTCATGTGCTTGAGCGTTAGTGTTTTTTCAAGCGTTCGAGGATGGCGAATGGATGGCTTGCTTGATCCGTATCCTCAACGCTCTCAGCCAGGCGGCGCGCCTTAACCTGCTCAGTGGACGGGGCGTCTGTCTCGCCGCTCATGGGCACGGGCGATTGGCACTCGCCGACCGGATGCCGGGGAAACGACGGGATCATGAGCAGAAGCTCATCCTCGATGAGTTCGAACGGGTCGATCACATCATCCGTCACGACCAGCGGCTCATAGTCACTCTGGAGCGCGTCGGCGCTCGTCGGCTCGACCCGCACCAGACGCAGGGTCATGGGCGCATCCAGATTCAGCCACAGGTCGCTCAGGCAGCGCTGACAGAGCACCCGCAATCGCACCCGTGCCCAGCCTTCGAGTATCAGTTGTCGCTGCGCGTTGCGCCTGAAATCGAGTTGATACTCGACGCGCGCCAGCGGCTCGCCCTCGTCGACGATCCCGACCTCCAGCAGTCTGGGAAAGCGCTCCAAGGGCAATTCACCCCCGAATGACAGGCCATTCTTGGCCGCGCGCCAGGGGTCGATATGATCAGGCAAGGCGTTCGACATAAGCGCGCAAGACTAACCGATGGCCAAGACCCGCGTCAATCGATGGCGGCATTGGAATTTGGGACACACACAAAAAATTCCCCCGGCACTGCGGCGGACTGACGTCGACCGAGGTGCAGGGGGTATGTGAGTGGCTGAACGCGCTCTATCACAGTGTCGGCCAGCCAGGAATCTTAAGTTGGATTCCGGCGGCACCGTGGGCGCGATTTCGTGTATCAGGCCAGCAGGCGGGATGAACCCGACCGAGGCGCCTCCCCGTCTTCTTCTCTTTGTCTGCAAGCATGGCGATTGATGATGCGTAATTTCAATCACCTGCATTGAGGAATTAGAATAGACGAGTCACGCCAAAGGAGATATCCGTAGGATCACTCAGTTGACGTCGGTCGCGCGGATCGAGTCCTGATGTGCCGTCAGTTTCCGCTGCCGTTCGGGCGAGTGGCGCTCGACTGGCAGACGGCCGACATCCGGCAGAGTTCGGCTAGATTGCCGGCTCCCATCTTTTCCATCATGCGCGCGCGGTGGTTCTCGACCGTGCGCGGGCTGATTCCGAGCTGACGCGCGATGTCCTTGTTGGTCAGGCCGCATGTGGTCAGCGTCAGAACCTCATGCTCGCGCGGGGTCAACTGCCGGAAACGTTCGAGGATGTCGTGTTCGGTCGCGGCCTCTTCGCGTCGACGGCGATCCTCGGCGAAGGCATCCTCGATGCGCTGGAGCAATTGTTCGGTACTGGCGGGTTTTTCCAGGAAGTCGATCGCTCCGTTCTGGATGGCATGCACCGTGGTCGGTATATCACCGAAGGCGGAAAGAAAGATGATCGGCAGCCGTGCGCCGCGTTCCAGCAGCTCGCGCTGCAGATCCAGACCCGTCATGTCCGGCATGCGCTGGTCGAGCACCAGACAGCCGCGCGCGCCGGGCGAGAAGGCGGCAAGAAAAGCGGCCGGCGACGGGAAGCTAAGCACCGGGTAGCCGGCCAGCTCCAGGATCAGCGTCAGCGAATCGCGCATCCCCTGATCATCATCTACGAGAAAGACGGTTTGGACGTCAGTCATGATCCCAGGCCCTGTCCAGAGCAAAAGCGCGTATCCATCAAAATATCTCCTCAACCGCTTCCAGGTAGAACTACGTATAGCATGTTGGTTTTGTTTGTGAAACGACCGCCGATCGGTTCGAGTCGGCTAACACAGATGCGGGCGATCCCGACGGCGATCAACCGGATCGCGAGGCTCAGCCGGATGCCAGGATCGGGCGCGACCCGGACGTTGGGTGTTAGCGCATGATCCAGGAGACGCGCGCCTTCATCGCCATCGGCTCGAACATCGCGCCTGAGCACCACATCACGCTTGGACTGAAGGCGCTGAGCAGGGTTCAGGAGACTCGAGTCGGTGCCATCTCGTCGTGGTACCGCACCCGTCCCTGGGGGCTGGAGGCGCAGGCGGAGTTCATCAATCTGGTGGTGGAAGTCTGGACGCGACTGACGCCGCTGGCGCTGCTCGCCGCGACCCAGGCAATCGAGATCCAGCTTGGGCGCGTGCGTGAGCAGGTCAATGGTCCGCGCACGCTCGATCTGGACATCCTGCTCCATGGCGAGCGGATCGACGACACGCCGGAACTGCGCCTGCCACATCCCGGCCTGCTGCAGCGTGACTTCATGCTGATTCCTTTGCTGGAGATCGCGCCCGAGGTCATCCATCCCGAGCACGGCCGCTCCGTCGCCGAGCTGACGGACGAGATCCGCTACCGGCAAATCATCGGTCAGGTCTCGGGATAGAGGTTCGGGATCGGTGACGTGGCGTCCGGGGCATCCGAGCGGGTGTTGCCCAGATGCGGTTCCAGGCGTCTCCAGGCGGCCTCGCCGTCCCAGGATTCGCCGGGCGGCGCATAGATAGCACGGTCGATGCCGCGCAGCACGGGGCGCAGTTCGGGATCGTCAAAGCGGGCGGCAAGCGCTTCCAGGCCGGCCGGCGTCTGATCGGGCCAGCGTGCGCGAGTCCAGTCGATGAGCGCCGCGCGCGCACCGCGCGGATCTCGGGCGAGACAGGCCGCGCGGAGTGCGCGCCGCGCCGGATCGAGTGTTGGCGCGGACGCCGATGGCGGCGCACCGGACGGGTCGCGCTGAACCGCTGGACCGGTTGGACGGCGCTTCGCCCGACCACGACGCTCGCGCAACCAGAGAACCATTGTCAGACCCCAGCCGCCGGCAAGCATGAGCGCCAGCCAGGGCCATAGACCCCAGCCTGCGCCATCTTCAGACGCCGAAGCAGGCCCGGACTCACGCGCGGATGACGCGGCTGTGGATTCCGGCGTCGACTCAGTCACTGACCTGGACGGCTCGATGCCGGCCACCGGCGCGCTGGACGCCCCGCCGGGCGCGGGCGCGATCTGAACCGTGCGCGCCGGGATCACGGCAACCCGCGCCCGATCCGTGCGCGTATCCCACCAGTCGAGCCGGATCTCGGGGAGTGTCAGGGTTCCGGGGCGCGTCGGGACGAGTGCGAACTTGAGCGTCTTGATCGCCACTGGAGACGGGCCGTCGGTCAGATCCTCAGCACGCGGCTGGTCGGGATAGACCTGGACGCCGTCGAGCGCGCCCAGCTCCAGATCCGGCAGTTGCGCCGCTGTCGTGCCCTCGGCCGTGATGGTCAGGGTACGGGTGATCGGCTCGCCGACCTGGAAGACCGGGGGATTGGGTGTCCACTCGTCGGCGAGCTGGACTGAGGTCGCGGGCAGCCAGGCGGTGCCGGCGCTCGTCGCGGGCTGTGGACGCACCTGGAGTTCGATGTCTTGCGCGCGCTCGACCACGCGTCGTCCCGGATGGCTGCCCGGCATCGTCGGGAAACCCTGGAAGAGCCGCCCGCCAAAGGCTTGATCCAGCTCGGCGAAGGGGTCTTGACGCGCGCTCTGGCGCGGATCTTCCAGCATGGCTTCCAGCCGCGGCGACTGGATGTTGATCGATCCACTATGCTGTGGCGTGAGCCGGTAGCGCCGCTCGATGACGCGATAGACCTGGCCCTCGCGCGTCTCGTCATAGGCGCGATCCTCGCCCAGACGCTGTACCGTGGAACCCTCGACCTCGGGTTCGGAGAGTACCGCGCGCTGCGGTGGCTGGCGGTAATAGACCTTGACCCGGTATTCGATGGGTTGCAGGACATAGGGCGTGGTCGTTTCGACCTCGGATTCGACAAAGAGCGCCTTGGGACTGGACTGACCCGGCTGACCGGATCGCGCCTTAGCGCCGCCCGGTTCGACCACCTCGATGCTCAGCGGCTGACTGCGGTCGCTTCCGGCCTGGATGGCGGGAATGGTCAGACGTCCGGTGCGCTTGGGTGCCAGTTCCAGACTCCACTGACGACTGTGTGAGATGCGTCCGTTGATGATGCTGGTCATCTGACTCTGACCACGGCGCAGGATGTCGAAGTCCGGCTCCAGAGGCGCAAAATCCGGCTCGGCGTCCAGATCGCCCTCAGCGACGAGCCGCAGTTCCAGCACCTCGCCCTGCTCCAGTCGCTGGCGGTCCACCTGGACGCTCAGCTCAGCGGCCAGGGTCGACGACAGCACCGTCAGCCACAGAATCGGGATGAGGATCGCGCGTCCACAGCGTTTCGTTCTCACGGCAGTTGGCCCTCGCGACGCAGATGTTGCAGGAGAAAACGCTGGCGCAGCAGTCCAGCCGGGTCGTCCGGAACCTGACGCAGGCGGGCTTCCATGGCCTGTTCGCGCTCGCGTTCCTCGGGGGAGCGTTCGTCCAGGGTCGCAGTCACGGCGTTTTGCCCATCTGACGACTCGTCCGCGTCGGTTGGCTCGACACTCGGCGATTGCGTTGACGCGGAATCCAGCTCGGGCGGTTGGTCATCGACAGTCATGTCTTCCGACGACGGTTCGGCGCCTGGCTGTTGCGCCTGCTTCGGTGTGGATCCATCCTGACTCACATCTGGATCGGCTTCAGATTCAGATTCAGATTCAGATTCAGATTCAGACGATTGATCCTGGCTCGTCCCCTGAGATTCATTTGGCTCCCCCGCGCCTGATTCAGAGGCATCAGCGTCTTTGGCGTCTGATTCAGAAGCCTCTGGCTCCGAGGCATCGGACGGTTCGGATTCCTCGGACGATGCGGACTCCGACGCTGAGGACTCCGACGCTGAGGACTCGGACTTCGATTCAGACTCCGATTTCGATGAAGACTCCTGGTCGTCTTCAGCTTTATCGTCCTGAGTCTGGTCCTGTTGATCCTGCTTCTGATCCAGAAGCTGACGCACCAGTTCCAGATTGTGGCGTGCGTCGGCATGCTCGGGCGCCTGTTCGAGCACGCGCTCATAGGCCGTCGCCGCCTCTTCAAGCCGCCCCAGACGCGCGAGCGCATTGCCGCGATTGTAATCCGGAGTGGCTCCAGTGAGTCCTTCGAGCGATTCGAGCGCGTGCTCGAATTCACCGGCACGATAGCTCGCCGCCGCACGCCAGGCGGGGTCGCTGAAATGTTCGACCGCTGTGTCGGGACGTCCGGCGGCCAGTTCGTGCGCCCCCTGCTGATCGGCGCGCCACCAGAGATCGGCCCAGTCAAAGGCCAGTGCCCGATCGGCCGGCAGCACCAGCACGGCGGCCAGCACCGGAACCAGCCAGCCGCGCCGGAAGGCCAGCGCCGCCAGCGGCAGCACGAGCAGGATCAGCCAGGGGCCTTCTTCGCGCCACTGATCCGCGGCCAGTGACGACGCCTCGATGGGAGTCTCGGGTCGGGGCGCGGCCGCGATCAGGGCCTGGGTATCGGCCTCGCCCACGCTGGTTTCCAGATAACGTCCGTTGCCGGCCCGCGCCAGCTCGCGCAATCGCTTGCGTTCCAGGCGGGCGATCTGGAGCGCGCCAGCGGCATCCTGCTCAAAGCCACCGCCCGGACGCGGCACGGGCGCGCCCTCCAGCGTGCCGACCGCCAGCACCGAGAGCCGATGTCCGGCAGCGGCCAGACGCCGTGCCGATTCCAGTGATCCGGCCATGTCCCCGACGCCATCCGTGATCAGGATGACATGACCCGCGCCGCCGCCGGCACGCTCCAGCATCCCGGCGGCCATCTCCAGCGCGCGATCGGTGCGGCGCGCACCGGGCACAGGGATGAGATCGGTGGCAAGCATCGGCACCTGAGCGGCGATGGTGTTGGCATCGGCACTCAACGGCGAGACCAGGAAGGGTTCAGGGCCGAAGGCGATCAGACCGACCTGCCCTTCGCGCATGGCCTTGAGCAGATCGAGGATCTCGAAGCGTGCGCGCGCCAGGCGCGAGGGTGAGACATCGGCGGCGTCCAGGCTTGGCGAAAGGTCGAGCAGGATCACGGAGCGGCCGTCCAGACTGAAGACCGGCTGCGGGAGCTGGCGCCAGACCGGGCCGGCGAGCGCCACCACCAGGATCAGCCAGCCGATCCCGAGCAGGACGAACGGCCAGCGGTGCGTGCGTTCTGCTCCACCGACCAGCAGATGGGGCAGCAGATGCGGATCGACGAGCGCCGACCAGGTGTCGGCACTCGCCCGACGGCGCCAGAGCCGCCACAGCAGCCAGGCGAGCGGAATCAGAGCCAGGAACCAGAATGGACGCAGAAACAGCATGGCAATTTTCAGGTCGTGCGGTCCGTGATGGACCTTGGAAGACGGTCGAGGGTTCCATCAGAGAGGGCGATCAGCAGCATCGACAGGATCAGCGCCAGCGCGGCAGGCCAGACGAAAAGGGCGCGTCGCGGGCGATAGGTGCGTTGTTCGCGCTCGCTCGGCTCCAGCCGGTCCAGTTCGGCATAGACGGCTTCCAGCTCCTGCCGGCTGCCGGCGGCAAAAAAGCGTCCGCCCGTGATTTCGGCGATACGTTTGAGCGTGGTCGGGTCGAAGTCGCTGGCCTGGCGCAGCAGGCGCATTCCGAACAGCGAGCGCACACCCAGCTCGCCGCCGCCGATGCCGATGGTGTAGATGCGCACCCCGGCCTGAGCCGCCAGTTCAGCGGCTTCCAGTGGATCGAGCGCACCGGCGGTATTGTCGCCATCGGTCAGGAGGATCAGGACGCGCTGGCCCTCGGGTTGCTCGCGCAGACGCTTGACGGCCAGCCCAATGGCATCGCCGATCGCCGTCTCGCGCCCGGCCAGTCCGACCACCGAATCGCGCAGCATGGCCGCGACCGTGGCGCCGTCGAAGGTCAGGGGCGTCTGGAGATAGGCGCGGGTGCCGAAAAGGATGAGTCCAAGCCGGTCGCCCGCGCGACGCTCGACGAAGGCCGAAGCCACCGCGCGCACCACAGCCAGACGCGAGACGGCACGTCCGTTGAGTTCGTAGTCCTCCTGCTCCATGCTCCCCGAGACATCGATGGCCAGCATCAGATCGCGTCCGGCCAGCGGCAACGCGATCGGCTCGCCGACCCACTGTGGTCGCGCTGCCGCCAGCACCAGCAGCAGCCAGATGAGCAGTCCGATCAGCCAGCGCCAGCGGCGCCACCCGGAAGGCCGGGGCGGACGCCCGACGGCTTCGGTCCCGAGACCGACATGGATCGGAAAACGCAGGGCCGCGCCGCCCTCATCGCGCGCGGGCGGCAGCCAGCGTGCCAGCCAGGGCAGCGGCAGGGCCAACAATATCCAGGGCCAGGCGAGCGTGATCATTGGTGATGGGATTGGACGAAACCGGTGATTGTCAGGGGGCTTGGCCAAGTAGACAAAAACAGCGCATTAAATTATTGCGCAGGAAAACTCAGATTGAAACTGTTCAAACGCTTGGGCGAACAACGAATCTCGAAGCTGTCGCCACTCAGGATGAGCGTCTCCAGCAGGACGCAAGGACTCGGGAACCTCGTATTTCAAAGATTGTCCACGAATAGCTCGAAGAGCCTGGAGATCTGACCGACATGACGCGATTCAAATCGACCCTCGCTGCTATCCTGCGGCGCCTCGTGCTCTTTGCCGGCGCCTGGCTGGTGATCGCCGGGACTGATCCCAGTTCCTGGATCATCGGCGCGCCGGCCGTAATCGCGGCGACCTGGGCCAGTCTGCGTCTGAGACAGCGCGATGGAGCGGCGCCGCGCGTGCTCGCGGCCCTGGTCTTCGCGCCCTTCTTTCTCTGGCAGTCGCTCAAGGGCGGACTCGACGTGGCCTGGCGAGTGATGCGCCCACGGATGCGCATCGCGCCGGGCGTGCACAACTATCGGCTCAGGCTCGCCGGCACCTCGGCCCGGGTGGTGCTGCTCGACACCCTCAGTCTGCTACCGGGCACGCTGAGCGCCGATCTGCGTGGTGATATCCTGACCGTCCACGCGCTCGATGCCGCCGATGGCCGCGCGCTCGACGCCGACATCGCGGGCCTGGAACAGCGGGTCGGCGCCCTCTTCGGCGAACGGTTCGCGCCCATCGAAACCGATCCGGAACAGACACACACAACCCCTATTTTTGCTGAAACAGCGCAAGGTGAAGGACATCCCCATGTCACTCTCTGAGATTCATCTGGCCGTCGCGCTACTACTGCTGGCGACCATGAGTATCGGTCTGATCCGGGTCGCCATCGGCCCGACGCCATCGGATCGCCTGATGGCGGCGCAACTGCTCGGCACCTCGGGGATCGGGCTGCTGCTGGTGTTGATCCCAGTGATCCGGGTGCCGGCGCTGATCGACGTGGCGCTGGTGTTCTCGCTGCTGGCGGCCGTCGCCATCGTCGCTTTCACCCGCCGGCGCGATGGGGAGGACGCATGACGTTCATGACGCTGCTGTCCTGGCTGTCGGTCGCCTGCATTCTGGCCGGGGCCTTCTTCTTCATTGCCGGCACGGTCGGACTCATGCGGCTGCCGGACCGGCTCAGCCGGCTGCATGCCCTGACCAAGGCCGACAATGTCGGGTTGGGTCTGCTGACCCTGGGTCTGTTGCTGGAGGCGCCTGGACTCCTGATTGGACTCAAGCTGGTGCTCATCTGGCTGTTCGTGCTGGTGGCCAGCGCCACCGGTGCGCATCTGATCGCCAAGCGCGCCCTACGCGCTGATGGGGAGGACGCCCATTGAATCCACTGCTGCTCGGCTTTGATATCCTGCTCTCGACTACCCTGCTGGGGCTGGCGCTCGCCGCGCTCACCAGCCGCGAACCCCGGCGCGGGGTCATTCTTTTCATCGCCTTCGGGCTGCTGCTGGCCCTGGTCTGGGCGCGACTGCGCGCGCCCGATCTGGCGCTGGCTGAGGCCGCCATCGGCGCGGGTCTGGCCGGGGCGCTGATGCTGTCCGCGGCCCGACGCGCCGCCCGGAGACGACAATGAAAGCATCGAGGCTGCAAACCGTTCTGATCCCACTGCTGCTGTCAGCGATCGGGGCGGTGCTGTTCTGGGCCTTCTGGAGCGGCGTTACCGGTCACGAGGGTGAGCGTCTGGCCGCATTGGCCCTGGCGCGGGTGCCCGAGTCGGGCGCCAGCAATCCAGTGACCTCGGTCCTGCTCAACTTCCGCGCCTATGACACCCTGATGGAACTGGCGGTGCTGCTGGCCGCGCTGCTCGGGATCTGGTCGCTCGGCCCGGCGGCCGCGCCTTATCAGCCGGCGGCACTGCTGCTCAACAGCCTGGTCAGCTGGGTGGTGCCCATGCTGATCATCGCCGGCGGCTATCTGCTCTGGATCGGCGGTCAGGCGCCGGGCGGTGCCTTCCAGGCCGGTGCCCTGCTCGGTGCGGCCGGCGTGACCCTGGCGCTCTCGGGACGACCGAACGCCGGTCTGCCGGACGAGTCCTGGCTGCGCGTACTCGCTGCACTCGGCACCCTGGTGTTCGTACTCATCGGGCTGACGCTCATGTTTCTGGGACTGGGCTTCCTGACCTACCCGCCAGCGCTGGCTAAGGCGCTGATCCTGACCATCGAGACCGGCGCGACCCTGAGCATCGGCGCCACCCTGGCGGCGGCCTTCCTCGGCGGACAGCCGCGCGCCACGAGGACCGCCGAACCATGAGCCACGAGATTCTAATCACCCAGCTGCTGTATGGCGGTGCGGGGCTGCTGTTCTTCCTGCTCGGTGTCTGGTCCTTCATCAGCCACGAACCCCTGTGGCGCAAGCTGATCGCGCTCAACATCATGGGCGCCGGTGTCTTCCATGTCCTGGTCGCGGTCGCCTATCGCGGGCTGGACGCGCCGCCCGATCCGGTCCCGCACGCCCTGGTGTTGACCGGGATCGTGGTCGCAGTCAGCGCCACGGCGCTGGCATTGGCGTTCGGTCGACGTCTGGACCGCGAGGATAGTGAACGGACGCCCGAGGTTCAGGGAGTCGATGATCGGGAGGACGGAACCCATGTTTGATCCATTGGCGCTTGCGGTTGCCCTGCCGCTGCTCGGGGCGCTGCTCGTCACCATGCTTCCCGGCTGGTCGCGCGCTCTGGGGATGCTCACCGCGCTGGCGACCACCGTCGTGGCCCTGTGGCTGACCGTCACGGTCTGGGGCGGCGCGAGCCTGCACTCGGATCTCGGCGGCTGGGGCGTGCCGCTCGGCATTGCGCTGCGCGCCGATGGTCTGGCGGCGGCGCTGGTGGCCATGGCCAATCTGGTCGCACTGGCCATCAGTATCAATGCCACCGGCTATTTCGGCACGGCTGAGTCGAGCCGGAAGTTCTGGCCGCTGTGGCTGCTGCTGTGGAGTGCGCTCAACGGGTTGTTCCTGGCCGCCGATCTGTTCAACCTCTATGTGATGCTGGAGTTGCTGGGACTCTCCGCGGCCGCACTGGGCGCGCTCACCGGCACCCGCGAGGCGGCCGAGGCCAATCTGCGCTATCTGCTGGTGGGCCTGCTCGGTTCCATGACCTATCTGCTCGGGGTGGCACTGCTCTATACCGCCTATGGCACCCTGGATCTGGAGCAGGTGGCCGCATCGCTGACGCCCGGCCCCGTGGCCTTGTCGGCGCTGGCGCTGATGGTCGGCGGGCTGTTGCTCAAAGCGGCGCTGTTTCCGCTGCACTTCTGGCTGCCGCCGGCCCATGCTAACGCACCAGCACCAGTCAGCGCGGCGCTTTCGGCGCTGGTGGTCAAGGCGGCGATCTATCTGGTGTTGCGGCTGTGGCTGGATCTGTTCGACGGGATCGTCACCGAAGCGGCCGGGATGCTGCTGGGTCTGCTCGGGGCGGGCGCGGTGCTCTGGGGTTCCTGGCGGGCACTGCGGGCTGAGCGGCTCAAGCTGCTGGCGGCTTATTCGACCGTGGCCCAGGTCGGCTATCTGTTCATGTTCCTGCCGCTGCTGACGGCGACTCCCGACGGACCTGAGCGCGAACGTCTGCTTACGGCGCTGGTGCTGCTGGCGCTTACCCATGGCTTCGCCAAGGCTGGATTCTTTCTCGCCGCCGGGCTGGTGCAAAAGAGCACCGGGCATGATCGCATTCGCGAACTCGGCGGCGCGGCCCAGAGTCTGCCGGCCGCGACCTTCACCCTGGGTCTGGCGGGCGTGGCCCTGATCGGGCTGCCGCCGAGCGGCACCTTCTTCGCTAAATGGGTGCTGGTCGGGCAGGCCATTGCCCTGGGTCAATGGTGGTGGGCGCTGGTGGTGATGGCCGGCACCCTGCTGGCGGCGGCCTATGTGTTCCGGGTGCTGGCGCGCGCCTTCAACCGCGAGCCGACGCCCAAGTGCTTTCTGACCGATCCGCGCACCGAGATCCCGGCCCTGCTGCTGGCCGCGCTCTCGGCCCTGGGCGTCGGTCTGGCCGCCCAGCCCATCGCCGTCCTGCTCGGAGCGGGAGACTGAACGCATGAATCTCGATCCCTATCTACCACTGGCCATCGTGCTCAGTTCCGCCCTGCCGGGCGCGCTCATCTTCTTTCTGGGCGAGGACAGCTACCGGCTGCGAACCGCACTCAATCTGTTCGGCGCGCTGCTGAAGATCATCCTCGTCGGCTGGATGATCTGGGGCGTGTTCCACGGCCATGTCTACGAGAGCCGGCTGACGCTGATGCCGGGTCTGGAGCTGGTGCTGAGCGCCGATGCGCTCTCGGTGCTGTTCGTGGCACTGTCGACCGTGCTGTGGTTGGTCACGACCATCTACGCCATCGGCTATCTGGAGCACTCGCCCAACCGCAGCCGCTTCTTCGGTTTCTTCAGTCTCTGCGTCTCGGCGACCGTGGGCATCGCGCTCTCGGGGAATCTGATGACCTTCGTGGTCTTCTACGAGATCCTCACGCTGGCCACCTATCCGCTGGTCGCTCATCGCGGCACGCCGGATGCCGATCACGGCGCTAAGGTCTATCTGGCCTATACCATGAGCGGCGGCGTGCTGCTGTTTGTCGGTGCGGTCTGGCTCCAGACCCTGGTCGGTCAACTGACCTTCACCCAGGGCGGTCTGCTCGGGGCGGCGCCCGAGGCGCTGCACGGTCAGTTCATCCTGATCTTCTTCCTGTTGCTGGCCGGGCTGGGTGTGAAAGCCGCGCTGGTGCCGCTGCACGGCTGGCTGCCGCAGGCGATGGTCGCACCGGCGCCGGTCAGCGCCCTGTTGCACGCCGTCGCTGTGGTCAAGGCCGGCGCCTTTGGCATCGTGCGCCTGGTCTACGACGTCTATGGTGTCGAATTTGCCGATGATTTGGGACTGCTGACCGTGCTCGGCGTGCTGGCGGCTACCACCATCATCTATGGCTCGCTCAAGGCGCTGTCGCAGGACGGGCTGAAGAAACGGCTGGCCTATTCGACCGTCAGTCAGGTGTCCTATATCGCGCTCGGCGCCTCGGTGCTCGGTCCGATCGCCACCATCGGTGGTCTGGTGCATCTGGTCCACCAGGGCATCATGAAGATCACGCTGTTTTTCTGTGCCGGCAACTATGCCGAGACGCTCGGCGTGCACAAGGTCAGCGAGATGAACGGCATCGGTCGGCGCATGCCCTGGACCACGCTCGCCTTCACGGTCGGAGCACTCGGCATGATCGGTATTCCGCCGGTGGCCGGGTTCATCACCAAGTGGTACCTGGGTCTGGGCGCGGCTACGGCCGGGGCCTACTGGGTAATCGTCGTGCTGCTCGTCAGCAGTCTGCTCAATGCCGCCTATTTCCTGCCGATCCTCTATCGCGCCTGGTTCCGTCCGCCGCCGGATCAATGGCCGGAGGAGGCTGTGCTCTCGAAACGGCTGGAGACGGCGCCCGCTCTGCTCTGGCCGCCGGTGGTGACAGCGCTGCTGGCGGTGGTGGCGGGATTGCTGGCGGCGGCGCCTTTCAGTCCGCTCGAATGGGCAACCCTGATCGCCGAACGGGAGTATGGGCGATGAGCGGGCTGCTGTTGGCAGTGGTGTTGGTGCCGCTGCTGCTTGCGCCGCTCGTCGTGCATCCGGCGTGGCGCTGGTTGGTACTGATCGCGCCGCTGCCCGCGCTCGCCAGTCTGGCGCTGCTGCCGCCGGACGCGACCCTGGAGCTGCCCTGGCTGCTGCTCGGCACGGCGCTCGGACTCGACGAGACGACCTGGGTCTTTCTGCTGTTCACGACGCTGGTGTGGTCGCTGGCCGCCGTGCCGGTCGTCGAGCGTCTGGGCACGGCGGCGGGGACCGGGCGCTTCCGGCTACTGTTCCTGCTCGCGCTCGCCGGCAATCTGTGGCTGATCCTGGCGCGCGAGCCGGTCGGGTTCTATGTCGGCTTCGCCATCATGGGACTGGCGGCCTATGGGTTGATCCTGCATCCGGGCGGTCTGATGCGCCGGCGGGCGGGCCGCGTCTATCTGGCCATGACCCTGATCGGCGAGCTGGCACTGTTCGTGGCGCTGCTACTGATGGCCCAGACTCAGGGCGTGACCTGGAGCCTGCCGGCGACCTCGGCACCCGATGGGACGGTGATCGCGCTGCTACTGCTCGGACTCGGTATCAAGGCCGGACTCATGCCGCTGCATCCCTGGCTGCCGCTGGCCTATGGCGCCGCACCCGCACCGGCCGCCGCCGTGCTGAGCGGGGCCATGAGCAAGGTCGCACTGCTCGGCTGGCTGCGGCTGCTGCCGCTGGGACAGGTCGCGCTGCCCGAATGGGGGATGCTGTTCGTATGGCTGGGGCTGGTCAGTCTGCTGGTGGCGCTGGGCGTGGGGCTGGTGCAGACCGATCCGCGCCGCGTGCTGGCTTATTCGAGCATCAGCAAGGCCGGGCTGTTCGTGCTGCTGCTGGGGCTGCTGTTGCTTGAACCGACACTAACGCCGATCGGAGTTGGGGCGCTGACGCTCTATGCCGCGCATCATGCGCTGGTCAAGTCAGGACTGTTTCTGGGGCTGGGATTGCGCGATCTGGATCCGGCACGGCCGCTGGTGCGCGCGGGGCTGATTCTGCTGGCACTGGCGCTGGCAGGTGCGCCTCTGACCAGCGGCGCGCTGGCCAAGTCTGTCGCCAAGCCGGTGCTGGTCTCGCCGGGCTGGATCTGGCTCGATCTGGCGCTGATGCTGGCGACGGTGGCGACGATGTTGCTGATGGCGCGCTTCGTTTGGCTGATCTGGCCGGCGCCGGGTGTTGATGATGGGCATCGCGGCGCTCTGCCCATGCTACGAACCTCCAACGACACTCAAGCGCCGGTTGGCTCCCAACCCGCCTTTCCGATCTGGAGTCTCGCGGCCTGGATCCTGCTACTCGGACTGGTCGCGGGCTTCCCATTCGTGCTCGGCGAACCCTCGGCCTGGCCGACCAATGCCGGAGCCATGCTCATCGCCGGGCTGATCGCCGCACCGCTGGCGCTCGCCATCTGGCGTCGGGCGCCCGGTTCGGGGCGTCGCGTGCGGCGGCGTAGCTTGGGTGATCTGGTGGTTCTGATCGAGCCGATCCTGGCCGCTCAGCTCTGGACCGGGCGCGCGCTGTTTGGACGCTGGAACGCAACGGTCGAGGCGGCGCGCGCGCATCTCTATAGTCTGGGCGAGCGGGTCGGTTCGCCGCCGCCCGATCCCGAGCGGACATTGCGCGCCTGGCCCACCGCCGGCTGGCTGTGGCTGGGCGTGACCGTGCTCCTCCTGCTACTGGTCCTGGTCGCGCCATGACACTGCTGCTGATCCTGAGCTGGCTGTGGCCCCTGCTACTCGCGCCGCTGGTGCTCCAGCCCCGGCGGCACTGGCTGGTCGCGCTCGCGCCCCTGCCGGCGCTGGCGACGGCGCTGTGGATTCCAGCCGGCACCCGGATCGAGCTGCCCTGGCTGCTGATCGGTGCCACCCTGGGTCTGGACACGCCGGGACGGATCTTTCTCGGCTTCACCGCCCTGCTGTGGCTGGTCGCCGCCGTCCACGCCATCCGCGCCCTGCGTGACAGTCCGCACGCTGGACGCTTCTATCTGTTCTTCCTGCTGGCGATGGCGGGCAATCTGTGGCTGATCGTCGCGCTCGATCTGGCGAGCTTCTACACCGGCTTCGCGCTCATGGGGCTGGCCTCCTATGGTCTGGTCATCCACGATGGACAGCGTGAATCGCTGCGCGCCGGCAAGGTCTATCTGATCCTGACCCTGCTCGGCGAGACCACGCTCTTCATGGCGCTGGTGCTGATCGCGCACCAGACCGGCTCGCTCGCGCCCTCAGCCTCCGCACTGGCCGCACTCGACGATCTGGCCATCGGGCTGCTGATCCTGGGATTGGCGGTCAAGGCCGGCCTGATGCCGCTGCACGTCTGGCTGCCATTGGCGCATCCGGCCGCGCCCGTGCCGGCGAGCGCGGTCCTGAGCGGAACCATGATCAAGGCCGCGCTGCTCGGCTGGCTGCGTTTCCTGCCGCTTGGCGCGCTGGCACTGCCGCACTGGGGGTGGCTGCTGGTGCTGGCCGGGCTAATCACGGCGATACTGGCCCCGCTGATCGGCCTGATCCAGACCAACCCCAAGGTGGTGCTGGCCTATTCGAGTGTGGCCAAGATGGGTTTCATGACCCTGGCGCTGGGGATGCTGCTGATCGAGCCCGCGCTGGCTCCGGTCGGCGTGCTGGCGCTCGCCTTCTATGCCGGACACCATGCCCTGACCAAGGGTGGACTCTTCCTCGGGGTCGGATTGCGTCACACGAGCGGGCACCAGCCAATGATCCTCGCCGGGCTGAGCCTGTTGGTGCTGGTCATGATCGGCGTGCCACTCACCGGCGGCGCCATTGCTAAGGATGAACTCAAGCCGGTACTGGAGACGCTCGACTGGGTCTGGCTCAGCGCTGGGCTGGGGCTGGCGGCCGTGGTCACGGCGCTGCTGATGGCGCGTTTTCTGTGGCTGATGTGGCAGACCGCGCCGCATCCCGAGCCGGGCTACCGGCTGGCGGGCACGGCTTGGGGGCTGCTGATCGGTGTGATCCTGGTGCTGCCGCTGGTCGTGGCGCTCGGCGGCGGGGTCAAGCTCGGCTGGACGACTAATCTCGACCGCTTGGCGATCGCCCTGGCGCTCGGGCTGCCGGTGCTGCTGGCGGCGCTCCAGCGTCCGGGCACGCTCGACGGGATGCTCGACCGTATCCCGCCCGGTGATCTGCTGGAGGCGCTGCGTCCACTGCCGCCGCTGTGGCGCTGGAGTCAGCGTTGGATGCGTTGCCGCTGGCTGGTCTGGCGTGAGCGTCTGCTTGGGCCTCGGCGTGACTGGATCGACCGGCAGTGGCACGCGACCCGCGCCAGCTCGGTCGAGCGTCGGATGGCGCGCTGGCTGGTCGCGGGTACGCTCTGGATCGGGCTGCTGCTACTCATCGGACTGATGGTGATCCCGCGATGACGCTGGATTTATCGAAGATCCCGCTCGATCAGTTGATGTATGGCCTCAGTCTGGGCGCGGTGGCGATGATGGCCGCCACCGGTGTCCTGTAGGCCGGGCGCAAGCGCTTCGATCTGTTCGGCATGGTGGTCGTGGCACTGGCCGCCGCGCTCGGGGGCGGCTCGCTGCGCGATGTGCTGCTCGATCGACCTGTGTTCTGGGTCGCCGATCAGACCTATCTGATCGCTTCGCTCATCGCGGCGAGCTTGCGAGCCGTTCGGCACGAATGGATTCGTCTTGGCTCTTGTTCATAAGCGGTCGCTCAGGTCGCGCATGGCGAAACCGCTCCAGGGTCCATCGACGCCCTTGGCGAGTCCGAGTACCTTGAAGCGCTCGCCCATGGCTGTCGGCAGGAGCAACTGTTTGGCCCCTAGCGCTTGGTCGAGTGCAGCCTCCGGCGCCACGGCCTGCATCAACCGATCGATGCCGCAGCCAATTAAGAAGTGTGCTTGGGTGGTGAAACCGGCCGGCTCGAATCCGGCCGCGACGCTGGCCTCGGCGACGGCCGTGAAGTCGACATGCGCCGTGATGTCCTGGAGTCCGAGCTGGACATAGGGGTCGGAGTGGGCCTGATGACGATGGTGACAGCGTAGCGTGCCCATGTGACGCTCGGGCTGATAGTACTCGGCGCGCGGATAGCCGTAGTCGATCAGGAGGGCCAGACCGCGCTCCAGCGTGCTCGATAGTGCCGCGAGCCATGGAGCCAGACGCAGATTGATCTCGGACTCGTAGCCGGGCGCGTCGGCTAACCCCGCCGCTTGCAGTGTGGAAACCGTCTCGATCAGTCCGGGCGAGATCGGCGGGACGGCGACCTCGACGAGTCGACCATCCGCCTCAGTGACGCCGATCTCCAGGATCTCGCCGTCCGTGCCGATGCGAAAGCGATGCACCGGCATGGCATCCAGCACTTCGTTGGCGATCACGACTCCAGCGAAACACTCGGGTAGGGTCGTCAGCCAGTCGCAGCGGGCGAGTAGATGCGGCGCGGCGGTTTGGATGGCGGCACGCTGGCGTTCCTGGAGATCCGGGCTGGGTTCGAGGATCCGATAGCGCTTGGGTAGCCGCTCCAGTGCTTCTAGTTCCAGCAGAATCTGCACGGCCAGCGCCCCGCTACCGGCACCGAATTCCAGGATCTCGCCGCCGTCGAGCCGCTCCAGCACTTCGGCGCACTGGACGGCAAGACAGCGCCCGAACAGCGGCGAGAGTTCGGGCGCGGTGACGAAATCCCCGCCCGGCCCGAACTTGGGCGCTCCGGCAACGTAGTAGCCGAGTCCGGGCGCATAGAGCGCCAGCTCCATGAAGCGATCGAAGGGGAGCACGCTGCCCCGCGCCCGGATCTCGGCGCGGATACGATCTTCGAGCCGACGGCTGATATCGGTTGCGTGGTCAGTCATGGCGCAGTCTCATCATGCAACGGCCTTGAATTCCAGTTCCAGGTGCACCGCGTCATAGGGGAAATGGAGCTTGCCGTCGGGCAGCTTGTCGATCACGCCGGCCTTGACGAGCGCCTGAGTATCTGTGTGCACACCCTTGACATCCCGTCCGACGCGCCGCGCCAGCTCACGCACACCAACCGGACCCGCTCCGGTCAAGGCTCGCAGCAGCGTCCAGCGCCGTGCCGTCAGCACTGTGAAGAGCTGTTCCTCGGACGGAAACGACAAGACAGGCGCCGATGGCTCCGAGCTTTCCAACGCGGCCAGCATCCGCGCCTTGGTCGTTTCCAAATCGCAAACATCGATCATCAGGGTGCGCATGGTCTGATCCTCACAGCAGGGTAGAGACAATGGAGAGACGAGCAACCCACCATATATCAAACGTCCGCACCAGGCCGCACGCCGCGCTCGATGACGACCCCGACATCGACCCCCTCCCCCACCGCGCCCGGCTTGTTGAGACTGAGCCGCAACCAGGGAATGCCGAACTCACGCATCAAAAGCGCCGCGCACTGTTCGGCCAGCGTCTCGACCAGCTCATGCCGGTTGTTCGTGACCACCTCGGTCAGACGACGGGTGACGGCGTCATAGTCGAGCGCATCGGCGATACGGTCGCTCGCCGCCGCACGCGCCACATCGCTCGCCATCTCCAGATCCAGGATCACCGGGCGCGTGGTCCGCTTCTCCCAGTCGTGGATGCCGATGCAGGTGTCGAGGCGCAGGCCGCGAATGAAGACGATGTCAGTCATGATACAGTTTTAGCCTCGTGTCCGATTCCAACCTCAGATTCTACTCATGATCACAGCTACACTGCTCATCATCGCCGCCTATCTGCTCGGCTCGGTCTCCAGCGCCATCATCGTCTGCCGCCTGATGGGACTGCCGGACCCGCGCACCCAAGGCTCGAACAATCCGGGCGCCACCAACGTCATGCGCATCGGCGGCAAAAAGCCCGCCGCCATCACGCTCCTCGGCGACAGCCTCAAGGGCCTGATCCCCATGCTCGTCGGCCAGGCCCTGGATGCCAGCCCGGCCGTGCTCGCGGGGATCGGACTGGCCGCCTTCGTCGGCCATCTCTACCCGGTGTTCTTCGGCTTCAAGGGCGGCAAGGGCGTGGCCACGGCACTCGGCGTGCAGTTCGGACTCTACTGGCCGATCGGACTCTGTGTCGCGGCCGTGTGGCTGTTCGTCGCCAAAGTGCTCAAGATCTCCTCGCTCTCGGGGCTGATCTCGATGGCACTGGCGCCGGTCTTCGTCTGGCTGTTCTGGGACGAGAAGGCGCTGATCGGGATGCAGCTCATCATCACCGGCCTGCTGATCTGGCGTCATCGCAGCAACATCCGCAACCTGCTCGACGGCACCGAGGACCGGATCAGCGCCAAGACCTCCTCGGACTGATCGGCCTGGATTCAGTCATTTGACGAAACGTGCATTGAAGTCGAAGTGGGGCGTCCCGCAGCGTCAGGCGACATATCACCTGCTCCGGCTATTCTTCCTATACACATCTGAGGGCGAGAGGATCTGATGATGAGCGGTTCTTCTGAAGAACGCCGAGCGGCGGTGGTCAGCAGCCATCTCCATCGCTCGGTGCTCGATGCTCTGCCCGCGCAGATTGCCGTGCTCGACCGGGAGGCCCGGCTCATCGCCGTCAACCGGGCCTGGCGCGCCTTCTCAGTCGAACAGGGCCGCGACGATCAGGCCGGGCAGGATCTCGATCCCAGGACGCTCGCGGCCTGCCGCTGGTCGGGCGAGCATCCGGACGCAACCGTACTCACGGCGGCGCGTGGCATCGAGGATGTCATCCAGCGACGCCGCCTGTGCTTCAGTGTCGAGTATTCCTGTCACACGGCAAAACGCCCGTACTGGCTACTGATGCGCGCCTTCCCTTTACAGGACGAACAGGAAGGCGCGGTCGTGACCTATCTGGACATCACCGAGCGCCATCATGCCGAGGAGGAAGCGCGCCATGCGCGCGATGCACTGGCCCAGGTGGCGCGACTCAATGCCGTCGGCGTCCTGGCGTCCTCACTCATTCACGAGCTGCTCCAGCCGCTGAGTTCGGCCAGTTTTTACTGTAGCGCCGCCGCTCAACTCGCCGAGGGACCGGCTGCCAACCCCGAGCGTCTGGTCGAGGTCATCCAGCGTATCGACGATCAGGTCCATCGCGCGGGCGACATCATGGAGCGTCTGCGCGCTTTTCTGCGCGGACGCAAGATGCACCGGGTACGAATGCCGGTCGATCAGGTGCTCAAGCGCGCCCTGGATCTGGTGCGCTGGTTCGCCACCGACCGTCAGGTGAAGCTGGAGCTGATCGTGCCCGAACGGCTCCCCGAGATCGAGATCGATCCGGTGCAGATCGAACAGGTGTTGATCAATCTGATCTGCAACGCGGTGCAGGCGATCAATACGGCCAACAGCCCGCAGCGCGAGGTACGTATCGAGGTCATCGTATGCCTGGGTGAACTCGAATGCATCGTGCGCGACACTGGACCGGGTCTGCCGCCCGGACGTCATGCCGCCATCTTCGACATCTTTGAATCGAGCCATGATTCAGGTCTGGGGTTGGGACTGGCCATCAGCCGCGCGATCGCCGAGGACCATGGCGGACGACTCTGGGCTGAACCGGCACCGCGTGAGGGCGCGGTCTTTCATCTCACACTGCCCACTGTCTGGGACGACGATCAAAGCGGCGCCAACTCTTCCATCGGCCAGCGCGCACGCGGCTTGAACGCCAGCGGTTCGGTGTGACCGGCCAGCAGGCGCTGACAGCCGGCGAAAGCAATCATGGCCCCATTATCGGTGCAGAGCGCCGGGCGCGGATAATAGCTCTGACCACCATCAGCGGCGATGGCCTGGTTCATGCGCTCGCGCAGACGCCGATTGGCGCTCACGCCGCCAGCCAGGATGAGCCGCTGCCGTCCGGTCTCGCGCAGTGCACGACGACACTTGATGACCAGCGTATCGACCACCGCCTCTTCGAAGGCGCGCGCGATGTCGGCGCGGGTCTGCTCCGGGTCGGCAGCTTCAGTCAGCTCAGTGCGCAGAGTGTTGAGCGCAAAGGTCTTGAGTCCGCTGAAGCTGAAATCCAGCCCCGGACGGTCCGTCATGGGGCGCGGGAAGCGGAAGCGTTGCGGATCGCCGCGCTCGGCCAGCCGCGCCAGCTCAGGACCGCCCGGATAGGGTAGCCCCAGCAGCTTAGCGGTCTTGTCAAAGGCTTCGCCCGCCGCATCGTCGAGCGACTCGCCCAGGAGGCGATAGCGCCCGATGCCGAGCACGTCGATCAACTGAGTGTGCCCCCCCGAGACCAGCAGTGCCACGAAGGGGAACGCGGGCGCCGGCTCTTCGAGCAGCGGCGCCAGCAGATGTCCTTCCATGTGATGCACCCCGATCGCCGGCACCTTCCAGGCCCAGGCCAGGGCGCGCCCGAAGGCCGAGCCGACCAGGAGCGCGCCGATCAGTCCCGGCCCGGCGGTGTAGGCGACACCGTCGATGTCCGCGCGCGTGAGTCCGGATTCATCGAGCACCTGATGGATCAACGGCAGCGTCTTGCGGATATGGTCGCGCGAGGCCAGCTCCGGCACCACGCCGCCGTATTCGGCATGGATCTCGACCTGAGAATAGACCGCCTGGGCCAGAAGTCCCCGCCCGTCTTCATACACCGCGATCCCCGTCTCGTCGCACGAGGTTTCGATCCCCAGCACTCGCATCGTCATACGCCCCGAAAAAGCCGCTTGAAGCCCAACATCCGAAAGATACGCGCATCATAGCCTTTGCGCGGCCAATCGACCATGCGCTATACTTCGGGATCTTTTACCTTCCACCCATCCATTCAACCGGAGACAGCAAGGGATTCATCCATGCCCAGCGTTCGCGTCAAAGAAAACGAGCCATTCGAAGTCGCCATGCGGCGTTTCAAGCGTTCCTGCGAAAAAGCAGGAGTGCTCGCCGAGGTCCGTCGCCGTGAGTTCTACGAGAAGCCGACCTCCGAGCGTAAGCGCAAGAAGGCCGCCGCCGTCAAGCGTCATCAGAAGAAGCTCCAACGCGAAGCCCGTCGCTGGGAACGCCCGTACTGAGCCGAGCGCGTCCAGGGAATGGCCGAGGCGCCCCATCGGCCACGCCATCCCCTGAATTCTCCAGATCCTAGATCGAAACCAAAGTGCTGGACCATCGGTATGCTCAAGTCGCGTATCCAGGATGACATGAAGACCGCCATGAAGGCGGGAGACAAGACCCGACTCGGCGTGATCCGGCTGATGCTGGCCGCCATCAAGCAGCGCGAAGTCGATGAGCGCATCGAACTCGACGACGCTCAGACGCTGGCCGTGCTCGACAAGATGGTCAAGCAGCGGCGCGACTCGATCAGCCAGTACGAGAACGCCAAACGCGAGGATCTGGCCGAGGTCGAGCGCTTCGAGGTCGGAGTCATTCAGGACTACCTGCCTGCCGCGCTCAGCGAAGCCGAGATCGCCGCGCTCGTCGAGGACGCCATCACCGCCTCCGGTGCCGCCGCCATGAGCGACATGGGCAAGGTGATGAACGTGCTGCGTCCCCAGATCCAGGGCCGCGCCGATATGGGCGCTGTCAGCGCGCTGGTCAAGCAGCGCCTCGGAGCCTGACGCCATCCCGCGCGAGCCACGCATGGCTGGCCACATCCCGCCTGAATTCATCGACCAACTGCTGGTGCGAACCGATATCGTCGACGTCATCGGCTCGCGTCTTCAGCTGCGCAAGGCCGGCCGGGAGTTCCAATCCCGCTGCCCCTTCCACGAAGAAAAGACCCCGTCCTTCAGCGTCAGTCCCGACAAGCAGTTTTATCACTGCTTCGGCTGCGGTGCGCATGGGACCGCCATCGGCTTTTTGATGGAGTACGACCATCTCCCCTTCCGCGAAGCGGTGGAGGAGCTGGCCGAACGTGCCGGACTGGAGATTCCGAGCGATGGCGATCCGACGCAGGCTGTGGCGGATCATGGTCCGCTCTATCGTCTGCTGGAAGAGGTTGCCGCCTACTATCGCCAGCAGTTACGCGATCATCCCGAGGCCCAACGCGCCATCGCCTATCTGAAAGGCCGTGGTCTGACCGGCGAGATCGCCGCACGCTTCGGTCTCGGCTATGCGCCGGCGCGCGGCAATCCCGTGCTCACCCAGTTCGGTCGCGACGACGCCGCGCGTGCCCGGCTCCAGACGGTCGGACTCGTCTCCGAGCAGGATGGCCGGCGCTATGACAAGTTCCGCGACCGCGTCCTGTTTCCGATCCGCGACCGGCGCGGGCGGGTCATCGGCTTCGGCGGGCGCCTGCTCGGCGAGGGCAAACCCAAGTATCTCAACTCGCCCGAGACGCCGATCTTCCACAAGGGACGCGAACTCTACGGGCTCCATGAGGCACAACGGGCCAACCGCAAGCTCGACGCCCTGATCGTGGTCGAGGGCTATCTGGACGTCATCGCCCTCGCCCAGTTCGGGATCAGCAACGCCGTGGCCACGCTCGGCACGGCGACCACGCCCGAGCATCTCAACCAGCTGCTGAAGCTGGCCCCGGACATCGTCTTCTGCTTCGACGGCGACCGCGCCGGACGCGCGGCGGCCTGGAAGGCACTGGAGACTGCCCTGCCCCTGGCGACCGGGCATCAGGCGATCCGTTTCCTGTTTCTGTCCGAGGGCGATGATCCGGATACCCTGGTGCGCCGCGAGGGGGCCGAGGGCTTCCGATCGCGTCTGGAACGCGCTCAGCCGCTATCAGATTTTCTCTTCGAGCACCTGAGCGCGTCGATGGACACCACCACCATGGATGGACGCGCGCGCTTTGCCAGCCAGCTCCAGCCGTATATCGATCGCTTGCCGCCGGGTGTGTATCGCGACCTTCTGGTCAAGCGTCTGGCGGATTTCACAGGCACGCCGCTTCAGTCCGCCAGACCCGCCGCCGCGCGCGCTCAAACAGGCCGAGGCCGCGCCGCGCGGTTCAGCCAGCCCGCGCGCCCGAGCCTGGTTGCCCAGGCCATTGCACTGCTGCTCGATCGCCCCGATCTGGCACCCCAGGCTCTGGACCTGAACGACGACTGGCGCCGCTCCAGCCAGCGCGGCATCGAGGTTCTGGCGCAACTGCTCGATCTGCTGAGTCAGTCGCCCGATCTGTCCAAGGCGCGACTCCTGGAACGCTGGCGCGAGCATCCCCATTTCGACTATCTGCAACGGCTGAGCGTCGATCCCTTTCTGCGCGACATGAACGCCGAGGGTGCCGGAGCCGAGCTGACGGGCGCCATCGAGCGCCTGAGCACCGAGGTGCGTGAGCACGAGTGGCGTCAGCCGCTCAACAAACGCAGTCCGAGCGAATGGACTGAGGAAGAACGCGCCAGACTCGCCCAGCGCGACTGGAGCATGCGAGAACTGGACTAGCTTTTTCAGCGAGATCGTCTATCTATGTGTGGTCAGCCACGAAGAAGCGGACCGTCGTCCACCCGACGCTTTGAGTAAAGGCTCCGCTTAGGCCGACCCGATGACCCTATTGCTGAGTCTCTTCAAACAGAGACTCTCGTGCTATACTAGGTGGTTCGCTTTTGAGCCGACTTTGGCCGCATCCAGATCAAGGTACCCCATGGATCAAGAACAGCAGCAGTCTCAACTGAAGCAACTGATCGCCAAGGGCAAAGAACAAGGTTATCTGACCTACACCGAGGTCAACGACCATCTTCCGCCCGGCATCGTCGAGACTGACCAAATCGAAGACATCGTCAGGATGATCAACGACATGGGCATCATGGTCCAGGAGACCGCGCCGGATGTCGTCGATCATACCCTGAGTGATAGTGCCGTCTCCGATGACGAAGCCGCCGAGGCCGCCGCCGCCGCGCTGGCGACCGTCGACAGCGAGTTTGGCCGCACCACCGACCCGGTGCGCATGTACATGCGCGAGATGGGCACAGTGGAGCTGCTGACCCGCGAGGGCGAACTCCAGATCGCCAAGCGCATCGAGGATGGACTCAATCAGGTGCTCAACGCCCTGTCGGTCTATCCGCGTTCGATCGAGAAGCTCATCGAGATCTTCGACCGTGTCGATCGCGAGGAGACACGGTTGACCGACGTCATCTCCGGCTTCAACGACGATGAGGCCGAGGACGATCCAGTCGCCGCCAATGTGCAGAGCGTCAGCGCAAGCGACACCGAATCCGATAAAACGGAGACCGACAAGACTGAGCTGGAGGTCGAGGCCGCTGACATCGATAGCGACGATGACGACGACTCCGACGTCGAGGTCGACACCGGCCCGGATCCCGAGGACGCCGCCCGCCGCGCTAACCTGTTGCGCGAGCGTTATCAGACCCTGAAAGCGGCGCTCGAAGCCTACGGTCGTGACGACGAGCGCTCGCGCGCCGCGATGCAGGACGTGTCCGAAGTGTTCCTGCAGTTCAAGCTCGTCGCGCCTGTGTTCCAGGAACTGGCCGAGATCCTGCGCGGCACCATCGAGCGTATTCGCGGCCAGGAACGCCAGATTATGGCGCTATGCGTCGAGCAGGCGGGGATGCCGCGTAAGGATTTCATCGCGACCTTCCCCTGCAATGAAACCAATCCCGACTGGCTCGACCAACTGCTCAGCAACGGTCGTCCGCTCAGCGCCAGGCTGGAAGAACTGGCCCCTGAGATCCGCCGCGCCCAGCGCAAGCTCCAGGACATCGAACGCGAGAATATCCTCGCCATCAGCGAGATCAAGGACGTCAATCGCAAGATGTCGATCGGCGAGGCCAAGGCCCGGCGCGCCAAGAAGGAAATGGTCGAGGCCAACCTGCGTCTGGTCATCTCGATCGCCAAGAAATACACCAACCGCGGGCTGCAATTCCTGGACCTGATCCAGGAGGGCAACATCGGTCTGATGAAGGCGGTCGATAAGTTCGAATACCGGCGCGGTTACAAGTTTTCGACCTATGCGACCTGGTGGATTCGGCAGGCGATCACGCGCTCGATCGCCGATCAGGCACGCACCATTCGCATCCCGGTGCACATGATCGAGACGATCAACAAGCTCAACCGTATCTCGCGCCAGATGATCCAGGAGATGGGTCGTGAGGCGACGCCGGAAGAGCTGGCCGCGCGCATGGAGATGCCCGAGGACAAGGTGCGCAAGGTGCTGAAGATCGCCAAGGAGCCGATTTCGATGGAGACGCCGATCGGTGACGACGAAGACTCGCATCTGGGCGACTTCATCGAGGATTCGGGCGTGATCTCACCGCTCGATTCAGCCACGGCCGAGGGTTTACGCGAGGCCACGCAGAACATGCTCGCCAGCCTCACCTCGCGCGAGGCCAAGGTGCTGCGGATGCGTTTCGGCATCGACATGAACACTGACCATACGCTCGAAGAAGTCGGCAAGCAGTTCGATGTCACCCGTGAGCGCATCCGCCAGATCGAGGCCAAGGCGCTGCGCAAGCTGCGTCATCCGACGCGATCGGATAGACTACGCAGCTTCCTCGACAACGAATGATCGATTGAGCGCCAGGGACGGCGCGCGACAGTCATCACCGCATTCCGGGCCGTTAGCACAGCGGTTAGTGCAGGGGACTCATAATCCCTTGGTCGTAGGTTCGAATCCTACACGGCCCACCACTCATCTTTTCGCTCACACACACGGCTTTTTCAGCGACCTGATTGATGCTCTTGGGCGTTCAACCCAAGTCCACTGTCGTTCCGCTCCGCCCTACCCGCTCCTGCATGCTGGCCTGGACATCGCCGTACCAGTGCTCGAGGTACGTCTTGATCGTCCGTCACGGGTTCGATAGTGCAGACAACACCCCAACCGATATGGCAAGCTCGCTCTGTCATCGCGGCGAGTAGTTCATAGAGGACACGACAGATGTTCGAGGCAACGAAGGTTGGCCGCTCGGTCAGCAAGCAGGACTACAAAGAGCAGCAGGAAGAACTGCGTACCCAGCTCCTGGAAGTCCAGCGCGAACTCAGGCATACCAACATCCCGGTGATCGTGCTGGTCTCGGGCGTAGAGGCCGCCGGTAAGGGTGAGGTCATCAACCGGCTCAACGAATGGCTCGACACGCGCGGCGTACAGACCTTCGCCTTCTGGAACGAGTCCGACGAAGAGCGCGAACGCCCACGCTATTGGCGCTTTTGGCGCGCCATGCCGCCGCGCGGCGAGATCTCCATTCTCTTCGGCGGCTGGTATCAGACGCCCATCGAGCATCGCTTTCGCGGTCATTGCTCCGACGCCGAACTCGACGGCGAACTCAACCGCATCGTCGACTTCGAACGCATGCTGACCCAGGACGGCGCGCTCATCGTCAAGTTCTGGTTCCACATGTCCGAGTCCGACCAGAAAGCCCGACTCAAGGAACTGTCGCGCGACGACAAGAGCCGCTGGAAGATGTTGCCGGAGAAAAGTAAGTTCTCCGAGCACTATGCCGCCTTCGAGCAGGTCGCCGAGCGCGTCATCCTGCACACCGACCGCGGCAGCGCGCCCTGGTATCTGATCGAGGCCGGCGACCGGCGCTATCGTGATCTGACCGTTGGCAAGACGCTGTTGCACGCCATCCGTTCGCGTCTGGCCGAGGTCAGCCTGGATGACGCCAGCGGCGTGCCGACCAGCCTCGAACTGCCGGCCAGCGACAGCGCCCAGATCACCCTGCTCGATCAACTTGATCTCTCGCTCGTCCTGCCGCGCGAGGATTACAAAAGCGAACTCAAGCGACTGCAGACTGAACTCAACGAGCTGGCCTGGAACGCCTACAACAGCGGGCGCTCGACCGTGCTGATGTTCGAGGGCATGGACGCCGGCGGCAAGGGCGGCGCCATTCGCCGGATCACGCAGGCCGTCGATGCGCGGCTCTATCGCTCCATTCCGGTCGCCGCCCCGACCGATGAAGAGAAAGCCCATCACTATCTCTGGCGCTTCTGGCGCCATATCCCGCGCGGCGGACTCATGACCCTCTACGACCGCTCCTGGTACGGGCGCGTCCTGGTCGAGCGCGTCGAGGGCTTCGCCAGTGCCGCCGAATGGCGTCGTGCCTATTCCGAGATCAACCGCTTCGAAGAACAACTGGTCGACAGTGGCATCGTGCTCGCCAAGTTCTGGATCCACATCAGTCAGGACGAGCAGCTCAAGCGCTTCAAGGACCGCGAGGCGGTACCCTACAAGCGCTATAAGATCACCGAAGACGACTGGCGCAATCGCGAGAAGTGGCCTCAGTACAAGGAGGCCGTCAATGAAATGATCGTGCGCACCAGTACCAAGCACGCCGGCTGGACCCTGGTCGAGGGCAACGACAAACCCTATGCGCGGATCAAGGTACTCCGCACCGTCTGTGACGCCCTCAACGATGCCCTCAAGGGACCGCCCGCACCAACCGCCGGTTATCTGCCCTGTGGCGAGAAGCGCATCGAATCGGCCGATGACAAGCCGGCGAAGAGCCGTGGTAACAACGGCTGATGGTCAGTGAACGCTGCTTCAGCCGAACGGCGTTCACAGTACCTTGGTCACCAGCTTGACGGCCAGATCCTGCGGATCGCTCTCGATGCGAAAGCCCAGCGACTTGACCAGCGCCAGCATGCGCGTGTTGGCTGTCAGAACCTCGCCTTCCATGAGGCGAAATCCGCGCGAGCGCGCGTTTTGCATCAGTGATCGCATCAGACGCGCGCCGATTCCCAGATTCTTCCAGGTATCCGCAACGACGATGGCGAATTCGCATGCCTCGCCGCCCGGACGCGCCATATAACGGGCCACCCCAACCTCGACCTCGGTGCCGTCCTGCTCGACCACGCCGATCAGGGCCATCTCGCGGTCATAGTCGATCTGAGTGAAGCGCACCAGCATCTCGGGCGTGAGTTCCTTGAGCGCCTGCATGAAACGAAAATACTTGGTCTGTTCCGAAAGTCCACGCACGAAGGTCTGCTCCATCTCGGCGTCCTCAGGCCGGATCGGGCGGATGACCAGATCCCGGCCATCGGGGAGTTGCGCGCGCTCGATCAGATGGCTTGGATAGGGATGGATGGCCATGTGGCCATAGGTCGGCTGTTGCGGCGGGCGGTAGTCGACCTTGATGCACACGTCCACGGCGGTCACGGCCTTGTCGTTGCCGATCAGCGGGTTGATGTCCATGCCAATGATCTCGGGCAGCTCGCAGACCATCTCTGAGACGCGCTGGAGGATGCGCGCGAGCGCCACCCGATTCATCGGCGGCATGTGCTGGAAGGCGCCCATCAGCCGTGCCACCCGCGTGTGGTCGATCATGGTTTCGATGATGAAAGCATTGAGCGGCGGCAATCCCAACGCGCGATCGCCGAGCACCTCGACCTTGGTGCCACCGGCGCCGAACAGGATCACCGGACCAAAGATCTTGTCGCGAAAGACGCCGATCATCAGCTCACGCGCCGCGCGCGTGGAGACCATGCGCTCGACCGTGATGCCATCGAAACGTGCGTCTGGGCGCAACCGCTTGGCACGCTCCATGATTTCAGTGAAGGTGCGGCGCACCGACTGGGCGTCGTCGATGTTGAGTTTGACCCCATCGACGTCCGATTTGTGTTCCAGATCAGGTGAGTTGATCTTCATCACCACCGGAAAGCCCAGAGCCTGGGCGGCCATCAGGGCTTCGTTCGGAGTGCGACTCAGAATCGCCTGCATGGTCGGGATACGGAACGCCGAGAGGATCGCCTTGGCCTCGATGGTGCCGAGTACCTTGCGCCCCTCGGACATCACCCCTTCGATGATCAGACGCGCGCCCTCGACATCCGGCGGATTCTCATAGGACAGCGGCGCCGGTGACTGCATCAGGAGCTTCTGGTTGCGCTGATGGGTCGCGAGAAACGAGAAGGCTTCGACCGCCGCTTCGGGGCTGTCGAACTGGGGCACGTCGTGCTTGGAGAGCAGCGCCTGCGCCTCCAGCACCCGCTTGCCGCCCATCCAGCAGGCCAGTACCGGCTTACGGCTGCCTTTGGCCGCTTCGATGACCTGCTGCGCGGTCGCCACTGGATCACCGAACACCAGTGGGGCCTGGATGCAGAGTACGCCATCGACCTCGGAGTCGGCGAGACAGGCGTCGAGCGTCGCCCGATAGCGCTCGGGCGGTGCATCACCGATGATGTCGATCGGGTTGCCGTGCGACCAGTAGTCGGGCAGTGCCTGTTCGAGTTTCTGGCGCGTGGCCTCGGTGAACTGCGCCAGCGTCAAGCCCAGCTCGACCGTGCGGTCGGCGGCCAGCACACCAGGTCCGCCCCCATTGGTAATGATGGCGATACGATCCCCGGCCAGCCGGCGTCGGGTACCGAAGACCTGAGCGGCGGCGAAGAGCTGATCCAGATTGGCGACCTGCACCACGCCGGCACGGTCGGTGACGGCGCGAAAGACCTCGGCCGAGCCGACGAAGCCGCCGGTGTGCGACTTGATGGCACGGGTGCCGGCCGGATGACGTCCGGCTTTGACGATGACCACTGGCTTGAGCCGTGCCGCTGCCCGCAGACCGCTCATGAAATGGCGCGCGTGACGGATGCCCTCGACATAGAGCAGGATGCACTGGGTCTGGGTGTCGAGCGCCAGATAGTCGAGGATGTCGCCGAAATCCACATCCGCCGCCGCGCCCAGCGAGACGACGGCCGAAAAGCCCACGCCGCGCGACTCCGACCAGTCGATCATGGCGGTACAGATAGCGCCTGACTGCGAGACCAGCGCCACATTGCCCCGGCGCGGCAGATCCTGGCCGACGCTGGCATTGAGACCATGCTGCGGGCGCATCACGCCCAGACAGTTCGGACCCATGACGCGGATGTCATTGCGTCGTGCGGCTTCGACCATCTTCTCCTGCAACGCGATGCCGCGTTCGCCGTGCTCGCCGAATCCGGCCGAGTGCACCACGGCGGCCTTGACTCCATAGCTGCCGCATTGATCAAGGATGGCCGGGACACAGTCGCCCGGCGTGGCGATCAGCGCCAGGTCGACCTGCTTGTCCAGTTCGTTCAGCGAGCCATGACAGGGCCGCCCCGCCACCTCGCTGTACTTGGGATTGATGGCGTAGCACTGGCCCTTGTAACCGCCGGCGAGCAGGTTGCGAAAGACCAGGCCGCCGATCGAGCCGTCGTTGTCGCTGGCACCGAAGACGGCCACCGCCCCCGGCGTGAAGAGTTGATCGATATCCGTCAAACGCATGAGATCCGCACTCCGGGCCGAAAAAAGGTTTAATCTGTGAACTGGCCGCTGAAACAGGGCCAAGAGTCTGGTCGAAAGCCAATTGAAGAAAAGAATCGCTCCCTACCCCCCTGGGTCCAGCGTGGCGATCGAGTCTTGAGGACAGCCTGTATGAACCTCGCCTTCATCTCACATCCGTCCTGTCGCGAACACCGGATGGGGGCGCATCATCCCGAATGCCCCGAACGTCTCTATGCGATCCAGGATCGGCTGATCGCCTCCGGCATGGAGATGCTGCTCACCCATTATGACGCACCCAAGGCCAGCGTCGAGCAAATCGCGCGCGCGCACGATCGCGACTATATCGAGACAATCATCGCGGCCGCGCCCCAGGCCGACGACGTGCTGGCCTGGATCGATGGCGACACGGCCATGAACAAGCATACGCTGGAAGCGGCCCTGCATGCGGCGGGCGCCGCGATTCTGGGCGTCGATTTAGTGATGGGTGAACGCCATCATGCGGCCTTCTGCGGTGTGCGTCCGCCGGGTCATCATGCCGGACGCGCCAAGGGAAGCGGGTTCTGTATTTTTAACAATGTGGCCATCGGTGCGCTGCACGCCCTGGAACAGCATGGACTGGAGCGCGTGGCCATCATCGATTTTGATGTCCATCATGGTGATGGCACTGAGGAAATCGTAATTGGTGATGAGCGGATCCTGTTCTGCTCCAGCTTCCAGCATCCCTTCTATCCGGGCACGGGCGCTGACACCGATGCGCCCAATGTCATCAATCTGCCCCTGCCCCGTCTGACCGATGGCGCGGCCTTCAAGGCGGCGGTTGAGGCGGCCTGGCTGCCGCGATTGGATGCGTTCGCGCCGCAGTTGATTATGATCTCGGCCGGGTTCGACGGGCACATCGAAGACGACATGGCGCACTTCAATCTGCATACCGCCGACTATGGCTGGATCACGCGCGAGATCCATCACTTAGCACGCAAGCACAGTCAGGAGCGGGTCGTGTCCTGTCTGGAGGGTGGCTACACGCTCTCGGCGCTCGGGCGCTGTGTGAGCACCCATATCGATGAGCTGATCGGGCATGCCTGAGCAAAACATCTGATTCGAGCTTAGGGAAGGTCACGAAGCCGAAGCTTCGTGACCTGGAACGCTCAGCGTCTGCGCTGATAGCGTAGACCAACTAGCATCATCAGGGCCAACAACAACAGCATGGCCCATTCCGACAAGGTTGGGATCGAATGTGGATGTGTCGGTGTCGGCGGCGGCGTCGGCGGTGCCTCGACCGGCACCGGCGTTACGGTATCGGTGTTGTCATCGGGATTGGGATCCGGCTCGCGGGCGCTGACCGTGGCGCTGTTGGCATACACGCCCGTGCCCAGCACCCGCGCCTGCACGGCCAGACTGGCACGCCCGCCCGTGGCCAGGGCGCCCAGCGTCCAGACCCCGGTGGCGCTGTCATAGGTGCCCACGCTCGGGGTCGCCCCTACATAGCTGTAGCCGCTCGGCAGGGACTCGATGACGCGAACCTCGGTGGCGTTCGCCGGTCCCTGGTTGTGCACCCTGAGGGTGAAGGTCACGACGTCGCCGACCGTCGGGGTGGCCTCATCCACGCTCTTGGTCAACACCAGATCGGCCGTGCTCGCCGGCGGTGCCTCGACCGGCACCGGCGTTACGGTATCGGTGTTGTCATCGGTATTGGGATCCGGCTCGCGGGCGCTGACCGTGGC
>NZ_WNKT01000027.1 GCF_009720725.1 Allochromatium palmeri
GAGGCAAGCGGACCGGGTTGGCTGCACGCCGTGCGTCTCCCGCCCGAGGCGGCGGAGGCGGCCCGTCGGCGTTGTCGACAAGCCGCCCAGCGCAAGGGGCGAACCCCGCGCGAGGACACCCTGTTTCTGGCCGGCTGGGTCATGGTGTTCACCACCGTGCCGCCCGAGACGTTGGATGGCCCCACGGTCTTGGCGCTCTACCGCTGCAGGTGGCAAGTGGAGCTGGTGTTCAAACGGCTCAAGACCCTGCTTGACCTCGACGCCCTGCGCACCAAGCAGAACAGCCTGTTGGGCGAGGTCTGGATCCGGGGAAAATTGCTCTATGCGCTAGTGATTGAGCGAGGCGCTCAGCGCCACGGTGCGGGCGGCTTTGACCCGCTCAATCGACCCCGTCGCCTGACCCCATGGCGACTGCTGGTGATCGTGCGTCAAGCGGTCGATCGCTGGATTGGCGATGTGCAACGCTGGCAAGACGATCGCTGGGATGCCTGTCTCGACGTGCTCAAGGAACGTCCGCGCCGCCGTCGCTTGCAAACCCTTCCGGCCAGGGTTGTCGAGATGATGAACGTGCAGAAGCGTCAACGATGCGGTTAAGTTGGCGCCTATGGGGCGCGATCCCCAGGGCCAGCGAGCGTGATTCGAGCGTTGTGACCCGCCCGGCGGGCGATACCAGCAACGCCTCGGGCATGCTCGCGTTCGCCAGATGCAGGAGACGCCGATCCGCCGTGACTTCCGCGATGTGCGCCGCCATGAAGCGCCCGGTCGGCAACTGGTCATGAAGCTGACGGTCGAGTGTCGCAATCAGGGTGTCGACCGAGGCATTGTCGGCGCATTGCTGGTAGAAAATCTGCTTGACCAGGGGACCAGCCATAGCCGCCGTCAGGCCGTGACCGGTGAAGTCGCCGACCAGTACCCATTGACGGCCATCGGGCGTCCAGGCCGCCAGACAGATGTCGCCGCTCGTGCGCTCGACCGGGCGCATCAGATGTCGCAGCCGACGACCGTCGAAGGCGCGATCGACACGCAGACGCACGATGATGTCCTCGATCAGGGCGCGTTCCTCGGACAGTTCGTCGAGCCGCTGCTGGAGCTCGACGCGGATGCGCGTCAGCTCCAGATGGGTGGCGAGCCGGGCGCGCAGCACGTCCGGGATGATGGGTTTGGACAGATAATCGACGGCGCCGAGCGAGAGTCCGGTGATCTCGTGGCCTTCACGGTTCAGCGAGGTCAGGAAGATCAACGGAATCCGGCGCCACTCGGGATGGGCCTTGATGCGCCGGCAGGTCTCGAAGCCGTCCGGGTCGGGCATCAGGACGTCGAGCAGGATCAGATCGGCGCCGGACGTCTGTTCGAGGATCTCGAGCGCGCGCGAGCCGCTGTTGGCGACGCGCACCGAGTAGTCCGCACGCAGAGCGGTATCGATCTGGAGCAGGACGTCCGGGCTATCGTCGACGATCAGAATCGTGGGTGAAAGCAAGCCTTGTGGTCGAGACGGGGAAGACGATCGAAAATCGATCGGGTCGGAGACGAACGAGGCGTCCATGGAATTGGCTCTCTGGCGGTCAAGGATAACGGCGAGTGGCGCGTTGGCCCAAAGAAATCATGCCCTATTGTTTTCGAATCTTGAAATATACAGTCTTCCTCCGAAGGCTTGCGTGAAGATCCCGAGTCGGTTTCATGACGAGCGAAAAACCACTCTGAGCGCAACACCGAATTACCTTACTCGTCATCAGTCGGTCACACGGATCTGATCTAATGACGACCGATCCAACCGCCCTTCCATACGCCTCTATCGCACGTCCCGCTCCATCGGCCACAGAGACGCCGAACCACCCATGACTATCCGAAAAAGCGTCACCCTCGCGGCGATTCTCGTCACTCTGACGGTCGCCGCCGCCCTGATTCTGGTCGCCCATGCCGGCAACCTCCGACTCGAACAACGCCTCGCCCAGGAAGCGGCCTCGGGTCGTAGCCTGGTCTGGAACCAGAGCCTGGAACGTCTGTTCGAGCACATGAACACGGGCATGCTCGACTTCGAGCGCGACTTCGCACTGCGGCAGGCGCTCAAGAGCGGCGATGCCCAGGCCGCGCGTCAGGCCGTCGAGTCCCTGGTCAATCTGGTCGGCGAACAGGGCTATTTCGATCAGCTAGCCGTGTTCGGCGTCAACGGAGAGCCGCTGTATGGAGACGACGAGTCCACCGTCTCCAGCGATGTGAAGGCCCTGGTCAAGACCGTGGCCGCCGACGATCAGCCCAGGCACGGACTCGGGCGTAGCGCTCAGGGACAACCCTCTGCCCTGCTGGTGTTCCGGCTGCTGGTGCGCAAAGACCCCATTGGTACGGTCGTGTTCCGGAAATCACTGACCACGGTCCTGGAACGCTTCAAGGCCATCCAGGGCGCCGAGATCTATCTGGTCGGCGCCGAAGGCACGCTGTTCGCCGGCACGCGCCCCGAGCTCTTCGAACGCCTGGGCCTCACCTGGCCGGCGCTGGGCCAGATCGAGCGCCAGACCCGGCACGTCGACACGGCGACCTATACGGCCACGATCCTGCCGCTCCTTGGCGTCGACGGACAACCGCTGGCACATCTCGTCAGTGTGGCCGATGACACCCAGGCTTATCTCGCGCAATATCGCTTCGAGCTCATCGCCTACACGGGGGTCGCCCTGCTGCTGATCCTGGCGTCCCTGGGCCTGTTCTACTATATGCGCCATGCCCTGCGCCCCCTGTACGCCGCCATCGACACGGTGTCCACGTTGGCCGAGGGCGATCTGAACGTCTCCTTCGACACCAGACGCCAGGACGAGGTCGGCAAATTGATGCGCGCCCTGCAGGGCATGGCCGAGCGTCTGCGCGACATCATCGGACACTTGCATGTGGCCAGCGGCGATCTGCATGATTCGGCCGGCCACATGGTGCGCCTGGGCGAAACCAGCAAGATCCAGTTCGACCGCCAGAAGGCCGAGACCGGGCATGTGGACAATGCGGTCACGCATCTGGCCAATGCGGCGCAGCATGTCGCCGACCACACCAGCCGTGCCGTCGACGCGACCAGCGACGCCCGCCGGCGCATCGAGCACAGCCGCCGGATCCTCGATCAAACGACACAGGTCATCGAGGCTCTGGCCCATGAGATCGATCAGGCCGCCGAGGTCGTGCTGAGTCTGGCCGATCGCAGCCAGTCGGTCGGCAATGTGCTCGGCGTGATCCGCGAGATCGCCGGCCAGACCAATCTGCTGGCCCTGAACGCCTCGATCGAGGCGGCGCGCGCCGGCGAACATGGTCGCGGCTTCGCCGTGGTCGCTGATGAGGTGCGTCAGCTCGCGCAGCGCACCCAGCGCTCGATCGAAGAGATCGAGGCGTTGATCGGCGCGCTACGGAGCAGCTCCAGTGCCGCTGTCGAGGTCATCCATGCCAATCGCGACCGTGCCCGGCAAAGCGTCGATCACTATGGTCAGGCGGTTCAGAACCTGGATGCCTTTTCGGAGTCGGTGGCCATCCTGACCGATATGACCCATCAGATCGCCAGTGCCGCCGAGGAGCAGAGCCGCATGGCCGAGGAAATCGCCGTGGCCATCAATCAGATCGCGGCCCTGGCCCAGGATCATGCGCAGGCAGCCGAGTCGGGATTCGGACATGGAGAACGTCTCAATGACCTCTCCCGAACACTGCGCGAGCAGGTGGCCTACTTCCGGATAAACTGATACCGGAGCCTGAACCGTGAGAGAGGTTATGAACAAGCGGAAGAGCAAAAAACCGGTTCCCGTGCATGCGGGTCTCACGGTGAGCGAGGCGCTGGCCGAGATCCTGTGTCACGATTTCCAGGCCATGCTGTCATGGGAGGACCAGGCCCGTACCTGGGACGACACCGAAGGCGTGCATCAGATGCGGGTCAGTTCGCGGCGGATGCGCGCCGCGCTGTCGGCTTTCCGCACGGCGGTGCCCAAGACCGTCAGCCGACCCTGGGGCGAGGAGCTGCGCTGGATCGCCAACCAACTCGGTCCGGCGCGGGATCTCGACGTCTTCATCGACGAGGGTCTGGCGGCCGTTCGCAACCGGCTGCCGCTGTCCGGCGGCGAGCAGCTGGCGGCGCTCGCCGAACGGCACCGGGCGGCGGCCTATGAGCCGGTGCGCGCGATGCTCGACAGCGAGCGCTATCTGACCTTCAAGCTCGACTTTCCCGACTGGTTCGGACACGCCGCCTGGAATCAGGCCGAGCTGTCGCGGCAGGAGCGTCGCACGCTCGAACGGCCGATCGTGCAATACGCGCGCAAGCGGCTGGATCGTCTCATGCGTCATGTGCTGGAGGCGGGTCTGGGAATGGATCGGAGCGATCCGGAGCAGATGCATCTGTTGCGCATCGAATGCAAGAAACTGCGGTATGCCGCCGAGTTCTTCGCCCCCATCGTTCCGGGCCTCGATGATTTCATCCGTCGCCTGAAAGGACTCCAGGATCTACTGGGCGTGCTCAACGATGCTGCGGTCATGTCCGATCTGCTCACCGAGTTGCTCGCGGAGGAATCCGACCTTGAGGTCATCCGCTATTCGGGCGCCCTGATCGGCTGGCGCACCCATCAGGCCTATGATCTGTTGAAGGGCTTCGAGGAACGGTGGCGCGAGTTTCGGCGCGTCGAGCGTCCGTGGTGACACGACTGTCGACTCGCTCAAAGATAGAGAGGCGCCATCCGCCGCCAGTGATAGCCCTGATGAGCGCGCCCGTCCCATTCGTGCAGCGCGTGGACACCCGCGCGACGCGAGGGAGGTCATGCAGCTGTCATGGAACCGTCTTTTTTCTCTGCAATACTCGAAGCCCACATCGCTCTCCCAAATCTCAAGCCGGATCACTCACCTGGGCCGGAGGCATCATGAGCAGAGGCCGCCGGCATCGAGTAACCGGGGCGTCGTCGGTGTAAAACGGCCCTGGGCCGACCTGATCCATCATTCACGCCTCTTCGAACGAGGCGGTCACTGTCCGGGCGACCCGGCGGAGGAGGACACCGGTGAAGCTATCGGATATCACGCTCGTACTGGCCACGCGCGACGAGGCGCGCAACATCGGAGCCTTCCTGAACTCCATTCCGCGCGAACTCTCGCTGGTGGTCGTGGACGCCAGCCGGGACGAGACACCGGAGCTGATCGAGCGGCTCAGACCCGAGCGGACCCTGGTTCTGCGTGAGCCCGGCAACGTCACCGAGGCGCGCCAGCGCGGGTTCGAGGTCGCGCGTTCGGACTGGCTGCTCTTCTCGGACGCCGATGTGGTATTCGCGCCCGACTATTTCGAACGTCTGGCGTCTCTCGACGAGCCGGCGGTCTACTATGGTCCCAAGCTCTCCCGAGGCCGCTTTCGTGCTTACTACCGCCGGTTCGCCTGGGGGCAGGCGCTGTGTCAGGCTTGTGGGATCCCTGCCGCTTCCGGCTCCAATCTGCTGGTGCCGCGGCAGGCACTCCGGGCCGTGGATGGATTCGATCTGCGCCTGAACTGCAACGAGGACTCCGAACTGGTCTGGCGTATTCGGCGCGCGGGTTTCGCGACCCGTTATCGTCCCGACCTCATCGTCTACGCGACCGATCATCGTCGCATCGAGCGTCGACGCTTGAGCAAGACGTGGCATTCGATCGTCCGTTGTCTGCTGCTCTACAGCGGCTTGATGCCAGAGGACTGGCGGCGCCTGGATTGGGGCTACTGGCGGGATCGTCATTCCTGATGAAATTGAAGATACGTCTTCATGTGGCTTGTTGCGTGGCGCGCAACATGCTACGGTTGCGGCATGATCCAGTCGTTCCGACACAAAGGACTCAAGCGGTTCTATGACTCTGGTTCGACATCGGGAATCCAACCGCATCATGCCAAACGCTTGAGAATACAGCTGACGGCTTTGGACACGGCCAGCTGCATCGAGGATATGGATATCCCAGGCTTCAAGCTACATCCGTTGAAGGGAACCGGCAAAGGCCGCTGGTCGATCTGGGGCAATGGAAACTGGCGTCTGACCTTTGTGTTTCAGGACGGTCATGCGTCCGTGCTGGATTACGAGGACTACCACTGATGACCATGCACAATCCCCCACATCCTGGCGAGTTCATTCGAGATGTGTATCTGGATCCGTTCGCTCTGACAGGACGACAGTTGGCAGCGAACCTCAATGTTTCGCCCTCAACCTTGAATCGGATCCTGAACGGTAGCAGCCGCATCAGCTCCGAAATGGCGCTTCGACTCTCGAAGGCCCTGGGCCGCAGTCCAGAAAGCTGGCTGGCCATGCAGAATCAGTTCGATCTCTGGCAAGCCCGCCAATCGGTCGATCTCGATGCCGTACAGAAAGTCGAGCTTCAAGTGGCTTGAGCCGCGACATCGACTCGTCAAGCACGAAATCCGGTACTTCACGCAAAGTGATCCAGACGCTTGACTCACTTAACTCTCGCCTATCCGACCTCCGATAACGGACGCGACCTGCGCATCGACCTGCTGCGCGGGCTGATCATGGTCTATCTGATCGTCGTGCATTTCGAGTTGGCGTCGGCCTTGAGCCTGTTCGCCTGGGACCGGCTCGCGTTCGTTTCGAGCGCGGAAGGCTTCGTCTTTCTATCCGGTGTCGTCGTCGGGATGGTCTATCGGCGTCGTCTGGAGCGCGACGGACTGGCGGCGGCATCACGCCTGCTGTGGCAGCGCGCCTGGCAGCTCTACAGGGTGAACCTGTTTGTGATCGCGAGCATCGCCTTGCTCGGGCTGGTTCCAGCCGTCAACGTGTTCGAGTTCACGCACTGGACCAGTCCCTGGTCCGGCGAATCGTTTCCACTCTACCCGCCCGCCGAAACCGCCTGGTGGGACTATTTGTTGCGAATCCTGCTGTTGCGGATCGGCCCGCATCAGTTTCAGGTCATTGGTCTGTACGTGATACTGATGGCCGGTGCTCCGCTCGCGCTCTACCTGCTCGGTCGACGTCTGGCCTGGGTCGTGCTGTTGCTGAGCTGGGGGGTCTATGCCCTGAATCATTTTTTGCCGCTCAATCCGACCGGCGCGCGTTATGAATACGCCTTTCCGACGCTGACCTGGCAACTGCTGTTTTTCAATGGGATGCTGATCGGGTACCACCGCGACCGCACCCTGGAGTTTCTCGCCGGTCCGAAAAGCCGCTGGCTGGTCTATCTGTGCGGCGTGCTGCTGGCTGGATTTCTGTTCCTCGCCAACAACAACCCGCATCCTCTGTTCTGGCCCTGGGGGCAGCTGAGTGTCATCGATCCGCAGACTTTCGGTGAGCTGTATCAGACCTGGTTCATGAAAACCCCGCTGGGGCTGGGCCGACTGCTGAACGATGTGGCGGCGTTCATCGTTGTCTATCATCTGCTGAGCCGCTACTGGAGCTGGGTCGACCGCGCAGTCGGCTGGCTGCTGATCCCGCTGGGCCAGAACTCGCTATACGTGTTCATCCTGCACGTCTATGTGCTATTGATTCTGTACAACACGCCGTGGCCGGGCCTGGATCTGTTTTGGGTCAATACGCTGCTCCATATCGGCGTGATCGCGTCGATCTGGCTGATGGTCAAACGGCGCTTTCTGTTCTCCGTCGTACCGCGTTGAGGCGCCAAACGACGCCTTTCAGCCCTCCGCCCGTGCTGTCACCAGCCCCTGCTTCGCCGCCCAGAGCGCCACGTCCTCGCGCCGGATCGCGGCGGCCATGAGTTCCGGGAACTGATCGGGCGTGCAGGCGAAAGCCGGTGCGCCGAGCGCGGCCAGCTTGGCCGCGAGCTGGTGGTCATAGGAGGGCGCGCCTTCGTCGCTCAGGGCCAGCAGCACGATGACCTGCACGCCGGACTGGATGAGTTCGGCGGCGCGCTGGAGCAACTGGCGCTCGACGCCGCCCTCGTAGAGATCCGAGATCAGTACCAGAATGCTGTTGCGCGGTTCGCGGATCAGTCCCTGACAGTAGCCGACCGCGCGGTTGATGTCGGTGCCGCCGCCGAGCTGGACGCCGAACAGCACCTCGACCGGATCGCTCAGGTCAGCGGTGAGATCGAGCACGGCGGTGTCGAACACCACCAGTTGCGTCCTGACGGCCGGCAGCGAGGCCATGACCGCGCCGAAGATACTGGAGTAAACGACCGAGTTGGCCATGGAGCCGCTCTGGTCGATGCAGAGTACGACCTCGCGCTGGGTGCGTCGCGCCTTGCGTCCATAGCCGATGAGCTGCTCTGGAACGATAGTCTGATAGTCGGCCTGCCAGTGGCGCAGATTGGCGCGGATGGTACGGTTCCAGTCGATCTCGGCATGACGCGGACGGCGGTTGCGCTCGGCGCGGTTGAGCGCGCCGCTGACTGCCGCGCGCATCGGTTCTTCCAGCTTGGCCATGAGCGCGGCAACCACTCGGGCGACGACGGTGCGCGCGGTGTCGCGGGTCTGGGCCGGGAGGATGCCGCGCAAGGCCATGAGCGTGGCGACCAGATGCACGTCCGGCTGCACCGCTTCCAGCAGCTCGGGTTGCAGCAGCATCGACTTGAGATCCAGCCGCTCGAAGGCGTCCTTCTGCATCACCTGCACCAGCGGCCCTGGGAAATACTGGCGGATGTCGCCGAGCCAGCGCGCGACCCGAGGTGAGGAGGCCCCGCTGCCGCCACGCAGCCCGCTCGGACCGTCCGGATCGTAGAGCGCGCCGAGCGCGGCGTCGATCTGGGCGTCGAGGCCCGAGAGCGCGCATCCACAACTGGACTCGGCCGGCTCGCCGAGGATGAGACGCCAGCGCCGGAGTCGGGTCGGATCGGGGTCGGTCGGATGGCTCATGGCGCGATTCCAAGGAGACGTTGCAGCAGCGGAATAGGTCGCGCGGCGCGCACCGGATCGATCGCCGTGTCTGCCGTGGCCATGGGTGCGACGCTCGCCGGACGGCGGGCGCGTTCACCGAGCTGGCGGCGCTCGGCCGGTGCGAAGGCCGAGAAGGCGCGTCGCACCAGCGGCAGCACACGCACGAAATGCGCTTCGCTCAAGCCGGCGACCCAGTCGTCGACCAGCGCCCAGAGGCTCGGGTCGTGCAGCAGCACCAGGGCGCTTTGGTTGAGGAAGCCTTCGAGCCAGGCCGCCGCCGGTGCCGGATCATTGGCGACTGACAGCGCCAGCGACAGACGGCGCGCGGTCGTCTCCAGGTCCGCCGACTGGGCGTCGAACAGCAGGCGCGTCGCCAGACCGCCGACCAGGGCGTGACAGCTCGTGCCCTCGGCGAGATGCACAAGCGCCTGTGACCAGACCGGCTCGAACTCGGCGTCCTGGAGCAGACGCAGCGGGCGATCAGCCTCCTGAATCGCCGCGCGCATGGCGGTGGCCGCGTCGTCGTCGAGGGCGGTACAGGCACCGGGCAGGGCGAGCGCGGAGCGCGGCACCAGCCCAGCGAGGACATGGCCCACCAGGCCGCTGTCGGTCTGACGTACATTGCCGTAGCGCAGGATCGAGGCCAGCGGCGGAATAGCCTCTAGCATCTGCGGTACGTCACTGGCTATTGCCGCCTGATCCTCCAGACGGCGCGTCACCGGCACGATGGCCGCTTGCAGATCCGCGAGCAGCAGACGATCGACCAGCTCACAGAGGGCTGGCAGCGTATCGGCGTGTTCGGCGGCGTCGATGACGCGGCGGGTGGCGGCTTCCTCGACGCTGTTGCCCCAACGGCTGGCCTCGATGACGGCCAGCGCGTGCCGCGGTTCCCATTGCAGCGTCCAGACCTCGTGGAAAGTGCCCTTGGCCGCGCGCCCGGTGCGCTGCACGTCACCCCAGTCGATCCCGAGCAGCGACAGACGATGGAGCAGGTGACTGCGCGCCAGATCAGTGGGTTTTCGCAGGTCGAGATCGAGCGTCTTGCGGTTCGCTTCGGGTTTCAGGCGCAGCGCGCGCTGGCGCTCGGCGAGGTCGCGCTGCAAGGGCACGACCGGCGTCTGTTCCGGGATGCGTCCCAGCCGCTCGCCGATGACGAGCGCGCGGTGGATGAGCCGTAGCGGTGCCTCCTCGCCCTGGCAGACGACCGTGCGCAGAGCCTCGTCGAGTTCTTCGAGACCGGGCTGAGGACGCTCGCGCATGGCCGCCAGCGCATCGGCCAGCCGCACCGCCTCGATCAGATGGGCCGATGAGCAGTCGAGATCCTCGGCGCGCAACAGCTGCGCGGCCTGGGCGACCCAGCCGATGGCCCGTCGCTCCGGGGCGCTGTGCCAGAGGTGTTCGTACCAGCCGGGGGAGGCGATGCCGGCGCCATAGCCGCTGGCGCTGCTCAGATGCGGATAGGACCAGGGCACCCAGGTCGCCTCGACCGCACGCTTGGGCAGTGACTTGAGGAGCGCGTTGTCGGCGGCCGCGCTCGGCAGCTCGGTCAGAGCCGGGACGTGCCAGGCCCCGCAGACGATGGCGATGCGCTCGAAGCCCTCCTTACGCGCCTGACGCATCATCCGGCGCATGTGCGCCTCGCGTCGGGCCTCGTGCTCGCGCCGGTGTGCCGTCCAGTGATCGTCGCCCGATTCTTCGCGTACCAGGGTCATGGCCTCGCGGATGGCGGCGAACAGGTGCAGACCGTCGCCGCGTTCCTCGACCAGATGATTCCACCAGGATTCGCCATCGCTGTAGCCGGCGGCACGGCCGAGCCAGTCGAGCGGGTCGTCGCGTTGTTGTTCGCTGTCGGGATCTGCGGCGGCGGTCTCGGCGGCTTCGTCGGGATCTTCAGTGGCGGTTTCGGAGGCTTCGAGGTCTTCGGGCTGGGGGGCGCTCAAGGCGTCGAGCGCGAGCCGGTGGGCGACCGGCAGGTCGAAGAAGCGGGTCGGCAGACCACGCTCGATGCCGAAGCGCAGCGCCTGCCATTCCGGCGAGAACTCAGCAAAGGGATAGAAGACCGCCTCGCGCGCGTCCTTGGGGTCATAGACGAGCAGCGCGACTGGCGGCGCGAGCTCCGGGTCGCGCAGCCATTCCAGCAGCGCCTGTCCTTCGGGTGGTCCTTCCACCAGGATGCAGTCAGGATTCAGAACCTCCAGCGCCTGGAGCAGACTGCGTGCGCAGCCTGGACCATGGTGGCGAATGCCGAAGAGATGGAAAGGCGAATCGGTCATTGGGTTTCCCGCTGTCGGCGGCGCGCTCAGTCGTGGTCGCGACAGGCGCGGTAGAGATCCTTCCAGTCGCCGCGTTCCTTGATCACGGTCTCCTGATACTCGCGCCAGACCAGTGCATCCTGCACCGGATCTTTGACGATGGCCCCGATCAGGCTGGAGGCGATGTCGCCGGCCCGCATCACCCCATCGCCGAAGTGCGCGGCGAGCGCTACGCCGTTGTTGATGACCGAAATCGCCTCGGCGGTGCTGAGCGTGGCGCTCGGAGCCTTGAGCTTGGTCTTGCCGTCCTCGGTCTGACCGTTGCGCAGCTCGCGGAAGATCCGCACCACGCGCTGCACCTCTTTCAAGGCCGGCGGCTCGGCGGGCAGATCGAGCGCGCGTCCGAGTTCGGCGACGCGCTTGCTGACGATGGCGACCTCTTCGTCCGCGCTGGCCGGCAGCGGCAGCACCACGGTGTTGAAGCGGCGTTTGAGGGCGCTGGAGAGTTCGTTGATGCCCTTGTCGCGGTTGTTGGCGGTGGCGATAGCGTTGAAGCCGCGCACGGCCTGGACCTCGGTGCCCAGCTCGGGCACGGGCAGTGACTTCTCCGAGAGCAGACTAATCAGGGTGTCCTGGACATCGGCCGGGATGCGCGTCAGCTCCTCGACGCGGGCGATCTTGCCCTGTTCCATGGCACGCATCAGCGGGCTTTGCACCAGGGCCTGGGTCGAGGGGCCTTTGGACAGCAGTTCGGCATAGTTCCAGCCGTAGCGCAGTTGTTCCTCGCTGGTGCCGGCGGTGCCCTGGATGAGCAGGTTCGAGTCACCGCAGACAGCGGCGGCCAGATGTTCCGAGACCCAGGACTTGGCCGTGCCCGGCACCCCGAACAGCAGCAGGGCGCGGTCGGTGGTCAGGGTGGCGATCGCGGTCTCGATCAACCGCCGACTGCCGATGTACTTGGGGCTGACTTCGAAGCCGTTGTCGAGCCGTCCGCCGAGCAGATAGGTCGCCACCGCCCAAGGCGACATGGCCCAGTTGGGTGGACGCTGGCGGTTGTCGCTCTGCTTGAGTGCGTCGAGTTCCTCGGCGAAGGATTGTTCGGCGTGCTGGCGCTGGATCTGACTCATGCGAATCGCCTTTTCTGAAGAGAGTGGTTGAGGTGCTGGCGCTGCCGAACGATAGCCAGGATCCGGGCCTGGGTCTCGGTCACGACGGGCGAATCCAGGCCGTTGAGCGGCCAGCCGCTGGCGGCTTCGTCGAGCAAGGCGTCCGGCAGACAGGCGATGACGTCGGGCAGGGCGCGGCGCAGGCTGTGGTCCTGGATCAGGCGTTTAGCGCCGTCCTGGCGATAGAGCCGATCAAGCAGACGCCGCGCGCCCGGCACTGACAGCGCGGTCTGGCCCTCGCGCATGCGTCCCTGGATGAAGCGGGTCAGTAACAGACCCAGGGTCAGGCCACGGGGTGGACGCTCGATCAGGTCGAGCCAGTAGGTTTCGCATTCGGCCGCCGGGAGCCGTTCGACCAGATCCAGCGGATCGAGTACCAGTCCCTCGACCGGCAGCCGGTTCAGAACGGCTTCGGTCCAAGCGAGCGCCGGGGTACGGGCGAGCGCCTCGCTCCAGGCTCGCAGCAGGGCGAGTTCCCAATCGGTGCTCTTGGCCCAGCGCACGCAGCCGGACGGGTCCAGTCCAGTCTGGCGAGTCCACCAGTCGAGCGGCAGGGCGCGCGCCAGTTGGTAGAGCCACCAGGCGCGCTGGCCAAGCGACTCGCCCTTGGGTGCCGTCTCCTCAATGGCGTCCAGCGCCCAGTCCGGCTCGAAGGCGTTGGGCGGCTCGATCGTCGGCACCTGGCGCAGTCGCTTGCGCGTCTGGCCGAGACAGGCACCGACACGCTCGGTCAGACGGGCGACATAGCGGCTGTCGGGCAAGCGGGCGAGCAGCGCGCCGGCCTGGCGTCGCACCTCCTTGCTCCGGTCCTGTAGACAGGTCTCCAGAACGTCCTGGTCTTCCAGGCTCAGACCGGTCTCCAGTTCGGCGAGCAGTCGGGTGCGTCCGCGCGCGTCGGTTTCTCCCAGGGTTTGGGCCAGTCGCTCGCGCGCCTCGGCCGGATCCCGGCGACGCTGGGCCGCCAGGAACCGACACCGCTGGTCCAGCGTGCCGCTGTCCCACCAGTTGGGATCGGGCGGCGTCTCGTCCAACGTCAGGGCGGGCGACCACTCCGGATGGAGACACGCCAGCCAGCGCCCACGTTCACCGACCACCAGCGGTAGCCAGGGACGCAGATCGGTCTGCTGGACCCCGAGCGTCAGGGCCTGCGGCAGGAGACGCGGCGGCAGAAGGTAGCCGGCGGCGTCGAGTCGCTGCAAAGCCAGGACGCGCAATGCATCTGGTCCTTCGTCGAGGATGGCGCGCAGCGTCGCCACCAGTTCCGGTTCCGCCGCAACTGAGCGCGCGTCCTCGGGGCAGGGCAGAGGCGGCGGTCGATCCGTCGTCGGCGGTCGGAAACCGGCAGCGGCGCAGACGGCAAGCACGCCAGCCAGACGCAGCGCGGTCGTTTCAGGAGACGTGCTCGTCTCGGCTTGAATCTGGATCAGCAGACGACCGAGTTCGCCGTCCGCATTCGGCCACTCGGGCGCGCGCCGATCCGTGCCAATGAGGAGTTGGGTAGCAAGTTGGTCGAGCGGTGACATCAGCGATCGCTCCCGGCGTCGTTAGTGGTCCAGATCAGTTCTGGACCCCAGGCACTGAGCGGGCGCAGCGACTCGCCATCCCATTCGCCGAACAGGGTGAGCGCCGAACCACCAGCGGCGGCAACGAGCGGCCAGGCTGCGTTTGCATCGAGGCGCAGACGCAGGGCACCGGACTCGCCCAGAGACAGCGTCCAGTCGCCGTCTACGTCGGGTTGCGGGACGCCGGAGAGGCACAGCGCGCGCACCGCTGGCCAGGGGTTGGCGGCGATCTGCTCGGCCAGTCGCTCCAGTGCCTCCGCGAGCGGGGCGGGCGGTTGTGACGCAGTCTCCGCGAGACGGTGTGGTGGATCGATGAACAGCGCGCGCATCGGCGCAGCGCTTGGATAGAAGGCGAGGGTCGCGGCCAGGGTGTCGCCGATCGTCAGCACCGGCTCGAACTGTGCCTGACCATAGCTGTAGTCCAGCACCAGCGCCGCGCGGTCACTGGTTCGGCCCTGGAGCCAGACGCGGCGCATCACCAGCCGCTCCTCCTCGGCGATGTGGACGCCCATCACCTGCCAGTCGTCGCTGAGGCGTTCGCCCGTCTCCAGCACGGCGGCCTTGTCCTGGGGCAGGCCCAGGGCCACGCGCAGATCGGCCTGCTCGCCGGTCGGCAGGGCATCCAGGCGTCGGGCACCGTCGATCAGCAGTTGCAGCCGGCCGAGTTCGGCCAGCAGTTGGCGCGGCCAGTGCTCGCTACGGCCAACCAGCGCGCCTGCGCGCCTCAGCCGTTCCGCCAGCCCCGGAAGCTGGGCATCGACCAAACGTGCGGCCATGGCGTTCCAGATCTCGGGTTGACCCTGGAGCTGGGCCAGACCCTGACGCAGCCGATCGGCCAGCCAGGATTCCAGCTCACTGAGACCGTCGGTCAGACGTCGTAGCCGCTCGGCCTCGCGGCGCGCGGCGGCCCGTGGATCGGCCGGCGTCGAGCTGGCGCCTGAGGCTGACTCCGGGCGTTCCTTCTGGCGTTCACGGCGCTGGGCGCGGGAGGTCAGCCACTCACTGACCCAGTCGGGCGGATCGGCGTGCGTGAAACGATCGGGATGTTGCAGATACAGCAGACCAAGCGCCAGGCCATGCTTACAGGGGAATTTGCGGCTCGGGCAGCTACAGCGGAAGGCCGGGCCGGAGGGGTCGATCTGGATTTGATAGCCCCGGCACTCGCCCCAGACCGCCGTCTCGTCGTGGCCGAGCCGGGGCCATTTGGCTGGAATGACCAGCCCCTTGGCGGCCTTGACGGACGCGGCGTCTGGAGCCAGCCGCAGGAGTTCGTCGGCGCTGAGGTTCAATGGCATGCGCAGCGGTCACCCAGGGTTGTGCGTCGCTGGTCTTAGCGAGCGACGGTTGGGAGAATCGGCTCATCGCGCCAAGCTTAGCCGAGTTCGCAACGCTGTGATACCGTTTCCCGACCGTCCATCGTCTCCATCACCACGGGTTTCCATGACCGATACCCCTTCGATCGATCGACTCATTGCCATCATGGCGCGGCTGCGCGATCCCGAGGACGGCTGTCCCTGGGATCTGGAGCAGACGTTTCGCTCCATCCTGCCCTATACGCTGGAGGAGGCTTACGAGGTCGCCGAGGCCATCGAGCGCGAGGACATGGCGTCTTTGCGTGATGAACTCGGCGATCTGCTGCTCCAGGTCGTCTTCCATGCGCGCATGGCTGAGGAGGGCGGGCATTTCGCCTTCGCCGACGTGGTCGAGGCGATCTGCGACAAGATGGTCCGACGCCATCCGCATGTCTTCGGCGCGGTTGAGCTGGCCGATTCGGCGGCCATCCTCGCCCACTGGGAGCAGCTCAAGGCCGCCGAGCGTGCGGGCGCCGAGGCCGGGGAGCCGAACGGGATCCTGGATGGCGTCGCGCGCACGCTGCCGGCCCTGGTGCGCGCCGAGAAGCTCCAGCGCCGCGCGGCGCGGGTCGGATTCGACTGGGATGCGGTTTCAGCCGTCTTTGATAAGGTCGAGGAGGAACTCGCCGAGTGTCGCGCGACCTTGGCCGAGCACGCCGATCCAACCGAGCGCGTCCACGAAATCGGCGATCTGCTGTTCTCCTGCGTCAATCTGGCCCGACATATGGATGTGGATGCCGAACAGGCGTTGCGCGCCGCCAATCAGCGCTTCGAGCGTCGTTTCTCCCAGGTCGAGCGCGGACTGCGCGAGCAGGGTCTCGAACCAAGCCTGGAGACGCGCGAAGAGATGGAACGTCAATGGACACTGGCCAAGACCGCAGAGCGCGCCTGAGCGCCTGAGCGTTTTCGATAACAGATGACTACGAGCGAGCGGGGTCGAGTGAGAGCCGATGAGCAATCTGTCGCGGATACTGTACCTGAGTCGTACCAGCCTGGGCGTGGGTGACGAGGCGCTCAAGCAGATCCTGGAAGTCTCTCGTCGCAAGAACAAGGAACTCGGCATCACCGGAATGCTCTGCTGCGGGGGCGGACATTTCATCCAGGTGCTGGAGGGCGAGCAGGAAGAGGTGTTTCGACTCTATGGCCGTATCCTCGATGATCGACGTCACTTCGACTCAGTGCTGATCGGTGTGGCTCCGATCAAACAACGTCTGTTCGGTAGCTGGGCGATGGGTTATCTCGCCAATCCACCCGAAGTCATGGAAGCGCGACGCAAGGATCTCCTGGCGGCTTGGGCGGGGCGTCTCGAGGCCGACGAACTGCTGACCCTCATGAAGCGCTTCGCCGCGCAGCTCAAAGTCTGAACGCCAGGCCGTTTCATGCACAGCCTCCGACTGCGCGGCGCGCGCACCCACAATCTCAAAAACATCGATCTTGATCTGCCGCGCGAGCGCCTGATCGTCCTGACCGGACTGTCCGGCTCGGGCAAGTCCTCGCTGGCCTTCGACACCCTCTATGCCGAGGGACAGCGACGCTATGTCGAGTCGCTCTCGGCCTATGCGCGTCAGTTCCTGTCGATGATGGAGAAACCCGACATCGACCATATCGAGGGCCTGTCCCCGGCGATCGCGATCGAGCAGAAGACCACTTCGCACAATCCGCGCTCCACCGTCGGCACCATCACTGAGATCCACGACTATCTGCGCCTACTGTTCGCGCGAGTCGGTCAGCCGTGCTGCCCGACCCATGGCGAGCCGCTCGACGCCCAAACCATCAGCCAGATGGTCGACCGGGTGCTGGCGTTGCCCGAGGGCGAGAAGCTGATGTTGCTCGCGCCCGTGGTCGCGGCGCGCAAGGGCGAGTATCAACGTCTGCTCGGCGAACTGCATGCACAGGGCTTCGTGCGCGCCAGGATCGACGGGCAGTTGTATGAACTGGATGCACCACCCGAGCTGGACCCAAAGAAGAAGCACGACATCGCCGTCGTCGTCGACCGCTTCCGGGTGCGTCCCGATCTGGCGCTGCGTCTGGCCGAATCGTTCGAGACTGCGCTCAATCTCTCCGGCGGCATCGCCCATGTCGGCTGGATCGATGAACCCGAGCGTCCCGAGCTGACCTTTTCGGCCAAGTTCGCCTGTCCGCTCTGCGGCTACAGCCTCCCGGAGCTGGAGCCGCGTCTGTTCTCGTTCAACAATCCGGCTGGCGCCTGCCCGACCTGCGACGGACTGGGCGTGGAACCCTTCTTCGATCCCGACAAGGTCGTGGTGCATCCCGAACTGAGCCTGGCCGGCGGCGCGGTGCGCGGCTGGGATCGGCGCAACGCCTATTACTTCCAACTGATCCGCTCGCTCGGCGAGCACTATGACTTCGATGTCGAGCGCCCCTGGATCGAGCTGCCCGAGCCTGTGCGTGCGGTGATCCTCTATGGCAGCGGCACGGAGAAGGTCCGGCTCAAGCTGCCGCACGCCAAGGGCAGTCCCAAGCCCCAGGTGTTCGAGGGCATCCTGCGCAACATGGAACGGCGCTATCGCGAGACCGAGTCCAACACGGTGCGCGAGGAGCTGGCACGCTATCTTTCGCAGCGGCCCTGTCCGACCTGTCAGGGCACGCGCCTGAATGAGGCCGCGCGTCATGTCTTCATCGGCGGGCACAATTTGCCGGCGATCTCGGGGCAGCCGGTCGGCGAGTCGTTGCTGCTGTTCGAGACCCTGGAGCTGCCGGGCCAGCGCGGCGCGATCGGCGCCCCGGTCATCACCGAGATCGCCACCCGGTTGCGCTTCCTGGTCGACGTCGGACTCGACTATCTGACGCTCGAACGCCGCGCCGAGACGCTTTCGGGCGGCGAGGCCCAGCGCATCCGGCTCGCCAGCCAGATCGGGGCCGGACTGGTCGGGGTCATGTATATCCTCGACGAGCCTTCGATCGGACTGCACCAGCGCGACAATGCGCGGCTCCTGAAGACACTCACCCATCTGCGCGATCTGGGCAATACCGTGATCGTGGTCGAGCACGACGAGGAGGCGATCCGCGCTGCCGACTGGGTGGTGGATCTGGGTCCGGGTGCGGGCGCGCATGGCGGCGAGATCGTCGCTCAGGGGACGGCGGATGAGATCGCGGCCAATCCGGCCTCATTGACCGGGCGTTATCTCGCCGGCGAGCTGCGCATCGAGATCCCCGCCCGGCGCACGCCCAACGACCCCGCACGCCAGTTGCGTATCCTGGGCGCGAGCGGCCACAACCTGCGCGCAGTCGATGTCTCGATCCCCGTTGGAACCCTGTGCTGTATCACCGGGGTCTCGGGCTCAGGCAAGTCGACCCTGATCAACGACACACTCTTTCCGGTGATCGCGCGTCACTTCAACGGCGCCAGCCTCACGCCCGCGCCGCATACGGCCATTGAGGGACTGGAGCAGTTCGACAAGGTGGTCGACATCGACCAGAGCCCCATCGGTCGCACGCCGCGCTCTAATCCGGCGACCTATACCGGGCTGTTCAACCAGGTGCGCGACCTGTTCGCCGCTGTCCACGAGTCACGCTCGCGCGGCTATGATGCCGGGCGCTTCAGTTTCAACGTCAAGGGCGGGCGTTGCGAGGCCTGCAAGGGCGATGGCGTGATCCGGGTCGAGATGCACTTCCTGCCCGATGTGCATGTGCAGTGCGAGGTCTGTCGTGGGCGGCGCTACAACCGCGAGACGCTGGAGATCCGCTACAAGGGCAAGTCCATCGACGAGGTGCTGAACCTGACCGTCGAGGAGGCGCTCGATTTCTTCGCCCCGGTGCCGGTGATCGCGCGCAAGCTCCAGACGCTGATGGACGTGGGCCTGTCCTATGTCCAGCTCGGCCAGAGTGCGACCACGCTCTCGGGCGGCGAGGCCCAGCGCGTCAAGCTCAGTCGCGAACTCTCCAAGCGCGACACTGGGCGCACGCTCTACATCCTCGACGAGCCGACCACCGGGCTGCACTTCCACGACGTCAGGCATCTGCTCGAAGTGCTGCATCGACTGCGCGACCAGGGCAACACGGTGGTGGTGATCGAGCACAATCTAGACGTCATCAAGACCGCCGACTGGATCATCGATCTGGGGCCGGAGGGGGGCGACCGGGGCGGGCAGGTGGTCGCGGTCGGCACGCCTGAGACCATCGCCGCCGATGAGCGCTCGCATACCGGGCGCTTTCTGCGGCCCTTGCTGGAGCGTGGGTGGTAGGAGGCGGCGGGGAGCGAGCGGCCTCATTGGCAACCGATGCGGTTCCGGCGTCACCGCATCCTGCAGCGCTTCATTTGCAACGGCATCAGGTCATCGACCATTGCTAGATCCCGGTCATCAGGAGGCCGCATCCATGACGATCCCAGCCCAAACGCCCTTACGCATCCCCTACGGTGTGGCCGACTACGTCAAGTTGCGCCGGGGCCATGAATACTATGTCGACAAGACCCCGTATCTGCCACATCTGGAGCAGGCCGGACGCTTTCTGTTCCTGATCCGCCCGCGCCGCTTCGGCAAGAGTCTGCTGCAATCGGTGATGGAGTGCTACTACGATGCCGAGTGGGCCAAGCAGTTCGACGAACTCTTCGGCGGCACCTGGATCCACGCCCATCCCACGCCCGAGCGTGGCCGGTATCTGACGCTGCGTTTCGATTTCTCGATGGTCGCCACCAGTCAGCCCGAGCAGATCGCGGCCTCCTTCGACGCCCATCTGCGTCTGCGCATCGACGATCTGCTGGTGCGCCATGCCGCCGTGATTCCGCCCGAGGACGCCGCGGCGATCCGCCGGGAGCCGAACAGCACCCAGAAATTGCAGCATCTGTTCGGGGTACTCACCCAGTGCCGGCTCGGTCTCTATCTGTTTATCGACGAATACGACCATTTCGCCAACAACATCCTGGTGCGCCAGGGCGCTGAGGCCTATCGCGCCCTGACGCATGGCGGGGGCTTCTTCCGCGACTTCTTCGCCCTCCTCAAGGGCGCGACCGGGCAGAGCGGCGGCGGACTGGAGCGGCTGTTCATCACCGGCGTCTCGCCGCTGACCATGGACGACGTGACCAGCGGCTTCAATATCGGGCGCAACATCAGTCTGGATGCACGTTTCAATGGTCTGCTGGGCTTCACCCATGCCGAGCTGGAGGCCCTGTTCACCGCCTTCGGACAGGATCTGGCGCCGCACCGCGCCATCATCGACGAGTGGTACAACCACTATCACTTCAACAAGGGACGCCATGAGCCGATCGTCAACAGCGACATGGCGCTCTACTACTTGCAGGCTCTGGGTGATCAGGGCCTGCCGCCCGACGAACTGATCGACCACAACGTGCGCATCGATTACGGCAAGCTGCGCCATCTGCTGCTGGTCGATCAGCAGATGGCGCGCGTCAGTCCCGAGACGCCTGATGATGGTGTGGTGCTCAACGGTAATTTCAGTCAGTTGCGCGCGCTGATCGAGTCGGGCGAGGTGGTCAGTCCGGTGCAGACCAGCTTTCCCGCCGAGCGGCTGCATCAACCCGAGAACTTCGTCTCACTGCTCTATTACCTGGGGTTGCTCAGTTTCGCCGGCGAGTGCGAGGGAACGCCCTTGCTACAGGTACCCAATCGCACCGTGCGCCAGTTGCTCTACGGTTATCTGCGCGAAGCCTATGCCGATGCCGGCATCTTCACTCCGGCGAGCTGGCAGATCGGCGAGCGGCTGCGAGCCATGGCCTGGCGCGGCGACTGGCAACCCTTCTTCGCCTATCTGGCCGAATGCATCGGCGAACAGGCCAGCGTGCGCGACTATCTCCAGGGCGAGAAGATGATCCAGGGCTTCCTGCTCGCCTGGCTCAATCTCACGCCCTATTTCCAGGTCTGGACCGAACAGGAACAGGGCGGCGGCTTCGTCGACCTCTATCTGGCGCCCTTCCATTTCCGCTATCCGGACATGGGACACGCCTATCTGATCGAACTGAAATATCTCAAGCGCAGCGAAGACGCTCCGGATCGGCGCAAGGAGCGGCTTGAGGAGGCAAGGACACAGTTATGCCGCTATGCCGGGGATCGACGGGTACGCGAGACCCTGGGCGGGGCTAGGCTCCATCCGCTGGTGTTGCTCTACAGCGGCTGGGAGCTGGTCCACAGCGAAGAAATCCAGCTACAGAGCGGCGGGACCGAGAGCGCCTGATCGGCACGGATGCCATCCGGCTTCTCTACTCGACCACCTGCGCATAGTTCTGTCCGCGCACGCCCTGGAGCAGCGAATCCACCTCCTCGGTCGAGACTCCGAGCATCTGCAACGCCTCGGCGCCGAGTCGCAGACTGCTTTCGATGGCTTCTGGATAGGCGCGCGTGGCTCCGGCGCGGATCAGACTGCCGCAGGCATTCAGGTCGCGTGCGCGGGCGATCACCGGGACATAGGGATAGGCCTGATGGATATGCGAGACGGCACGATGCGCGGTCGGACCATGGTCGATGGTCAATACCACCAGCGAGGCGCCCTCCACATGCGCCGCCGTCAGCAGTTCCATATCGCCGACGTCGCCATAGTAGACCGGTCGTCCATCGCGCACGCCCTGCTCGACATTGATCGGATTGGTGTCGAAGGCGATGAAGGGAATTTCATTGACTTCCAGCAGGGTGGCGATGGTGTGGCCCACGCGCCCATAGCCGCCGATCACCACACGCCCCTTGGGTGAGACGCCTGTGGTCGTTTCGTCGAACGACTGAATCAGTCCTGGACGCCGTTCGAGTCGGCACGCCAGCCGATCGCCGATACGCACCAGAATGGGCGTGAGCATCATACTGACTGAGATCACACTAAGCGCGATGACGAAGGTCGCGTCATCGATGAGTCCGAGCGTCTTGGCAAAACCGAAGAGCACGAAGCCGAACTCACCGTTTTGAGCAAGCACAAAGGCCACGCGGGTCGCCACCCCGCGCGGCAGTCCAAAGAAGAGCGCGATCACGAACAGCACGCTGAGCTTGATGGCCAGGATCACCAGCACATGCTGGGCGAGCAGCCAGGGCTGGGCGGCGATCGCCGGCAGGTCGATCGACATGCCGACAGCAACGAAGAACAGGCTCATCAGCAAGCCCTTGAACGGCTCGACGTAGGCCTGAATCTGGAAGCTGAAGCGGGTGGTCGAGAGCAGCATCCCCATCATGAACGCGCCGAGCGCCATCGACAGCCCGGCCTCGTGCATAGCCCAGGCGGCGAGAAACACCGCCAGCATCACCACCAGTGCGAAGGCTTCGCGGTTGTTCTGGCGCAGCAGCCGATCAAGCACGAAGGGCACCACATAGCGCCCGGTGACCAGCACCAGTCCGACCAGAGCGACCAGATGCATGGCCTGCTGGCCCAATGAGACCTCTTCGGCCGCACGCCCCAGGTCCGACATCAGAGGCACGATCGCCAGCAATGGCACCACGGCCAGATCCTGCATCAGGAGTATCGCGAAGGCGGTGGTGCCGTGGCGCGTGCTCAGATCGCCGCGCTCGTGCAGGAGCTGCATGACCAGCGCCGTCGACGACAGCGCCAGCGTCAGGCCCATGAGCAGCGCCACCGGCCAGGAGGGCGAGTAGAAGGAGAGATAGAGTGCGATGAACAGCCCCGAGAGCAGGATCTGCACCGTGCCCAGGCCGAAGACCTCGCGGCGCAGCGCCCAGAGTCGCTTGGGCTGCATCTCCAGCCCGATCATGAACAGCAGCAGCACCACGCCCAGTTCGGTGAAGTTGCGCACGTCCTCGACATGGGTCGTCACATAGGGACCGGGCGAATGCGGCCCGACGACGATTCCAGCGACCAGCAGCCCCAGGATGGAGCCAAGCCCCAGATGTTTGAACAGCGTCACCGCCAGCGCGGCGACCGTCAGCAGCACGATGGCTGAAAGGATGAAGCTATGCAGTTCCATGACGAGATTCGGGCGAGAGGGCCGCTGTGAGAGCCGAGGCGCAAATCGTGTCAGTTTAGACAGGATCGGTGCGATGCACCAGAATTGACTGAATCCTGCCGTGGCGAGGCGACCGATGCTCAGCCGCGGCCACCGATGAATCCATCATCGCGGTGGCGTTCCGCTCGCGGGTCTGAACAACGCGCTGGCGCTGTGATGCCGTGATGGAACGCCCGCGCCGGCCTACAAACAGGCCCGCGCGATTTCGCTCAACTCCACACGCGCGCGCAGACGCCGTGAGAGCATGAACGAGCCCATGAACTTGCGATGCAGAAACAGCGTTTCGGGCGCGGGCGCGGTGCTGAAGACACCAGCATGGAAGAGCGCCCGCCCGCGATGGTAGACGCGCTCGAACAGATCTGAGATGCCGAAGTCGTAGTGCCCCGGATGCTTGAGCGGCTCGGAGGCCAGTTCGAGCAGATCCATCATCGCCTCGACATGCTCGTCGGGATCATTGGCGCCGACATAGCCGAGCGCGACCGAGGCCGCACGCATCCCGGCGCGATCACCCTCAATCGATGCACGGGCCAACTGACTGTAGTGCTCGACCAGCTCGGGCGCGACCGGCTTGGTGGCCCCGAAATCGAGCAGCACGATACGCCCGCTCGCGGCATCATAGAGATAGTTGCCGAAGTTCGGGTCAGTCTGCACCAGCCCGAACTCGAACAGCTCGCGCAGCGTCAGGCGCATCAACAGCGTCGCGGCCCGATCACGCTCAGCGCGCCGGTAGTCGGGTCCAGCCAGTCGGTCGACCGGCACACCCTCGGCAAAGTCCATCGCCAGAATGTTGCGCGTGGTCAGATCGCGATGCACAGCCGGAATGTAGAAATCCGGATCATCCCCGACCCAGACGCGATAGGACTCCAAGGCTTCAGCCTCGGCGTCATAATCGGCCTCGCGATGCAGTTGACGCCGCGCCTCTTCCAGAAAGGGCGCAATGTCCATGCCCTTGGGCGCCATGCCGAACGAGCGCCCGAGCATGGCCAGGTTGGCGATGTCGCTGTCGATGCTCTCGCGCACGCCGGGGAACTGAATCTTGAGCGCCAGCCGCCGCCCGTCGCGGGTCTCGGCGCGATGCACCTGACCGATCGAGGCGGCCGCAATCGGCGTGAACTCAAAACGCTTGAACTGCTTGTCCCAGCCGGCGCCGTATTCGGTTTCGAGCACGCGCGCAAGCTGGCTCAGCGGCATCGGCTCAGCGCGCTCGCGCAGGGTGCTCATGATCTCAGCGGCCTCGGGCGTGAAGATGTCCGAGCCGTCCATCGACATGAGCTGGCCCATCTTCATCACGGCCCCGCGCATGTGAGCAAGCCGGTCGGTGAAGCGGCGGGTGTGCTCCGGAGACAGATGAATGCGCGCCGGTTGACCGCCGCCGCGGGTGCGCGCCAGATCGATCAGACCCTTGACGCCGATGCCGGCGGCCAGGTCGCCAGTCGCGCGTCCGAGATGCCAGAGTCGGCTCAGACGTTTGCTGGGGACGGCGAGGGCGCGTGGTTCAGAAGGCTGTGACATGGAGCGAGGTTCCGTGAAGGTGAACGAAGACCGACCGCGATCATCGGGATCGAGGAAACACAGCCTTTGAAGGCGATTTCCGAAAAAGTTCAATTCCGAGATGTTTTGTCGGGCATCCAAACCATGCGCAGCGTCTCCAGGGCCAGATCATAGTCGAAACTTCGGATCTGACGATCGAGCCGGGTGACGATCTCGCCGAATGCGGCGCGTAACTGGGGTCGATAGCGCGCGAAGAGATCGTTGACCTCGGTGTCATGGCTCAATAGCAGGGCTTCGATCTGCGTCAGGATGGCGTCCAGGTGCGTCTGGTCCAGCACGACGGCATCACCCGACGCTGGCGCCAGCGCGCCGGTGTTCAGGTGTGTCAGGGCCGTTTGCAGGTGTTCGGTCAGGGCGTCCAATTCAGCCACCAGCAACTCCAGCAGGGACTGGAGCCGCTCGATGGGCTGATGGTTGCGCGCGCCCTGCTCAAGTGAGTAGGCCAGATCGCGCAGCGTATAGGCCCCGAGTGTCGCGGCCAAGCCCTTGAGCCGGTGGGCGTCCTGTTCGAGCGCGATCAGATCGCTCCCGGCCAGATGTTCGCGCAGACACGCCACCTCATCCGGATGGGTCTCGATGAAGCGTCTGAGCAACTGGAGATACAGCGCCAGGTTTCCGCGCAGTGGGCGCAGTCCTTGCGCCATATCGAGTCCGGGTACGGATTCGAGTAACGGCTGGTTCGGCGAGGTTTCGTTCACGGTCTGGTGGTCGGCCTCGGGTGGCATGTCCGAGGCGTCGATGGTCCGCGCGCCGTGCGGCAGCCAGCGCGCGAGCGTCTGGCTCAGATGCTCGGGTTCGACCGGCTTGGCCAGATGGTCGTTCATGCCGGCGTCCAGACAGAGCTGACGGTCGCTCTCGAAGGCGTTGGCGGTCATGGCGAGGATGGGCAGATCAGAGTACTCGGGCAGGGCGCGAATGGCGCGCGTAGCGGCCAGACCATCCATGACCGGCATCTGGACGTCCATGAGTATCAGGTCGTAGCGTGCCGCCCGCATTTTTTCCAGGGCTTCGCGTCCGTTCTCGGCCAGCGTCACGCGCATCCCGAAGGATTCGAGCAACTGACGAATGACCTCCTGATTGATCTCGTTGTCCTCGGCCACCAGAATGCGCGCCCCTGGGATGAGGGTGTGCGGCGGCTGTGGCGCGGACTGGGTCGTCTCGAACAATGCCTCGCTCCTCTGGAGTACGGCGATCAGGGCGTCATGCAGACCCGAGGGCGTGACTGGCTTGGTGAGTAGGCGCGGAAGCTCGATCTGCCGGTCGTATTCGCTGGGGATCTGTTCTCCGTAGGCCGTTACCATGAGCACATTCGGGCGATGCTTCAGACGCAGGGCGCGCAGACGCTGTAACGTCTCGATGCCATCCATCACCGGCATCTGCCAGTCGAGCGTGAGCAGATGGTAGGGATCGCCGAGCCGCTCGGCCTCGGTGACAGCGGCCAGCGCCTCGATGCCCGTCTTCACGGCGGCAACGCGCAGACCGAAGCCTTCGAGTAGATTGAGCAGAATCTCGCGCGCCTCGATGTGATCGTCGACCACCAGGGCACGCAGTCCGCGCAGACCCGAGAGTTTAGGGTCGGGGCGTGCCGGCTCGATGGGCGGCTCGAAAGGGATCTCCAGCCAGAATTCGCTGCCCTGACCCGGTGTGCTGCTGACGCCGATGCGCCCGCCCATGAGTTCAGTCAAACGCTTGCTGATGGCCAGTCCCAGCCCGGTCCCGCCATAGCGGCGCGTCGTGCTGCCGTCGGCCTGCTCGAAGGGGCGAAACAGTCGGGCGACCTGCGCCGGCGTCATGCCGATCCCGGTGTCACGCACCGACCAGCGCAGCCACAGTGCGTCGGCAGCGTCCGATCCGTCGGACGCCGGAGGTAGCGGATGGGCCTGGATGACGAGACGCCCGCGCTCGGTGAACTTGACCGCGTTGCTGACCAGATTGAGCAGGATCTGACCGAAACGCACCCCATCGCCGCGCAGCCGTTGCGGCACATGATCCAGATCCACCAGGGTGTCGAGTTCCTTGGCCTGGAGCTGATCGGCGACTAAACTGAAGACATGATCGACCACGCGCGCCGGCTCGAAATCGCGCAATTCGAGCGTCAGCTTTTCGGCCTCGATCTTGGACAGATCCAGGATGTCGTTGATGATCTGAAGCAGATGCTGGGCCGAGTCACTGAGTTTGCTCAGCTGCTCGATCTGGCGCGGCGTGAGCGGATCGCGCTGGATGAGATGCGCATAGCCGATGATGGCGTTCATCGGGGTGCGGATCTCATGGCTCATGTTCGAGAGGAAGGCGCTCTTGGCGCGATTAGCGCCCTCGGCGGCCGCCTTGGCCGCTTCCAGCTCGGCGGTGCGGGTGGCGACCAGTTCCTCAAGATGTCCGCGATAGGCGTCCAGTTCGCGTGCGGTCTCCACACGCTCGGTGATGTCCTGGACGATGCCCAGGGCGTCGAGTGCCTGGCCCGAGTCGTCGAAGGTCAGCTCGGCGCGTTCCTCGACCCAGCACGCGCCGGCGGGGGGTTCGATACGGTGGGTGATGCGGTAGGGCGCCCCAGCGAGTGCCTTGTTCCACGCCAGGACGACGTCGTCCCGGTCCTCAGGGTGGACGCAGGCTAGAAAGCGTCCCAGTGTCAGCCGTGCGCCCGGTGGCAGACCGAAGATGCGATAGGTCTCGTCCGAACAGATCAGATGGTCGCCTGGGATGTCGAGATACCAGTGTCCGGTGCGTGAAACGGCCTGGGCGCGGCTCAGGATGGCTTGACTGCGTCGCAGGTCGGCCACCAGGGCCAGACGCTCGCGCTCAGCGGCCAGGTCTTCGGTGATATCGCGCCAGACGCTTGAAACCAGTGAGCGTCCTTCGTGCTCGATCGTGCGGAAGGTGATCGCAATGTCACGGAGTCGACCATCCTTGGTGCGATGCCGGGTCTCAAAACTATGGATCCGACCGGCCGTGATAGCCACGAGATTGGCGGCGATCTCCTCAGTTACGTGTTCAGCCTGGATATCCGGGATCGATAGCGCAGCGAATTCCTCGCGCGTGTAACCGAGTCCGAGATGGGCGGCATCATTGAAGGCGATGATCCGGGCGGTCTTCGGATCGACCAGCACGATGGCATCCGTGGTCTGGGCGAACATGGTATCGATCCAGATTTCGCGCTCAGCGAGCCGAGCGCGCTCCTCCTCAAGTTCGCGGCTCAGGCGTTTGTACTGGGTGATGTCGCGAACGATGGCCAGGACTGGGGCGACCGTGCTCAAACGGCTGATCCGTGCCTCGAATTCGCGTGACTCGCCGTCGATCGGCAGGCTGTATTGAAAGCTGACCAGATCACGGTTCGAGAGCGATTTAGCGAGATATTCGTCGAAGAGTGCCGCCACCTCGGGTGGAAGTACATCGCCGGGATGCTTGCCGATGAACTGCTCGGGCGACACATAGAGTTTGTCGGTCGGCCCGCGAAAGTCGACGATGGTCCCGTCGGTCTCGAACAGGAAGATCAGATCCGGGATGGTCAGCAGAGTATCCACAGTCGCGCTCCGGTCAGGGCGGGTGGCTAGGCGTCCGGAACTCCATCGAAGAAATCGACCACACCGGTCTCAAGCGCATACTCCGCGCCGACCACGAGCAGACCGTCGCTTGCGATCAGCGACTCAATGATGTGCGAGCCGTGACGCAACTGGTTGGTCGAGGCGCGGACGTTGGCGCGGACGGCCGCGCGACGCAGGGCGTCGGAGTCGTGACGCAGATCCGTGTCGAGCAGGGGCTGCACCGAGGGTTTGACCCGATCGACGATGGACGCGATGTTGCGCGACGTACTGCCCTCGCCCTCAAGCAGGGTCTCGATGGTGGCCGCGACCGCGCCGCAGTGCGAGTGACCCAGAACCACGACCAGTCGGGTGTCGTAGCGCGAGACGGCGAACTCGACGCTGCCGATCTGGGAGGGCGCAACCACGTTGCCGGCAACGCGGATGACGAACAGGTCGCCGAGTCCCTGATCGAAAAGGATTTCGGCCGGCGCGCGCGAGTCCGAGCAGCCGAGGATGATGGCAAAGGGTTTTTGCCCGGCGGTCAGCTCAGCACGGCGCTGATAGGTCATCATGCGATCGAGGCTGGTGAGGTTTTGCGAGAAGCGCCCATTGCCTTCACGCAGGCGTGTTAGGGCGTCCAGGGCGGATACGGTGTTGGGCATGGAACGGGTATCTCTCTAAATGCAGCGGTGGCGTTGGATCGATGCGTGGCATCGACGGCGCATTCTATACCGAAGGGGCGCTGACGGTTGGCCTGGGCTTCAGGACGTCGTGCTCGCCTTCGCTGCGGGCGATGATGACGGCGCCACAGGAGTCGCTGAAGACGTTGACGGCGGTGCGCATCATGTCGAGCAGCCGATCGACGGCCAGGATCAAACCGATGCCTTCCAGCGGCAGACCGACGGCGCTCAGAATGACGGCGATGGCGACCAGGCTGGCCGCCGGGATGCCGGCCACGCCGATCGAGGTCAGGAGGGCGAGCGAGACGACCAGGAACTGGGTGCCGAGCGTCAGCTCCAGTCCGTAGGCCTGGGCGATGAAGAGCACGGCGACACATTCATAGAGCGCGGTGCCGTCCATGTTGATCGTCGCCCCGAGCGGCAGCACGAAGCTGCTGGTGCGGTTGGAGACGCCGGCGTTCTTTTCGACGCACTCCAGGGTGATCGGCAGCGTGGCCGAGGAGGAAGCGGTCGAGAAGGCCGTCACCAGCGCCGCGCCCATGGCCGCATAGTGCCGGCGCGGATCGACGCCGCCGAGAAAATAGAGCAGCAGCGGCAGTACCACCAGGAAGTGCGTGGCCAGCGCCAGGGTGACGGTCAGGAAGAACAGCGCCAGCGGACCGAAGGCTTCCAGTCCGGTATCGGCTACGGTTCTGGCGACCAGGGCGAAGACGCCGATGGGCGCAAAACGCATGATGAGATCCGTGATGTGCATCATGATCTCGAACAGACCCTCAAAGAACCGGCGCTGGACGCGGCCCCGGTCTTCGGCCAGCCGGGCGAGGAAAAAACCGTAGAGCAGACTGAAGAAGATCAGTCCCAGCATCTGACCATCGGCGGCGGCCTCGATCACATTGGTCGGGATCATGCGCAGGAAGACCTCGACCACGTCGCCGGCATCACGGCTACCGATGCGTTCCTGCAGGGCGGCGGCCTCGGCGCTGAAGCCGAAGACTTCGGACGGATCGCCCTCGACCACGCCGGGCTGGATCAGATTGGCCAGCGTCAGGCCGACCAGGATCGCCAGCAGACTGGTCATGGCGTAATAGCCGAGCGTCTTGCCGCCGAGTCGCCCGAGATGTTCCGAACCGCCCAGTCCCGAGACGCCGACGATGATCGAGGACACGATCAACGGCACGATCAGCATCTTGAGCGCGTTGAGGAAGAGCTGGCCGACGAAGTCGAAGAGGGCGTAGAAACTGACGCCGAACAGTCCGGCCTCACGTCCAACGATCAGCCCGACCAGTACGGCCAGGACGAGCGCGATCAGAATCTGCCAGTGGAGCTTGAGTTTGAGCAGTGACATCGCGAAGTCTCCCGTGAGCTAGAGCAGCGACCGCGCCCGCTGATCGGCGAGCCAGTAAAAATGATACGGCGGAATCACCACCCGGTTGTTGAGCAGGGACGGTGAGTCGCCGCTGACCAGATCCTGGATCTGGCCGCCCCGGAACAGCCCGCGATAGGCGGGTGCGTCGAGGTCGAGATATTGCGGCGTAAGATCGAAGTTGGCCGCCACCAGCACCGAGCTGCCCGGCATGCTCAGATGGGTGCGCAGGAAGGCGAACAGGTGCGGGTTGTCGACCTCGATCAGCTCACGGTTGTTGAAGTCGGCGAAGGCCGGGGTGTTCTTGCGCACCGCGATCAGGTGTTTGAGTCCGTCGAAGATCCGTTGTTCGACCGTGCCCTGTTCGCCCCGGCGCTCAACGCGGTTCCAGTCGATGCGCGGACGATGAATCCAGCGCGCGTCACTGGCTTTGTTGACATCATCGAGGAAGGAGCAGTCATTGAGCGTACCGACCTCATCGCCGTACCAGATCAGCGGGATGCCGCCGAAAGACAGAATCATGCCGTGCAGGGTCAGGATGAGATTGACGGCGTGATTGATGGCGGTCTGATCGCCCGAGTCGAGCGCGGCGTCCAGTCCGGCCAGCGAGGCCAGCGCCCCGGCGATGCGGGCATCTCCGGTCTTGTGATTGACGCCGAACGGCCGCCCGCGCGCCGGTGAGCCTTCGAAGGCCCCGGTGAACCAGTCGACCAGGAAGCGGCGGTGGGCGTAGGGATCATAGTCACAGGCGCGGATATCGGCATCGTCGAAGCCTAAGCCGATGTCGTCGTGACAGCGGACATAGTTGAGCCAGGTGGCGCGGTCGAGCTTGACCGGCAGGCTTTTGACGCCCTGATTCAGCAGCTTGGCGTTCTTGGTCGCCACCGCGTCCCAGAGCAGCGCCATGAAGGTCGCGTTGTAGGCGATCTCGCATTCCTTGGCGATGATGGCGTCCTCGCCGAAATACTTGATGATCTCGGACGGCGCCACGATGGCCTCGGCGATAAAGAGCGTGCCTGGGGCGACGACCTGACAGCAGTCCTTCATCATTTGCAGGATCAGATGCGCCTCGCGCTCGTTCTGCGAGGTGGTGCCGATCTTCTTCCACAAAAACGCCACGGCATCGAGTCGCAGAATATCGGCGCCCTGATTAGCCCAGAACAGCACGATGTCGAGCATCTCGATGAAGACGGCGGGATTGGAATAGTTCAGATCCCACTGATACTGGTTGAACACCGTCATCACCCACTTACCCATGTCCGCGTTCCAGGTGAAGTTGCCGGGCGCGGTTTCGGGGAAGATTTCGGGCAGGGTCTCCTCGAACATGTCGGGTACGTCGCGGTTCGGGAAAACGTAGTAGAAATCCTGATAGGTCTTGTCGCCGTTGCGCGCCTGTTGCGCCCATTCGTGTTCGTTGGACGTGTGGTTGACCACCACATCGAGCGTAAGCAGCATGCCGCGCGCACGCATGGCTTGTCCAAGCGCGCGCACGTCCTCGACCGTGCCGGCGCGCGGGTCGATGTCGCGAAAATCGCTCACGGCATAGCCGCCGTCGCTCGCGCCGAGTGGGCAGCGCAGGATCGGCATCACATGGAGCAGATTGACGCCCAGCTCCTGGAGATAGGGCAGGCGCTGGGTCAGTCCCTGGAGATCGCCGGCGAAGCCGTCGAGATAGAGCGCCATGCCGGTCCATTCCTGGCTCAGGAACCAGTTGTGGTTCTCCTCGCGCTCGGTGTCGAGCTGGCGCAGTGATTCAGGCCGCGCGATATAGGCGCGCGCCAGACGCTCGGTCAGCTCGGTGATCCGCTCCTTGAAGTCCTCGCGATGGCCATAGAGATGGGCAAACAGCGAATGGATGGCATAGAAGTTCGCGCCCAGCCGGGTGTAGAAATGGCGCAGATCCTCGCGCACCACCTGATGGCTGAGGTCGTCGAGGATGTCGTTGAGTAGGGCGTGTGAAACTTGTTCGTACATGAGCGATACGTCCCCTTGAGGGCCTGAAAAGGGTCATTGATCGAGACAGCCATGCGCCGACTTCGCATCCCCTGATTTCCCAGGTGCCGCGAGCACCGTCTGGAGCCGATGGCGGAACTCGACGAAGCTCGGCATCTCGATTCTGGCTGCATCCACCCGACCGTCGCGCACCAGCGCAGCGAGTCGCGCGGCCGTTGGCGGCTCACCCAGCGCCGCTTCCAATTGCGCCTTGAGCGGTTCGAGGCCGGCGTCGTTTCCCGATGCCTGTTCGATGTGGTCGCAGTGCTGATACGGCTGGACCGGCTTGAGGGCACAGAGCAACCAGGCTTCGGACTTGGGATTGGGAATCATGGGGACGCCGGTCGCACAGCCTTCGTAAGCGAAGCCATGGCACATGGAGTCCCACTTGTTGCGCCAGACGCCACGCCCAGCCGATTGGGTTCCATCCGCATCCCGGAACAGTACCGCAATCACGGGCTGTCCTGAGTGTTTGGCCAGTTCGACCGCCATCTGTGCCAGTGCGCGTGCATTGCGGAAGTAATAGGCCGTTTCCTTGTCACGACGTCGTCCGGGCAGTGACGGCGGTCTCAGTGCCTTCGAGCGCTCGGACAGCCGCGCCTTCGAGATGCAGAACATCAGCGCGGACTCGAGAAAGGGATAGCCTTCGGCGGCCTCCGCGATCTGATCCACCAGCCAGGCTATGGGGCCAGCCTCGAAGGCGTCGCCCGTGACGGGTTCAGTGCCCGTGCATCGCCCCATGTCGGTTGGTCCCTCACCGCTGACGAGGATCAGCATCCGGCCTCTCCGCGTTGGTGGCGCGCATGGCGTCGATTTCTTCGGGCAGGCGCGACAGGTGCGTATCCACGAAGGCTTCACCCGGCCCCATGACTTCGAGCTTAGCGGCCAGCGAGGGGATCGAGAAGAAGGGCACTGCCCGCGTGAAGCCCTCCGGCGTCTTGTAGAGGTATTGCACCCCAGCGCGCGCCACCGAGTCGTCCAGATAGTTCAGGATCATCGGGCTATGTGTCGTCACCAGGATCTGCTGGTGCGCGTTGACCAGCACATCGAGCAGGAATTCGACCAGTTCCGGGTTGATGCCGTTTTCGATCTCATCGAACAGCAGAAACTGATGATCGGTCAGGATCTCGGCCAGGATCGCCATCAGGCGCAGCATTCCGTCGTTGATATGACGGGCCTCGGTGTAAAGCACCTTGTCGCCGAACTGTTCGCGAATCCCCAATTCTTTCCAGCCGGCGCGTAGCGAGCGGGTCACGAATTGCTCCAAATGGGGATAGGCGGTCTTCAGTTGAGTTCCCAGGGTCGATCGCTGCTCATCCGACAGCTCGGAGAGGAAGGCCGAGAGGCGTTCTCCGCCCATCCCCAGTTCGCCCTGGCTTTGGACGGCACGCTTGCGCAGGAGTTGGGGCGCGAGCAGGTCGAGTGAGGCGGTTTGCTGGAGGAAGCGTTTCAGCGGCAACAGTGGCTTGGGCAGCACCTCATCCTTGAGTTGAGACAGGATCGAGCCTTCATATTCGAAGGCGATCTTGGTGCGTGCGGCTGTTGGTCCAGCGTGAACGACATCGCCGAACCAGTAATGTCCATCAGCGACCGAGAGTAGGGTTTTGCCGTTGAGCATCACTGTCTCCTGTGTGCAGCGCAACAGGGAACGGTTGAAGCTACAATCCCAGATGAAGATTCCATCGGCGCCCGACAGCTTGATGCCCAGCTTGAGATTACTCTTGCCGCTCAGTTTCGAGTTCAGATCTCCCGGTTTCCACTGACGTTGCTCAAGCCACTGCGAGACATTGCCCTTGAACAGTCTGGAGATGAAATCGATCGCTTGCAGCACGGTCGATTTGCCCGAGCCGTTCAGACCGATCAGGCAGGTGAACGCGGCCAGCGATAGCCGGAAGCCCACCAGCGACTTGAAGTTGTCGACGTAGATGGATTTCAGTCGGATGGGGGGAGCAGGTTGACCATTCATGGCATGTGGCCTCCGCCATCCTTGGCGATGGCACGCTGTAACTGCTGCTCGACCGGGCAACCGGCGATCCGGGTATCCGTGACCATGGCGAACAGACAGCGCCCGCCGCTGGCCGCCGCCCAGACAGCGCCGATGTCGCGCTTCTCCCTGGAATCGTCGTTGCTGAAACGATCGCCGCCCTTGTACTCGACCGCCAGCAGGCGTTCATCCTCCAGACGCAGCACGAAGTCCGGATAGAAGCGGTCGGTCGCGGTCGGCAGCCAGAAGGACGTCAGCGGCTGGCGCTCCAGGTTGCGCACCCAGAAGCGCACGGCGTCCAGCCGGTCGATCGCGATGGCGCAGGCGGTTTCCTCGGTGTTCAGGTCGGAATCCAGCTCGCCGGGGCGCGGATAGAAATGTTTCTCGAAGTGGTAGCGTCCCTCGAACCACCAGTGCGCCGGATAGCGCTCGGGGTCGAAGCGGAAGGCGTGATGCTCCGACAGGCACAGCCCCGCCGATCCGTCGAGCAGGCTGTGCTGGAAGGCGTGACGACGCTGTGAGTCGACGAGCGTCTTGAGCCGCTGCGCCAGGGCCTCGGCGAGTCGATTGGTGTGACGCGCGCAGTAGTTGAGATCGATCCCGCGCGCGCTCAGTTCGTCGAGCACGCGCCCGATCCAGGCGATGGTATCGGCTTGCAGCAGGCTGTTGCGCCGGATGGCGCGGTCGAGCAGTCGGATCAGCTCGGCGCGCGGCATGGCGTCCGTTCCGCTGTCGAGATCGAGCCGATAGTTCGGGTGCTCGACGGCGATCCGCAACTGGCCCTGGTCCAGATCGATCAGGAAGGGCTTTTCATCCTCCTCGCGCGTGAAGCCGGGCAGATCCGCCGGAGCGGCGGCCAATGACAGCGGCGCCAGTTCGGCGAGCAGGGCCGGTTCCAGGAGCTGCAATTCACCCTGCACGGGCAGGGCCAGTCGCGGCAGCGGGCCGAAGTCGAGCCGCCGCTGGGCCGGCGCCAGGGCGATCTGGGCGCGGGTCTGGTGGCGCTCCAACTGACGCGACAGCTCGGGCCGATGACGCTTGGGGACGGCGTCGACCACGGCGTCGACGGTCGCGGGTGCGAGCAGTCCCGTCACCCTGACCACGGGTGGAGCCTCGGTGTCCGGCGCGGGCGGATCGAGCGTTACGCCCTCGGGCATCAGCTCGCCGAAGCTTTTGCGCAACTGTTCGGCGACGGCGGATGGGATCTCAAACGCGCTTTGCACCTCGGGCGGTTCGGCCACTGCATTGCCGCCGTTGTCGTCCCGGTCGCCGAAGAGATCGTCCGTTCCCGGCTGGACGGCGCTCGTAGCCTCGAATTCCTCGAAACCCATCGACACCAGCCGATCGACCAGCTCGCTCGCGACCTGCACGCTCCCCGAGCCGCAGACATGGGCATAGGCGCGGTTCAACTCGGGCGCGCGGCGTTCGCGCGCATAGGGCAGACGCAGCACGCGCCCGAGCAACTGTTCCATGTCGCGGCTGGAGCGGATGTTCTGCACGGTGCAGAAGACATAGGCGAAGGAGCAGTCCCAGCCCTCGCGCAGGGCTTCGACGGTGATGATGAAATCGATCGGACAGTCCGGCGCGAACAGATCGACGCCGTCGAGTTCGCGCTGAGTGCCGGTAGCCACGGCGAGGCGTCGCTCGGCGATCCCGTGGGCCTCGATCAGATGGGCGCGCAAGACCTCGACCGTGACCGTGCCGTTTTTGGGTTCGGCCTGGAACAGCACCAGCGGGCGGACGTAATCCGGTTCGAGTCGCGCCCGTTCGGCCAGTCGTTCGCGCGTCAGCAGGGCATCGCGCACCGCCTCGCGCCAGTTCGGATGCGGCACGAGCAGGATCGGCAGCTTGATCATGTCTTCGGCTTTGAGTTCCTGGGCCGAGACGTGATAGAGCAGGTTCTGATCCGGGGCCGGGGTGGCGGTCCATTCGATGATGCAGGCCGGGCGGATGCGCCGGAATACCTCGAACGAGAGCGGGGTGGTGTGGTTGTGGGCCTCGTCGACGATGACGATGGGGCGATGCCAGGCCAGCAGGTTGGCCAGCGAGCGTTTGATCGGGCGTGCGCCCGAGTCGCCGATCAGGTCGCGCAGATAGGGGCGTTCGGCGAGATCGGCGTCGCTGACCCGTTCGAGGAATTCGGCGTCGGGCAGGGTTTTGAAATGCGGCTCGAAGGCTTCTTTGTAGGCGTAGACCTCGCGGCCGGCGGTCTTGTCGACGCGCAGGGTCTGCATGGTGGCGATGATGAGAATGGTGCGCGCGCCGAAGTCCTGGGCGCGCAGGTGTTCGCCTTCGTCGATGTCGATGACGGTCAGCCGGTCGGCGGGCCAGTAGGACAGCAGAGCCTCGCGGTAGGGGTGGCCGGGGGTGCGCAGGGCGTCGCGGGTCTGGGCGCGGATGGTGTTGGTCGGCACCAGCCAGAGCACGACGGGATGGTCGACGCCGGTATAGAGTCGAGCGGCGCGTTCGATGGCGTGCGTGGCCATCAGGGTTTTGCCGCCGCCGGTCGGGATGCGCAGGCAGATTTGGGGGATGTCGGGGGCGTCGGTGGAGAGCGGGCGATAGGGGGCGTCGCGCAGATGCTCGCCGAGGATGCGGCGGCGGGCGGTGTTGAAGGCGGTGCTCAGGGCGGCGGCGTCTCGGGCGCCGCGCGCCAGCTCCAGGAACACCGAGAGCGCGCCCTCGGTGTCGGGCGTGCCCAGGGCGCGTTTCTGGTAGTCCTTGAGGATCAGGGGCATGGTTCCGGCCTTCAGCGCATTTGGATGTCGTAGGGAATCTGCTTGAACTGGATGTTCAATTCACGACGGCGCGTTTCGGGCATGAGGGCGGCTTCACCGTAGATGATCCAGCGTCGGGCGCGTCCGGCGGCGAGCGGTTCGAGGTCGCGCCAGAGGGCGGAGGTCAGGACGTTGCCGCCGTCGGTCCGGCTGTCGCCGAGAATGCCGTTGTAGAGCAGCACGACGGCGGTGTCGTCGTGGAGGCCGAGCAGGGGGCTGGGCGTGGCGTCGTGGGTTGTCCAGGGTGCGCCGGTTTCCAGGAACCAGAGGTAGCCGGCCAGGGTCGAGAAGCGCACGGCCGGGTTGATGCGTCCATCCGGCTCGAAGACGGGCGGGCCGAGGGTCAGGAAGCGGAAGCCGCCGCCGCCGTTCCAGTCGACGGCTTTGGAGATTCCGCCCGGTTCGCCGTCGACGACCTTGAGCAGACGCGGCAGGCAGTGGGTGCGGGCGTGTTCGCCCATCTCGATGCCGATCCAGCGTCGGCCCATCTTGTGCGCGACGGCGGCTGTCGTGGCCGAGCCGAGGAAGGAATCGAGGACGAGATCGCCGGGGTTGGTGGCGATGTGGATTATTCTTTCTAATAATCTTTCTGGCTTAGGATTATCAAAAACAGGTAGATCATCTAATAGCTGAAGCAGACCTTTTTTGGCTTCATCGTTAGTTCCGACTTCTGCGGAAGACCAAATGGTTTCCGGCGTTAGCCCTTTTCCTTCGCTGTCGCCAAGAAATTTCTTGATTCTTGGAGCATTATTGCCATCAATCCCAAACCAGATATTTCCTTTTTCTGCCTCTTGCTTCATTCTCTCCTCAGTGTAAAGCCAGCAACGCCCTTTGGGTGGATCAATCACTCTTCCAGATGGTAGTTTGAGGCTGTAAAACTGGCTTGGCGTTGCATGTCCTGCCTGAGCATTTGCGGAAATAGACTGCCAAGAACCACGAGGATCATTATCAGGGTTTTTATATCTCGCCAATACGTCCGCATTCAAGCTAAGCGGATTACGTGTTTCCTCAAACCTTGATTTGCTTTTTGCGTAAACAAAAAGATGGTCATGCTTGAAAGAAAAAACTCTTCGATTTTCTCTTGAGGTTCGCTTCTCCCAAATTATATTGGCAACGAAATTACGACGCCCAAACACCTCATCCATGACGACCTTCAAATAATGCCCCTCGTTGTCGTCGATCGTGACCCAGATCGACCCGTCCTCGGCGAGCAGATCGCGCAACAGCTCCAGGCGCGGATAGATCATCGACAACCACTGACTGTGCTCCAGATTGTCGTCGTAATGCTCGAAGGCGCTCTTGGTGTTGTACGGCGGATCAATGAAGATGCACTTGACCCGCCCCGCGCAAAACGGCAACAGCGACTTGAGCGCCTCCAGATTGTCGCCCTGAATGAGCCAGTTGTCGGCGTCCGGGTCGCCGTGGACGGACTGCGTTTCCAGCAATCGATAGGGCACGCGCCGCGCGGCGCGCTTGGCCTCGGCATCGCCGAGCCAGGTCAGTTGGGGCATCGTCGGTCGTTCCAGTCCTGATGATTCGAGAGCACGAGCCGCGTGACCTCATCGAAGGCCGCCTCCCGCACATTGAAGTTCGCGGTGACAGTATATCGACTCAGTCGCCCGCCCATCATGCTAAACTTGCCCAACTGCATGTACAGGTTTCTCGCCATGAAAGTCGTCACCTACTCCCATGCCCGCAATGCCCTGAAATCCGTACTCGACGACGTGCTCCAGGATGCGGACGTAACCATCATCAGCCGCCGCGATGCCCAGGGCGATGCGGTCGTCATGTCGCTCGACTACTACAACAGCCTGATGGAGACCCTGCACCTGCTGTCGACGCCTGCCAACGCCGCCGCCCTGGAGCGTGCAATCCGACAGGACCGGGAAGGGCAGGCCCAGCCACGCACCCTGCTCGACGCCGACGGAGCTTGAACGTGCGCGCGATCCAGTTCGTCCCGGATGCCTGGGACGCCTATCTGTACTGGCAACAGCAGGATCGTAAAACGCTCAAGCGCCTCAACGCACTCATCCTCAATGCCGCGCGCGAACCCTTTGCCGGAATCGGCAAGCCCGAACCACTGCGCGGCAACCTCTCCGGCTATTGGTCACGTCGTATCGACGATACCCATCGACTGGTCTATCGCGCAACCGACACTGAGCTGGTCATCGTCGCCTGCCGCTTCCACTACGACGGCTGATGATCTGAAAACCACGGGACTTCATAAATCGCGCGATCCGTGCCGGTCGCGCCCCGCTGCCCGACGATCCGCGCCGCAAAAGCCTGAGCCCGTTCGAGGACGGTCGCCAGCGGCCAGCCGTGGATCAAACCAAGCAGCGTGACCGACGCGAACGCATCCCCCGCACCAACCGTATCGACCACGTCCAGCGCGTGCGGCGGCGCAACGAGCACTGGATCGGCGTCCTGGGTCAATCCAAGCGCCCCCTCAGCGCCGAGCGTGACGATGAGTCCGGTGAGATCGTGACGCTCCAGAAACCGTTGCGCCAGCTCGGTCAAGGCCGACTGCGAATCCGGGTCCGACGCCAGCCAGCCCTCGTGCTCAGGCGCGGCATCGGACAACCGCGCCAGCTCATCGCGATTGAGCTTGACCCAATCGGCCTCAGTCACCAGCTCGCGGGTCTGGTCGAGCGACCACCAGGGTTCGCGCAGATTCACATCGAGAAAGATCAGATCCGGCCCCGCGCTCTTGAGTTCATCGAGCGTGGCCGCTGAAACCGGTTCGCGCAGCGCCAGGGTACCGTGATAGAGCAGACCACCCGGCGTGATGTCCTCGGGTGCGCGCACGAAGTCATAGGCGCACTCAGGCACGATGTCGTAGCTCGGCTCGCCATCGATCAGACTGACCTGGACCGCCCCCGTCGGATGCGTCGGGTCGGTCTGGAGGCAGGACGTAATCAAGCCCCAGTCTTCCATGCCGGCGCGAATCCGCTCGCCCTCAGTATCTGCGCCCACGGCGCTGATGAAGCGTGGCGCGGCACCGAAGGCCGCCAGATGCCAGGCGACATTGAAGGGCGCGCCGCCGAGCACCTGACGCCCGTCGGGGAAGTGGTCGAATAGAACCTCACCAAAAATCTGTACATTGGGATGGGTCATGGTCGGGGCCTTTTCGGTTGGGCGCGTTTAGCGCCTGATGTCGGTCTTGAGCGTCGAGTCAGCCGATCCGATCCGCCAGATCGGGCCTGAAGTGCGCGATGCCTTCCAGGATGCCGGCGCCATAGTTTCCGTTCAGTCCACGCCAGCCGCCCTGAGCGCAATAGAGCCGCTCGGCCAGACCCAGCACGCGCGACTGCTCGATCGCCGTCTCGCGTACATCTGGATGGGCGTTGGCGACCAGGATCGCACGCACCGGACTCACCAGAACCTCCAAGTCGTTGCCGCTGTCGCCGGCAAAGAGCGCCATATCCAGATCGCACCCGATGCGGCAGATCAGGAACTCGATTGCGTGGCGTTTGGAGGCATTGGCCGGCAGGATATCGAGCAGCCCGACGCCGGCGGCCTCGTCGATGCTCCAGATCAGATTGGCGCGCGTCTCATGCGCCTCCAAGCACTCGCGAATCCGCGTGCGCAGTGACTCCGGATCGAGATCGGCCGGGGTGTAATAACTCAGTTTGAACGCGCCTTGCTTCTCGGCTTCCTGCGGGCGCAGACCCTCGACATCCGCCAGCCAGCCGGCGATGTCTGCCGGTCCGGCCCAATCGACGCCGATTTCGGTCTCCCAGTCCGATACCCGCTCCCAGGCACCGTCGACGATGGCATGGAGACTGGTCCCGACATCACCGATCATATAGTCCGGAACCGGCAGGTCGTATTCGGCAATCGCCTCCTCGACCAGTGCCCGATGTCGCCCCGTGACATAGACCAGGGTCACATCCGGTTCCGCGACCAGCCGCCGCAGCCAGGGGCGCGACTCAGGCGACTCAGGCTCGCGCCCGTTCGGGATCAGGGTGCGGTCGAGATCCGTGCACAGCAACAGCGGTCGACGGCTCATACGCTTGGCTCCGGTTCCGGTGCGGCGGCAGGCGTGGATTCAGACTCCGGCACACGGCAGGAGCGGAAGAAGTCGTAATGCTCGATCGCTTCCAGGATGCCCTTGGCATGCGCCTGCTCGGCGAAATAGATGCGGTCGAGATCCGCGAGCTGTGACAGCTCCTCGTGATGGCGGTTGGCGACCACCACCGCCAGCGTGTTACCGCGCATCATGTCCTCATCGGCCCCCGAGCCGCCGACCACCAGCACATTCTCCAGCGGAATGCCGAAGCGATGCGTGACATAGCGCACCGCCTGGCCCTTGCTGGCGCGGATCGGCACGATATCGAGGAACTGGCCGAAGGCATGGATGACATTGACGCTCAGCTCGCGCGTGCGTAGCAACGTCGAGATTTCCTCGACCGAGGGCGCGATCGTCGGATCATAGTGATAGGAGATCTTGAACCGGCTTTGTTCGATCTTGCGCTGCGGCACCAACCCAGGGATCTCGGCCAGCGCCCGGCGCACCGCGCGCGGACTCCAGAGATGATCGACATGGTCGACCCAGTAGTCGTCGAGCACCAGTTGGCCGCTGTAGTGAATCTCGGTGCCGAGACTGGTGATGAGCACGTCCGGGACTGGGATGCCGTGGCGCTTGAGTTCGATCAGCACCGAGTCGAGCCGTCGCCCGGTGACGATGCCGAAGTTGGCGCAGCGCTTGTTGCGCTTCATCATGGCTACGAACTGCTCGACGCCCTCGGGATCGCCGAGCAGGCTCTGATCGAGGTCGGTGAAGAGTGCGCGGTCGCGATAGACCAGACTGCGGCGCATCGGCGGGGTGCCGGGGATTTGCTCGTGACGCTCGGTCAAGGGTCCGACCTGCGCGCGATAGGTCTCGGCATGGGCCGGCCAGGAATAGAATCGGCGCACGCCGGCCAGACCGTTTTTGGAATAGGTCTGCCAGGTTTCGCGATCTTCCAGGATCGTCAGCAGGGCCTCGGCGATCGCTGTCCGGTCGAGCGGATCGACCAGCAGACCATTCTGGCAGTTGCCGATGATGTCGACCGGACCGCCGTTTTCGGTCGCCACCAGCGGCAGGCCGGTGGCGGCGGCTTCGAGCAGGGTCAACCCAAATGGCTCAGTGAGCGCCGGATTGATGAAAACCCCGCCCGAACGCGCCACCAGCCGGTAGATGTCGGCCACCTCATCGGCGGTGTGATGCTTGGGGAGCGCAACCTGACCATAGAGATCATGGGCGTCGATGGTGATGAGGATGTCGGTCAGGACGGTACGCGCGCCCTCGTCGAGATCGCGGATGTCGTCGCGGTTGCCGGCGATGATCAGCAGATTGGCCAGTTCGCGCAGACGGGGACTCTCGGCGTAAGCCTCGACCAGGGCCACGATGTTCTTGCGATGGTCGGCGCGCGAGAGGGCGAGGATCAGCGGTTTGTCCGGCTCGTCGAGAAAACGCTCGACCACCTCGGCGAAGGGCGGCAACGGGTCGTCGGCGGCCGGGGGATGGAACTGCTTGAGATCGGTGCCGGGCGGGATGACGCGCATCCGCTCGGGCAGATAATAGTCGTAGAGTCCGTATTGTTCCTCGATCTCGTTGTGGGTACTGGTAATGACCAGCTCGGCCGTGGCCAGGGTCGTTTCCTCGGCATCGATACGGCGCAGCATGTTGTAGCGCGCGTCGATCTGGTCGCTGTCGAGACCGGCAGCCAGCAACCGCTGGCGCTTGTCGCGTCCGAGCGAGTGACCGGTGTGCACCAGCGGCACGCCGATGAGATTGGCCAGTCGCGCGCCGACATAGCCGGCGTCGGCGTAGTGGCTGTGGATGAGGTCGGGCCACTGACCCTGGTCGTGCAGAAAGGCCGTCAGGTTGTCGACGAACGCGTCGAGATGGTCCCAGAGCTGCTCCTTGGGGAGATAGCCCTCGGGGCCGGCGTCAAGGCGCAGGATGCGCGTCTTCTCACTGAGCACTTCGATGGGGTCGGCATAGTCAGGGCTGACCGCCGGATCGACGACGCGTCGTGTCACCAGATCGACGCGCGAGACGTCGGCGCGCTCGCCGAGCGCGCGAGCCAGATCGACCACATACTTGGTCTGTCCGCCAGTATCCGCGTCACGTCCGAGTTCCAGGTCATGGCCACGGATCAGGCCGTGGATACTGAGCATCAGGATATACATCGCGTTTAATCTCCCGGTCTTGGCGACCGCGAGCGGCGGTGCCTTCTCGTCTCCATGGTTTTCAGGGTAAAAGACTTTGCCACTGATGCCAATCGTGTCGTCTTGCTCCCGGCAGACTGGAGCACGCGACCATCGCTCGAAATTGATGCATACGTTCGATCAACGTACATTGGCCTGCGTCAAGCCAATATCTCAGCGTTCGCTCAATTTTACCGCTCGGTTCCTGAAAAATGAGGCAAGCTATGCGCACTTGCATCCTGAGTCAGGACACCCATGGACACGGCCCCTACGGTCACCCGCATCGAACGGGTTGATGACATCCCACTACTCTTGGCGCAATTGTCCAAGATGGGGGTCGCCTCGTTGCTCGACGAGCACTGTCCGATGCACGGGAACTGGCAAGGGCTGGGCCTCGGTGAGGTGGTGGTGGTGTGGCTGGCCTACATTCTCAGCGAGGGAGACCATCGCCTCAACCGGGTTCAGGGCTGGGCGGGCGGTCTCTTGATGACTTGCTTGCTGGCCTGGATTTTGCATACAGTGTGATCATGTGCCGCGAAGGAGTTATCCTTTGTTCCTCGCCCGCGAGGTGCTCCAGCGGCTCGTTGATGAGTTTGAGAGCCGTCCGCGCGTCGACACTGAACACGAGAAGGTCTAGTCCGACATGTTCATCCGTCTGCACAAAAACGCGCGCACCACGCCGGCCATCCGCCGTGAGATCCAGTCCTCGACGCTCCCGATCCGCGAGCTGGCCGAGCGCTATGGGCTGAGCCGTCAGACGGTCTCGAAGTGGCGCCGGCGCTCCAGTACCGAGGACGCCTCGCACCGTCCGCATCGTCTCCACACGCGCCTGACGCCGGCGCAGGAGGCGGTGGTCGTGGAGTTACGTAAAACGCTCCTGTTATCGCTCGATGACCTGTTGGCCGTCACCCACGAATTTATCAGCACCACTGTCTCGCGCTCGGGCCTGGATCGCTGTCTGCGCCGTCATGTTGTCTCCAACCTCCAGGCGCTCAAGCCCCAACCGATTGACGCAGAGGCGCGCCCGGTCAAAACCTTCAAGGACGATGAGCCAGGCTTCGTGCATGTCGATGTCAAGTATCTGCCATGCATGCCAGACGAGGACCGCGCTCAGTACCTCTTTGCCGCCATTGATCGGGCCACGCGCTGGGTTTATGTCGAGATTCTGCCTGAGAAAACCGCCCAGAATGCTGCCGGCTTCCTGGAGCGGCTCATCGCCAAGGCCCCGTTCAACATCACCCGTGTCCTGACCGATAATGGCAAGGAGTTCACCGACCGCTTCTGCGCCACCGGCGAGCGTGAGCCCACCGGACGCCATCGCTTCGACCAGGTCTGTTCAGCCAACACCATCGAGCATCGCCTCATTCAGCCGCGCGCGAACAGCTCGAGAATCACGCGCGGCGTGGGAGAATGCCCCGTCCGGCTTGGGGAGCAGGACCGAAGACGCAAGGACCGCTCGCTTGCGTCGGCGGCGTCCGTTCGCGCCCGATTGACGCTCTCCATCGGCGGGAGTCACCGGCGCCGATAGGAGCCGGGCGGGACACCGACATGACGCGCGAAGGCTAGGGTGAAATTATTGGTGTGCGCATAGCCCAGGCGTTGGGCGATCTGCTTGATGGGGACTTCGCCCTCAGTCAACAGGGCGCGGGCTTCATCCATCCGCCAGCGCGTCAGACACTGGAAGACACCGGCGCCGTAGAGATCGCGAAAGACCGCGTTGAGACGCTTTTGGTTGAGACCGACCCGCCGCGCAAGCTGCTCAACCGAGGGCGGATCGGTCAGCTCGGCCATGAGGATATCGCGCGCCATCCGCGCCTGGCGTTGCTCGACGCTCCCCGCGCCCCCTGTCTGCTCGCGCGCGTCGGACAGGTCAGCAACCATCTCCACGATCAGATCGAGAAACTTGCTCTGTAGATGCAGGGCGCGCATCTCGCCTGAGTAGGGCGAGGACCGGATCTCGGACAGAATCCGCCGCATATTGACCGAGACTCCGGGCTGTGCGACCACCGGGCAGGCGCGCCCCTCCAGCAGATCCCGCAACGCCCTGGGAAGCGGCAGGCCCTCCAGGATGGCTTGCAAACGCCGCACCGTCATCATGGGTGCGATCAGTCGATTGGGCTCGCCCGGCTGATTGCGAATATGGCATGGACCAGCGCCCGCCGAGATGAAAAAGAGTCCATAGCGCTGCGGCGTTTCGATGATCGCCCGATCCTCCCCCACCCTGAGCCAGGTGCGTCCGGCGTCCGGGATCCGCAACTGAACCAGGGGTTCTGGATGCTGGACCTGTCCCCACACCGATCCCGCGCGATGCCAGAGACCGCGATACTCGAAGAGGCCCGCGCCCTCTCCGAGCGGCTCGAAGCTCAGGCGCTCCTCGCCCACCTCCGGCGGCAGCGGGCTGGGTCCATCTCCCACATCCGCCGAGCTGGGTCCACCGTCGAGCCGCCACTGCCCCAGGAAGGGAACCTCGGTGGCCGCGGGATTCGGGGCGTTTCGCGGGTCGGTCCGCGCGTTCTCAAAGCTATTCATCATATCTACTCAGGAGTGCGCCCAAGGGTTCGCCAGGATCTCCGGCAAGCATAGACCGATTCAAGCTGCGTCCAGAGAGAAAAAGATCACGATTCAGCTCGACCCGTTCATCCCATTCATCCCAATCCTCATAGTTCTTGCTCCCAGTGCGCATAGTTCGCGGGCTTACCTCCGTCCGACCTGGCTGTTGAAATAGCGGGAACGCCGATTTGCGATGCACCGCTCCCGAGGCACTGTCTTGGGCATCGCGAAACATCAGCTAACGGGAGCGTTGAGGTCAGCCGCCATGAGCACCAATCGCCGGACCCTGGGCCACGCCCTATTTCTGACACTCGCCCTGCTGATGCTGCCCGTCTGGGCCTGGGGGGCTGTGATCTATGTCGATGCCGGGGCCAGTAGCGGCGGCGATGGCAGCTCTTGGGGTAGCGCCTACAACAGTCTCGTCACCGCCCTGACCAGCGCCAGCAGCGGCGACCAGGTCTGGGTCAAGGCAGGCGTGTACCGACCCGGTTCCGCCGCGACCGATAGCTTCTCCATCCCCGCCGGTGTCGCGGTCTATGGCGGTTTTGCGGGTACGGAAAGCAGCCTGGACGAGCGCGATTGGAAGACCAAGGTCACCATCCTCTCCGGCGACATCGACGAAAATGATACCAATGGTGATGGCAATTTTATCGCCGAATCCACCTCGAATATCGTCGGAACCAATGCCTACCATGTGGTGTGGCTCGACGGCAGCGGAACACCCACCATCGGCAGTTCCACCCGGCTGGATGGCTTCACCATTACCGCTGGTGACGCGAATCTAGACGTGAACACCAACGGCGGCGGCCTGTATTGCAAGATTTGCAGTCCGACCCTGGCCAATCTAACCTTCATCGGTAATCGAGCGATTCATGGTGGCGCGCTCTTTGTCGATGGTAGCTCCGGCGGTTATCCAGGCAACGTCCAACCCACGCTCGCCCAGGTCGCTTTCCTGAACAACAGCGCAGCAGGCAGAGGCGGCGCCGTAGATATCATGGGCACCGAAGGCAGCGAATCGGCTACCGCCCCCAAGTTTACCAATGCCCTGTTCCGCGGCAACACTGCCATTCGCGGCGGCGCCATTTGCACCACTTTCGCTCAACCGGTTCTGACCAACACGACCTTATATGGCAATACCGTATCGGGCGACGGGGCAGACGGCGCGGCGATCGATTACAGCGGCAGTTCCTTGAGCCTGATCAATACCATCGTGTGGGGCAATGCCGGTGGTACCAAAGCCGTGCTCAGTATCACCAGCAGCTCTAACCCCCTCATCACCTACAGCCTCATTCAGGAAGGATGCCAGTCCTGCGGCGTCGGCAATCTCGAGCTCGACCCGCTCTTCACGGATGCGATCAATGGCGACCTGACTCTCAAGTACAACTCTCCAGCAGTGGATGCTGGCGCCAGTAACGCAATTGGCCTGATTGGTGTGACCACCGATCTGGCCGGCAATCCTCGATTCCACGATGTCCCGGCCATAACCGACAGTGGCTATGGCAATGGCACGGACCCCATTATTGTAGACATGGGCGCCTATGAAAATCAGAGTGACCAGGAAAATCAGGTTCCGACGGTAACCGGCCTTAACATCACCGGCACGGCAGAGGCGGGTTTTACGATCACCGGCCGTTACACCTTCGATGATCCCGAACTCGATCAGGAAAACATCGACTCCGATGGTTCCAGCTATCGCTGGGTGCGCTCGATCGATAACGATATCGACACCATCGGCGATAACATCGAACGGGCCAACGGAAGCACCCAAGGCACGGATGTCAACTATCTTGTCGGCCTGGCCGATCGGGGCGCCTACTTGTTCTACTGCGTCACCCCCGTGGCCCGCACCGGGGCCACTCCCGGCGATGAGGATTGCTCCAGCGGCAGCCTGGTCGCCAACGCGCAAGCCATCTGGCGCGTGAAGCAGGATGCAACCGGCGAAGAGAGCGGCGCCGACTGGAACAACGCCTATACCAACCTTCAGGATGCCTTGGCCAATGCCTTGGCCGATGCCGTGAGCGGTGATCAAATCTGGATCGCGGCCGGCGTTTACTATCCAGATGTCGGCCTATCCCAGGTCGACAATGATTCAGCCTCGACCTTCAAGATCCCATCGGGCGTGGCGGTATATGGCGGCTTCGCGGGCGACGAGACCGCACTTGACCAGCGGGATTGGGCGGCCCATGTCACCGTGCTCTCCGGCGATCTCGGGCAGGACGATACCAATAAGACCACCGATGGCGTGGTCACCGACACCGGCGACATCGTCGGCATCAATGCCTGCCATGTGGTGACCTTCGACGGCCAAGCGACACCCGTCATCGGGGTGCCGGCCGACTCAGCCGATCTGAGCGGTGTGGTCGTTACCGGCGGGGACGCCAACGCCAGCGGCGGTTGCGACCTGCCCCATGGCGGCGGTCTGCTGTGCGATGCCGACGCGACCGGGGGCGAGTGCAGCCCCGTGATCTCGAACACCATCTTCCGCGGCAACCGAGCCGAGGGCGACGGCGGGGCGCTCTATCTGAACGCTGGCGCCGGCCAGGCCAGCCCCAATCTCATCAACGTCGCGTTTCTCGCCAACAGCGCCGCCAACGGCGGCGGCATCGGCAGCAGCGCCGACACGGTCGGAGACGCCAGCGTCCCGGCCTTGTTCAATGTCAGCTTCAGCGGCAATGAGGCATCGAGCAACGGCGGGGCCATGCACAATGTCGGCGGGGTGAACCCAAGCCTGACCAACAGCATCCTCTGGGGCAACACAGACGGGGGCAACGGCCCCCAGATCTACAATACCGGCGGCGCCACGCCCAACATCCAGTACAGCCTGATTCAAGACTCCGGCGGCAGCACCGCTTGGGATTCGGACCTCGGCACCGATGACGGCCACAACCAGGACGCCAATCCGCAGTTCATTGATGCCGCCAATGGCAATCTCCGCCTGAGCCTGGGCTCTCCGGCCATCGATGCGGGGACCAATGATGCCGTCATTGGGACATTCGATCTCGGACACTTAGATCGCATCTTCAACACCACGGTCGACCTCGGCCCCTACGAGTATCAGGGCTTGGCCTTGCTGCCCGCCGCATCGATCCCGGCCGACGGTGAGGCGCTGGCGCCACCCCATGCCGGTGACAGCCTGACGCTGCAATTCAATCTCCCGATGCAGGCCGCCACCAGCGCGGACGACTGGATCGGGAGGAGTGATGGCCCACAAATCCGCCTCGTCAACGACGACAGCGGGGATATCATTCTGATCGCATCCCATGACACCTCCCAGGTGACCTATACGGGCAACCAGGTCGTGATCACACCCAAGCCGGGATTGCTCGGGGAGCACTATCACCTAGAGGTCGATTCGGGCGCCCTCCGTTCCACCGACGGCCAGGATTGGGCGGGCATCAGTGATGCGACCACCTACAATTTCGCAACCACCGGCGCCACCCCAGCAAGCTTCAATTACGGCGGCACCCGGCTTTCGGTTGCCTTGGACGGCACATCCACCAACGGGAGCCTGGCGGCCCTCTGCTCTAACGACGACGGCCAAGCCTTGTCCAACGCCATCGTCGACGGCGACGCCTGCGTCGGCATCGCCACCCTGGCACCGGCGACCCGCGCCGATTGGCGTATCGCCCAAATCCCCCTGAGCCTGGACAGCGAACGCCAATTCCAGCTCACCGCCCAGCGGCCCCTGCCCAGCGGCATGAACCCCCTGTTCGCGCTCTATGACAACAGCGGCAACCTGATTGCCGCCAACGATGACCTGAACAGTACGGAGGACAAGTCCGAGCTGCGCCTGCACCTGTCCGCCGGCGACTACACGCTCTGGGTCGCCGACAGCGCGGAATCCAGCTTCACCGGCACACTGGAACTCGACCTGAACGAGGTCGGCGGCGCTCAAACGATCTGGATCGGCGGCAGCAAGGGCCATCAGGTGGACGGTGAGTATTCCGACGGAGAGGGTTACGGGGGCGCGGTCTTGCTGGTGACGCCCAAGACCAACGGCAAGGGGTATCTGATCCTGGCCCAGGATAACAGTTATCGCTATTCCAACGAGAACACCGTCCCGCCCCCCACGCCGCAACAGGTCAAGGACTGTGCCCTGAACCCCAATTGTCGCGATTACACCCCCGTGAGTGGCGAAAGCGCCCCCTACGTTACGGGTCAATACAGCAGGGACCTCACCGGCGGCGTCCAGAACGGCATCCCCTTCTCCATGTCGCTCGGCGATCAATACAATCCCTATGTCTACACCGCCTTCTTCGTCTTCGAGGATGCTGCGGGCAATCTGGGTCCGGTGGTGATCGAGGACGGCCTGACCATCGGGAGCGCTGACGTGGACGATAGCGCCCCAAGTCTTTCATATTGGGCGGACAATGCGGAAAATGGCTGCGTCCTGCACGGCACTCTCAATGAGATCGGGTCCATCGCCTGGCTGATGGTGGACCAGGGCGCCGCCGAGCCATCGGTGAGCGACATTCGCAACTGTAGCGCCTTCTACGGCGATCCCCAGGTCGTGACCAAGGGCTGTGGCAAGAGGTACGTCACGAGCGGTCAGGATATCGACGCGACCGTGACCACATTGCCCCCCGGCGATTATGACGCCTATCTGGTCGGCTATGACCTGAGCGGTAATTCGTCCGGCGTGCAGACCGACAGTTGCACCGCCACCGGCACCGCCGACACCACCAGCAAGCCCGTGCTCACCGCCTCCGAGGTCGAGACCACGGACGAGGCCTACAGATCTTACGTCTACGGCACTATGACGCTGGAAAGCACCCTGCCGGGCACGGCCTGGATCGCCCTGGTGCCGGGGGGCGCCAGCGCGCCGACCGCCGAACAGCTACGCACCGCGGTGCTCCAGGAGACGCCCTGGGGACCGACCATGGAGGAGACCCAGGGGCAATGGGTCAGCACCAGCCCCGCCAATATCAGCTTCTTAGACGGCCTGGAATACGACACCGACTATCGAGTCTATTTCACCGCCCAGACCCCCAGCGGCGTCTTCGCGGATGTCGGCTACAAGGACTTCCGCACGCCTGCGGGAAACACCGCGCCGCTGGCCGAGAACCTGACCATCACGGGTACGCCCGAAGCCGGCGCGACCCTGACCGGCAGTTACAGCTATCGCGACGCCGACGGCGACTTGGAGGGCTATAGCACCTACAACTGGTATCGAAACGACACGGATAGCTATGATCCGGATACGGTGGCCTGGCGGGCCGGGGGCAATACCGGCGGAGCGCCAGGCGACAACACCTACCCGGTGACCGGCGACGACCGCGGACTCTATCTCTTCTATTGCGTCACGCCGAGCGCCACCGCCGGAAAACGCGATGGGGATGAAACCTGCTCCTCGGCGGTCCAGGTGCCCAATGTCTCCGTGCGCTATTTCGTCGATGTGGACGCCACCAACGGCGCCAATGACGGCACCAGTTGGGAAAACGCCTTCACCGGACTCCATGCCGCACTGGACCTCGCCCGCGACGGCGACGAGATCTGGGTCGCCGAGGGCATCTATTATCCGGCCGATGCGAGCAACCCGTACATGAGCTTTGAAGTGCGGTATGAGGGCGTCGCCATCTATGGCGGCTTCGCGGGCGTCGAGACCGAACTTGACCAGCGGGATTGGGCGGCCCATGTCACCGTGCTGTCCGGCGACATCGACCGCAACGACACCACCGATGCGAACGGAGTGATTCTAGACACCAACGGCATCCAGGGTGAGAACAGCAACCGGGTACTATCGTTTGCCCCGAATGCGATGATCATGACCGCCGCAACGCGACTGGATGGCTTCGTTATCACCGGGGGCGATGTCGGCGGCGGCGTCGGCGTCAATGGGGCCTGGGAAAAGGTGGTAGCCCCCACCATCGCCAATACCCGTTTTTCCGGCAACCGGGCCAGCGGCGCCGGCGGGGCGCTTTACCTCGATCCCAATTCGGGTGAGACCAGTCCGATCCTGATCAACGTCGCCTTCAGCGGCAACAGCGCCGTCAATGGGGGTGCCATCGGCAGTGGCGACAGCAGTTACGTCCCCAGCGCCCCAGTCTTGACCAACGTCAGCTTCAGCGGCAACCAGGCCAGCGGCAACGGCGGTGCTCTATACAACGCCAGCGGTATGAGTCCGACCCTGACCAATGTCATCCTCTGGGGTAACACGGCCGAGGGCAGCGGCGCCCAGATCTTCAACGACGACTCCGCCGCGCCGGATATCAGCAACACCCTGATCGAAGGCGGCTGCGCGGCGATCACCGGAGCGAGCTGCGGCGCGGGCAACCTGGAGACCGATCCGCTGTTCATCGACACCGCCGGCGGCGACTTACGCATCGAAGAGGGCTCGCCGGCCATCGATGCCGGGAACAACACCCCCATCACCGATCCCGACCCCGACATCGCGCTGGACCTCGGCCACCTGAGCAGGATCTACAACGACCTCGTGGACCTGGGCGCCTACGAGTACCAACCGCAAGTGCTCACCCACAGCGTCACCGCCACGGCCGGCGCTTACGGCACCATCAGCCCGGACTCGCGCACCGTCACCGACGGCGACACCACCACCTTCACCGTGACCCCCGACAGCGGCTACACCGCCAGCGTCAGCGGTTGCGGTGGCAGCCTGAACGGCAACATCTACAACACCGGCGTCATCACCGCCGACTGTACGGTCAGCGCCAACTTCAGCCTGGCACCGGTCACCCACAGCGTCACCGCCACTGCTGGCGCCCACGGCGGCATCAGCCCCGCCTCCAGCACCGTCGCCGACGGCGCGACCACCACCTTCACCGTCACCCCCGACAGCGGCTACACCGCCACCGTCAGCGGTTGCGGTGGCAGCCTGAGCGGTAACACCTACACCACCGGCCCCATCACCGCTGCCTGTACGGTCAGCGCCAGCTTCAGCCTGGCACCGGTCACCCACAGCGTCACCGCCACCGCCGGTGCCCACGGCGGCATCAGCCCGGACTCGCGCACCGTTGCCGACGGCGAGACCACCACCTTCACCGTCACCCCCGACAGCGGCTACACCGCCAGCGTGGGCGGCACCTGCGGCGGCAACCTGGGCGGCAACACCTACACCACCGGCGCCATCACCGCCGACTGCACGGTCAGCGCCAGCTTCGCGGCGGTCACCCACAGCGTCACCGCCACCGCTGGCGCCCACGGCGGCATCAGCCCCGCCTCTCGCACCGTCGCCGACGGCGCGACCACCACCTTTACCGTCACCCCCGACAGCGGCTACACCGCCAACGCCACCGGCTGCGACGGCACCTTAAGCGGGACAACCTACACCACGGGGCCGATCACCGCCGACTGTACCGTCACCGCGACCTTCAGCCAGGACAGTTACACGGTCACCGCCACCGCCGGCGAGCACGGCAGTATTGATCCGGCCTCGCGCATGGTCGCCGACGGCGCCACCACCACCTTCACCGTCACCCCCGACAGCGGCTACACCGCTAG
>NZ_WNKT01000028.1 GCF_009720725.1 Allochromatium palmeri
TGCGAACCTAGGGCACCGCCAGGGCCCTCTTCCTCCATTACCCCCTCCACTACACAGTGGCGGGGGTCTTGGTTTTGTCTAAACGAAATTTCGAATGTCCCGTAAACCTTGACCTCCGCGAGGCGATAGGGTCGGAATGCCAAAAAAAGACCCGGCGGTGTGCCGGGTCGAAAAGTCTCTCGTAGAAGAGAGACGAGGAGGACAGTGTGACCTGGCGCTGGCCAGGAAATTCGGTGCGTCGCTTGAGTGTATCGGCGACCATAAATGGAAGTTTAGATGATTTTTGGCGATTGCAATGGGTCCAGTGCAAATTTTTTTCTGGCCCGGCCCCATCGCTTCCATTGCAACAGACTTTTGCTGAAGCGGCGCGGGCGTATCAGGATCAGGTAGAGGCGCTGTCCGGCCGCTTAACCCCTCTCCCCACGCGGGGGAGGGGTGATGTTGGCGAAATGGGTTAATTTAGGCGTGGTTCAGGTCACAACATCCGGCTCAGCACGCCCGGTGCGGGCCTCGATCTGAGCCAGTTCGCGCGCGATAAGGATGAGTGGGCGCATCGCCTCCTGGGTGTCGCGCTGATGCAGCATCGGATCCGGCTCGAAGTATTCGAGATAGACCCGCAACGTGGCTCCCGAGGTGCCGGTACCCGAGAGCCGATAGACGATCCGCGCGCCGCTTTCGAAGCCGATGCGCAGCCCCTGATGCTCTGAGACGCTACCGTCGATGGGGTCTGTATAGGCGAAGTCGTCGGCATAGCTCACGATTTCGGCACCAAGCTGACGCCCTGGCAGATCAGGCAGCAGTCGGCGCAGATGGTCGACCAGACCCGCGGCGGCGGCTAGATCCACGGCCTCATAGTCATGACGGGTGTAAAAATTACGCCCGAAACGGCGCCAGTGGTCGGTGAGGATCTCGGCGACCGACTGCTGACGCACCGCCAGCAGATTGAGCCAGAACAGGACTGCCCACAGCCCATCCTTCTCGCGCACATGGTCCGAGCCGGTGCCGAAGCTCTCCTCGCCGCAGAGCGTGATGCGCCCGGCATCGAGCAGGTTGCCGAAGAACTTCCAGCCGGTGGGCGTCTCGAAGCACTCGATTCCGAGAAAATCCGCGACCCGATTGGCTGCCTGACTGGTCGGCATCGAGCGCGCGATCCCACGAATGCCCTGCCGGTAGCCTGGCAGCAGATGCGCATTGGCAGCAAGGATGGCCAGACTGTCGCTAGGTGTGACGAAGCAGTCGTGTCCGAGGATCATGTTGCGGTCGCCATCGCCATCGGAGGCGGCGCCAAAGTCGAGTCCGTCCTTGCCCTGGGTCAGGGCCACCAGTTCCTGGGCATGGGCGAGGTTGGGATCGGGGTGACCGCCGCCGAAGTCCTCCAGCGGTACGCCATTCATCACGGTGCCAGGTGCCGCGCCGAGCCGGTTCTCAAGAATCTCGACCGCATAGGGACCGGTGATGGCGTGCATGGCGTCGAAACGCATCTGGAAATGGCCGGAGTTGAACAGATGATGGATCGCGTCGAAATCGAACAGCGCCTCCATCAAATCGGCATAGTCGCTGACCGGGTCGATGATCTCGATCTCGGTTTCGCCGAGCGTGAAGGTGCCGAGCTGGTCGAGATCGAGCGGCGGGGTGTCGAGCGTCAGATAACGGTCGATGGTCTTCGTCCGCTCGAAGATCGCCTCAGTGACCGACTCGGGCGCGGGGCCGCCATTGGCCGAGTTAAACTTGATGCCGAAGTCTTCGTCCGGTCCGCCGGGATTGTGGCTGGCCGAAAGTACGATGCCACCCTGGGTCTTGTGCTTGCGAATGACGCAGGACACAGCCGGCGTCGAGAACAGCCCACCGCGCCCGACGATGAGCCGGCGCACGCCATTGGCCGCGGCCAGACGCAGGATGACCTGGATCGCCTCGCGGTTGAAGTAGCGTCCATCGCCACCGACCACCAGGCTGCCGCCCTGAAGTTCAGGTAGGGTGTCGAGGATCGCCTGGACGAAGTTCTCCAGATAGCCCGGCTGCTGAAAAACCTTGACCTTCTTGCGCAATCCGGAGGTTCCGGGGCGCTGGCCCTCGAACGGCGTGGTGGCGATGCGGATCGTTTCCATCTTCAAACCCTTGAATTATGGTTGAATAGACTTCACTGAGCGGCCAGCGCGCGGCGGCGGGACGGCCGTGACGAGAACGGGGCGATGCCGACGTTAGCGGGCATTGTATCCCCCCGGCCCCGTGCGACAATAAGCGGCGCGCGTAAATTCGCGCCCATCCCCCACATTCACAGTAAGGTAAGTATCCAAAGATGACAGTCGAAGCGCATAAGGAAACACTGGAGTTCAAGGCCGAGGTGAGTCAGGTGCTGGATCTGGTGATCCGCTCACTCTACTCGAACAAGGAGATCTTTCTGCGCGAACTGGTCTCCAACGCCTCGGACGCAGCCGAAAAGCTCCGTTTCGAGGCGCTGAGCGACGACGGGCTCTACGAGGGTGATTCGGAGCTGCGCATCCGCGTCACGGTCGATCGCGAGGCCGGCACGGTCACGATCTCCGACAATGGCATTGGACTCAGCCGCAACGAGGTGATGGAGACCATCGGCAGCATCGCCAGCTCAGGCACGCGCCGCTTCATCGAGAGCCTGTCGGGCGATCAGGCCAAGGACAGCACGCTGATCGGCCAGTTTGGCGTCGGCTTCTATTCGGCCTATATCGTCGCCGACAAGGTGACGCTGGTCTCGCGCCGCGCCGGACTTGGTGCCGACCATGGCGTGCGCTGGGAGTCCGACGGACGCGGCAGCTATACGCTGGAGACGGTCGAGAAAGCCGAACGTGGCACCGATGTCACCCTGCATCTCAAGGACGACGAAAAAGAGTTCCTGGATAGCTGGCGTCTGCGTTCGATCATCGGCAAGTTCTCCGACCACCTCGCCATCCCGGTCGAGATGACCAAGGAACTCTACGGCGAGGAGGCCGAGCAGAAGAAAGACGAACCGCCCGAGTTCGAGCAGGTCAATCGCGGCACGGCGCTATGGATGCGCAACAAGTCCGAGATCAGCGAGGAGGAGTACCACGACTTCTACAAACACGTCTCGCACGACTTCCAACCGCCGCTGGCTCATGCCCACAACCGGGTCGAGGGTACCAACGAGTACACCACGCTCCTCTATGTGCCGAGCAAGGCGCCCTGGGATCTGTTCGACCGCGACCAGAAGCACGGCGTGAAGCTCTATGTGCGCCGCGTCTTCATCATGGACGAGGCCGACAAGCTGATGCCGCACTATCTGCGCTTCGTCAAGGGCATCGTCGACTCCGACGACCTGCCGCTGAACGTCTCGCGCGAGATCCTTCAGCACAACCGCAAGATCGACACCATCCGCCAGGCCAACACCAAGCGCGTGCTGGGTCTGTTGGAAACCCTGGCCAAGGACGAGCCCGAAAAGTACGCCGGTTTCTGGGATGAATTCGGCAAGGTGCTCAAGGAAGGTCCAGCCGAGGACTTCGCCAACAAGGAACGCCTCGCGAGCCTGCTGCGCTTCTCGACCACGCACAGCGAAGGCACCGAGCAGCGCGAGTCGCTCGACGCCTACATCGAGCGCATGAAGGAGGGTCAGGACAAGATCTACTACATCACCGCCGATAGCCCGGCGGCGGCGCGTCACAGCCCGCATCTGGAAGTGTTCCGCAAGAAGGGCGTCGAGGTGCTGCTGCTCTCCGACCGCGTCGACGAGTGGCTGGTCAGCCACTTGACCGAGTACCAGGGCAAACAGCTCCAGTCAGTCGCCAAGGGCGATCTGGATTTCGGCGAGCTGGCCGACAAGGATGAGCAGGAAGCCAAGGAAAAAGCCGCCAGCGAGCACAAGCCGCTGCTGGAGCGTCTGAAGACCACGCTCGGCGAGCAGATCGAGGACGTGCGTCCCAGCACCCGTCTGGTCGACTCACCGGCCTGTCTGGTGGTCGGCGCCGACGACATGAGCGCCAACCTGGCGCGCGTGCTCAAGGCCGTGGGTCAGAGCGCGCCCGAAACCAAGCCGATCCTGGAGATCAATCTGGATCATCTGCTGGTGCGACGTCTGGAGTCCGAGTCGGACGAGGGGCGCTTCAATGATCTGGCCTCGATTCTGTTCGATCAGGCGCAACTGGCCGAGGGCGGTCAGCTCGACGATCCGGCGGCCTTTGTCGGGCGCTTGAACAAGCTCATGCTCAATATGATGATGTCCGGCGGTTGAGGCTGGACAACACGCCAGCGAAGCGGTGATCTGACGGACATCCACGGGCAACCGGGGTGTCCGTTTTCATTTGCTTAGAGCATTGAAATACGCAAAACTCATGATTGATCAGCGCCTTGAAAGCGCCGCTCGGCTGATTCGGGTGGTCGCGCCGCTAAGGCCCATGGCATACTCCACCCGATCCCGATTTTCACCAAATGATTCAAGTTTTCGATTGAGGAGACACAGATATGCGCATCATCCTGCTCGGCGGTCCAGGCGCGGGTAAAGGCACCCAGGCCAGCTTCATCAAGGCGCACTTCAATATCCCGCAGATCTCGACCGGCGACATGCTGCGTGCGCACGTCAAGCAGGGCACCGAGCTGGGTCTGGCCGCCAAGAAGATCATGGACGAGGGCGGTCTGGTCTCCGACGACATCATCATCGGCATGGTCAAGGCACGCATCGCCGAGGCCGACTGCGTCAACGGTTGTCTGTTCGACGGCTTTCCGCGCACCCTGGCCCAAGCCGATGCGCTCAAGGACGCGGGCGTCTCGATCGACGCCGTGGTCGAAATCGATGTGCCTGACGAGGAGATTATCAAGCGCATGTCCGGGCGTCGCGTGCATCCAGCCTCGGGTCGCACCTATCATGTCGTTTTCAATCCGCCGAAGGTCGAGGGCGTCGATGACGAGACCGGCGAACCGCTGATCCAGCGCGATGACGACCTCGAAGAAACCGTCAAGGCGCGTCTCAAGGTCTATCACGACCAGACTGAGCCGCTGGTCGGCTATTACTCCTCCTGGGCCACGCAGGGCGACGAAGGTGCGCCGAGCTATATCAAGGTCCACGGCATCGGTCAGGTCGAGGACATTCGCGCCCAGATCATCGCCGGACTCCAGGCACTCTGAAGCAAGCCTGCCGGCGCCCATCGTCTGGGGCGCGCGGCCAATCCCGGCTCGATGATTGCCTGAGCCGGGTCGGGTCACGGGACGCCGCCGTTTCTGTTAGTATCGCGCTCAACTTTTCATCTAACGGGGGAGCCCCATGGCCGTCGTCGAACTCGATACCGCTAATTTCGAACAGACCATCCAGGACAACGACTTCGTAATCGTCGATTTCTGGGCGCCCTGGTGCGGTCCCTGCCGCTCCTTCGCGCCCGTTTACGAGAAGGTCTCGGAAGACTTCCCGAACATCGTCTTCGCCAAGCTCAACACCGAAGAGCAGCAGGCAATTGCGGGCCATTTCCAGATTCGTTCCATTCCGACGCTGATGATCTTCCGCGAGCAGATCATCATCTTCTCGCAGGCCGGCGCGCTGCCCGAGGGTGGTTTCCGCGATCTGCTCGCCAAGGCCGGCGAACTCGACATGGACGACGTGCGGCGCCAGATCGCCGAGCAGTCCAACGCTCAGGCTTGAGCGTCAGACGCCCGGAGCGCGTTCGACCTTCGATGCCATTCACACTCGACCGCGCCTTTCTCCTCAAGCTGATCGCAGGGCACCCGGATGTCGGTGCCCTGATGAGTTTGTGCGAGGAGAATTTCGTTTTGCTACGGCGCCTGGCTCCAGGGTTGAGCGCCTGTCCGGTTGGACAGGACGTCTCGCAGCGTCCTGGCGCCGTCGATCTGCATCTGGAGATCGAGGAGCAGGCGCGCTACACCACCCTGGTGCATCTGACCCATCGCTTCACGGCCTCCGAGACGCTGGAGACCTATGCCGATCCGGATGCGCGTCTGCGTGTCTACCATGACGCGCGACAGGTCGAGGTACTGGAGCTGCGTCAGTCCATGCTGCCCCTGCGCACCCAGTATGCCCATCCGGCTCTGGCCGACAAATGGCGGGCCAATCTGTTTCTCTCCAAATGGCTGCTGTTCTGTCTGCGCCAGGGGCATGGCTTCAGCCAGCGTCCACTCAACGAAGGCTATTCGCTAGAGCGCGCGCGACCGGCGGCCTGTCTGGCCGGTGCGTCTATGGAGACTTTGGCAAAGACCTGCAATCGGGAAGCGTCTTGATGAAGACCTTGGAATTGCGCTGAAAGTTGTAGAGAGCGCGTTTTTCCATCGGTAAGGCTTCGAGTCCGCTGGGTTGGAAACCGCGTTCCTGAAACCAATGCGCGGTCTGGGTCGTGAGCACGAACAGCCGTCCGATCCCCCGGGCGCGCGTCAATCCCTCGATATGCTCCAGCAGACGCTCACCGCGTCGCCCGCCACGATAGTCCTGATGGACGGCCAGACAGGCCAATTCCGCCATATCGTCGTGCGGGTAGGGATAGAGCGCGGCACAGGCCGTCACCAGCCCATCGCGCTCGGCGATGTGGAAACAATCGATCTCGGTTTCGAGACGCTCGCGTGAACGGCGCACCAGCACGCCGCGTTCTTCCATCGGTCGCAGCAGTTCCAGGATGCCGGTCACATCATCGATACGCGCCGGGCGCAGATCCTCGTAGGGTTCAGCCGAGATGAGGGTGCCGTGGCCATCATGAGTGAAGAGTTCGCGCAACAGCGCGCCATGCTCGCCGCGTTCGACCAGGTGCACCCGACGGATACCGTGGCGGCAGGCTTCGGCGCCAGCCCGCAGACAGGTCGCGATCTCATCGGGCAGCATCTGCGTGCCGGCCAGCAGTGCATCGACCTCTCGTGCGAGCAGATTCGGCGCGAGTCGTGCGCCCTGTTGCGACTCGGCAGACTCGGTCAAAAAGATCAGCTTATCCGCCCCAAGAGCCACGGCGGCACTGCGCGCCACGTCCGCCGCGCTCAGATTGAAGACCTCCCCCGTGGGCGAATAGCCGAGCGGCGGCATCAGGGCGACCATGCCCTGGTCGAGCAGCAGGCGCAGGCTGCGATGATCGACCCGTCGTACCGCACCGGTATGGGCATAGTCGACGCCATCGATGACCCCGAGCGGGCGCGCGGTGACAAAGTTGCCCGAGACCACCGGGATGCGCACCCCGGCCATGGGCGAGTTAGCCAGCCCCAGCGACAGTAGGGCCTCGATCTCGACCCGGACCATGCCAGCGGCTTCCTTCACGCAGGCGAGCGCGCGGTCATCGGTGACACGCAGACCATTGACGTAGCGCAGTTCCACGCCCTGACCCTGGAGGCGCTGCTCGATCTGGGGACGCGCACCATGTACCAGCACCAGCCGGATACCGAGTCCGTGCAGCAGGGCGATGTCGTGCACCAGTTCTGGAAAGCGCGCGTCGACTACGGCCTCGCCGCCGAAGGCGATGACGAAGGTCCGTCCGCGATGCGCGTGGATATAGGGCGTGGCCTCGCGCACCCAGTCGACGAAAGGGTCGTTCGTAGACTGGATGTCGTCGTCTGGGCGGGGGCGATGGGGCCTGGTAGTCATGAAGGCAGAAATCGAAAGCCGGGCGATGAGGTCAGAGGCCGTTTAGAATAGCTGATTTTGCAAGCGGGCCGACAGCCGGATCACGCCGGTCGACTAACACGCTCGCTCCTGGCCCGGAAGGGTTGAGTTTCTCGCGGAGTCATTGATGAAGAACGTCCCACGCCGCCCCGTCGTCCTGATCATCCTCGATGGTTTCGGTCTGAATCCGTCCAAGGCCAACAATGCCGTCGCGATCGCGCACACGCCCAATCTGGACCGCTATTTCTCGACTCATCCGCATACGGCCATCCAGGCTTCCGGGCTGTCGGTTGGGCTGCCGGACGGTCAGATGGGCAACTCCGAGGTCGGACACATGACGCTCGGTTCCGGCTGCGTGGTGCGTCAGGATCTGGTGCTGATCGATCAGGCCATCGCCGATCGCAGTTTCTACGAGAATCGCGCCCTGGTCGCGGCGGCTCAGGCCGCCGCCGCTCAGAATCGGCCGCTGCACCTGATGGGCCTGGTCTCGGATGGCGGCGTGCACAGCCACGTCCATCATCTCAACGCGCTGATCAAGCTGTGCAAGTATCAGGGCGCGCGCCCGATGGTGCACATGTTCACCGACGGACGTGACACCGCGCCGCGCTCGGCGCTGAATTATCTCAAGAGCGTCGAGAATGCGCTCGAAGTAGCCGGCGGTCAGATCGCCAGCGTCTCGGGGCGCTACTACGCCATGGACCGCGACAATCGCTGGGAGCGCACTGAGCTGGCCTGGCGTGCGCTGGTCGATGGCGAAGGCCAGCACGCGCCGAATGCACGCGCCGCCATCGAAGCCTCTTACGCACAGGGCGAGGACGATGAGTTCATCCGCCCGACCCTGATCGAGGGCGGCGAGACGATTCAGAGCGGCGATCAGGTCATCCATTTCAATTTCCGCAAGGATCGGCCGCGTCAACTGGTCTCGGCGCTGTTCAAGCCCGACTTCGACCACTTCGACCGGCGTGGTGTCACTGGGGTCAAAGTCACCTGTATGATGGAGTACGACCAGTGGTACGGGCTGCCGGTGGCCTTCGATCACGACATGCCCAGGATCACGCTCGGTCAGGTGCTGAGCAACGACGGTCTGCCGCAGTTTCACTGTGCCGAGACCGAGAAGTACGCCCATGTCACCTTCTTCTTCAATGGGGGACGCGACGAGCCGTATCCAGGCGAGGAGCGCGTGCTCATTCCCTCGCCCAAGGTCGCGACCTATGATCTCAAGCCCGAGATGAGCGCGCCCGAGGTGGCCGAGGCCGTAATCGCGGCCATCGAGCAGCAGGTCTATCCCTTCATCGTCGTCAACTTCGCCAATGGCGACATGGTCGGGCACACGGCGGTGCGCGAGGCGGTGATCGCGGCGGTCGAGGTGCTCGATCGCGAGGCCGGACGGGTGATGGACGCGGCGGTCGCCGGCGGCTATTCGGTGATCCTCACCGCCGACCACGGCAACTGCGACGAGCTGGTCGATCCGGTCACCGGCGATCCGCATACCCAGCACAGTCTCTATCCGGTGCCCTGCCTGATCGTCGACGAGGTGCCCTGGCGCTTGGCCATCGGCGGCGGCATCAAGGACATCGCGCCCACGGTGCTCAATCTGATGGGCATTCCGATCCCCGAGGTCATGGACGGGCGCTCGCTGCTGCTCGGCCCGGCGACGGTCTGATCGCGATGCAGGTCTATCTGGATCTTCTGCGCGACGTCATCGCCAACGGCCAGGATCAGGCCGACCGCACGGGCGTCGGGACGCGCGCGGTCTTCGGGCGGCAGGTGCGGTTCGATCTGGCCGCAGGCTTTCCGCTGCTGACCACCAAGCGGGTGCATTTCAAGAGCGTGGTGGGCGAGCTGCTGTGGTTCCTGTCCGGCTCGACCGACAACGGCTGGCTGCGCGAACGGGGCATCCGCATCTGGGACGAGTGGGCGACGGAGGAGGGCGCGCTCGGCCCGATCTATGGGGCGCAGTGGCGTGCTTGGCCGGCGCCGGACGGGCGCGTGATCGATCAGCTCGCCGAGCTGGTCGCGACCATCCGCGCCCGGCCGCACTCGCGGCGGCTGGTGGTCTCGGCCTGGAATCCGGCCGATTTGCCCGACGAGCGGCTCAGTCCTCAGGACAATGTGCGCACCGGACGCATGGCGCTAGCGCCCTGTCATTGTCTGTTCCAGTTCCATGTCGCCAATGGGCGGCTGTCCTGCCAGCTCTATCAGCGCAGTGCCGATCTCTTTCTCGGCGTGCCCTTCAATATCGCCAGTTATGCGCTGCTGACGCACCTGATCGCCCAGCAGTGCGATCTGGAGCCGAGCGAGTTCATCCATACCTTCGGCGATCTGCATCTGTATCGCAATCATCTGACCCCGGAGATCGTCCACGCCCAGCTCGGGCGCGAGCCGCGTCCGCTGCCGCGTCTGGTGCTCAAACGCCGACCGGCGACGCTGTTCGACTATGCGTTCGAGGACATCGAGATCCAGGGGTATGATCCGCATCCAGTGATTCGCGCCCCGATCGCGGTGTGAGTCGCGGCCCATTTCACTCGATAAGGTTGTTCGCCCATGCTGGAATTGTTCTTCGAGTCATTGATCGACTATCTGTTCTTCCTGGCCAAGACGCTGACCCTGCTGGCCGGGATCGCGGTGCTGATCGTGCTGGCCTTGCGTGCGCGCTCCAGCGGCGGCCTGCAACGCGAGCAACTGGAGATCACGGATCTCAAGGAGCGTTATCGTTCGCTCAGTTATGCGCTCAAAGAGATCTCGCTGTCTGAGAAGGAGTACAAGGCGTTTCTCAAGGAGGAGCGCAAGCGCGAGAAGGAACGCGAGAAGCGCGTTGATCAGGAGCAGCGGCGGTTGTTCATCATCGAGTTCAACGGCGATATCCGCGCCAGCGAGGTCAGTGCGCTGCGGGTGCTGGTGACGACGTTGCTCCAGGAGGCGCGCGAGGGCGATCAGGTGCTGGTGCGGCTCGACAATGCCGGTGGCATGGTCAGCGAGCATGGGCTGGCGGCCTCGCAACTGGCGCGGTTGCGTGCCAAGGGGATTCCGCTGACGGTAGCGGTCGACAAGGTCGCGGCCAGTGGCGGCTATCTCATGGCCTGTGTCGCCGATCGCATCATCGCGGCGCCCTTCGCCGTCATCGGTTCGATCGGCGTGCTGGCCGAGCTGCCCAACTTCCATCGCTTGCTCGAACGCTATGGCGTGGACTTCGAGCTGCATACGGCCGGCGAGTACAAGCGCACGCTGACGCTGTTTGGCGAGAACACGGATGAGGGGCGTCAGAAGCTGCGCGAGCAGTTGGAAGAGACGCATCGGCTGTTCAAGACGTTCGTCTCCGAGTACCGGCCCAGTTTGGAGTTGGAGCGGGTGGCGACCGGCGAGTATTGGCATGGTCAGCGCGCGGTCGATCTGGGGTTGGTCGATGCCATCCAGACCAGTGACGACTTCATCCTGGAAGCGGGGGCCAAGATGGAGTTGCTGAAGCTCAAGTACCGGGCGCACAAGAAGCCGATCGAGCGGTTGGTGGCCAGTGTGCGTGGGGTGTTGGATCGGGTGCTGGCGGCGGCTTCACGGCTTTAGGCGTGCTACTCGATGATGACGTTGAACACGGATCATTTGCGCAATACCTTGCGAGCGCTCGAGTCGGCCGTGGCGCGCTATCAGCTCGCGGTGGCGGAGCATGAGGACACAGATCAGGAAGTCTTCCGCATGGCGATCGTCAAGGGGTTCGAACTGACTCAAGAAGTCTGCTTTAAGCTCATCAAGCGGCGCTTGAAAGATTTTGGCTATGGTGGACGCAAGCTCGAAGCCACGCCGGTCAAGGAGCTTCTGCGGCTGGCGGCCCAACATGGTCTGCTGACGCTGGAGGAGGTCGAGCGTTGGTTCGCGTATCGCGAGAACCGCAACGATACGGCTCATGACTATGGGGAGGCGTTTGCCGAGGAGACGCTGGCGCTCATGCCGGATTTCATCCGCGATGCACGAGGACTGGAAGCGCGTCTGCGGGCGGGCGATGCGGATTCCGGAGGCTTGGCATGAGTACAGGTTTCGGACTCGATCTGCCGGATCGTTATCTGGCGATGGTGCGTGAGATTCTGTGCCGGTATGTTCCGGAATATGACGTTTGGGCTTATGGGAGCCGTGTGACCGGTGGGGCGTTCGAGGCGAGTGACCTCGATCTCGTGGTCCGTCATCCGGCTGACCCTCACCAGGTCTGTGACAAGCTGTTCGATCTGCGAGAGGCGTTCGTGGAAAGCAATGTGCCGATTCGTGTCGATGTGATGGATTGGGGGCGGATTCCCGACTCCTTCCATCGCGAGATCGAGTGCGGCTATGTGGTGGTGCAGCGGGCGCCATGCGAAGTTTCCCGATTGGGTCAGTTTGCTTGAAAATGGGATGAATCAAGATCCTGGGTCACTCAGCATCGTTTGATGCGTACGCTCAATCAGCGTACATTGTCCCGTGTCATGCCAAACAGTGGGAGATCGATCATGCGGCCGGCAGAAGACCTGACGAACACGATCAACGAGCGCAATGAGGCACGGATGCATTTTCGCACCAAGCCAAGGATCAAGGAGACGATCCACAGAGCGGCCGTGCTGTCGGGCCTGGATGATTCGACCTTCACCATGAATGCCGCCTACCGGGCCGCCCTGGAGACCATTGCGGCCCATGAGCTAACGATCCTGCGCCCTGAGGATCAAGCGGTCTTCTTCGCGGCACTGGATCAGCCGCCCGAGCCGACCCCCGAGCTACGCGCGGCTCTGAAACGCAGTCGTGAGCGGACCCGGTCGCAATAATGCCGGATCGAAGCGCTCAGTCCTATTGCATCGAGCCGTTCGACTCCGCGCGGCATGACCGGGATGGTTTCAGTTGCGGGATCGCCGCGATCGACAATTACTTTCACAAGACAGCCAACAAATTGGCCAAGGCCGACAATATCCGGCTGTATGTGATGGCAGCGCCCGATGGCGCCGTGATGGGCTTCTATGCGATCAACGCCCATGCCGTCAGCTACGAGGCGCTGCCGCCACGCTATGCGCGCGCACGACCGGCGCATGGCGCGATTCCCGCCGCTTTCATCTCGATGATCGGTCGTGATCAGCGGTATCGGAATCAGGGTTTCGGCAGCGACCTGCTGGTGGACGCCCTGACGCGCATTGCTCACGCATCCGAGGCGATCGGCATTGCGGTGGTGATGCTGGACGTGTTCGATTGCGGCGATCCGGAGCGCGTGGAGCGACGCAAGGCCCTGTACCAAGGCTTTGGTTTCATGCCGCTGCCGTCCAATCCCCGGCGGCTTTTCTTACCCATAGCGACCGTGCGGCAGTGGCTGGCCGAAGGGTGACACAAGCTCGAAGCCACGCCGGTCCGAAATTTCCCGATCGGGTTAGTTTGCTTGAAAACGGGGTGGATCAAGCCATAATTTCCCGAACGGGAAATTTTTTATGCTCGAAGTCATCGTAACGCCATCGGATCTGGGTCAGGTCGTGCTGGATCGGATCGTCGAACTCATCGAATGCCGGTGTCGGCTGATCGACTGCGTATTCAAGTAGAGAGCATCAGTCAATCCAACTGAGCGCACGCCATCCGGGCTTGCCCTGTTTGTCCTTGCCCATCACGGCCAGGCAGGTGATCGCCTTTGACTCTGCGCTGGGCAAGTGATCCATCAAGGCGGGGTGAACGAAGACGCGCTCACCGGTGCCGGTTTTCAGAAATCCAAAGGACTGATCTTCTCGCTTCGACACCTCGCCGGTCATCGGCTTGACGAAGCCATCGATCCCTGTGTGTTCAGTGGTTCGCCAGCGCTGTGGCTGGCGTGCTTCTTCGATGAATCCGACCTCGACGATCCGGCCAATCGGGACATCGCGAATGTTCTTGAAGCGCCGATAGGGCAACACGACGCCGTCTTCCAGTGAGAAGGCGACATGGGCGAGCGCCTTGTCGCTGTTGTGATGGTCGAGCACGCCGACTCGGTATGTCATTCGCGCCTGTTCTCCCTCGAACAGAATGGCCTCGGCGGCTTCGGCCATGTCGGGCGGGCACGGCAGATCCGTGCGCTTGGACAGCTCGCGATACCAGTCCATACCCGCCAGTTGTCCGAGTGCTTGCGGAACGCGGAAGTTGTTGTCCTGGCGATAGGCGAGTGCGGCGTGAACCTGTACGGCAGCCTCTGGAAAGCGTTGTTGTTGGGCAAGCAGGCGCGCCAGACTGATGTGTGTGTTGGCGACCTCCTGGGGTTGTCGGGCGACATGCACGGCGCGGAAATAGCAAACGATTGCTTTGGCTGGATCTTCTATCTCGTAAGTCGTCCCAAGTGTGTCCCAAACCCAAGCGGCCCGCGACTGTCGCCGGACGACGGGCAGTAGATTCGCGCGGGCCTGTTCGGATTCACCGCGCGTGAGCAGAAACTTGCTCTTGTAGTAGTGCAACCATTGATCGTTGGGCGAGTCATGCAGGGCGGCATCGACCTGTTGCTCGGCCCAGGCGAGCAGGTCGGCGGGGATGTCTGCCGCTTGGCGCGCGGCTTCGCGCCCCACGGCGTAGACATAGCGAGTGGCGAGACTGGGAACCTCGCGACCGCCATCCGGCGGCCTAAACGGCTTCCGATCTTCCTCGGTGAAGTATTCCGGTCCCCACCAGCGCGCGAATTTCAGGAAAGATGGCCAAACATGACTGGCTTTGATCACCTGTTGCAAAAGATTGGAGTGCAGCATGCCAGGTCGCTCATTAGTGCCGAACTGGTGGTATTCGCGCAGCCAGGTATTGAGCTGGTTGGCCAGTCGTCCCGGTGGAATCTGCTTGTCCTCGAACTCCTGGACTGCGTGTTTGATCAGGTCGTAGAGCACCCAGCCATAAGCGCGCTGCATCCAGATGTCGTTTGCGTTGGCCGCATAGCCTTCCCGCGCCATGGCCAATGCCTCGTCCAACCGGCCTTCCTTGCGCAGATTGAATACGGCTTTCGAGTCGCTCATGGCACCTGGTCCAGTAACTGTTGAACGCGATCAATGAGACCGCCGCTGGCCCCCGGACCTCCAACCACGATAGCGGACGTCCAGGTTTGTTTGCCGTTGTAATAAAAGTCGATCTTGGCGCGCCGCCCGGCGGTCTCGAATTCGATGCGCAAGCGGTATGGCATGGGTTCGGTAGCGACGATACGGATCTCCGTCCCTTCCAATGCCGCGTTCAGCTTGTCGTGGAATTCAGCCAGAAAGGGTTCGGACAGTGGAGTCTTGTCCGCCGGCATGGAGGAAAGGGCTTCGTGCATCGCCGTCAGTGCCGCATCCAGCAGTTCAGGATCTGAGGCGCTACTAGGCGTGTCCTGGGTCTTCGAGATTTTGTGATTGCCCTTGTAGTGGTACTGCACGGTGGCGGCACGACCGTCACGGCTCAGCAGGTAGCGCTCGGTATATTGCAGATGGTCGAGGTGTTCGATGCAGATTCCACGTTTCGACCAAGCTTCGCGGAGTGCCACATGGTAGGCAAACAGTGTCTCTTGCCCAGCGTTGAAGCTCCATCGGTTCCAGTCGTCGTCGGTTGGAGGCGTCGTTGTCGTCGAGGTCGATTCAGGTTGAGGCGACGGTCCCAGGGTGTCCCAAGTGATGCCGGATGTTGGTGTGAAGGACGGGGCATTGATCGTGATGAGTGTCCTTTGCGCGCGGGTGATCGCGGTGTACGACCAGCGAAAAAATTGCTCATTGCGCGCGCTGTGGCCACCCTCAAAGTTGACCACAGCGGTCTGCCACTCTCCACCCTGCGCTTTGTGACAGGTCATCGCGTAGCCGTACTTGACCTGCAAGGCATTGAAATAGGGATCTTCGCGAAAGGCGATACTGAAGGCGTTGGTTTTGGGCCGCAGTTCTGGATTGCGTATTCGAAAATCGACCAGCAACGCCCGTTGCTCAAGCGGTGTCAGTTCACGTTCAGGCGAGTTCAGCAGATTTTCCAGCAAGCGGCACCGAATGGTTCTGATCGAGCCATCTCCGGCTCTGTAGGCGACTTCGACCTGCCGAAATGCTAGCTCGACAGGAACCCGCTCATGTTCTCCCTTGACGTTCAGGTGAATCGCGCGCTGTTCAGACGAACCGAGCATCTGCCTGACCTTGACGAGATCGCCGTTGCTGAGATCGTGCAGAAAAGAGTTTTTGTTGACCAGCAGTAGATCGCCCTGACGTAAATCTGCGTCTTCATCGCCCCACAGGCGGCCGCGCAGTGCACGATTGAGCTGAAACGCCTGGGAGTTCGAGTAGGTGATCAGGACCGAACTGGACTTGGAGCGTAGCCCTGTCTCGACTCGGGATATGGCCTCGGTGATCGAAGTGGCGATGATCTCGCTATCCGCAGTTTTGAGATCGAAGCGGTTATAGTCGCGCTGGCCGATCCTGTTGCGCAGCTCTGTGGCGCGATCCAAGATGGCACTCTCAGTCTGTTGGCGCATCACTTCGGTCAGTTCAAATGTCTGACAGTCGAGGGCAAAGGTCTGCTTGAGATAATCGCTGCACATGGCGGGCGAAAGAGTTTCGCCGACCGGCGGCAACTGCGCCGGATCGCCGACGAAGATGATCTTGGCTCCGTGTTCGCCAACACGTCCTTCTCGACCTAATCGGGCATAGCGGATTAGATCCGTCAGCAGTCGACCCGAACCGAAGCGCAGCAGGTCGCCCTTGGCTTCCTTGTCGCCGACCATTGAGGATTCATCGACGATGAAGACCGTTGCGCCTGGATCTTCCTCCTTGAGCGGAAAATGCCAGCGCATCCCAGGGTCGTTGATGGAGACGGCTTCTTCAAACACTTCGACGCTGGGTTTGGCGTAGAGTACGCTGTGAATCGTCGTGGCGTCAGTCTGTGTCTTTGTGCCCAGGATGCGAGCGGCACGGCCGGTTGGGGCAATGACCTGAAATTTGCGGTGCTGCTGATTGAGCAACCGAATGAGATGGGCAACCAGCGTCGTTTTTCCTGTTCCGGCGCTGCCTTGGAGCAGGAAAATCGGCGTCTCGCTGTGCAGGAAGACCGAAATAGCCGTGATAGCGGCTTGTTGGCAAGGATTCAGTTCGGGTTGTTCAGCAGGCATTTCGGTTTCTCCTTAATCTGATTCCCATCCCCAAGCCTTAGATCCGGCAATGATCAGTCTGACGTTCAGACCCGGTCTTTCTCAGCCCGAATGTCAACGACGGCTTGGAGTACACTGAGCATGTCATCAAGATGCTTGTCGGTTACTTTTTGAACAACATCACCATGTCCAGTTTCTGCGTCTGTGACTCCGTGGGTTAGTGGCAGGACATTTCGGATTTTTTTGAGTTCGCGGAATAAAGTCCCTTTTTTAGCGCATCCCAATATCGTTAAAAGCCTTAGCGATGCATCAGTGTCAGGAAAAAGATCTGATCGTCGGCCAGAGCCCTCCACTTCGTACTCGAATTTTGCTTCAACATGACGCATACCAACGCGACGTTTGCTTACCAATAAATCATTGCCAAGCGATTCGACGGTATACCAATTCTCAGCGCCATCTTCTTTTTTCTCAACTCGACAGCACCAGGCGCGCAGATCGTTCATGCACGAAAACAGAATCAGAAAAGCGACGTTAAGCTGCAATCCGTCGTCCAAATCGCGGCTGAATGGACTGAAAGCGCGATCAAGCAACCCGTGGAGTGACTTGGCTTTTTTCTCCAGGATTTGACCTTGACGGACATCGTTTCGAAAAACCTCTTCGGCTATTGCATAAAGTCCTTCAATCCATCCGCGTGTGCGATCTGACCAAACGAGAACATCCCGCGTCTTGCGGTAAAAATCGATGACATTCCGAATCGCGTGTGACAAATCACTTTTTTGCTCTGGTGACTCTTTGACCCAGTAAGCCTGGACACCGTATTTTAAAAGCGGCTCCAGAATCCATGTCTTATTCGATGCGGTCGCCGCCAAAATCGGAATGGGACTCCATTGCTCTCGAAACCATTTAGCGAGAGTGACACCTGTTGGAACGGCGTTATTGGTGGATTCCGTCACATCATCTTTACTATCGAGTCGGACATCCAGAACAATCAGTGCGATGTCTTTCGCAAATGCAGCTTTGGCCTCACTGACATTTGTTGCCCAAATGACAGAAACGCTGTCGCCGGCTGATTCGAAGACCTCCCGATAGACTTCGCGCCAACCATCGTCTAAGTGATCCTCCACGACGAGAATCTTGCGTCCAACATTGCCGGCCAGAAGTTTTTCTCGGAGTGAGCAGCGCTCAGTCCGCAATTGATCGATGCGTGGTTTTGGGAGGTTATCGTCGCGTAGTGTACTAGCCAGTCGCTTGAGAAAAGGCTCCTCAAACATGCTTTTTTCGATGGATTCGAGTTGAGTCGAAAAAGCTGGATCAAGGGATTTTAAGACGCGGAAAAAGGTATAAGGCCCCCATCGGTTCGCTCGGTTGTGACGCCCCTGAGTGAACCAGGGCTGACCAGCGTGCTGTTCGAGATAACGAGATACCGCATCGAATTTTGGTTGATGTGGTGTGATATTTTCCGGACGTTTATCCGGTGGAACAAGAACCACACCGATGCGTTCGAGGCCACGCTCGGTCATGCCGAATCGATCACAAAACGTACAGTAACGATCCTCGTTGTCGAACCAAACCCGGATCGGGAGTTCTTGCAAGCCGCTAGTTGTCTCCAAGCGTATCTGCAGGATCATTAACTTTACGTCATAATTGTGTCCGCTTAGCTCATCAGGAATAACCAAACCTTCAATACCGTTGCAGATTTTACTGAGGGATCGACAGGTTGCGTTGTAATGGATGATATACAGAAAATCTTTTCGCTTATCAAGCTCGGCATGAATTCCAGAGCCATCAGGTTCGATTTCAAGATAGACCCACACAGTCTTTTCTCTCCTTTCGCACGATTTGATCGATCAGATCACCGAATCGCTCCTTCAGAAAAGTCCGCGATACGCACCAGCAGCCTTCATGTATCATACATTCAGACATAAATTCTCCACTAAATAAAACAATTGGACAGAGATTTGTGTTCTCTTGAGTTATCCATTTACGCTCATCGTTGTTAAAGTGAACAAAAACAATGTCCGGGGCGTAGCTTGCGCAAGTCTCTCGATCAATTGCTGCAACCGTTTTCAACTCCAGATCGGGCAGTGTCTGCCACCGCAGCTCGTTGTCGTAGCGCTCCTGATCATTATTGTCGATAACTAAAACTCGCAAGGTTCTACGAGACGTTTTCGCAACTGAAACATCCAGAGAAGACTTGCCGACGCTCGGCGGATCAATCCTGCCCTCGTTGTTCGGTAAAACCAGAACGTGCGTGAATCCAGAATACCGATCATCAGCGACTTTAACTGTCTCTCCAGTGAGCATATTGACCCGATGTACGGAGCCATCATTGAAACGTGCAAAGATCCAGTAGCCAGCAATCACAAAGAGACTGCGTGTAGCGCGGCGTAGTTTGCCGTGCGCGAAATCTCGCCCCGGCGGAACTCTTAGACTCGCACCATCGACATCGGCAATTCGGATTTGGAAACAGCCGCTTTCAGTGACCGATGTCTCGACCTCGATTTGTCCGCTTTTTCTGTTACGGTACATCGATTCGAAGATGTCAACTAGACTGCCCTGGAGCGCCGGAATCACGGTGTAGATATCCTCGCGCGGATTCTGGAGACGACCTTTCCACGGAACCGATTTTTTGGGTGTTTGATTCGCGCGCTTGAGACCTTCCTCATAAGCGGACTGCAACATCTCTTCGATCATTGTGCCAATATGAGCCTGCCCCTGACGCGCGCTCAGTCGGGTTCCCTGCTTAAGCTTTGCCACCTTGGATTCAATACGCGGATCGTTAAAATCCAAGAATACATCTTCGCCATCTTCCAGTACGATGTTGCGAAGCGCATCGGACATTGGATCGACAAGACCTCGCAGCGAATACGGTGGCTCATAATCCGGAAGTTTGTAGTAATGAGGCTCGTATCGCTTAAGTAGAATATTTAGCAAATGAGCGGGTGTACTTCCGTGATGTGTCAAGGCTCCTAGATCCTGCGTGTCCTTAAACCCGTGTAGCACTTGCCGCGTATCAAAGAAATTGAAAGCGGGATACTGTGCAAACTTTGCAAGCTTTATCTTGATGTCTTCAAAATTACCGCTGCACTCGATCCAGTAACGAACGTCCGAACACGCTTGCGCTGTCAAAAATCGGCGCGCATCCTCTAGCGTTGTTATACACGCTAGTTCGTCGCGGATCGTTTGTGCTTCTTTAGAATTTTGCCATTGCTCAAGCTTAGATTGACGGCACTCTTTCGCTCGATTATACCATTCGGACTGCTGATCAAAAGATGAGTATTTTTTCATCAATTTTTCGAGCGTACTTTTACATTTTTCTGGTCCTTTTCCCAAATTTTCATTTTTTTCTATACGGCAGATACAGATATAAAATCGCTTAAGCAGACGTTTATAGAGCACCACGCGACGGTAACGGATCTGCCGGTTTTCCTGCCCTTCCGCATTGACTACTTGGCCAACGAAGGCGAAGCGCCCCACGAGATGCTGAAGAAAGCGTTCAATTGATTCTTCTTTGGTGAGTTGTCGCGTACCTAGACGATAGCCATCGCCATCCCGTTTGAGTTCAAGACGTGACGCCCGGCGATCATGGAAACCGCCATCTTTAATCAGCTGTGTCTCAAGCCCATTTTTCTCGATATTGTGCAAAATTGCGCGCAGGTTACGAATATACTTTCGTGTAACATTCAAGCCGTCGTTGACGACGATTCCAGTAACAATCTGACGGTCCGATTGGCGCAAGACGCGCGTTTTCTTCGAGTTGATCGTGAATCCTTCATTCGCGACAGCTGCTTCGACGCGAGCAATAAACTGCTCCCTATTTAAACACTTCACGTCATTAGTGGAGAACGTCAGATCGTCTGCGTAGCGCGTGAAATGGCATCGATGCTCACGTGCGATGGCGGCGAGTTTTTGATCCAGACGTCGGCAGATGACATTGGCGACATAGGGACTGAGCACGCCGCCTTGGGGAAGCGGCCCATTATCTCCCGGCACACAGATGATCTGCGCGAGTGTAATTGCGGCTTCGCGACCGAAATGAAACGGGGCGGACTGAAACAGACCCATTACCCGCGCGAAGCGGATCGATGGAAAGAAGTCGCGGATGTCCAATTTGACCAACACCTTCTTGCGACGATGCGGTATGGCATTGGTGATGATGCTGCGTTTGGGCACGAAGCCATGAGCGCGCGAGCTGGGCGGGAAATCCGCCTGTAGCTTGTCCAGCACTTTCCTTTGGATGTCCTTGAGCTTACCAGACACAGCGTGAATGGTCCGCGTACCACCAGATGCCTTCGGAATCGATCTGATCCTGTAGTAATCCCGGCGATTTTCCTTGTAGAGAATTTCAAGGAGATCTTGGAGCGGTACCCCGATATACTGAGCGAGGTCTCGACGCCAGTAGATCTTCGTCCTTGTGGTCATTTTTTCCATTAGTCTTCACAAGATTGTTGAATAAAAAGAAGGGGGTTATCCGGTCTCATACTCGCTTTCTTCAGTACCAAGCTGTAAGTATCAAGCTCAGCAGATTAGCGAAACTTTGCTAACACTGCTTTTTGCTAACACTGCTAAGGTTCATGGCGTACATACTTTTTATGCACGCAGTTTGCCTCAGGCGCACGGAAACCCATGCGGTTGCGACATGGGCAGACTATGTCGTACCGGATAATCCCCATAAAGCTGATTGCGAGCAAACTAAACAACGTCTAGGGTGAAATGCGTCATTTTGCTGTCGGTGCGGCTTCAGCCGTACCTAAAAAGACGTTTATCGAACCAGACGCCGTTTAAACACCGTCTCGCTACCATCAATGATTAAAGGCTCAATCCATGCCACTTTATTATTTTTCATCAACCGCTAAGCATAGCCGCGTGACAACGAGGTTTTGCGACTGATTGCGCTCAACGATAGTAAATTTTACTCCTCAACGAGTACGTTTACGAGATGCAGGTTTTTCAGTACAGCTTCGTTTAGTACATGAAAATGTGGAACAGTGATTACGCGGCTCGCGGTAATTCGGCGAAACCATCCGACTCGTCGAAAAAGTTTCCGTTGATGGCTGAAAGACGACCTTTGTGGCTTAGCCGCCGAATCTCCGATGGATGCGCAAAGGCAACTAGCTCAGCCAACCGGGCGCGTTCTCGGGCGCTCAGTGGCTGATCGCCGGTATCCGGCTCGGCCAGAAATTCACGAATCTGAACGCTCCCCCGGCGGCGGGCGATACGGACCTGCCGGATCTGTTGATTTCCCAATTTAGCAAGCACCTGGTCGACAAAGCGCTGCACAAACGCTTGTAGCTCCGGCGATGGGACGGCGTTCTCCCGACCATGATGCCGAGCCAAGACAGGTACGTCGTAGGTTAGAGCAACCTCAAAAGTCGAAATGGGTGCACCCGTGTTACGGTCCCTGACTGAGTAAATGGCGCTCTCGCCGAGCACGCACTTGATCGCATAGCTGGCGACGCAGTGCTTCTGCGTCCGTCCCTCGTGTTCCAGCGCTTGCTGGCTGGTGAGTTCGATGATCCGATAGCCCCTGTCGCTGTAGCTGACAGGACTGTCCATTAGACCCGGCCAGGACAGCGCGGCAGCCAGTGCCGGATCAGACACGCCGAGACGTTCCATGCTGAAGCGCCGATACCCTTGCTGCCATTGCCCGGCCATTTCAGTCAGGCGGGGGAGCGAATATCGTCCGAACCAGCGCGGAAAGAAGCTCGGAGGCGGCGCATTGCCCGCCGACGCCAGCAAGGACATCCTCGGTTTCTGTGCTTTTAGCACGGGGTAGAGGCCATAGCGATAGACCGCGTGCATCATTTCGTAGATGGGTTGGACGCTGAAATCGGCGCCGAGCTTGTGGCTGAGTAAGGTACGGCCCGAATGCCAACCAGCGGCAAACGGCTTGATCAATGGCACGAGGTCAGTGCGCAGCGTGGTCGCAAGATCACTCAAAGACCCGGCAAGATCCAAGAATGCCGTCCAGTCCTGCTCCGTTTTTGGCAAGTATTCCGCCGGAAGCCGGTCGAGCCGGTTGAGAAGATCCACTCGCCGCTCGTCTGGCGCACGCACAGTGCTCAGCGTCCGGCAACATTGAATCGTGCGCGGCTGGACCTGATGCGCCGCCGCTAGCGCGTGGGTCAAGGGCTGACCACGGTCGACCATGCGCCGCAGTTGCCAATCCGTGCGAAGCCTTGCACCGAAGAGCGGAAACGCTTGGACAGCCTGAATGCGGTTACGATGCGGTTTACCGTTGACGTCGAGATAGTGATTGAAGGCCTCGACCGTCGCCGCCCCTTCGGTACGCATCGCTGCCAGGACATCCGATGGCAGTTGATCTAAAAAGAGGCTGAGCGCGTGCCCGAGCACCGCTCGCTCGATCCGCGAGAGGACGACTCTGTCGCGCTCGAGATTCTCACCATCGTCGATCACGGGCAGGGTCGCCAAAATCCGCGACGCAGCACCCATGGCAAGTTGGTTGTAAAACGCTGAATCGGCTTGAAGAACGGCCTGTTCTCTCAAGACAGTGCCTCCAATGAATTGGCTCCCGGTCGCTCGGTCGCTTCTATAGGCGAAGACTTGGCGATTGGATTGCTCCACGATCCAGAGGCAACGAAGATTGCCGAGCGCGTCAGCCTCTCCACAGGACTCTCCCATATTGATCAACAAGGCTTGCCGCACCCCAGTATAGTGCCCAGGTGCAAAGTATCGCGCCCGGTATTCACGTAGCCCGCCGACCGAAAAGATGCGGCGAAGCAAGTCACTCGCCAGTCGTGTTTCAGTGTCTCCGCCAATATGCCGATGTGCCCAGTGCAGGATTGCGCGACCTTGTGCCAACATCCTTTGACCTTTCGGTGATGGTGTTGGCCGGTATTAAGCGAAACCCATGCCACTATGATTTTTCTTGGTGCTTTTTAAGTCGATTGGTCAGTGTCGTCGCGCTGCCGAGGCCCAGTAGCGCGGCTGCACGGGTCTTGGTGCCGCCCGCAACGTGCATTGCCTCATCCAGGTAGTGTCGCTCGACCTGGTCGAGAATGTTATCGAGATCAATACCTTGCCTCACGTCAAGACTGAGGATTGAGTCGCTCGTCGAACGGCCGACCGGACTTGGAAGCAAAGCATCTTGGGCATCGTCGACATCGATCAGCGAGCCGGGAGTCCAGACAGCGGCACGGCGCAACGTGTTGAGCAGCTCACGGATATTACCCGGCCATCGGTGTTGGAGTAGAAGATTTCTTGCAGTAACGGAAAGTTTTTTTGGCTCATAGCCAGGTTCGCCGACGCTCTCTCGGTTCACCTGATCGAGCAACCGATCCAACAGCAACCCCGCATCGTCCTCCCGCTCACGCAACGGCGGCAGTTGAATCACCGCCACCGCCAACCGATAGAACAGATCCTCGCGAAACCGCCCCGCCGCAACCTCCTCGATCAGGGACCGATTGGTCGCCGCCACCACCCGCACATCGACCCCAATCGGCTGAGTCGCCCCAACGCGCGTCACCTCCTGCTCCTGCAACGCCCGCAGAAACCGCACCTGCGCCGGCTTCGGCAACTCACCGACCTCATCGAGAAACAGCGTGCCGCCATGTGCCGCCTCGAAGTAACCCAGACGACGCCGATCCGCACCGGTGAACGCCCCTTTCTCATGCCCGAACAGCTCGGACTCCACCAGTTCCGGCGCGATGGCCCCACAGTTGACAGTCACGAACGGCTGCTCACGACGCGGACTCGCACGATGGATGGCGCGCGCCAGCAGCTCCTTACCGGTCCCGGATTCGCCCTCGATCAGCACCGGAATCGACCGCAACGCCGCACGGCGCGCACGCGCCAGCACGCGCTGCATGATCGCACTGCGATGAAGAATGGCCGAAAACTCCGGCGCCTCCGGCGGCAACCCGGCGGTCAGACGCTCCAACTCACGATCCGGCCGGTCGAGCAGATCCGGGATGAAATCAGCGGAGATATCGAAGGGCACCGAAGCCGACTCGACGCCATGCGACAGCGAAGATTGAATGAGATCAGCCGGAAAACGGGTCTTGGCCAGAATGATCCAGACCGCCGCCATCGCCGGTGTGCCCGGACTGAGATGAAAGGTCAGATGATCGCCGTCGCCCAAACGCTCGGCACAGGTCGCCACGACCTGCCGCGCCTGGCGATAGATGGCGCCGAAGTCCATCGGATTCGGCAATTCGACCGGATGCAGTGTGACAGGGAGCGCAACCTGCGCCGCCAGCCAGCGGACATAGACGCTCGCCTCGGACTCCGAGCAATCACACAGCAGATGCAACGCCGCAAAGCGCCCAGTCTGGAGCGCACGCGCCACGGGACCGACGCCGATCCGTTCCGGATCCTCGACCGCGCGCAGATCCGTTTTGCCGAGCCAACTGAGAAGTAGCGCACTCATTAAGTTTTCTGAGAAGCTGTCAAGCCATTTTTGTTGCGCGCCGATCCTTATGGAATCTACCACCCCAGCTCCGGTTCCCGCTGACGCGAAGCCGAAGAAGCGTAGCTCTGTGCGTCATACTCGGGCGATTCAGCGGGATCGCCAGCACCGCCCGACGAGTGCCCCGACAGCCGAGGCGGTCGCTGAACGTCTGCAGGATCGGGTGGTCTGGGTCGGTCAGGGCGCCACCCGCCAGCGCGTGCGCCTGATCGAGATCCAGTCCGGTGGAACGGTCTACCGCTATCTGACCAATGCGCTCAATCCCGTCGACTTGCCCTCGGCCTACGCCGCCGCCCTCTAGGCCCAGCGTTGGCGAGTGGAGGACGCCTTCGCCATCGCCAAACGCTTGTTGGGAATGGCTTATTTCTACGGTGGGGCGCAAAACGCCGTGGAGCTGCAACTGTGGGCCACCTGGATCCTGTACGCCGTGCTGGTCGATTTGACCGATGCCGTGGCCGAAGCACTCAGACGCCCCTTCGCCGAGATCTCCATGGAAATGGTCTACCGCAGTTGTACTTCATCGTCGGCGCCCAACAACAGGATCCCACGCTCGACCCCGTGTGCTATCTGGCCGAGCACGCCAAGCCGCTGGGCCTCATCAAACGTCCACGCAAGCCGCCTAAACAAAAGGCTCAGGCTCCACTGGATTCTGCTTGACATGATGACCAATCCCTTAACTTGTAACGGATGCCCCAAGATAGTTCCGTTTTGGATCTTAACTGGCTACGATGGATCCATGTAACGGAGGTTCGAAATGGCCATCAACGTCAAACTCTCAGAAGCCTGGTCGAGAATGCCAGGCGCTACGGCGCCATCGAGCATCGCTCTGTGCCTAAACAACCTGATGGCCGATCAGCAAGACCCCGTGGGCGAGTACCAGTTCGGCTGATGCGTCGCCTCCTCGTCACGCCTGCGTTCGAGCGCACGGCCAAAAAACTGCATCGCCAGCAGAAGACCGCGCTCGATGAAGCCCTGCGCGCCGTCGCCAGTCAGCCGGAATTGGGAGAGGCCAAAGTCGGCGGCCTGACTCCTGATGGTCGACCCGCACGAACATTTCTACCGTGACCAAGGTACCCAACACATGAGTCCCCAACATCCTGTCGAACAGGCGCTGCCAGAGGCCATCGCCGCCCCGCGCGCCGACTTCACCACCGGCGACGGCTGGCGCCTGGCCTATTACACCGACCGCACCCAGTCGGGACGTCCGCTGGTGCTGATCCACAGCATCAATGCCGCCTCCAGCAGCTTCGAGATGCGCCCACTGTTCGAGCACTATCGACTCTCGCGGCCGGTCTACAGCCTGGATCTACCCGGCTTCGGCCACTCGGAGCGCCGCGCCGCGGGCTACTCACCCGCGCTCTATGCCCAGGCCATCGCCGAGTTCCTCACCCAGGTCGTCGGCGAACCCGCCGACCTGATCGCGCTCTCTCTTAGCTGTGAGTTCGCCGCCCAGGCCGCACGGCTGGCGCCGGACCATCTGACCTCGCTGGCGCTAATCTCACCGACCGGATTCGGCGAACAGCCGCTGCCGAGCTCCAGCCCGGTCACGACGCTGATGAAATGGCCCAAACTCAGCCAATGGGTCTATGGCCTGGTCGCCTCGCGCCCGAGCATCCGTCATTTCCTCAGCCGTTCCTTCGTCGGCCCGGTGCCCGAGGACATGATCGATCAAGCCTGGGCCACTGCGCATCAGCCAGGCGCGCATCATGCGCCACTGACCTTCCTGACCATGCGCCTGTTCACGCCCGACGCCATCGATCTGCTCTACGACCGGCTCACGGATCTCCCGGTGCTGGTCATCGCCGACCAGGATCCCTACATCCGCTTCGAGCGTCTGCCGAGCTTCGTCGTGCGTCACGACACCTGGCATCGTGTCACGCTGGAGCCGCACAAGGGACTGCCGCACTGGGAGAAACTTGCCGACACGGTTGCCGCGCTCGACGCCTTCTGGGTGCACCCGCCGCTCAAGCGCGCGGCCTGAGCCAGTGGACGCGCTCGGTGAGCGCCGTGAGTCCACGTCGGCGGAAGTTCGGCGACTCGTCCAGCGCGTCGATCTCAGCCAACAGTTCAATATGATGATCGGCCTCGAACAACTGCGCGATCTCGGGCGGTTGAACCGAGAAGGGCGGGCCGCTCATCTGGCTCTGGTCGTAGTCGAGGGTGATCAGCAGCCGGTCGACCGGACGCGGCAGGATGGCACACAGATGCTTGGCATAACGCGCACGCATCGGCGGCGGCAGGGCGATCAGCGAGGCCCGATCGAAGACCGCGCCCACACCGTCGAGATGCTCGGGACGCAGATCGAAGAAGTCACCCTGCAACAGCACCAGCTCATCGACCTGATAGATGCGCAACGCGCCCAGCTCGGTGATCCGGGGTTCGAGCCGGTGCTCGGCCATGAACGCCTCGATGCCAAGCCGACTCAGCTCCACCCCGACCACCCGATGCCCCTGGCTGACCAGCCACACCAGATCGAGCGTCTTGCCGCACAGCGGCACGAAAACGCGCGTCTCGCGCGCCAGACCCAGCTTGGGCCAATGCTCCTGGAGATGGGCATTGATTTCATTGAGATGCCAGCCGATCTCGCGTCGGTCCCAGCGCTCCAACCAGAATTGTGTGTCCAATAGCCGTACTCCAACAAAAGGATGTGCAACGACGCGCGCTATGGTGCACTCAAAATGCGGCGAAATTGTGTATTTGGGAATTTGGGCCGGACGCGGTTTAATGACTGCATCCAGGGTTCAAACCTATAGAGATAGAGGCCGTCTCAGCATTCATGTCCAGTCCAGCCGCCTCCACCCATGCCGATCAGTATCCGCCGCGTGCCGATCTCGAGGCCGCCTTCCAGGCCGTGCGTCGCGCCAAGGTGCCCCAGGCGCCCGATATCGTCCTGAGTCTGCGCGACGAACTGCGCCTGCCTGACCCGGACCTGATGCGGGCGGCCGATCTGATCGCCCAGGATCTGGCCATGACCGGCCAGGTGCTCAAGACCATCAACTCGCCGCTCTTCGCCAGTCGCACCAAGATCAGCAGCATCCGGCAGGCCGTCACCCTGATGGGGCTGCGACGCCTGACCAATCTGGTCACGGCCGAGGCTTTCAGCCGTTTGGTCGGCGACCGCGAGGGCGGGGCGCGTCTGATCCTCGACTTCATCCAGGAGCAGGCGCGCATGGCCGTGTCAGTGGCCGCGCTGGCGCCCGAGCTGACGCTGGATGAAGCCTATCTGTTCGGCATGATGCAAGGTGTCGGCAGTCTCATCTTCGCCGATCTGATCGAGGACTACGGCAATGAGTGGACGCTCCAGGCGCTGACCGCGCATCAGTCGCTGATGGACTATGAGCGCCGCGCGCTGGGCACGGATCATGTCACGGTCGGCTTTCTGCTGGCTGGAACCTGGCGTCTGCCCGAACCCGTGGCCCTGGCGATCTATCATCAACATGCCAGCGAGCCGCCGCAACAGTTCGATGCGTCGCTGCGCGCCCTGATCGCTGTTGCCCGACTCTCGCGCGTGCTGCTGGCGCTGCGGCGCGGTATCGAGGATAACCACGCGCTGCTCGACCAGCGCGATTGGGGGCTGAATGAGCTGGACGTGACGCCCGAGACCTGGGAGCGACTCGTCGCGCGTCTCCTGGCTGATGACGACGGCACCTGACGCGCGCCCCGACCCGCGCCGACGGTTGCAAGACCTGCCCGTCGGCCCTGGTGTCTACCGGATGCTCGATGCTCAGGGCACCGTGCTCTATGTCGGCAAGGCCAAGAATCTCAAGCGTCGGGTCTCCAGTTATTTCGGGCGCACACTCACACCCCGTCATGAGCGTCTGGTCAGCCTGATCGCCGACATCGAGGTGACCGTCACCCGCACCGAGGGCGAGGCGCTGCTGCTGGAGAGCCAGCTCATCAAATCGCTCCAGCCGCGCTTCAACGTACTGCTGCGCGATGACAAGAGCTATCCCTATATCCAGCTCACCCGCCAGGACACCTATCCGCGGCTGGCCTTCTATCGCGGCCCGCGTCAAACCGAAAGCCGGCTGTTCGGCCCCTATCCAAGCGCCTGGGCGGTACGCGAGACCTTGCAGATCCTGCAAAAACTGTTTCCAGTGCGCCAGTGCGAAGAGGGCTTTTTTCGCCATCGTTCGCGTCCCTGTCTTCAGTATCAGATCAAGCGCTGTAGCGCGCCCTGCGTGGGTCTGGTGACGCCCGAGCAGTACGCCGAGGACGTGGCGCGCACCGTCAAGTTTCTCGACGGACGCGCCAGCGAGGTCGTCGATGAGCTGGTCGCGGCGATGGAGACGGCGGCGACCGCGCTGGAGTTCGAGCGCGCGGCTCAGTATCGCGACCGCATCCAGGCGCTGCGCCGGGTGCTGGAACGCCAGTCCGTCAGCGGCGAGGACGGCGATTTGGACATCATCGCCAGTGCCCGCGAGGCCGATGTCTGGTGCGTGCAGGTGTTCGTCGTGCGGCGCGGACGTCATCTCGGCAACACGGCTTTTTTTCCCAAGGCACCGGCGGACATGGAGGAATCAGCGCTGCTGGCCGGTTTTCTGGCGCAGTTCTATGCCACACACGAGGTTCCGGACACGCTGATCCTGAGCGCGCGACCCGATGAGGCCGAGATCCTGTGCGAGGCACTCGCCGAGCGGGCGGGGCGGGCGGTTCGGCTCCATGTCAATGTGCGCGGCGAGCGCGCGCGCTGGCTGGAGATGGCGCGTGACAATGCGCGCTTCGCGCTCCAGCAGCGGCTCGGCAGTCAGGCCGGTTATGCACGGCGCCTGGAATCATTGCGCGAGGCACTGGGGCTGGCCGACCGGCCCGAGCGGATGGAGTGCTTCGACATCAGCCACACCCAGGGCGAGCATACGGTAGCCTCGTGCGTGGTCTTCGACGGCGAGGGGCCGCGCACGTCTGATTATCGACGCTTCAACATCACCGGCATCACCCCAGGCGACGATTATGCCGCGCTCGATCAGGCGCTGACGCGGCGCTACAAGCGGGTCGAGCAGGGTGAATATCCAATTCCCGATCTCGTGCTCATCGATGGCGGACGCGGCCAGCTCGCCGCTGTCAGCGGCGCGCTTCAGGAACTGGGTCTGCATGGTCTGAACCTGGTCGGCGTCTCCAAGGGGCCGGATCGGCGTCCAGGTACAGAGCGCCTTTGGTTGTTGGGTCAGGAGGCGCCCGTTATACTGCCAAGCGACTCACCGGCCATGCATCTGATCCAGCAGATCCGCGATGAAGCCCACCGCTTTGCGATCACCGGCCATCGTCAGCGTCGCGCCAGGGCGCGTGTGACCTCAGTGTTGGAGGACATTCCCGGTATCGGCCCCAAGCGCCGTCAGCGGCTGCTGCAACACTTTGGCGGACTGCGCGGTCTGGAGCGCGCCGGGGTCGATGACATCGCGGGGGTCGAGGGCATCAGCCGCCCACTGGCCCAGCGCATTCACGCCGCCTTCCATCGAGACCAAGCCTGAAATCATGTGGAACCTGCCGAATATCCTGACGCTGCTGCGGATCGTGCTGATCCCGGTGTTCGTCGTCGTCTTCTATCTCGACTCGGTCTGGGTGCCCTATGCGGCGGCGGCCGTCTTCGGCGCGGCGGCCCTGACCGACTGGCTCGATGGCTATCTGGCGCGCAAATGGAACCAGACCTCGCCGCTCGGCGCGTTTCTCGATCCGGTCGCCGACAAGCTGATGGTGGCTGTGGCGCTGGTGGTGCTGTTGCAGGCCGATCCGCGCGTGCTGATCGCGCTGCCGGTGATGGTCATCATCGGGCGCGAGATTACGGTTTCGGCCCTGCGCGAGTGGATGGCTGAAATTGGCGCGCGCGCGACCGTGGCTGTTTCGACGCTTGGCAAGATCAAGACTACCGCGCAGATGATCTCGATCGTGGTGCTGATTCTGCGCGACTCGGTGTTCGGTCCCTGGACCTATGGTCTGGGCGTGGTGCTGCTCTATGTCGCGGCCCTTCTCACGCTTTGGTCGATGATGCTATATTTAGCGTCTGCCTGGCCCAGCCTGTCGGGGCAGACCGATCCATCAGACAGCCGTCAGTCAAAATAAATTTCTAAATCGACTTGACGGACTGAGAAAAGCGTCTATAATGGGCGTCTCTCAAGCGGGAATAGCTCAGTTGGTAGAGCACAACCTTGCCAAGGTTGGGGTCGCGAGTTCGAGTCTCGTTTCCCGCTCCAAATTCTAAAACAAACGGCACTCTTCGGGGTGCCGTTTGTTTTTGTCTTGTGTCGATCCGCACAGGCTCACCCTGAAATCACCCCGACGCCGCCTCCTGCGCCTGCCGCCGCGCCCGATTGAAGAAATGCCGTGTGGCCTTCTCGCGCGCCTCGGCGTCGGTGAACACGATGTTGCGCATTTCGTTGTCCTTCTGAAACAGCCGAATCGCGCCCTGCAAGAAGGCGGTGGCAAAGGCGCTGTAGTGGGCGATGAGGTGATCCTGCAAGACCCGTTCGGTGTGGATGGCGCTGATCGGGTGGGCGGCCATGATCGTTCAGTCCAATGCGTCGAGTTCTTCGTAGATCAGACTCAGCGGCAGCCCGATCCCGAGACAGTCGAGGGTCAGACTGCCTTCCGTCACGCGCTCGGCGTGCCAGTCGCACGAGCGGCGATGATGCCAGATGGCGCGTTCGGTTTGGCTGACGAGCAGGTAGTCCTGGAGGCTCGGTAGCGTGATGTATGACAGGAATTTTTCGCGTCGGTCAAGGCGTTCGGTCGAGGGGGACAAGACTTCGACGATCACGCAGGGTTTGGTGCGGTAATAGGTCTCGCGGTCATCGGGTGCGCAGCTCAGGAGCAGATCGGGGTAATAGAAGATGTCTTGGCCGGCGATCTGCAAACGCAGCTTCATATCGCTGGCAAAAAGCTGACAGCCGTGACCGCGCACCAGTGGACGCAGTGTGGCAACGAGATTGGAGACGATGATGCCATGCCGGTCGCTCGCGCCGGTCATGGCATAGACCTGACCATTGATGTACTCGTGGCGCAGTTCGGCGGTTTCTTCACCGGCGAGATACTCGTCAACGCTGATGGCGGGCGACAGGTTCGGGGCGGGCATGGGTTGAGTCCTGTGATTGCGGCAAATCGGCTCAGGGGATTGGGCGTGCGTCTGCTTCGGCGGCGTGGGCGATGTCGTCGAGCGTGCGGGTAGTGTGGCCGCGTCGGCTCCAGGTGGTCACGTCGATCTGGCCGGTGACGGCGGCGGTCCTGAAACTCCCAATGCGGTGTCGAGTGCGCGGTGCCGACACATGACCGATACACGACCACTGTCGGCATCACCGCCGTGGCCGAAAGGTAGAGCAAAACACAGGTCATGGCTAGGGGCGCTAACAAACCGTTAGCGCAGGTTTTAGAAGGCTCCGGTCTACGAGGCATGGGTAAAGGTGGGGGCGAACCCGAAGAATGAGTGCCGCTTTTGTTTGTGCCGCCGCAATCGCGCTCAGCGATCCCTTTGCAGGACTCCGGACTTCCGTTATATTGCTGCTTAGCAGCATCCATCGCGAGCCGAACCGCTTCGCTCGCCAACGCCATTGCGGCCAGCGGCCGGCCGTTTCAGAGGCTCACCCATGCTTCGTAAGATCCTGATCGCCAATCGTGGCGAGATCGCCGTGCGCGTCATCCGAGCTTGTGCCGAGATGGGCATTCGCTCGGTGGCCATCTATTCTGAGGCCGACCGTCACTCGCTCCATGTCAAGAAGGCCGACGAGGCCTACAGTCTGGGCAGTGACCCGCTCGCCGGTTATCTCAATATCCACAATATCGTCAATCTGGCCGTCATGACCGGCTGTGACGCCGTGCATCCCGGCTACGGCTTCCTGTCGGAGAATCCCGAGCTGGCGCTGACCTGCGCGCGGCGCGGCATCACCTTCATCGGCCCGAACGCCGAGGTCATCGCACGCATGGGCGACAAGACCGCCGCGCGTCAGGCCATGCAGAAGGCCGGGGTGCCGGTCACGCCAGGCAGTCCCGGTAATCTGGACAGTCTCGACGAGGCGCTCGCCTGCGCCGAGCAGATCGGCTATCCGGTCATGCTCAAGGCGACCTCAGGCGGCGGCGGGCGCGGCATCCGTCGCTGTGACGATCCAGCCGCCCTGCGCAACAATTACGAGCGCGTCATCTCAGAGGCGACCAAGGCGTTCGGACGTGCCGAGGTGTTTCTGGAAAAGTGCGTGGTCAATCCCAAGCACATCGAGGTCCAGGTGCTGGCCGACCATCATGGTCACTGCATCCACCTGTTCGAGCGCGACTGCTCGATCCAGCGCCGCAATCAGAAGCTGATCGAGATCGCCCCCTCGCCACAGCTCGACGATGCTCAACGTCAGTATGTCGGCGGACTGGCCGTGCTGGCCGCGCGCGCGGTTGGCTACACCAATGCAGGTACCGTGGAGTTTCTGCTCGATTCCGACGGGCGCTTCTACTTCATGGAGATGAACACCCGCATCCAGGTCGAGCACACCATCACCGAGTCGATCACGGGTGTGGATCTGGTCGAGGAGCAGATCCGGGTCGCCGCCGGCTTGCCGCTGCGCTACCGCCAGGATCAGATCAAGCGTCGCGGCTTCGCCATCCAGTTCCGCGTCAATGCCGAAGATCCCAAGAACAACTTCCTGCCGAGTTTCGGGCGCATCTCGCGCTATTACGCGCCGGGCGGTCCGGGCGTGCGCACCGATGGCGCCATCTACACCGGCTACCATGTGCCGCCCTATTACGACTCGATGCTGGCCAAGCTCATCGTCTGGGCGCTCGAATGGGACGACGTGGTCAATCGCGGCCATCGGGCACTGCGCGACATGGGCGTCTATGGCGTCAAGACCACCATCCCGTTCTATCAGGAGATCCTGCGCCATCCCGACTTCCGGGCCGCGAATTTCGACACCGGATTCCTGGAGTCGCATCCAGAACTTCTGAACTATTCGACCAAGCGCCGCCGCGAGGACATCGCCTCGGCGCTCGCCGCCGCCATCGCCGCGCACGCGGGGCTTTGAGACAACCGACCGGCTTCAAGCGAGTTCACTCATGCCGAAGATCAACATCACCGACGTCATCCTGCGCGACGCGCACCAATCCCTGCTCGCGACACGCATGCGCACCGAGGACATGCTGCCGATCTGTCCCAAGCTCGACGCCATCGGCTACTGGTCGCTGGAGTGCTGGGGCGGGGCGACTTTCGACGCCTGCGTGCGCTTCCTGAAGGAAGATCCCTGGGAGCGTCTGCGCCAACTGCGCGAGGCACTGCCCAACACCCGGCTGCAGATGCTGCTGCGCGGTCAGAACCTGCTCGGCTACCGGCATTATTCCGACGATGTGGTGCGTGCCTTCGTGCGCCGCGCGGCCGACAATGGCATGGACGTGTTCCGCATCTTCGACGCGCTCAACGATCTGCGCAATCTCAAGACCGCGATCGAGGCCACCAAGGCCGCCGGCAAGCATGCCCAGGGCACCATCTGCTACACCATCAGTCCGGTCCACGACATCGCCGGCTTCGTCAGGATGGGCAAGGAACTGGCGGCCATGGGCTGCGACTCCATCGCTATCAAGGACATGGCCGGGCTGCTCACGCCCTTCGTCACGGCTGAATTGGTCAAGGCACTCAAAGACAGCGTCGATCTGCCGCTGCATCTGCACTCGCATGCCACCTCAGGTCTGGCCGATATGTGCCATCTGAAGGCGATCGAAAACGGCTGTGACACCGTCGATACCGCCATCTCGTCGATGGCCGGCGGCACCTCGCATCCGCCGACCGAGAGTCTGGTCGCGGCCCTGCGCGGCACCGAGTACGACACCGGGCTGGATCTGGAGGCCATCCAGGAAATTGGCATGTACTTCTACCAGATCCGCAAAAAGTACCATCAGTTCGAGAGTGAGTTCACCGGCGTCGATACTCGGGTGCAGATCAGTCAGGTGCCGGGTGGCATGATCTCGAACCTGGCCAACCAGTTGAAGGAGCAGAACGCGCTCGACCGCATGAGCGCGGTGCTGGAAGAGATCCCGCGCGTGCGCAAGGATCTCGGCTATCCGCCACTGGTCACGCCAACCTCGCAGATCGTCGGCACTCAGGCCGTGTTCAATGTGCTGACCGAAAAGCGCTATCAGACCATCACCAACGAGGTCAAACTCTATCTTCAGGGACGCTATGGCGCGGCACCGGCACCGGTCAATCCAACCCTGCAACAGCAGGCCATTGGTAACGAGGATCTGATCGAGTGCCGTCCGGCGGATCTGCTCAAGCCCGAGCTGGAGCGTCTGACCAAGGAAGTCGGGCCGCTGGCTGGCTCAGAGGACGACGTGTTGACCTATGCCATGTTCCCCGAAATCGGGCGCGCCTTCCTGGAGCAGCGCGCCGAGGGCACCCTGGTCCCTGAACCGCTGGAGCCACCGCCGAGCACCGCTGAGCCGGCCAAGGCCGCGCCGACCGAGTTCAACATCAACGTCCATGGCGAGACCTATCACATCAAGGTCACGGGCGCCGGTCATAAGGGCCAGGCTGAGCGTCACTTCTACTTCACCATCGACAACATCCCGGAAGAGGTGGTGGTCGAGACGCTCGACGAGCTGGTGCTCTCGGGCGGCGCTGAGGGGGCGGTGCCGAGGCCAAGCGCCAGCAAGCGTCCCAAGCCGAGCCAGCCGGGGCACGTCACGACCTCCATGCCGGGCAATATCGTCGATGTGCTGGTCAATGAAGGCGACACGGTAAGCGCTGGCCAGTCGGTCCTCGTCACCGAGGCGATGAAGATGGAGACCGAGATCCAGGCACCGATTGCCGGCACGGTCACCGCCGTCTATGTCAACAAAGGCGATACAGTCAACCCGGACGAAGTGTTGCTCGAAATCACGACGGCTTGATGCAACCCAGGGACTCCACGGCGAACGAAGCCTACAAAGGTTTCACCAACCATGAATGCCCGTTCTACCCCTGTCATGCAGGGGTCAGACGGGCGTTCAACTGTCTGTTCTGCTACTGCCCGCTCATTGCCTACGAGTGTCCTGGACCCTATCGGATCTATACCGACAAACATGGACTCAGGCGCAAGGACTGCTCGGACTGTCGGCTGCCGCACGAGGGGTATCAGGCGTCCTGGTCCTTCATCCAGACATGGCTGGAGCGGCCCAGGATCTGGGGCGGGGAGGTTCTGAGCGCGCGCGAGCGCAAGGCCGCGCGCGGGGGTTGAGCCGGGAAGGGCGCTATAGATCGCCGTTGGCGCCAGCCGTCATGATTTCATTCATGGTGTCGCGCACCTTGATCGCCAGCGCCTTGAGGTTCGGCGGCAGGTCGGCCATCTGCATCACCATGTCCAGATCCAGCGTCACCAGCCAGGCCTTGCCGTCCTGATCCTCGATCAGCGTGATGCGGCAGGGCAGATAGGCCGCGAAATCGATATTCTCGGCCAGCATCTGAGCGGCGATGCGCGCATCGCAGAACTGGAAGATCTCGACGTGCCTGGTCTCCACGCCCATGGCTTCCAGCTCCTTGTAGAGCGGCTGGCGCGCGACCAGCTTGAAGTTCAGCCCGTTGGCGCGCAGCAGCATGGAGTCGATCGCGTCCTCGATGGAGACGTCCTCGGCCAGCGGCCTCTTGACCACGGTGTCGGCGAGGCTCATCCCCTCGGCGCGTGGCGCCAGCGTGGCGAACAGCAGGGGGAGGGCGGCGAACAGTGCAAGCCAGTGGATCTTTCGCATGTGATGGTCCTCGTTGCTCCGTTGGGGTTCTTGTGTGTCGACGCGCGGCGTGTGCTGGAAACGCGTGCGCTTACTCGAAGTTATAGTGTTTTTCGACGGCCTCGATAACCTCCCAGGTGCAGGCGAGTCCGGCCGGGAAGGTGATGAGATCGCCGCGTGCGAACGCCTGCGGCTCGCCGCCCTCGGGTGTCACGCGAAAACGGCCGCGTAGCACATAACAGGTCTCGGTCTGGTCGTAGCGCCAGGGGAAGGTCGAGGGTTCCTTCTTCCAGATCGGCCAGTTCTCGACGCCCATCACATCCAGCTTGGCGGGTGAGGGTTTGTGTTCGCAACGGATCTCCAGGTCGCTCATGGGTTCTCGGTGGTCTCGTCGGTTGGGTTGAATCGGAGTGTCTGATTCGGGGCATTGGCCGTTCGCCAACCCTTCAAGCGCAATAGTGCGGTTTTCAGACGGCTTTTTCCAACGCTGACGCTTGTCCAGCCCGCGACCTTCGGCGAAGATCGCGCTCATCATGATGACGGACACCCCTTCACCCCATTCAGTCTCATCACACGAACTCACCCAGAGCGCGGCGCGCGTGGGCGAGTGCCTGCGCGCGCGTCGCTGGCGGCTGGCGACCGCCGAATCCTGCACCGGCGGCTGGATCGCGAAGACGATCACCGACATCGCGGGCAGCAGCGACTGGTTCGATCGCGGTTTTGTGACCTATAGCAATGCCGCCAAGCAGGAGATGCTCGGCGTCGACGCCGGGCTGATCGAAGATCATGGCGCGGTGAGCGCGCCCGTGGTGCGGGCCATGGTCGAGGGAGCCTTGACGCACAGTCAGGCCGAGGTCGCGCTGGCCGTCAGCGGCATCGCTGGGCCGGGCGGCGGCTCGCCCGAGAAACCGGTCGGAACCGTCTGGTTCGCCTGGGGGCGGATAGGGGACGGCGTGATGACGCGCTGTGAGTGTTTTGCAGGTGAGCGTGAGGCCGTGCGCGCTCAGGCGGTGCGCGCGGCACTGATGGGTCTGCTCGACGTGCTGAGTCACTGAACTCAGGCGGCGCAGACTCGATTTCTTCCTTCCTCCTTGGCTCGATAAAGGGCGAGGTCTGCACGGGCAACAAGCGCGTTGATGGTTTCCGAGGTTTGGTACTGGGCGACGCCGAAACTCGATGTGATGGATCGCTCAATCCCGAAGTCGCTTTCGGCAACACGTTGCCTCAGTAGCTCGGCTAATTTAGTGGCGGATTCCAGATCAGTTTGCGGACAGAGCATCAGAAACTCCTCGCCGCCCCAGCGGACGACCAGGTCGCAACGCCGGCTCTTGTGAACAAACAGTTGCGCGAATTTGATGAGCACGCGATCGCCGGCATCATGGCCCAGGCTGTCATTGATAGTCTTGAAATGGTCGATATCGGCAATGATCAACGACACCGCACTGCCGTAGCGCTCTGCGCGGACCCGCTCTTGGGCCATGGACTCGGCAAATTTGCGTCGATTGGCGACTCCGGTCAGTTGATCGGTGGTCGAGAGCACCTCAAGCTGCCGATTAGCCTCGCGCAGGCGACGGTTGTAGCCGGATCTGACACGCTCACGATAGAGCAACAGCAAGCCGATCACGCCAAGCGCGCCGAGCATCTTGAACAGCAGTGAGCGATCAAGCTCCTTGACGGTCTCCACCGTGGTCCAGCGCGAGACGGCCTGGTCGACCTCTTGCTCGGGCAAGGACTCCACGGCCTTCCGGTAGATCGACAGCAACAGCGGATCGTCGCCGCGCACGCCGACCGTCAGCGCGTAGCGCTCATCAAGCTTGCCGGCAATCTTGACGTCGATGAGCTGGTATTTGCGCATCGCATAGCCGATGGTCACGCTGGTGTCGATGAAACCGAATACCCGCCCCTCGCGCACCGCCTCAAGCCCGGCGAGTGGGTTCATCACCTCAATCAGGTGGATACCAGGGTAGCGACGGCGAAAGATCTCTTCGAGCGCGTGATGGCGAATCATCGCAAAGGTTTTATCGGAGACATCCAGGATGCTGTCGATGAAGGGCTGATCGTCGCGAGTGGCGATGACCAGGGGCACATCCAGGAAGGCGGGCGTAAAACCGAGAAAGGACTGGCGCTCGGGCGTCTCAACCGCCGCCGAGAGGAGATCGCAGCGCTGCTCGCGGGCGGCTTGCAGCGACTCGGCCCAGGTCGCGGTCGGCAGAATCTCGAGTTGGATATCGAGCCGCTTGGCGAGCGCATGATGGATGTCTGCAATGATCCCCCGGTAGCGGCCTTCATCGTCCAGATACTCGTAGGGCATCCATTGCGGATCGACACACAGCCGCAGTCGCTCCTTATTGAGGAGATAGCCTCGTTCCTCGGCGTTCAGCGTCACCCGTGGCTCAGGATCGCCGCGCGGATTGAGGAACCAGCGCCTCTGGATCGACAACCGCTCATCCTGCGGAATTGCGTCCAGGCCTTTGTTGAGAATGCTGAGCGCCTCTGGCCAGTCGTTGCGCACGGAGAACACCTGATCCATCGACTCGCCAATATTTGTCGCGACTTCCAGGGTGGGAAGGCCAAGACGGTCGGCGGCAAAGAGTGTTGCAATGTTGCCGAAGGTGGCATCGGCCTCGCCATGATCGACCGCGAGGATGGTTTCTTTAATGCCGTCCCCAAGCATCAGCTCGGCTCCGGCGACACTCCGCGCCAGCTTTTCGTCAGCCAGATTGCCGCGCTGAATCACCAGGGTCTTGCCGACCAGATCCCGAGTCGAACGGATGTTCGCCGGGTTGCCGCCGGCGACCAGCAGCATCTTGCGCAACGAGATATAGGGGGTGGAGAAGCTCAGAGAGTCTCGGCGCTCATCATGCACGGCGCTGCTGCTGAGACCATCGATGCGCCGCTCCCGTGCGGCCTCCAGCATGTCGCTCCAGCGACCCAGCACCAACTGGAAGTTGGCACCGGTCAGGGCATTGACGCGCTCCAGGATATTGGCATCGTAGCCACGAATGCGACCATCCGCCCCCGCGATGACATAAGGCTCCCAGCTCTCGTCGGTGCCCAACGTGATGCTTGGATGCTGGCGGAGAAAGGCCTGTTCCGCGTCCGACAGGACCACCTGCACCTTGGTGTCCGGCTCGGCGGACTCGGCCCAGAGCAGCCGTGGCAGCAGGATGAGCATTGCACAGAGCAGCGCCGCGACGGCGAGAAGGCAGGGGAAGCGCCTGAAGCGGCATTGTATGTGCATGGTTCAGTTTAACTCAGGAACCGCTCTAAACCGCTTTCTATATAGCATGGGCCTTGTTCGCTTCAAGCGCGCAACGCGGGCATTTTTGGCCGCGCGCCATGCGCTAGGCTGAAGTTATCCAACGCTTATGTCATAATTTTCGGCTAATTCGTGAGGTGCAACGGCTTGGATCCCAACCCGCAACGGAGACCCGAATGGACGAGAACCGCAAGAAGGCGTTGGCCGCCGCGCTGACCCAAATCGAAAAGCAGTTCGGTAAAGGCTCGGTCATGCGCATGGGCGATGTCGGAGCCGTGCGTAACATCGAGGCGATCTCGACCGGCTCACTCGGACTTGATCTGGCCCTCGGCATCGGCGGCGTGCCCAAGGGCCGCGTCATCGAGATCTACGGACCCGAATCCTCGGGCAAGACCACGCTGACACTGCACATCATCGCCGAAGCGCAGAAGCTCGGCGGCACGGCGGCCTTTGTCGATGCCGAGCATGCGCTCGATCCGGTCTATGCCGAAAAACTCGGCGTCAACATGACCGATTTGCTGGTCTCCCAGCCCGACACGGGCGAGCAGGCGCTTGAGATCACCGACATGCTGGTGCGCTCGAACGCGGTCGACATCGTGGTCGTCGACTCGGTCGCCGCGCTCACGCCCAAGGCCGAGATCGAAGGCGAAATGGGCGACTCGCACGTGGGCCTGCAAGCGCGCCTGATGTCCCAGGCCCTGCGCAAGCTCACCGGCAATATCAAGCGCTCCAACTGCTGCGTCATCTTCATCAACCAGATCCGCATGAAGATCGGCGTGATGTTTGGCTGCTTCGATTATCACGCGCGTGTCGTGCTCGCGGATGGCACGACCGAGAAGATCGGTAAAATCGTAAATCAGCGTCTCCCGGTCGAAGTCATGTCGATGGATCCCGCCACCGGTGCCATCGTGCCGCGCCCGGTCGTCAACTGGTTTCGCAATGGCGAGACCGACGAATGGCTCTATTTCGAGGTCGCGGCCGGCGGCGGTTCCGGGCGGCGCAAGTTCACCTGTACCGCGAACCATCTCATCTTCACACCCACGGGCGAGCGCCGTGCGGGCGAGCTTGAGGTCGGCGACGAAGTCATGACGGCCGTCAAACATTACGCCCTGAACGAAGACCAAAATCAGCTCATCCTGGGCGGCATTCTGGGTGATGGTTCGTTGCGTTTTGCCTCCGAATCCAATGTGTCCTTCCGCGTTGGTCATGGTCCGCAACAGCAGGACTATTGTCACTGGAAGCATGAGATGCTGGCGCCCTTCGCCAACCGCGTCGGTCCCACAGGCAATGGCCTCGGATTCGATACCCTGCCCATGGCTCAGTTGGTCGGTCTGCATCGCCAGGCGTACTCGGCTCAGGGTCGGCGTGTCAGTGATGGCATGCTCGCGGCCATGGATGCACGCGCCGTGGCGATCTGGTATGGCGATGACGGCACCTTCTCCGGCTCCTATGAGCAGTCGGGACACGGCAAGGCCGAGATTGGCTGCGTCAGCCTCTCGATGGACGATAAGGAACGCCTGGCGGATCGGCTGGAGCAGCTCGGCATGGGACGCCCGACCGTGCGCGAGCGTTCCCTGCTCTTTAGCGGCGAGCGCACCCAGCAGTTGCATGAGAAGATTGCGCCCTATGTGCATCCCTCGCTCGACTACAAGCTGCATCCGGATTTTCGCGGACGTTTCGCCTGGCACCCGGATACTTCGGATATCCATTTGAACGGTCATCGGCTGGACGCACGCACCCAGCTCAAGGCGGTTCCCATGCGCATCACCCGCAAGGAAATCCGCCCGGCCAAGCCGCGCCATCGGATGCGCTTCGACCTGGAAGTGGCGGGCAACCACAGTTATCTGGTCGACCATGTGGCTGTCCACAACTCCCCCGAAACCACAACCGGCGGCAATGCGCTCAAGTTCTACGCCTCGGTGCGGCTCGATATCCGGCGCACCGGCAGCATCAAAAAAGGCGATGAGGTCATCGGCAACGAGACCCGAGTCAAGGTCGTCAAAAACAAGGTCGCGCCACCCTTCAGACAGGCCGAGTTCGACATCCTCTATGGCCAGGGTATCTCGCTCGAAGGCGAGATCATCGACCTCGGCGTGTCCGAAGGCTTTGTCGACAAGTCCGGCGCCTGGTACAGCTACGAGGGCACGCGCATCGGGCAGGGCAAGGATAATGCCCGCAATTTTCTGTGCGAAAATCCCGAAATCGCCCGCGCCATCGAGGCCCGTATCCGCGAGAAGCTGTTGCCCAAAAGCGGCGGCGAGGGGCCAGCCGATGCCGAGTCGCTTGAGCCGCCGCTGGAGGATTGACCCCTGAACGACCCGGCTCAAGATCCGGCCTCAAACGCGGTTGATGCGCACGCGCTCATCGACGAGGCCGCGCGCGTGGCCCTGCGTCTGCTGGTTGCGCGCGAGCACTCGTGCCTGGAACTGACCCGCAAGCTCAGTGCGCGCGGTCTCACTCCAGACGCGATCGCCGGCGCGCTCGATCGCCTGATCAGCGAGGGCGCGCTCGACGAATCGCGTCTGGCCGCGCACTATGTCGCCGAACGCGCCGACAAGGGCTTCGGCCCGCAGCGCATCCGTGCCGAGCTGCGCGACAAGGGACTTGCCGACAGCCTGATCGACCGCCATCTCCAACCCATGAACGACACCTGGCCCGAAGTTCTGGCGCGCGCCCACGAGCGCCGCTTCGGCCAGCGATCACCCAGCGACCGTGCCGACTATGCCAAACGCGCGCGTTTCCTCGAACAGCGTGGTTTCACGCCCGATTCGATCCGGCGCTTCCTACGCTACCCTGACTGACCTCCGCCATGCGGCGCGCGGTCCATTCGAGATTTTCCAATGATCACCAGTGCAGAGCTTCGAGCGAGCTTTCTTGACTATTTCGCGCAACGCCAACACGAGCAGGTGGCCTCCAGCCCCTTGATTCCGGCCAATGATCCAACCCTGCTGTTCACCAATGCGGGCATGGTCCAGTTCAAGGACGCCTTCCTCGGTCGCGAGCGCCGCACCAACAACCGCGCCGTCAGCTCGCAGCGCTGTGTGCGCGCCGGCGGCAAGCATAACGACCTGGAAAACGTCGGCTATACCGCCCGTCATCACACCTTCTTCGAGATGCTGGGCAACTTCAGCTTTGGCGACTATTTCAAGCGCGAGGCCATCGAATACGCCTGGGACTATCTGACCCGGGTGCTGGCGCTGCCGCCCGAACGGCTGTGGGTCACCGTCTTCACCGAGGATCAGGAAGCCGCCGACATCTGGCTCAACGAGATCGGCGTCGATCCGCAACGCTTCTCGCGCTGCGGAGCCAAGGACAACTTCTGGTCGATGGGCGACACCGGCCCCTGTGGCCCCTGTTCCGAAATCTTCTACGACCATGGGCCCAGCATCCCTGGCGGTCCGCCCGGCTCGCCCGACGAGGACGGCGACCGCTATGTCGAGATCTGGAATCTGGTCTTCATGCAGTTCAACCGCGACGCCGAGGGCCACATGACGCCCTTGCCGCGTCCATCGGTCGACACCGGCATGGGACTGGAGCGGCTCGCGGCTGTGATGCAGGGTGTGCACAGCAACTATGAGATCGACCTGTTCCGCAACCTGATCGCGGCCGCCGCGCGCGCGACCGGCTGTACTGACCGTGCCGACAAGTCGCTGCGCGTCATTGCCGATCACATTCGCTCGACCGCTTTTCTCATCATCGATGGGGTCACGCCGGGCAATGAAGGACGCGGTTATGTCCTGCGCCGGATCATGCGCCGCGCTATCCGTCATGGCTACCGGCTCGGCTGCTCAACACCCTTCTTCCATACCCTGGTCGCGCCGCTGGTGCGCGAGATGGGCGACGCCTATCCTGAACTGCGAACCAGCCAGGCGCATGTCGAGCGTCTAATCAAGCTCGAAGAAGAGCGCTTCGCCGAGACCCTGGAGCACGGGATGCGCCTGCTCGACGAGGCCATTGCCGGCCTGAGCGGTGACCAGATTCCAGGCGAGACCGTATTCAAGCTCTATGACACCTATGGTTTCCCGACCGACCTGACTGCCGATATCGCGCGCGAGCGCGGACTCGAACTCGACATGGCCGGCTTCGAGCAGGCGATGGCGCGTCAGAAGGAACGCGCCCGGGCCGCCAGTCAATTCGGCGCGGCTCAGACGCTGGATATCCAGATCCAGGGCGAAACGGATTTTTGTGGCTACGAACGGCTCCAGGAAGCGGCGACCATCGTTGCGCTCTACCGCGATGGCGAGTCCTGCGATGCGCTGGAAACCGGAGAAGAGGGCATCGTCATCCTCGACCGCTCGCCCTTCTATGGCGAATCCGGCGGTCAGGTGGGCGACCGCGGCTGGCTCACCGTCGAAACCGCGCGCTTCGAGGTCCAGGACACGCAGAAGAAGGGCGATGGTGTGCTGGTCCATATCGGCCAGGTCTCCGACGGCCCGCTCACCGTTGGCGATCGCGTCGATGCCCGTGTCGATGTCGAGCGCCGTTGCGCGACCGCGCTCAACCATTCAGCGACCCATCTGCTGCACGCTGCGCTGCGCGAGGTACTTGGTCCGCATGTGCAGCAGAAAGGCTCACTGGTCGGCCCTGAGCGGCTGCGCTTCGACTTCTCGCACTTCGAGCCGGTCTCGCGTGAGCAACTCCTGACCATCGAGCGGATGATCAATCGCGAGGTACGCGCCAATCATCTGGTCGAGACCCGCATCATGAGCCTGGAAGACGCCAAGGCGTCCGGCGCCATGGCGCTGTTCGGCGAAAAATACACCGATCAGGTGCGGGTGCTGCGCATGGGCGAGTTCTCGACCGAACTCTGTGGCGGCACCCACGTCAAGGCGGTCGGTGATATCGGTCTGATCAAGATCGTCTCCGAGAGCGGCATCGCCGCCGGCGTGCGCCGCATCGAAGGTATCACCGGCGCCTCTGCGCTGGAGTGGGTCGAGGCCGACGAGGAGCGTTTGCTGCGGCTGGCCGGTTTGCTCAAGGGTGGACGTGAGGACGTCGACGAGCGCGTGACCCAGCTTATGGAGCGCGCGCGGCGGCTGGAGAAGGAGCTCGAACAGTTCAAGGCCAAGGCCGCCAGTTCCGCAGGTCAGGATCTCGCCGCCCAGGCCATCGACATCCAGGGCATCAAGACCCTGGCCGCGCGTCTGGACGGCACCGATCCCAAGAGCCTGCGTGTCACCCTCGATCAGCTCAAGGACAAGCTCGGCAGCGCCGTCGTGGTACTGGCCACCGAGTCCGACGGCAAGGTCAGTCTGGTCGCGGGCGTGACCAAGGATCTGACCGACCGGCTCAAGGCCGGGGATCTCATCCGCGAAGTGGCCGAGAAAGTCGGCGGCAAGGGCGGCGGGCGTCCCGACATGGCTCAGGCCGGCGGCAATGATCCGGCTGGGCTTCCGGCCGCGCTGGAGCTGGTGCCCGGTTGGGTCAAGGCACGGCTTGGCTGATCTTTTTTTACTGAACTGAACGCTGACCCCGAATGAAAGACGTGCAATCCAGGTATCAACGATGGCCCTGATCGTTCAAAAATACGGCGGAACCTCGGTTGGGAGCATCGAGCGCATCCAGGCAGTGGCCGAGCGCGTCAAGCGCTGGTGCGACCGGGGCGACCAGGTGGTGGTCGTGGTCTCGGCCATGTCGGGCGAGACCGATCGCCTGATCAAACTCGCCAAGCAACTCCAGGAGCGCCCCGAGCCGCGTGAACTCGACGTGCTGCTCTCGACCGGCGAGCAGGTGACCATTGCCCTCCTGAGCATGGCGCTCGCGGCTCAGAGCTGTCCGGCGCGCTCCTACACCGGCGCCCAGGTCCATATCCTGACCGACAGCGCCCACAACAAAGCGCGCATCCGCGACATCGATGCCGCGCGCGTGCGCGCCGACCTGGACGCCGGGCGCGTGGTCGTGGTCGCCGGTTTTCAGGGCATCGACGAGCAGGGTGATATCACCACGCTCGGACGCGGCGGCTCGGATACCTCAGCGGTGGCCATCGCCGCCGCGCTCAAGGCCGATGAGTGCCAGATCTACACCGACGTCGATGGCGTTTACACTACCGACCCGCGCGTCGAACCCAGAGCGCGCAAGCTCGATCGCATCACCTTCGAGGAGATGCTGGAGATGGCCAGCCTCGGTTCCAAGGTGCTCCAGATCCGTTCGGTCGAATTCGCCGGCAAGTACCGGGTTCCATTGCGTGTGCTCTCCAGCTTCGGAGAAGGCGAGGGCACATTGATCAGTTTTGAGGACAACGACGTGGAAGACGCCAAGATCTCCGGAATCGCCTTCAGCCGCGACGAGGCCAAGCTGACCGTGCTCGGCGTGCCGGATCAGCCCGGCGTGGCGCATCAGATCCTCGGCCCGATCGCCGAGGCGAACATCGAAGTCGACATGATCGTGCAGAATGTCGGCGCCGAGGAGGCCACCACGGACTTTACCTTTACCGTGCATCGCAATGACTATGTCCAGGCGCTTGAGATCCTTCAGCGCACGGTCAGCGGTCTGGGAGCCCGTCAGGTGACGGGGGATGCCAGCATCGTCAAGATCTCGCTCGTTGGTGTCGGCATGCGCAGCCATGCCGGGATCGCCAGCCGCATGTTCGCGAGTCTGGCCAAGGAGGGGATCAACATCCGCATGATTTCGACCTCTGAGATCAAGATCTCGGTGGTGGTCGACGAGAAATATCTGGAGCTTGGCGTGCGCACGCTCCACGAGACCTTTGGGCTGGACCAGCCCTAGCACTGACGCGGCTGTCAAGTACCGACCGTTCGTCGAAAAATTGCGCTTCGGGTGCTTGTTTTCGACCAATCAAGCTAGATTTTACTTGCAATGGGATCTAGCTCTATGGTGATTCCATTGGAGTTGGTAGAATGGCAGGCATTGGGCCTTGCTCTAGCAGCTTGGTTCAGGCGTGGTTCAACCCTTGCGCGGTGGCCGCGCAAGCAAGGTCAGGTTCGCCGGGCCGGATGAATCATTCATGTAATCGGATTTTTAGGGATTCATTTAGGGAGACCGAGACAATGTTGATTTTGACTCGCAGGGTTGGCGAAACGCTGATGATCGGTGACGAAGTCACTGTGACCGTCCTCGGCGTTAAGGGCAATCAGGTCCGGATCGGCGTCAATGCCCCGCGGGACGTGGCTGTGCATCGTGAAGAGATCTATGAGCGCATCAAGCGCGAGCAAGCCGGTGCCAGCCAGGATGCACCCATCGTGGGTCAGCCGCCCGCTCAGTACGACTGATTTGAAGTGTTGGAAAGTTTGGTCGGGCGTGTTATCATGCCCGGCCTGTTCGATGGTCAAGGCATGAAATATCGATCAAGATGTTTGCAAGCTGAGGCGGCAATATTCGAACTTGAACTCTCACGGAGAGATGGCCGAGTGGCTGAAGGCGCTCCCCTGCTAAGGGAGTATAGGTTAATACCCTATCGAGGGTTCGAATCCCTCTCTCTCCGCCAATTCCTTACGGTGTTCATCCGTCAATCGACACGATCCGCCTCCTCCTGGATCGCCCTTCACAAACCGCGCCGGATCGGTCTCGCCTGAGGTAAAGTCCTGTGAGCGACGAACCTAATGCACTCGATATGGATTTGGCCAGCGGTATCGCAGCCTTCGAATCCAAGCAATTCTCGCGTGCCGTGGGGCTACTTGCTCCGCTCGCTCAGCAAGGCCAGGTCGAGGCCCAGTACCGCATGGCCATCATGGCCCAGAACGGTCTCGGCATGCTGCCCAATCCGCTGATCGCCTACAGCTATATGAAGAATGCCGCCAAGGCAGGACTCGGGCTGGCCCAACATGGCCTGGCCTTCATGTATATGGAAGGCGAGTGTACCGACAAGAATCCCGCCAAAGCGATCGAGTGGTTCAAAAAGGCCGCTGATCAGGGACTTGTTGGCTCTCTGACCACCCTGGCCATGATGTATGAGCAAGGCCATGGCGTGGAGCAGGATCTGGAGGAGGCGAAGCGTCTCTATAAGCTGGCAGGATTCGACGAGCGCTAAACGCTGGTGCCGCACGGCCTGGATTAGCGCTCCCATTCGCCGCTTGAATTGGTTATAATCCGCGTCCGCGTTGCCGGGGTGGCGAAATTGGTAGACGCATCAGACTCAAAATCTGACGGGGGCGACCCCATGCCGGTTCGAGTCCGGCCCTCGGTACCACCATCTTCGCGCAAAAGGCCAGGCTTCAAAAAGCTTGGCCTTTTCTTTTTTCAGACCTCGTCGAGCCGCTTGAGGAATGCGTTATGAAGATCGAAACCCTGGCCATCCACGCCGGCTTTGAGCCGGATCCGACCACCAAATCGGTGGCCACGCCCATCTATCAGACCACCAGCTACGCTTTCGACGACACGCAGCATGGCGCGGATCTGTTCGATCTCAAGGTCGCAGGCAACATCTATACCCGCATCATGAACCCGACCAGCGACGTGCTCGAAAAGCGCGTGGCAGCCCTGGAGGGCGGTATCGGCGCACTGGCGCTGGCCTCGGGCATGTCGGCGGTGACCAATGCGATCTTCACCCTGGCTCAGGCGGGGGACAATATCATCGCAGTGTCGACGCTCTACGGGGGTACCTACAATCTCTTTGCGCATACCCTGCCGCGTCTCGGCATCCAGGTCCGTTTTGCCGCGCCCAACGACATCGATGGCATGGCGGCACAAATCGACGCGCGCACCAGGGCCGTCTTCTGCGAGTCCATCGGCAATCCTGCCGGCAACGTCGCCGATATCGCACCGATGGCCGACATGGCTCATGCGCATGGTCTGCCGCTGATCGTCGACAACACCGTGCCCACGCCCTATCTGTGCCGGCCGTTCGAGCATGGCGCCGACATCGTGGTCCATGCGCTCACCAAGTACATGGGCGGACATGGCACCACCATCGGCGGGGCACTGGTCGACTCGGGACGTTTCCCCTGGGCTGAGCACGCCGAGCGGTTCTCGATGCTCAACGAGCCGGACATCTCTTATCACGGCGTGGTCTATACCGAGGCGATGGGGGCGGCCGCCTATATTGCGCGAGCCCGTGTCGTACCGCTGCGCAACATGGGCGCGGCCATCTCGCCGTTCAACAGCTTTCTCATCCTGCAGGGCATCGAAACACTGCCGGTGCGCATGGATCGGCACTGCGAGAACGCCATCGCTGTGGCCAACTATCTAAAGGATCATCCCAAGGTCGCCTGGGTGCGTTACGCCGGCCTGCCGAATAGCCCCGATTATCCGCTGATCCAGAAATACATGGATGGAGCCAAGGCGAGTTCCATCCTGTCATTCGGGATCAAGGGCGGACGCGAGAATGGCGGTCGCTTCATCGACGCGCTCAAGCTAGCCGTGCGGCTGGTCAATATCGGCGATGCCAAGACACTGGCGTGCCATCCGGCAACGACCACGCATCGGCAGTTGTCGCCCGAAGAGCTGGCGCGCGCTGGCGTCTCTGAGGATCTGATCCGACTCTCGATCGGTATCGAGCATATCGACGACATCATCGCGGATCTGGATCAGGCGCTTGCAGCGGCCGATTGAGGAGCGATATTTACCGCTCCTGACGCGCGCGGCGACGGGATTGTTGCGCATGGGCCTGTTCGACCAGCGCCCGTGTCGCGGCATAGGCGGCGTGGCAGAAGGTCTGGAAATCCGCTTCCAGGTCGGCCTGCGGCCAGACCCCCGTCGCCGGGGTCAGGGCACCAGCGGTCAACTGGTATTCGGCGAGAGTATCGATATAGTGCTTGCGGTCCTTGACATCGATCACGACCGGAAGGTAGCCCGAGCGCAGCACCGGCACATTGGCGAGTAGTCGGGCCAGCCGTCCATTGCCGTCCCAGAAGGGATGGATATGCACGAATCCGAGGTGCAGATGGGCATAGGCGTCGATGGCTTCCGGCTCACTCAGTGTGTCGTTTGCCAGGCGCTTCAGCTCCGCGAGCCAGTCCGCCATCAGGGCCGGTACATGTTCGGGCGCGGCGTATTCGATGAATGTTTGCAGACCATCAGGTGTCACCGCATAGGTGCCGTTGGGCTCGCGCTTCCAGGCGCCAAAGGGTTTAAGGATGTCCAGTGTGACCTGGGTCTGGATCGCGCGATGCAGATCGAACAGCCGCTCAATCGTCAGGTCTTCGTTGAGCCAGGCGTAGATCAGCTCGATGGCGCGCGCATGACCCATGACCTCCTGGTGGTCCTTGAGCGGCTTGCCTGAGACCGTCAGCCCTTCCTCGATCACGAACTTGGTCTCACCAAGGGTCAGAGTATTGCCTTCGATGGCGGTCGAGCCATGGGTCCAGAGATCGCGGATCTGGGCGAGCAAGGCCGCGCGCAGATCGGGGTCGAGTCCCTGAAAGGCTTGAAGGTTGGTGATGGCCATCAGGTGATGTTGTTAGCCCAAATCTTTGACCACGAAGTTCACGCTGAAATCGAAATTCTGCGGCGGAAAAAACCCAAAAGAAAACAGCCGGCTGGTCGTGAGACCAAACCGGCTGTTTTTGTTGGTGCCCAGGGGCGGAATCGAACCACCGACACGCGGATTTTCAGTCCGCTGCTCTACCAACTGAGCTACCTAGGCTTAAATCTTCAACCGATCAGTTCGGGCTGCCGGTCGAGCTGCGTATTAAACCGATCTCGATTCGGCTTGTCAACCACTGAGCCTGAAAAAATCACCAACAAGCGCCCGGCAGAAGCGAACGCCTCAAGCCGCCGGCGGCGTATAACCTGCCGGCGCCTCAACGCCATCGCCGAAGAAATAGCGCTCCATCTGCTCTTCGAGAAAGCGACGCGCCTTGGGGTCCATGGGGCTGAGGCGGTTTTCGTTGATGAGCATGGTCTGATGACGCAGCCAGTCCTGCCAGGCCGGCTTGGAGACCTGGTCGAAGATGCGCCGGCCCAGATCACCGGGGTAGGTGGGACGGTCGAGTCCCTCGGCCTCGCGGCCGAGTTTGATGCAGTGAACAGTACGGCTCATGGTGAATCTCTCACTCCCAACGACGTTTGACGATCAGTCCTGTGAACTTTGGCGATCACTCGCGCTGGATTCGCGTTACAGGCTCAGGTCGGCGAGGATCCGGGCGATCGGCGCGGGTAGACCGAGATCGCCGACCGTTTGCGGCGCGCTCCAGCGGACACCTAAACCGTCCTGAACCCCTGACGGATAGGCACCCAGTTCGATTCGGGCCAGCTCGATCCTGAGATGATAGTGACTGAAGGTATGACGGCGCTCAGCGAGCCTTTCAACCCGCTCGGGCCGAACGCCGAGCCGATCCTGGCACCAAGCGGCGATCGACTCGATGTCCGAGGCCGAAACGCCGGTCTCAGGCAGACTCCAGAGTCCGCCCCAGATGCCGGTCGGCGGACGACGTTCGAGCAGGATTTCACCCGACGGGTCGAGAATGGCAAGCAGGGTCGTGGCGCGCGTCGGGAGTTCTTTACGCGGACGCGGCGCCGGTAGCTCGCGCTGGCGCCCTTGGAGCTGAGCTACACAGCAGGCGGCGAGCGGACAACGCGCACAGTCCGGTCGGGTGCGGGTGCAGCGCGTGGCCCCGAGATCCATCATCCCCTGGTTGTACGCCCCCGCGCGGGACTGGGGCGTACAGTGTTCAGCGAGCCGCCAGAGTTCGGCCAGCACCGCACTCTGTCCGGGCCAGCCGTCGACGCCGAAGACACGCGCCAGCACCCGCTTGACGTTGCCGTCGAGGATCGGATGACGCTGCCCGCACGCCAGCGACAAAATCGCCCCGGCCGTCGAGCGTCCAATGCCCGGCAGATTCTGGACATCCGCGAAGTCGTCCGGAAAGACGCCGCCATGCTGATCGGCGATCAGCACCGCCGCGCGATACAGATGGCGCGCGCGGGCGTAATAGCCAAGCCCCGACCAGTGCGCCAGCACAGCATCGAGTTCAGCCGAGGCCAGCTCGGCGAGCGTCGGAAAGGACGCCATGAAGCGCTCGAAATAGGGGATGACCACGCTGACCTGAGTCTGTTGCAGCATGATCTCGGAGACCCAGACCCGATAGGGCGTCGGATTGCGCTGCCAGGGCAGATCGTGACGGCCATGCTGGTCGAACCAGTCCAGCACCATGGCTGGAAACGCCTCCGGTGACGCGATCATGGGCGGTTGCAAACGAGGACTGTCAGGGAGGATCGGAGGTCGCTCGGCACGCCGCGAGCGAGGGCGGATTGGAGCGGGTGATGGGAATCGAACCCACGTTAGAAGCTTGGGAAGCTCCTGTTCTACCATTGAACTACACCCGCGACAGGCCGATTAGTTTAGGCCGACCCCTCAACCTTGGCAAGCCTCGAATGCTCCGCAGTTGCGCGCGATCGACTCAGGTCGCGGTCAGCCTCAGCCATCACCACCGTACATCGTCTGGATGGCCGCGGCGTGATACTCCATGATGCGGTTGCGCTTGATCTTCAGGGTCGGCGTCAGCAGGCCATTCTCGATCGACCAGGGTTCCAGGGTCAGGGTGACGCGCCGGATCTTGGCATAGCCGGGGAAGTCGCTCAACGCCAGCCGCAGACGCTTGATGATGTCCTTGTGCAGGTGAGCATCGTGCAGACTCTCCGTCAGGTTCGGGTCGAGTCCATGTTCGTGGGCGATACCCGGCCAGAGATCAGCGTTGAGCACCAGGATCGCGCTGAGATAGGAGTGACCCTCGCCCACGACCATGACCTGATCGAAGAGCGGATCCAGTCCGATGGCCATCTCCAGATCAGCCGGCGGCACCTTCTCGCCGTTGGAGAGCACCAGGATGTCCTTGATGCGGCCGGTGATGAAGATATGGCCATCCTGAAGACGCGCCTGATCACCTGTATGTAGCCAGCCATCGTGATTCAAGACCTTGGCCGTGGCGGGGTGCGACCATAACTGATGCGCTGGCTTAAACTGTAGGTTCCATGGAACTGTCTTGTGAGGCTCCTGCCATGCCAACGTACGCCCAAAGCGATAAAGAGTTGCTTGAGGCACTGAATCGCAAC
>NZ_WNKT01000029.1 GCF_009720725.1 Allochromatium palmeri
CGGAACAGTAGGTGGATTCGCCTGCCGCAAGAGCGCGCGCGTCAGCGTCTCCAGATCGACAGGTGTCGACTCCAGCGAGCTAGCCATCTCAGGCATCTCGCTATACGGAACAGTAGGTGGATTCGCCTGCCGCAAGAGCGCGCGCGTCAGCGTCTCCAGATCGACAGGTGTCGACTCCAGCGAGCTAGCCATCTCAGGCACCTCGCCATCCGGAACAGTGGATGGATTCACCTGCCGCAAAAGCGCGCGCGTCAGCGTCTCCACATCAACAGGCTCTGAAGTAAGCTGATTGCCCAACAGCTCAGACGTTTTCGCTCCTGTCGGCAGAATTCGGCCCGATTCGCTCAACCGCTCCAAAATAACGTTTGGCAGTGCAGCCAGGCGGACAGTGGCATCCGATTCAGACTCCGACAGCTCGTCAGACGGCTCTTCGACGGTAACAGTGTCCTCTTCATCGGACCCGGATGGCGTCATGGCACCACCCATCAGTCCACCGAGGCCAGTCGTAACAGACAGCCCACCGGCAAGCGGCTCGCTTTGCCCCTGGATGAGCGCAAAAAACTGAGCCACCAACGCCTCATCGTCGATGGCCGCGACCTCGATCGGATCATCGCCATGCTGGACCATGAGCAATTTGATCTGATCCGCCAGTGATTGGACGAATTCACCGCTCTCGGCTGACTCCAGAATCCCGCTCTCGTCCAAGCCACCCAGAATTTGCGGCAACAGGCCCGACAGCTCGCTTGCTGTGGCATGTGTTGACATCATCAGGAGCACTCCTCGTCAGACGTCGAAAAACCGGCGTTTCGATCAGAATCAAAGGCCTTGCGCGTTGCCCACATGTCGAGTTCGTGCTGTTGTCGACGGCCATCGACGACAGAATCGAACCGGCGGCGGCGCTCGATGAGCTTTTCGAGCGAGCGACTGGCCTGATGGCGCTCCATCCAGGCCGAGCGCGCTTGATCGACCTGACTCTGGGCCGCCGATACACGCAGATCCTGCTGTTGCAAGGCGTCGCGTAATTGGTGGTGCATCAGCGAGAGTTGTTTCATCAGATTCACATCGTTGGGAACCGGCGCATTGAGATAACCGGCCTGATACTCGACGAGCTGGGTGCGTTGCTGCTCAACCCGGTTGAGTTCGGCCAGACGTCCGGCAAGTGCCACAGCGGCCTCATTTTCCTGGGCCTCGCGAATCTTCAACAGACGCTGGAAACGCTTGACACTCATCTATGCACCTCCTGGGCCAAACAAACTCACTGGCCCGTTGGCAAGCCGAGCAGCTCGAACAATTGACGACGCGAGTCCTCGAAACTGGCTTTTTCCCGCCGATCCTGACCCAGATAGGCTTCCAGGCGTGGATTCATGGCCACAGCCTCGTCGAGCTGTGCGTCTGATCCCTTACGATAGGCACCCACGGCGATCAGATCGCGATTGCGCGCATAGGTCGACATCAGATTGCGAAAACGGTAGGCCGCCTTCTGATGCTCGGGCGTGACCACGGCGCTCATGACACGCGAGACCGAGGCGCCCACGTCGATGGCCGGATAGCGCCCGGTCTCAGCGATCTCGCGCGAGAGCACGACGTGGCCGTCGAGGATGGCGCGCGCCGAGTCGACGATGGGATCGTTCTGATCGTCACCCTCGGCGAGTACCGTATAGAAGGCCGTGATCGAGCCGCCACCCTTATCGCCGTTACCCGCGCGCTCGACGAGCTGCGGCAGACGCGCGAACACCGAAGCCGAATAGCCCTTGGTCGCCGGCGGTTCACCAATGGCCATGGCGATTTCGCGCGCGCCCTGGGCAAAGCGCGTCAGCGAATCCATCAGGAGCAGCACGTTCAGCCCCCGGTCGCGGAAAGATTCAGCGATGGTGGTCGAGACCCAGGCTCCATGCTGGCGCAGCAGGGGCGACTGATCGGCAGGCACTGCGACCACCACGGTGCGACGGCGCGATTCCTCATCGAGGATGTCATAGATGAATTCGTTGACCTCGCGTCCGCGCTCACCGATGAGCCCCACCACGATGACATCAGCCGCCGTGTGGCGAGTCATCATGCCTAGCAGCACGCTCTTACCCACGCCGCTGCCGGCGAACAGCCCGATACGCTGACCACGCCCGACCGACAGCAGTCCGTTTAGCGCACGGATGCCGACATCGAGCGGTTGGGTGACAGGCACGCGACCGAGCGGATTGATCGGGCGCCCCTCGATCGGCGCCATCTCAGCGGTGCGGATGGGGCCGCCACCATCGAGCGGCTTGCCGAGCGCATCGACGACGCGCCCGAGCAGCGCCGGGCCAACCGGGATGCGTCGGGTCTGTTCCAATGGCTCGATGCGCGCACCCGGCGCCAGACCTTCGAGCTTGCCCTCAGGCATGAGGAAGGTCCGCTCGCCCTGGAAACCGACCACTTCGGCCCCCAGACGGGTGCCGTGGGCGGTATGGATTGCTGCTCGCCCGCCGACCGGCAGCCGGATGCCCTCGGCTTCGAGCGTCATGCCGACCATGCGCGACAGCCGGCCCTCGGGTTGGGGGGTGGGCACGTCCTCGATGCGCTGGCGCGAACGTGCCAAGCGTTCGCGCAGGCCATGGACGAGCTGTTGCGAGCCTTGTTGTTTCAGATCCTCGATGACGTCGCTCATGTCGGTCGCACCTCGGGTTCTGATTCAGGCTCAGGATTAAGTTCCGGTTCCGGTTCCGGTTCCGGTTCCGGTTCCGGTTCAGGTTCAGGTTCAGGTTCAGGTTCGAAGGCTGGCTCTTGCTCAACTTCGGCGACAGCCTCTTGTTCGGCTTCGGCTTCGGCTTCGGCGGTAGGCTGTGGTTCGGGTTCAGACTCAGGTTCAGACTCAGGCTCAGCTTCTAGCTCTGGCTCTGGCTCTGGCTCTGGCTCTGGCTCTGGCTCTGGATCGAATATAGGTTCAGGCTCCGGGGCGGTGACGGGTTCCTGTTCAGCGTCCGGCGACGACGGCGCGCCCGGCTCTGGCGGCTCCAGTTCACCCCAAATCGCCTCGATCCCCTGACGCAGCCGCGTCTCCAGGCTGGCATCGATACGGCTTGGACCGCTGACCAGGATGCAACCACCAGGCTCGACCTCGGGGTCAGGGATCCAGGTCAGGTTCTCGTTATGGGACTCAGCATAGGCCATGAGCAGTCCCTGGTCGCGTGGGTTGACCTGGATGCGGATCGGGTGCTTGCGCGATGGCAACTGCTGGAGCGCCTCGTGCAAGACACCCTGAATGCGTTCCGGGTCCGTCGTCAGCTCAGCCATGACCACACGCCGCGCGAGCGCCGACACCAGCGCCAGCAACTCAGGCTCCAGGGCATCGGCCGAATCAGCCAGCGGATCGGCCAAAGCACGCGCGATCCCTTCGAGCGCGGCGACCGTCTCGCGCAACCTCTGCTCCTCGGTCTCGCGCCATTCGCGCTCGCTCGCCTCACGCTCAACCTGCGCGGTCTCTGCTTCCTGATCGGCCTTCTCGCGCCCCTCGCGATAGCCGGTCTCATAGCCTTCTCGATAGCCGGCCTCGGTGCCCTCGCGCCGCGCCGCTTCTTCCAGCGCGGCGATTTCCTCGGCAGTGGGCGGCGGCGGTCCTTCTGGCTCGGCGATGTCCTCGGCGGATGGATCGAAGTCGACGTCGGGCGGCAACCAACGCTGGATGCCGGCCGCGAGACGTGAATCCGACGCCGAGATGAAGCGACTCACAGCATCGCCTCCCCACCCTTGCTGCCGAGCGCGATCTCACCACTGTCGGCCAGGCGTCGGGCCACAGCCAGGATTTCTTTCTGCGCGGTCTCGACATCGCTCACGCGCACCGGACCCTTGGTCTCCAGATCATCGCGCAGCATCTCGGCGGCACGTTTGGACATATTCTTGAAGATCTTGTCGCGAAGCTCCTCCTCGGCGCCCTTGAGCGCGAGCACCAGCGACTCGGTCGTGACCTCGCGCAGCAGGGTCTGGATACCACGATCGTCGACGTCGACCAGATTGGCGAAGACGAACATCAGCTCCTGGATGCGCTCGCTCAAATCCTCGTCGACCTGGCCGACCCCTTCCATGATCGCCGACTCGCGCGAGCCTTCCATGAAGTTGAGGATGTTGGCCGCCGTCTGCACACCGCCGATCATCGAGGACTTGGCGGTGTTCTTGCCCGAGAGCTGGCTCTCCAGGATCTCGTCGAGTTCCTGGAGCGCGGCCGGCTGCACGCCATCGAGCGTGGCGATGCGCAGAATGAGGTCGGACTGCATGCGCTCGGGCAGGTGCGAGAGCGTCTCGGCCGACTGATCGGGATCGAGGTGCGAGAGCACGATGGCGACGATCTGCGGATGCTCATGACGGATCATCTCGGCGATGGCGCGCGGGTCGAGCCACTTGAGCGCCTCCAGCCCCTTGGAGTTGCGCCCGATCAGGATGCGGTCAATGAGGCCGGCGGCCTTATCGTCACCGAGCGCCGTGCGCAGCACACTGCGCACATAGTCGTCGGCGCCGATCCCGAGTGCGGTCTGATCCTGGATCAGCTCGGAGAACTCTTTGAGCACAGCGTCGATATCGGTGCGCGTGACCCGTTCCAGCGAGGCCATGGCGCCGCCGATCTTCTGGACCTCCTTGGGCCCCATGTGACGCAGCAGCTCGGCGGCACATTCCTCGCCGAGACTCATCATGAAGATGGCCACGCGCTCGGAGCCTGTTTTTTTATCCGTTGCCATCTTCAGCCAACCATTGCTTCATCACCTGTACCACCCGCTTGGGATCCTCGCGCACCATCTCGCGTACCGCTTCCAGGTCGAGCTGCTGACGATCCTGTCCCTTCGGGCCCATGAGTGCCGCGAGACCCGAGGGCTCGTGTGTCAGCGACACGATGTCGTCGCCTTCCTCGCCCTCGCCTTCGATGCCATCCGTCAGGGCGCGAGTCTCCTCGTCCTCCTCCGGAGCCTCCGGCTCAGGCGGCTTGGGCAGGAGCTGGCTGATCGTCGGCTTGACGACGGTCAGCATCACGATCAGCGCCAGCAGCAGTCCACCGACGATCTTGGCCAGCTCCAGGAACCAGGGCTGGGTCCAGATGGGTTCCTCATCCTCGTCGGTCTGCGGCATGAAGGAGGCCGAGCGCACTTGCAGCGAATCGCCCCGCGCTTCGTTGAAACCGATGGCCTCGCGCACCAGCTCGCGCAGTGTCTCCATTTCAGCGTCCGAGCGCGGGGCGCGGACCGGCTCGCCGGCCTCGTTGACCTGATCGACATAGTCGACCACCACGGCGGCTGTGAGCCGGCGCACGCCACCGGGCGTCTCCTGAATATGTGAGATCGTCCGATCGACCTCATAGTTGCGTGTCGTCTGCTGACTGCGGCTGCTCGGCACCGTAGCATTGGCCGGCGCCTGCTGCTGACCGACCACACCGCCGGCTGGCGGCTGATTGGTCAAGGCGCCGGGAATACCGCCAGCAAGCGGGTCGGCGCCGATCCGCTCCTCCTCGTTCAATTGCTCGGAGCGGATCGCGGTCCGATCCGGATCATAGGACTCCTGGGTACGCTCGACACGCGAGAAATCCAGATCGGCCGACACCTGGACCCGCACCCGGTCGCGTCCGACGATGGGTATCAGCAGCGACTGGACGCGATCGACATAGCGCGACTCGACCCGATGGGTGTATTCGAGATGATCCAGACTGAGCCGGCTGCTCTTGTCCTCGCCATCCGAGGTCAGGAGCCGCCCGCTCTGGTCGACCACGGTGACGCGATCGGGTGTGAGTTCAGGCACGCTGGACGACACGAGATGCACGATGGCGCCGACCTGGGTGTCGGTCAAGCCCCGATTGCCCTTCAGATGCACCACGACCGAGGCGCTCGGCGGAATGCGCTCGCGCACGAACACCGAGCGCTCGGCCCGGGCGATATGCACGCGCGCCTTATCGACCGGCTCCAGGGCAGCGATGGAACGTCCCAGTTCGCCTTCGAGCGCACGTTGGAAACGCGCGCCCTCGATCAAGCGGCTGGTGCCGAACCCCGAATCCTGCTGCAAGAGTTCGAAGCCGATATCAGCCGACTTGGGCAGACCCTGACCAGCCAGTTGCAGTCGGGTCTCGGCCAGGCGTTGCTGTGGAATCTCGATCTGACCGGTCGAATTGTCTACCCGGTAGGGCACGCCCAGCTGGTCGAGTGCCGTCATCACCTCGCTGGCTTCAGCACTGTCGATCTGGCTGAAGAGCGGCGCATAGGTCGGCTTGAGGGTCCAGAACAGGATGGCCGCGACCGCCACCAATCCGCCGGCCAGGGTGCCGATGAGGGCGATCTGACGCCCGGCCGACATGTCTCTGAAGCTCTGAAGTCCGAGCGCCAGGCGCCCGCCCAGCGTATTCGGATCGGGACTCGGATTTGAATTCGGATCCAGGCTCGGATTCGGATTTTCGGCGATGGCAGTGTCCATGGCGGCGATGTCAGGTCAACTCTGGGGCGCGCCGGCCTAAACCTGCATGCTCATGACTTCTTGATAGGCCGACAGCAACCGGTTGCGCACCTGGTTGGTCGCCTCGAAGGCGATGCTCGACTTGTTCATGGCCACCATCACCTGGGGCAGGCTGACATTGTTGTCTCCCAGCTCGAAGCGTGTCTGCATGGATGACGACTCCTGCTGGATCTCGTTGACGTCGCGAACGGCATCGCGCAATTTGGAGGCGAAATCATCATCCGTCCCCTGGACGTCATTGACCTCGGCGACCGGCGCTGAACTCTCGACGCGACCCGACTGGGCGAGCGCACGCATCTGCGCCAGCACATTCTGGACCTGCATCTCGCCGCTCATGACTCTGGAATCTCCTGGTTCGTGCCTCGTGGATTCGAGGCCCGTCTCCGCGCATTCCCGAGCCAAGCGCTCGGTGGGGGACGGCCATCATAGGATGCACTTGATCCAGCAAATTCAATGCCGCTTTTCAGTCGGTCACAAGGGACCAGAAGCGACGTCTTTTTGACGCATGAGCAGAATGGAGAGCGTTGAGGGGTGTCTCACAGATCCGAGGATTCGTCGCGCGCGTCACGCTCCAGTCCAAACTTGCGCATCCGCTCGACGAGCGTCGTGCGGCGCATTCCGAGTCGGCGCGCGGCACGGGCGACGACGAAATCGTTCTGTTCGAGCGCGACCTGGATCATACGCCGCTCCAGATCATTGAGATACTCGCGCATTTCGGTGCCCTCGGGCGGGAGCAGGTCTTCGCCGAGTCCAGGCAGCCCGCCGATCGACGGTGATCCCGACTCGCCGAGCGCTGGCGGCACGATATCCAGCCCATCGGGCCGAAAACGACTCGGCAACTGCGCCAGATCGACGAGCTGATCGGGATACATGATCGAGAGCTGTTCGAGCAGATTGGCCAGCTCGCGCACATTACCCGGCCAGGGCTGCTGGCTCAGATGCGCCAGTACGCTTGGCGCAAGCTGGGCCGGCTCACCGCCCTGCTCGCGTAGATGGGATTCGAGCGTAGCGATCAGGAGTGGAATGTCGCTTTGACGTTCGCGCAGTGAAGGCAGCTCGATCGGAAAGACATTGAGCCGAAAGAACAGATCCTGGCGGAAGAGTCCGGCCTCGACCGCTTCTTCGAGATTGCGATGCGTGGCCGAAATGATGCGTGCGTTGGCCTGGATGGGTTTATTGGAGCCGACACGCTCGAAGGTACGCTCCTGAAGCACGCGCAGCAGCTTGACCTGCATCGGCAGCGGCATGTCGCCGATCTCGTCGAGAAAGAGCACACCGTCGCCGGCCAGCTCAAAGCGCCCGGCGCGTGCGGTGAAGGCGCCGGTGAAGGCGCCCTTCTCGTGTCCAAACAGTTCGCTTTCGAGCAATTCGCCTGGAATGGCCCCGCAGTTGACGGCGACGAATGGCTTGTCGGCCCGATTTGAGGCCGCATGGATGGCACGCGCGACCACCTCCTTGCCGGACCCCGTCTCACCAAGGATGAGCACGGTCGCATCGGTTCGCGCGACCTGCGCGATCAGGCGCTTGACTGTCAGCATCTGCTGATGGCGCCCGACCAGATCGACCCCGGACGGTGGCTCAGGGTTGGATTCGAGCTGAAGCCGTTGCAGGATCTGGATCACCAGTCCGGGCGTCAGCGGCGGAGCGACGACATAGGCCCGCCCATCGGCCTGAACCGCGCCGCCGTCGGCGGGCTGACAAATGAGCGGCGGCCAACCGGCGGAGCGCCGAGCAAGCACCTGCTCAAGCGCCGTGGCCGTGTCACAGACCCAAATCGCCGTTAAATCCGTGCTCACGACCGGATCGAGGCTCGTCAGTTCACACACATCACAGCCCAGGAATTCCAGGACATGCCGCGTGGCAAGACGGGCGGACTCATCGCCATACAGACCGATTCTCATCACCGAGCGCTTTCCCCTCTCTACCCTCAAGCTAGCCGCCGCACGGACGGTCGATTTGGGCGCCAGTCATCACGAACATCGTGAACCGAGTGGTCGCGATCCTAACCGCTTCGAAGACAGCGGAAAAGTCATTCAGCACCGGATGGCACACTCTTGCTAAGATGACGGGATCGACAGTTGGCCCTGGTTGAGACCATGCTCACGAGTATCCAGAACTATTATGAAAATCTGGTCCTGGAGTCCATCCAGGATAAGCTCTCCGGTCGAGATGAAGAACACGACGCTGATTTCGTGGCCGACCTCGCCTGTCTGGCGCTCAATGCGCTGCCGGCGCGCTATGTACGCCACGCCGTGGATCTGTGGTCGCATCTCGGGGATGCCGACCGCCTGGCCATGCGCCAGGAGGTCGATGACGCGGTCGAAGCCGCCCTGGCTGTCATGCGCCGCCGACGCGAGGTGCGTCCCGTCGAAAGCGACGACTACGAGCCGACCAAGACACGCCTGCCCTGGACCTAGCGACCCACGTCCGCCTCAGCCGAAGCGCGCCAAAGCCGCTTCGGCGAGCGCCGCCAGCTGCATAAACCCCTGGTAGGCACGGACATCGAGTGCGCAGTCGACCGCCCGGCGATCGGCATAGACCAGACCGACCGGTTGACCCCGGACCCATACCGAGCGTGCCATGAAGCTCTCCACCCCCGTCAAGGTCTTGACATCCACCGGTACCTGATCGATCCACTCAGCGCGATTCGCCGCATTCAACCACAGCGCGCCGGGCGTCTCGATCAGTCGCGCGAAGAGTCCGCCCGCCTCCAGCGCCAGACTGAACCGATTAAAGCTCGGCTCAAAGTCCGTGCCCACGAGCTGCTCGGCGGTCAGTCTCCCTTGCAGCGGATCGAAGGCGACATAGAGCACGCGATTCAGGCCCAAGCCGCGATGCAGACCGCGCAGCCATGCCAGGATGAGCCGCTCGCGGTCGTCGATCACGCCTGGAACCAGCGACGCACTGGCGCGGGCCAGGTCATCGGCGCGCGGCGCCAGACAGAACGCTGTATCACAGGGGCGCGCCAACATCCGCGCCTCCTCCCGCCCAGTCACCAGCGGCAAGGCATCGAGTGGCTTGCAACCATAGAGCCAGGCGCGCTCGTTGAAACGATCCAGGACACGATCGACGCGATCACAGAGCATCCCAACATCGAGTTCCAGGAGCTCAGCCACCAGACGCAGGTCGGACCACTGTCCGGGGCGACCCCAGCCCGAATAGGCATGACGGGCGATCTGAGTCGCCAACATCACGCACAGCGGGCGCAGATGGCGTGCATTGCGTCCGCGCATCGATTCACGCGCCATCTCCGGCAGGCTCCACTTGAGCGCCAGTCTATACCCCAAGGCCTCCAGGCTTTCGCTGAGCGTCACATATTCGGCCTCGTGCGGCAGCACCTGCACGCGCGCCATCATTTCCAGATACCGGTTGATGCGGGCATCACCATGCGCCAGCAGGTACAGCTCACCGAGATTATTGAGCAAGGCCGCCAGCGCGATCTCGGTCGGCACCCGATCCCGGTCGAGTTCGGCCCAATCCTGGGCCAGCAATGCGGCGAGCAACGCACGTCCACAGCTTCGCTGGTAATGGTCGAGCCGCTGGGCGTCGAGCACTGTCTCGGCCAGCGGAGCCGTGCGCTCGAGTTCGGCCAGCGTCCGGGTGCCCAGCATCTGGATGGCGTCCTCCAGCGAGGCGATCTCGCGGCTGAAGTGACGATGCTCGACCTGGTTGGCTTGCTGCAGAACGCGCAGCGCCAGCCCCGGATCGCTCATCACGACCAGCGCGATCCGACCCAGTGGCGTCGCCTCGTCAGCCAGAACCTGGGCGAGTTCGCGGCGTGTTTGCGAGCGCACCGGCAGCTCTTCGAGCCTGGCCTGCGCGATCACGCTGTCCAACCACACCGATTCCATGCCGCCTCAGCCCCCGCATTCGATCATGGACGCCCAGCGCATTGGTTGGCGCCGCTCGACGAATGCTATATTAGCGGGCACGCTAAAGGCTCGTCATGCGCTAAATTCCAGAATCCGCAACTGCTCGGGTAGCCGATCCACGTGAACTTCATTCTGGGTTCGATCATCGTCGTTGCCTCCGTCCTGGGTGGATTCGCCGCTGGTGGCGGGCATGTCATGGCGCTCTGGCAGCCCTTCGAGCTGGTCATCATCCTGGGCGCGGCCGGCGGCGGCTTCGTCATCGCCAACCCGATGAGCGTGGTTCTCAAATCGCTCAAATCGATACCGGCCCTCTTCAGCGGCCCGAAGTACAAGAAGACCCATTACATGGACGCGCTCGGCTTCATGTACGAGCTCTTCAACAAGGCGCGCAAGGAAGGACTCATGGGCATCGAGTCCGACATCGAGGAGCCTGAAAGCAGCGCGCTGTTTCAGAAATATCCGCTGATCCTCAACAACCATCACGCCATCGAGTTCATTTCCGATTACATGCGGCTCGTGGTCAGCGGCAACATGAATCCCTTCGAGCTCGAAAACCTCATGGATGTCGAGATCGAGACGCACCATCACGCCGCCGAGGAAGCCTCGCATGCCGTGCAGCAGGTCGCTGACGGTCTGCCGGCCTTCGGCATCGTCGCGGCCGTGCTTGGCATTGTGCACACCATGGCGGCGCTCGGCGGTCCCATGGAAGAGGTCGGCGGACTGGTCGCCGCGGCTCTGGTCGGAACCTTCAGCGGCATCCTGTTCTCCTATGGGTTCGTCGGCCCCATCGCCAGCTACCTGGAACGCCTGGCGGCCGATGAGACGCGCTATCTATCCTGTCTCAAGGCGTGCATCCTGGCCAATGTGCAGGGGTACAGTCCACAGGTCGCCGTCGAGTTCGGCCGCAAGACCATGCCGCCGGAACTGCGGCCCAACTTCCAGGAGTTCGAGCAGCATCTGCGAGGAACCAAATAGCGCGGGAGTCGCACGCGATGCCCATTAACGAATCCAAGCAGCCGATCATCGTCAAGAAGATCATCAAAAAGGGTGGTCATCACGGCGGAGCCTGGAAGATCGCCTTCGCCGATTTCGCCACGGCCATGATGGCCTTCTTCATGCTGCTCTGGATTCTCGGCGCGACCACCGAGGACCAGAAAGCGGCGATCTCGGACTATTTCAACAACCCCTCGGTCTTCATGGGCATCGCCACCTCGCCCTCGCAGACGCAAGGCGAAGGCACCGGCTCCAAACCCTCGCTCGTCGAGTTCGAGGGCGCGCTCGACATGGGGCCGCCGACTCCTACGGTGCAGGAATCCATGCTCGATCCCGAGCAGATCGAGGCACTGGCCCATGAGCAGGATGCGGCGCGTCTGGCTACGCTCAAAGAGATCCTGGAACGCAAGCTGGAGTTGAGCGATACGCTGGCCCCCTACAAGGATCAGCTCCTGATCGACATCGTGCCCGAGGGACTGCGCATCCAGATCGTCGACAAAGAGCACAGATCCATGTTCGACCTCGGCAGCGCCAAGCTCAAGGGCTATACCTCCGACATCCTGCGCGAGCTGGGCGCCCTGATCAATCAGGTTCCTAACCGCGTCAGTCTGACCGGACACACGGATGCACGCCCGCTCGGTGGTCTGTCCTACAGCAACTGGGAGCTGTCCACCGAACGGGCGAATGCGGCCCGCCGCGCGCTTATCGACGGCGGAATGGATCCGGACAAGGTCGGGCGCGTGGTCGGTTTCGCCTCGACCATCCCCTTTGACAAGGACAACCCAAACAACCCCATCAACCGCCGTATCAGCCTCATCGTCATGACCCGCGAAACCGACGCCGCCATTCATGAGGAGAACGCGCTGCTCGAATCCAAGGGCGAGCCGGCACCCTCGACTCAGTCAATGCCTGCGACGTCACCCGCGCCGTCAATCAATTGACGCCTCTCCCGAACCGCGCAGGACTCTAGGTTCGCGCTGCGGCAGGTGCTCGCGCGCGACACCTGGATTCAGCGCCGCGCTTCATCGTTTTGGCCCGAGTCCTGCTTGGACCTCGTCAAGGGCGCCCAGTGATCGTCTGGCGCGCATCCAACGCTCAAGCGAGGTCCATCATGTTCGAGTCGATCGCCCACGTCGTCGTCATGGCTCTGGAGCACCTGGACTCGACCCTGGTCACGGGTCTGTTCGTGTTTCTCATGTTCATGCTCTTCTCACTGGCGCTGGCCGCCACGCTCACCAAGCGCGCCGCCGCCTTCCAACAGAGCGCTCCGACACTCCTGACCACGTTCGGCATCCTCGGCACCTTTCTCGGCATCGCCATCGGCCTGCTCGACTTCGACTCCAGCCACATCGAGTACAGCATCCCGCTGCTGCTCGACGGTTTGAAGCTTGCCTTCATCACCAGCATCATCGGCATCCTGCTGGCGACCACACTCCGGCTGACGCAGGTGCTCGGGCGCGATGGACGCCGGGCGACCGGTGCACGCACGACCGAGGCGGTGATGGATGCCAGCGATCCGGCCGCGCTCTTCAGGCTCCAGGTCCAGATCGCCGATGCCCAGCTCACCGCGACCCGTCAGCTCGGCGAGCAGCTTGCGCAGATGGACGGGCGTCTGATCCAGACCCTGGAACATCAGCATGCGGCACAACTGGCGGCGTTCAGCGACTTCGCCGGCCAACTGAGCGAGCTTGGTTCGCGCCAGCTGATGGCGGCGCTCGAATCCGTGATCCGCGACTTCAACGACAAGCTCAGCGCGCAGTTCGGCGAGAACTTCCGCCATCTCGACGCCTCGGTCGGCAAGTTGCTGGCGTGGCAGGAGCAGTATCGCGAGCACATGGACGTGCTGGGGGCACAGCTCGAACTGGCCGTTGCCGGCGTCGAGCGCTCGCAGACCAGTCTCCAGACGCTGACCCAGCAGGCCAGCCAGATCACCACCCATGTCGAGGATCAGCAATCGACCATGCAGGCGCTGCGGCGCGAGACGCTCGAACTCGAATCCGCGCTCGGCGGCATCGCTGATCTGCGCGAACGCGCCAAGGAAGCCTTCCCAGCCATCGATCAGCGGATACGCACCATGCTCGAAACCATCGAGGGCGCCGTGCTCTCCGGTCTGGAGGCGCAGCAACGCATCGGTCGCATCGGCACCGCAACGTCGCCGGCACCCGCCGCCCGCTTTGGCGCCAATTCTCTGGATCTGGCGAGGGCCTCAGCATGAAAACCATCACCCTACCCTGGTCGAGCACCTCAGAGACCGAGATCCCGCCCGAGGACGAGAGCCACTGGCTGACAGTCTCCGACCTCATGGCCACGCTGATGATGATCTTTCTGTTCCTGGCCGTGCTGCACATGGTTCAGGTCGAGCGGCTGCATCAGGTCGAAACCGAGGTGCGGGTCACCGCTGCTGAATCGCGTCAAGCGATTTATCTGGCGCTCGAACGCGAGTTTCGCGATGATCTGCCGCGCTGGAACGCCGAACTGGTTGAGCGCACGCTGACGTTGCGTTTTCGCGAGCCGGATGTGCTCTTCGACCGCAATTCGGCACGGATCAAACCCGATTTCGAGGCGATCCTAAACGATTTCCTGCCGCGCTATGTCGCCCAGCTCAAGCCGTTCCGCGACGTCATCCGCGAAATCCGGCTCGAAGGCCATACATCGAGCGAATGGAACACGGGCACCGCACCGCTGGACGCCTACTTTCTCAATATGGAGCTGAGCCAGCAGCGCACGCAGGCCGTGCTGCGCTTCGCCTACGGACTCGATCAGCTCAAGGGTGAGGACTGGTTCCGGGGGCGCGTCGCGGCGGTTGGTCTGTCTTCGTCGCGACCGGTCAACGATGCCCAGGGGCACGAAGACCCCGCCGCCTCGCGTCGGGTCGAGTTCAGCGTCCTGACCGACTTTGAGGCACGGTTGCTGGAGCCGATCCGGCTCGAGGCCAAGACCGATCGTTAATCGCCACTCAACCCACGGGATCACCCGATGCCAGAACTGCCGGAAGTCGAGACCACGCTGCGCGGTATCCAGCCGCATTTGGCAGGCCGTCAGATCACAGGACTCGTCGTGCGCGAGCCGCGTTTACGCCAGCCGATCCCGCCCGAGATGCCCGAGCGGGTCGTCGGCCAGCCGATCCGCTCGCTGCGTCGGCGCGCCAAATATCTGCTGATTGAACTCGAACACGGCAGCCTGTTCATCCATCTCGGTATGTCGGGCAGTCTGCGTCTCGTCACGGCCGAGAGTGCGCCCAGACCGCACGATCATCTCGATCTGTTGCTCTCGGATGGCGGGATGCTGCGCTTTCACGACCCGCGCCGCTTCGGAACCTTTCTCTGGATTCCGCAGTCACCCGAGATCGCGCTCGTTGAGCATCCGCTGCTGTGCAAGCTGGGACCTGAGCCGCTAGGTGACGACTTCGACGGCGAACATCTCTACCGTCTGAGCCGCTCGCGTCGGCTCGCCGTCAAGTCATTCATCATGGATCAGGCGGTCGTGGTTGGCGTCGGCAACATCTATGCGAGTGAAGCACTGTTTCAAGCCTTCATCCATCCGGCGCGTCCCTGCAACGTGCTTGAGCGGTGGCATTACACTGGACTTGCCTCCGCGATCAAACTGTTGCTCGGGGCGGCCATCGAGCAGGGCGGTACCACGCTCCGCGACTTCGTCAACGAATCAGGCCAACCGGGCTATTTCGCTCAGTGGCTCAATGTCTATGGCCGCGCAGGTGAGCCGTGCCGGCTCTGCGGCAAGCCCATCGAGCAACAGCAGATCGGACAGCGGTCGAGTTTCTATTGTCCGCGTTGTCAGACTTGAGTCCGTGACTCCGGATCAGCGCCATTCATCGATACCAACTCGCGCGTTGACCGCCAGACAGGATTCGACACCTAACCGCAATCAACTGCGATATTCGGCGTTGATGCGGACATAGTCGTAGGAGAAGTCGCAGGTGAGCACCTCGGTCTCGACCGCACCGCGTCCGAGCGTGACCCGGATCAAAATCTCGGACTCAGCCATGACGGCGGCGCCAGCCTGCTCGGTGTAATCCGCCGCGCGACCGCCCGCGTCGACGATCCGCACCTCACCGAGCCAGATATCGACATCCTCGATGACCAGACCCTCGACGCCGGCCCGACCCACGGCGGCCAGAATGCGCCCCCAGTTGGGATCTGAAGCGAAAAGCGCGGTCTTGACCAGCGGCGAATGGGCAATGGTGTAGGCTACACGGCGCGCTTCGTTGTGATCGCGCGCTTGCTCGACACGCACCCTCACCAGCTTGGTCGCCCCCTCGCCGTCGCGCACGATGGCGGTCGCCAGTTCGACGCAGACCGACTCGACGGCGGCTTGCAGGGCGCTATAGTCAGCACTGTGCGTATCAACGATAGGCGCATTGCCGAGCACCCCGGTTGCAGCCAGCACACAGGCATCATTGGTCGAGGTGTCGCCGTCGATGGTGATGGCATTGAACGAGCGATCGGATGCCGACTTGAGGCAGCTGTGCAGCACCTCGGGCGCGACAGCCGCATCGGTGGCGATGAAGGCGAGCATGGTCGCCATGTCGGGACAGATCATGCCCGCGCCCTTGGCGATACCTGTGATGGTCGCTGTCCGTCCATCGATCTCGAAGGTGCGCGCGCAAAGTTTGGGCACGGTGTCCGTGGTCATGATGGCGCGCGCCGCGACCGGCCAGGCATCGGCATCGAGACGTTCGAGCAGGGCCGGCAGGGCTGCTGCCAGTCGATCGACGGGCAGCGGCTCACCGATCACGCCGGTCGAGAAGGGCAATACCTCCTCGGGCCGACAGCCTGCCGCCTCAGCGAGCGCGGCACAGCAGGTGCGTGCGTCATCCAGTCCGCGCGCGCCCGTACCGGCGTTGGCGTTACCTGAGTTGACGAGCAGATAACGCGGCGCAGTCTGGCTCAGATGATGGCGTGCGAGCGTCACAGGCGCCGCGCAAAAGGCGTTGCGGGTGAAGACGGCGGCACAACTGGAGCCGGGCGTCAGCTCCAGAGCCAGCAGATCATCGCGCCCCTGATAGCGGATGCCAGCCCCAATGGTCGCCAGGCGCACACCGGGGACGGACAGAAAAGACAGCTCGGTCTGGCTCATGTGACGTCATCGCCTCTCTAGTCGACCTTGCCGCAGCACTGCTTGTATTTTTTGCCCGATCCACAGGGACAGGGTTCATTGCGCCCGACCTTGCGCCCGTCGCGCACATAGGGGTTATGCGCCTCCTCGCCCTGACTCCGACCCCGACCACCCGCCGATTCGGGCAAACCGTCGGCACCCGCCGCACCATCCCCGAAGCCTTCGAAGGCATCATGCTTGAACTCAAAATCCCTAGGTGCCGGTTCAGGCGCGCGCTGCCCTGTGAACTCGAGTCCTTCTCCAGACTGAATTTCCAGCTTGGCCAGCGTGGTGACCACGTCCTGCTTGATGCCGTCGAGCATGGCCGAGAACATCTGGAAGGCTTCGCGCTTGTATTCCTGCTTGGGGTTCTTCTGGGCATAGCCGCGCAGATGGATGCCCTGGCGCAGATAGTCCATCGCCGCCAGATGGTCCTTCCAGTGACTGTCGAGCACCTGCAGCATGATCGCCTTCTCGACCTGGCGCATGTTGGCCGCGCCGATCAGACTCTCGCGCTCCTGGTAGCGCTGAGCGAGCGTCTCCTGGATGCGACGGCGCAGCGTCTCTTCATGCAGGTCGTGATCCTGGTCGAGCCAGTTCTGGATCGGCCAGTCGCCACCGAAGTGCGCGGCGAGCGCCTCGGAGAGTCCAGCAACGTGCCACTGTTCTTCCAGGCTCTCGGGCGGGATATAGGTGTCGATCAGCCCCTTGAGCGCATCGGCGCGCATCGCCTCGATGGTCTCGAAGATATCGAGCGCATCCATGAGATCACGGCGCTGACGATAGATGACCTTACGCTGATCGTTAGCGACATCGTCGTATTCGAGCAGTTGCTTGCGGATGTCGAAGTTGCGACCCTCGACCTTGCGCTGGGCGTTCTCGATCGCCTTGGTCACCCAGGGATGCTCGATGGCCTCGCCCTTTTGCATTCCGAGACGCTGCATCATCTTGCCGACGCGATCGGAGGCGAAGATACGCATCAGGTTGTCTTCGAGCGACAGATAGAAGCGCGAGGAACCTGGGTCGCCCTGACGACCCGAACGGCCGCGCAACTGGTTGTCGATGCGCCGCGATTCGTGACGCTCAGTGCCGACCACATGCAGACCGCCGGCGTTGATGACCTGCTCGTGACGCGCCTTCCAGGCCGCACGCAACGCCTCGCGATCGGCGTTGGGTTCAGCGTCCTCCAGTTCGGCCTCCAGATTGCCGCCGAGCACGATGTCGGTGCCGCGACCGGCCATGTTGGTGGCGATGGTCACGGCGCCCGGGCGTCCGGCCTGGGCGATGATGCCGGCCTCGCGCTCGTGCTGCTTGGCGTTGAGCACCTCGTGGGCGATCCCGGCCTTCTTGAGCAGGCCGGAGACCAGCTCGGAGGTCTCGATCGAGGCGGTGCCGACCAGCACCGGCTGACCGCGCTGCACGCAGTCCTGCACATCGGCGATGATGGCGGCGTATTTTTCGTCCGGGGTCAGATAGACCAGATCACCGCGATCGTCGCGGACCATCGGCTGATTGGTCGGGATGACAACCACTTCCAGACCATAGATCTGTTGGAACTCATAGGCTTCGGTATCCGCCGTGCCGGTCATGCCCGAGAGCTTGGGGTAGAGCCGGAACAGGTTCTGGAAGGTGATCGAGGCCATGGTCTGGTTTTCGGGCTGGATCGGCATGCCTTCTTTGGCTTCGACGGCCTGATGCAGACCTTCCGACCAGCGCCGGCCCGGCATGGTACGCCCGGTGAACTCGTCGACGATGATGACCTGACCGTCGCGCACGATGTACTCGACGTTCTTCTGGAACAGCGTGTGGGCGCGCAGCGCGGCATAGACATGATGCATGAGCACGATGTTGCCCGGATCATAGAGCCCGTCGCCCTCCTCCAGCAGCCCGCTCTCGACGAGCATCTGCTCGACCTTCTCGTGCCCCTCTTCGCTCAGATAGACCTGGCGAGTCTTTTCATCGACCGAAAAGTCGCCCGGCCCGAAGTCCGGCTGGCCTTCTTCGTTGGTGATGGGCGCCTGGCGTGTGAGCCTGGGGATGAGGGTGTCGATCTGCTTGTAGAGATCCGTGCTGCCCTCGGACGGACCCGAGATGATGAGCGGCGTGCGCGCCTCGTCGATCAGGATGGAGTCGACCTCGTCGACGATGGCGTAGAACGGATCGCGCTGGGCGCGCTGCTCTGGCGTGAACGCCATGTTGTCGCGCAGATAGTCGAAACCGTATTCGTTGTTGGTGCCGTAGGTGATGTCGGCGGCATAGGTCTCGCGCCTGGTGCACGGGCGCAGATGACGATAGCCTTGGTCGGCATTTGGTTCGAAGTCGGGGTCGAACCGATAGGAGGACATGTCCGGTCCCAACCCGCCCGAAGAGTTGATGACTCCGACCGACAGCCCCAGGAAGTGATAGAGCCTCCCCATCCAGGCCGCGTCGCGTCGCGCCAGATAGTCGTTGACCGTGACCACATGCACGCCCTTTCCGGGCAGCGCATTGAGATAAGCGGCGAGCGTGGCGACCAGGGTCTTGCCTTCACCGGTGCGCATCTCGGCGATCTTGCCGCTGTTCAGGACCATGCCGCCGACGAGCTGCACGTCGAAGTGGCGCATCCCGAGCACGCGCTTACCGGCCTCGCGCACCACGCCGAAGGCTTCGGGCAGCAGGTCGTCGAGCACCGCCCCCCCGGCCAGGCGCTCGCGGAACTCAGCGGTCTTGGCGGCGAGCGCCTGATCCGAGAGTTGGGCGAACTCGGGTTCCAGCGCGTTGATACGCGCCACGGTCTTCATCAATGATTTGACCAGCCGATCGTTGCGGCTGCCAAAGATCTTCTTGAATGGATTGAACATCGGTAAAGAGTCTTAGAGCCTGTCGCGGAAATCGGCGGATGATAACGGATTTTGCTGCAAACCGCGTCTGTGAATGCGCCCAAAGCGAACGGTCGGGCGCTTGACCGAGGATCAGACCACCTAGCGCTTCAGGTCGGCACTCGCGAGCCGCTGAGTCGGACGCGCACGCAGATAGGGCATGGGATTGACCGCCTGCCCATTTCGCAGCACCTCAAAATGGACGTGCGGACCCGTGGCGGTTCCGGTCGAACCAACGGCCGCGATCTTCTGACCCTGCCGGACCAGATCACCCTCCCGGACCAGATTGGCGCTGTTGTGGGCGTAGCGCGTCACCAGTCCATCGCGATGACGGATGTCGACCAGGTTGCCATAGCCGTTGCGTCGCCCACTGAAGACGACGAGACCATCGGCGACGGCTTGGACGGGGGCACCGCGCGGACTGGAGAAATCGACGCCCGAATGGAATTGGCGCTTATTGCGAACCGGATGGACACGGAAACCATAACCAGAGGTGATATACCCGGAACGCACCGGCCAGCCGCTGATCTGGGCGCTGGCCGACCGAGGCCTTTGGTCCAGGATCTGGTCGGTGAGTCGATCGAGTTTGCGCTCGCGATCCTGGACGAGAACCACCAGCGTCGACAACTCATCGGCCAGTTCCTTGATGGTGTAATCGCGGGCCATGGCCGTCTCAGGTCCGCCGCGTGGTGGCGCATTCACGAAATCGAACTCATCGGGATCGAGGCCGGAGATCTGGACCAGACGTTCACCGAGTGCATTGATCCGCATGAGTTCGGCACGCATTTCACCCAAACGGGCCGCAATGGCGCCAATTTCGCCAGAATCCGTTTCCGATGGGTTGACGGGCATGGATTCCATGGCGATGCTAGCGTTATCGGGCGTATTGGCCCGATCGCCGATCCAGAATCCGAATCCGGCCCCGGCGAGTGCAAAGCAGGAAACGGCTGAGAGCATAACGAAAGCTTGGCCGCGATGAGTCTTCTTGCGAGCGATGTGGGGCATGATTGATCTCTTCTACTGGTCAGGCGCGACGACCGGCCGTGGCCGATGTCGGGCATGGCCCCGAGTTCAGCCTAATCCGAAATGGTGGCGGATCAGTCTCGGGAAGCGTTGGAGAGGATTGAGTAAAAAGAGGATATTGAGATGGGACTGCGTTTTCGACACATCCGTGAGCATCTGAGCCATCACGGAGTCGCGCGTGAACAGCTCGATCTCGAACAGAGTGAACAGGCGCTCGTCGCCGAGATCCGGGCACGGCTGCCAGGAAGACTCGATCGTCATTGCCTGGACCTGAAGCTTGCCGATGGTCGATTGACGCTGTTTCTCGATTCCACGGCATGGCTGACACGCGCGCGTTTTCTATCCGGGGAGATTTTGACATCTTTGAAATCTTACCACGTCGAAGCGGTTGGATTTCAGATCAGACTGCCTGAGCACATAGCGGCCAATCAGGATGAGAAAAGCCGGCGTCCTCGGCTTTCGGAAACAGCGGCGAAACATTTGCTCGAGGCGGCGGAGCATCAGCGTGATCCGCGCCTGAGCGAGGCGTTCAGGCGACTTGCGCGACATGGCGCACGCGCCGCGCCCGAAGGGCAGGAGGATTAGAGCGCAGGAACCGGCTGGGCATAACAGATGGGCGCGACCGAGGAGTCCTCGAACACGACCTCTTCCCACGCGGTCTCGTCGGCGACGAGCGCGCGCACCAGCAGATTGTTGAGCGCATGTCCCGACTTGTGGCCCTCGAAGGCACCGATCAGGGTATGGCCCAGCAGATAGAGATCGCCGATGGCATCAAGGATCTTGTGCCGGACGAACTCGTCCTCATAGCGCAGCCCCTCCTCGTTCAGGATGCGGTACTCATCCACCACCACGGCGTTGTCCAGACTGCCGCCGAGCGCGAGATTCTGTTGACGCAGCGCCTCGATATCGCGCAGAAAACCGAACGTCCGCGCCCGACTCAGCTCACGCACGAAGGAGGCGGTCGAAAAATCGATGACTGCCTGATTCGAGCGCGATTGAAACGCCGGATGATCAAACTCGATGGAGAATGTCACCTTGAAACCGTCATAGGGGGTGAAACGCGCGAACTTGTCACCATCACGCACTTCGATCGGGCGCTTGATGCGGATGAACCGCTTGGCCTTGGGCTGCTCCTCCATGCCGGCGGATTGCAGCAGAAAGACAAAGGGCGCCGCACTGCCATCCATGATCGGCACCTCAGCGGCGGCCAGATCCACATAGGCGTTGTCGATCCCCAGACCGGCGAAGGCCGAGAGCAGGTGCTCGACGGTCGAGACCCGCACATCGCCATTGACCAGGGTTGTCGACAACCGCGTATCGCCAACATTGAATGGCGTCGCCTTGAGTGTGACAGGCTGATCCAAGTCGGTGCGACGAAAGACGATTCCCGTATCAGGCGCCGCCGGGCGCAGGGTCAGTTCGACCTTTTCGCCCGTGTGCAGGCCGACTCCGATCGCCCGGATGGCGTTTTTCAATGTGCGCTGCTTGAGCATCGATTCGGGGTCTCCCATCGCAATCCACAGCGGCTCTTTGGGGGTATTCAGCCCGCTGTTTGACTCGGATGCCGAGTTCACGTCTCGGATCCTGCTAGATACCGTCGCGCGTCCATCGAAGCAGGCGCGACGGCATCTATGTTAGGGTTTTCCCGAAATTTTTTCAAGCACAATAATGAAACACGCTAAAGCGCTTTGTTTTTACTCGCTTTATCAGTACAGGGAAACTCCGGATCAATCCGCCTGACGACGTAAGAATGCTGGAATGTCCAGATAATCCAGATCCTTCTCATCGCTCTGATCAGAAGCAGCTGGACTGCCGCCCTTGCGATAGGTGGGCGGACGACGCTCCTTCTCGCGATAGTCAGGCGTGGTCTCATCAGGGTCGCCCGTCACCAGACGCATGGCCGGTTCGCCGGCGGCACGCTTGACCTTCACACGTCGGTCGCCGAGTCCGGTGGCCACCACGGTCACGCGCAGTTCGTCCTCCAGCTGCGGATCGACGACCGTGCCCACGACCACGGTGGCATCGTCGTCGGCGAAATCACGCACGGTGTCACCCACTTCGTGGAATTCCCCGATGGTCAGGGTCGAACCGGCGGTGATGTTGACCAGGATGCCCTTGGCGCCGGCCAGATCGATGTCTTCCAGCAGCGGACTCTTGATGGCGGCCTCGGCGGCCTCGCGCGCACGATTCTCGCCACGTGCCGAACCCGTGCCCATCATGGCCACGCCCATGTTGGACATGACGGTCTTGACGTCGGCGAAGTCGACGTTGATCAGACCACGACAGGTGATGAGCTCGGCGATGCCCTGCGTGGCATTGAAGAGCACGTCGTTGGCGGCCTTGAAAGCGTCGAGCAGGCTCATGTCCTTACCGAGCACAGCCAGCAGTTTTTCGTTGGGGATGGTGATGAGCGAATCGACGTGCTGAGCCAGCTCCGAGATTCCTTCCTCGGCGATGCGTCGACGCCGGGTACCCTCAAAGGGAAAGGGCTTGGTGACCACGGCCACGGTGAGGATGCCCAGTTCCTTGGCGACCTGGGCCACGATGGGCGCCGCGCCGGTTCCCGTGCCGCCGCCCATGCCGGCGGTGATGAACACCATGTCGGCGCCTTCGAGCGCTTCCTGAATGCGGTCGCGGTCTTCGAGTGCTGCGTGCCGGCCCACGTCGGGGTCTGCACCGGCGCCGAGTCCCTTGGTGATAGCGGCGCCCAGCTGCAGAATGGTTTTAACGTTGGAGTTACGCAGCGCCTGCGCATCGGTGTTGGCGCAGATGAAGTCTACGCCCTCGATGGTCGAGGCCACCATGTGATTGACCGCATTGCTGCCACCACCACCGACACCGATGACCTTAATGACGGCATTCTGACTGTGGGTATCCATCAGTTCAAACATTGATCTACTCCCCGGCGCACGGCATGCGCCACCATAAACTTTGAATTCTGGCCCTGGACGCAAGTCCCAAGACCACCCCCGACTCGGTCGACGCGCTCGACACGCCCCGACCGACCCTCAAACGTACTCAGTTCTGATGGCGCTCAATATCAAGCCCCATCGATCAAATCAGAAATTCCCTTGAAACCAGTTGCGCAGGCGCGTCAAAAACCCCTTCAGCCCGGAACTCTCCGCAAGTTCCGGGCGACGCGCAAAGCGATGCTGACGTGCATACATCAACAGCCCCACCCCGGTGGAATGGATCGGATTGTCGACGACCTCCGACAGGCCGAGGATGCGATTGGGCACCCCCAGACGCACCGGCATGTGAAACACTTCCTCGGCCAGTTCGAGCAGGCCCCGCATTTTGGCGCTGCCGCCAGTCAGCACCACGCCGCCAGCGATCACATCCTCGAAGCCACTGCGACGCAGCTCGTTTTGCAGGAGGGTCAGCAGCTCTTCGTAGCGCGGCTCAACGACCTCGGCCAGGGTCTGGCGTGAGAGCCGCCGCGGCGGACGATCGCCGATGCTCGGCACCTCGATACTATCCCCATTGGTTTCAAGCTGCGTCAACGCATAGGCATGCTGGATCTTGATCTGCTCAGCGTGCTGGGTCGGCGTGCGCAGTGCGATGGCAATGTCGTTGGTGACCTGATTGCCCGCGATCGGAATAACCGCCGTGTGACGGATCGCACCATCGGTGAAGACCGCCAGATCCGTGGTTCCGCCGCCGATGTCGACCAAGCACACACCCAGTTCCTTCTCGTCCTCGCCGAGCACCGCATAGCTCGAACTGAGTTGCGCCAGCACCAGATCGTCGACCTCCAGACCGCAGCGACGGATGCACTTGACGATGTTCTGCGCCGCGCTCGAAGCGCCCGTGACCATGTGCACCCGCGCCTCCAGACGCACGCCGCACATCCCGATCGGCTCGCGAATCCCTTCCTGGTCGTCGATGATGAACTCCTGCGGCAGGATATGCAGAATTTTCTGATCGGTTGGAATGGCCACCGCACGCGCCGCTTCGATGACGCGATCGACGTCATTCTGATTGACTTCATGCTCCTTGATCGCGGTAATGCCGTGCGAGTTGAGACTGCGTATGTGGCTGCCGGCGATTCCAACATGGACGGAGTGGATTTCGCAATCGGCCATCAGCTCAGCCGCCTCGACCGCGCGCTGGATCGACTGCACGGTGGACTCGATGTCGACCACCACCCCCTTTTTGAGTCCGCGCGAGGGATGGGTGCCGATGCCGATGATTTCGATCTGATCGTCGTCCTTGAGTTCGCCAACCAGACAGGCGATCTTCGAGGTTCCGATATCCAGACCCACCAGCAGACTCTTGTCGTTACGTCGCGACATCCAGATTTACCCTCGATTACCCACGCGCGCCACGCGATCGGGATGCGCCCGTACGCGCGTGTCCGCATTTGGCGCCCATTTCACTGAAAACCCATTGCTATAGCGTAGATCGACCGTCAATGGCCGCCCCGCCGACTCCAACTGGGACGCACTCTTGAGATAGCGTGCCAGCCGTTCTTCCACCGAGATCGTCCCCAAACGCAGCTCGGCGCCAGACACCAACTCAATACGCCAATCGCCGCGAGGATCGACCGACAGCCGCTGAATCCCATGACCGATGCGTTCGAGCGCATCGCGCCATTTCAGATAGCGTGCCGTGACTTCGGGCGCGCGCTTGTCATCGCCCTCAAGCATGGGCAGATTGGATGGAATGGTACCGCCCTGCGGACGGAACACGACCCCATCCGCCGTCACCAACCCATCCAGGCCCCAGCGCGCGATGGGCCGGTATTCCTGAACCTGTACCCGCAAGGTATCCGGCCAGACCCGGCGCAGGCTTGCCTGCCCGACCCAGGGCAGATCCTCGGCGGCGCGTTTGAGATCGACCAGATCCGCCGTTAGGATACCGCCGTGCAGCCGCTCGGTCAGCCGATCCTGCAGGTGCTGGGAGGAGTGATGATGCATCTCACCCTCGACCTGGATGACCCGGATCGGCAACAGCGTCGGCTCCCAGCGCTGCAGCAGCCAGCCGGCCCCGCCGAGCGCCATAAAGATCAGTATCCCGAGCAGCGCGCGCAGGCGCACCCCCATCCGCGCCGGACGCGCGGTCACACGCGTTTCGGGCGTATTCACCGCCTTGTTCACTGTTCCAGACTCGTCTCGAGAATGCGCCAGACCAGATCATCGAAATCGATGCCGGCCGCGCGCGCGGCCATGGGCACCAGGCTGTGATCGGTCATGCCGGGAACCGTGTTGATTTCCAGCAGGAAGGGCTGACCGGCGGCATCGAGCATCATGTCGACCCGGCCCCAACCGCTGGCGCCGAGCACATCGAAGGCGCGCAGCGCCAGTGTGCGCAAACGCGCTTCAAGGTCGACATCGAGTCCACTCGGACAATGATAGCGGGTACTGTCGGCACTGTATTTAGCCTCATAGTCGTAAAAGACGTGCGGCGTCTCCAGCCGGATCATCGGCAAGGCTTCACGTCCGAGGATGGCACAGGTCAGCTCGGTGCCCTGAATCCAACGCTCGGCGAGCACCAGCGAATCGAATTCGGCGGCGGCGCGCCAGGCCTGCTCCAGGGCCTCGACCGACTCGACGCGCGACATGCCGATGCTCGAACCCTCGTGAACCGGCTTGATCATGAGCGGAAAGCCCAGCTCGGCCGCGGCCGCCAGATCGGTCTCGTCACGCAGTAACACGAAGTCGGCCGTCGGCAGGCCGCAGCCGGACCAGGCCAGTTTGCAGCGATACTTGTCCATGCCGAGTGCTGAGCCGAGCACCCCCGAGCCGGTATAGGGCAGGCCGAGTGTATCCAGCGCGCCCTGGATCTGACCATCCTCACCGCCGCGACCGTGCAGGATGATGAAGGCCCGGTCGAATCCGCCGTCACGCAGCCGCTCCAGGACGGTTGCATCCGGGTCGAGCGGTTCGACGTCCACGCCGAGCCGTACCAGCGCCTCATGTACCGCGTGCCCGCTTCTGAGCGAAATCTCGCGCTCAGCAGCGCGACCGCCCATCAACAGCGCCACCTTGCCAAACCGGTCGGCTGACCGGGTCGTCTCGATCATCATGGTCTCTCTCCGGCGATGCGCCGTACCTCGGGCACCAGTCGGATGCCCGTGCGACGCTCGACCGTCTCACAGATATGGTTGATCAGGCGCGTGATGTCGGTCGCCGTCGCCCCGCCCCGATTGATAATGAAATTGGCGTGTTTGTCCGAGACCTCGGCCCCGCCGATCCGTGCACCCTTGAGTCCGAGCGCATCGATCAAACGCGCGGCATGGTCTCCCGGCGGGTTGCGAAACACCGAGCCGCAGCTCGGCTGTCCGACCGGCTGGGTCGCGGCACGCTGGTCGAGCAACGCGCGGATGCGCGCCAGACTCGCGGCACCATCGCCTGGCGCCAGTTCCAGTTCAGCCGCCAGGAACCACTCACCCGCCGGCCCCTGGACCTCACGATAGCCTGGCACATAGTCGGTCGCCACGCGCTCGCGGACCTGTCCCTGTCGATCGAGTGTCCAGACACGCCGCACGAAATTCCAGGTCTCACCGCCCCAGGCCCCGGCATTCATGGCCAGAGCGCCGCCCAGGGTGCCGGGAATCCCGGCCAGAAACTCGATTCCCGTCAGGTCATGGTGCGCAGCGAAGCGAGCCAGCTTGGCGCTGGAGACGCCGGCCTCGGCGTAGAGGCAGGTCTCGCCGCGCCGCTCCAGGGCATTCAGGGTGCCCTGGGTCAGGATGACGGTCCCCGGAAACCCCGTATCGTCGACGAGCAGATTACTGCCCAGCCCGAGCCAGAGCAGCGGCTCGTCGGGGTCGAGCTGACGCATGAGCGCGATCAGGTCCTCGGCATCGGCCGGGCGATAGAGCCGGCGCGCCGGACCGCCGACACGCCAGCTCGTGTGACGCGACAGTGGCTCTTCGTAGCGCCATTCACCGCGCAGCGATTCGCCACAGCCCATCGCCAACTGACTTATGTAGGATCGTCCATCCATCTGCCCAGCCCCCATTGATCTCAGAGTCCCTGTTTGATCAGGCCCGGCAGACGTGCCGCCAGACCACCGATATCGCCCGCGCCCGACACGAGCAGGATGTCGCCGTCGTGGAGGATGTTGGCCAGCAGTCCTGGAACCACCTCCAGTCCTTGGGCGAAAATCGGGTCGAGCTCGCCACGAGTGCGGATGGCCCGGCTCAGAGCCCGTCCATCGGCCCCTGGGATCGGCATCTCGCCGGCTGGATAGACATCGCACAGCACCAGCGCATCCAGTGTCGACAGCACCTCGACGAAGTCCTCGAACTGTTCCTGGGTGCGGCTGTAGCGATGGGGTTGGAACACCAGCACCAGACGCCGTTCCGGCCAGCCCTCGCGCGCGGCGGTCAGGGTCGCGTCCAGTTCGCGCGGATGATGGCCGTAGTCATCGACGACCAAAAACGACCGCCCCAGTGGATCGCTGACCTCGTGCGCCACGAAGCGCCGACCAACGCCCTGGAAACTGTCCAGGGCGCGCACGATCGCCTGCTCGTCGACACCCAGTTCGAGCGCCACGCTGATCGCCGCCAGGGCATTGAGCACATTGTGCCGCCCCGGAAGATTGAGCGTGACCGCTAGCGGCTGTTCAAGATCGGCACTATGAACCAGAAAGGCCGTCTGCATCCCCGACTGACGGATGTCGGTGGCGCGCAGATCCGCCTCGGGGCGCGTGCCATAGGTACGCACCGAGCGTGGAACCTGAGGTGCGAGCGCGCGGACCTCGTCGTCGTCGATACAGAGCACCGCCAGCCCGTAGAAAGGCAGATGTTGCAGGAACTCCATGAAGGTCTGGCGCAGCCGGTCGAAGTCGTTGCCGTAGGTGCGCATGTGATCGGCGTCGATGTTGGTGACGATCGACACCATCGGCTGGAGATACAGAAAGGACGCATCGCTCTCGTCGGCTTCGGCCACCAGATATTTGCTGGTTCCGAGACGCGCATTGGCTCCGGCGCTGTTGAGCCGTCCGCCGATGACGAAGGTCGGGTCCAGTCCGCCCTCGGCCAGGATGCTGGCCACCAGACTGGTGGTCGTGGTCTTGCCGTGGGTGCCGGCGACCGCGACGCCATAGTGAAAGCGCATCAGCTCGGCGAGCATCTCGGCGCGGCGCACGATCGGAATTCGCCGCTCGCGCGCCTGCTGGATCTCGGGGTTGGACTCATCGATCGCGGTCGAGACCACCACGGCATCGGCTTCGCTCACCTGCTCGGCACGATGACCGATGAAGATCTCGATCCCGAGATCGCGCAGACGGTGCGTCACCTCACTGTCGCGCAGATCGGAACCGGCGACGTCATAGCCCAGATTAGCCATGAGTTCAGCGATACCGCTCATGCCGGACCCGCCGATCCCGATGAAATGCAGACGGCGCACCCGCCCCATGTGGGCCGCTGTGTGCTGAAGATGGGGACTCATGAGCGCGCCTCCGGGGCGGAGAGTTCCAGACAAGCATTGGCAATGTGGGCCGTGGCCTCGGGCTGGGCGCGTCGGCGCGCGGCCTCGGCCAGCGCCAGAAGCCTGGCGCGATCGCTGAACAGCGTGCTCAAGTGCTCGGCCAGACCCGCCGCCGTCAGATCGCGCTGGATGATCAAGCGTGCCGCACCGGCCTCGGACAGATAACGGGCGTTGCCGACCTGATGATCGTCGACCGCAAACGGATAAGGCACCAGGATCGAACCAATACCGGCTCCCGCCAATTCAGAGACGGTCAGGGCGCCGGAGCGGCAGACCACCAGATCGGCCCAGGCATAGGCCGCGGCCATGTCGCTTACAAAGGCCACGACCTCGGCCTCGACCCCAGCCTCGCCATAAGCCGCGCGCGCCAGATCCAGGGTGCGCTCACCGGCCTGATGGCGCACCAGTGGGCGTTGCTCCGGCGGCAACAGGGCCAGCGCCTGGGGGACGGTTTCGTTGAGCGCCTGAGCACCCAGCGATCCGCCTAGCACCAGCAAACGCGCCGGGCCTGAGCGACCAGCCAGCCGTTCGGCGGGCGCGGGCAGATCCAGGATGGACTGGCGCACCGGATTGCCGGTCACGACCGCACCGCGCGCGGGCGGAAAGCTTCCCGGAAAGGCTTCGAAGACGCGGGTGGCGACACGCGCCAGCCACTGATTGGTCATTCCGGGGACGAAATTCTGCTCATGGATGACGAGCGGCAGCCCGAGTGCGCGCGCCGCTAAGCCCCCAGGCCCGGAGACAAAGCCGCCCATGCCGAGGACAACCGTCGGGCGGCGTCGACGCAGGATCGCGCGCGCCTGCCCGAAGGCGCCGAGCAGCCGGAAGGGCGCTTTGAGCCACTGGGCAACGCCCTTGCCGCGCACGCCCTCGATCGCAACCCACTCCAGCTCGAAGCCGTGCTCAGGCACCAGACGCGACTCCATGCCGGCCTGAGTGCCGATCCAGAACACCTCGACCCCGCGATCACGCAGATATTCGGCGACCGCCAGCGCTGGAAAAACATGACCACCGGTGCCACCGGCCATGACGGCTAGACGCGCGACCATGACATACCTCGTTTGAGCCGCGCCTCGGATTCCACTTGACGCAGGAGAACATCGATACGGAGCAGAATGGCGATCGCCATGCAGCCGACCATCAGGCTGTTACTCCCATAGCTCATGAATGGCAGGGTCAAGCCCTTGGTCGGCAGGATGCCGACATTGACACCGATGTTGACGAAGGACTGAAGCCCGATCCAGAGTCCGATACCCTGGGCCACATAGGCTTCGAACGGGCGCTTGAGCGCCTCGGCACGCACACCGATCGACATGGCGCGCCAGGCCAGAAAGGCGAAGGCGGCGATCAGCACCAGCATCCCGGCCAGCCCCAGCTCCTCGCCGATCACCGAGGCCAGAAAGTCGGTATGCGCCTCGGGCAGGAAATACTGCTTCTGAATCCCGTTGCCCAGGCCGACGCCCAGCCACTCGCCGCGTCCGAAGGCGATGAGCGCCTGACTGAGCTGATAGCCCGAGTTGAACGGATCTTCCCAGGGATTGAGGAAGGAGATGACCCGCTCCAAACGATAGGGCGAAAAGATGACCAGCGTGACGAGCCCAGCTCCAACGATCGCGAGCAGCACGATGAAGGGCAGGAGACTGGCGCCGCCCAGAAACAGCATCCCCATCACGGTCGCCAGCATGACCGCCGTCGTGCCGAAATCAGGCTGCATCAGAATCAGCGCCGCCGCGATCCCGATCAGGATCAGCGGGCGGATGAAGCCTGACAATCGATTCAGCACCTTGTCGGCGTGGCGCACCAGATAACCGCCGACATAGAGGATCGCGAACAGCTTGACGAACTCGGAGGGCTGCACATTGAGCGGCCCAAGCGGAATCCAGCGCGTTGCGCCGTTGACGGTGCGGCCGATGCCGGGGACGAGAACCAGAATCAGCACCAGGGAGCTGCAGAGAAAGAGCCAGGTGCCATGACGCTCCCACCAGTTGGTCGGCACGCTATAGGCCATGAGACCCAGCACCAGCGCCAGACCCAGCGCAATGGCGTGCCGGATCGAATAATGGAAAGGATTCTGACAACAGGACTCGGCGATCGACATCGAGGCCGAGGTGACCATCACCCAGCCGAAGGCCAGCAGCCCGATCGCACACAGCAGCAACGGATAGTCCAGAGGCTGGACTTGGCGCACCCGGCGCGTCTGGGGCAAGGGTTTCGCACGCACGGTCGCCGTCATGGCGACAACCTCCGCACGGCTTCGGCGAAGACCTGGCCGCGATGCTCATAGTTATCGAACATGTCGAAACTGGCGCAGGCCGGCGAGAGCAGGACACAGTCGCCCGGCGCGATCCGTTCGGCGGCCAGCTCGACGGCCTCGTCCATATCAGCGGCTCGAATCAGGGGGACCGTACCGCTCAGTGCCGACTCGATCAGCGGGGCATCGCGTCCGATCAGTACCACCGCCCGCGCCGCACGTTCGACGGCCGCACGCAGTGGCGTGAAATCAGCGCCCTTGCCCTCGCCGCCGGCGATCAGCACCACACGCCCCGCTCCACCAGCCGGGATCAAACCGTCCAGGGCGGCCATGGTCGCGCCTGGATTGGTGCCCTTGGAGTCGTCGTACCAGCAGGCGCCCGCGCGCTCGGCGACGAATTCGCTGCGATGCGACAACCCTGGAAAGGCCCGCAATGCCTCGCGCGCGCTGGCCATGGGGATCGCGCTGGCATGCGCGAGCGCCAGGGCCGCGAGCGCATTGGCCAGATTGTGCCGGCCTGGAATGCGGACCTCAGCGGTCGGCAGGATCGGCTCCTCGCCCTGGCAGATCCAGGGCTGACCGTCGAGCACGCGCACACCGAAGTCCGTGCCCTCAGGCCGGCCGAGCGTGAAGCCGATCTCGCGCTCGGAGTCGCGCGGCATGGCGGCCACGATCGGATCGTCGCGATTGACCACAGCGATCCGCGCGCCCTGGTAGAGGCGCGCCTTGGTTCGCGCATAGTCGTCGAGGCTTGGGTAGCGGTCGAGATGATCGGCCGAAACATTGAGCACCACGGCGACATCCGCGCGCAGACTCGGAACGGTCTCCAACTGAAAGCTGGAGAGTTCGATCACATAGAGCTCGACATTCGGCGCGAGCAGATCGAGCACCGGCTCACCGAGATTGCCGCCGACCGCAACCCGCCGTCCGGCCAGACGCGCCATGAGTCCGACCAGGGTGGTCACGGTGCTCTTGCCGTTGGAGCCGGTGATGGCGCACAGCGGGGCCTTGATCTCGCGCGCAAAGAGTTCGATGTCGCCGACAGCCGGCACGCCGCGCGCCATCGCCTGCTGGATCAGCGGCTCAGCGATCGGCACCCCCGGACTGACGACGAGTTCTGAAGCCGCCGCGAAGACCTCCGGGTCGAAGCCACCAATGAAGACCGCAACCTCAGGACACTCGGACTGGAGCCGCTCCAGGCCGGGTGGCCGTTCACGGCTGTCGGTCACGGCCACACGCACGCCGCGCGCGCTCAAATGACGCGCGCAGGACAGCCCCGTCTTGCCCAGACCCACGATCAGCGTCTTGGGTTCGGGAGACAGCGAGCGGTCGATGGCCGTTGATGCGGATGCCATGGCGTTCACCGGATCTTCAGGCTCGCCAGACCAATGAGCACCAAGACCACGGTCATGATCCAGAAACGGACGATGACACGCGGCTCGGGCCAGCCCTGTAACTCGAAATGATGGTGCAGTGGCGCCATGCGAAAGATGCGCTTGCCGGTGAGCTTGAAGGACAGTACCTGCAACATCACCGAGATGGTTTCAGCAACGAAGACCCCGCCCATGATGAAGAGCACCAGCTCCTGACGCGCCGCGACCGCGACGACGCCGAGCGCGGCACCGAGCGCCAGCGCACCCACGTCGCCCATGAAGACCTGCGCCGGATAAGCGTTGAACCACAGGAATCCGAGTCCGGCCCCGACCAGTGCCGCGCAAAAGATCGCCAGCTCGCCGACCTCGGGCAGATAGGGAATGAGCAGATAGTTAGCGATCTGGGCATGGCCGGCTGCATAGACGAAGATGGTCAGTGCACCGGCGACCAGCACGGTCGGCATGGTGGCCAGACCATCGAGCCCATCGGTGAGATTGACCGCGTTGCTCGAACCGACAATGACGAAATAGGTCAGCAGGATGAACCAGGGACCGAGCTGGATGCTCAGGTTCTTGGCATAGGGAATCAGCAACGCAGTCTCAGCCGGCGAGCTGGCGGTCATGTAGAGCGCGACAGCCGCTCCGAAACCGAAGACGGTTTGCCAGAAGTATTTCCAGCGCGCGATCAGACCGCGCGGGTCGCGTTTGACCAGCTTCTTGTAATCGTCGACCAGACCGACGATGCCGAAGGCGAGCGTGGTCAACAGCACGATCCAGACATAGCGGTTCTCCAGATCCGACCACAGCAGGGTCGCGATGGCCACGGCCACCAGGATCAGCGCGCCGCCCATGGTCGGGGTGCCGGACTTGGATAAATGGCTCTGCGGACCGTCGTCGCGCACAGTCTGGCCGATCTTGTAGGCGCGCAGACGGCGAATCATCGGCCGTCCGACCAGGAGCGCGATGGCCAGTGCCGTCAACACTCCAAGGATGGCGCGCAGGGTCAGATAGCGGAACACCGAGAATCCCTTGTAGTATTCGGTGAGCCAGTCGGTCAGATACAGCAACATCTAGATACGGTCCTCGGCGCACAGCGCCTCAACGATGCGTTCCATCCGGGCCAGACGCGAGCCTTTCACCAGGACACGGTCGCCGGAGTTCAAATTAGCCTTGAGCCGGGCCAGGAGTGCGTCCTGATCGGCGAAATGCTCGCCACCTGTGCCAAAGGCGCGGCTGGCTTCGGCGCTCAGGGTGCCGACTGTGAGCAGATGGTCCAGTCCGGCGGTGCGTGCCTGTTCGCCGATCTCGGCATGCAGCCGTGCGGCGTCCGGTCCCAACTCGCCCAGATCACCGAGCACCAGCCAGCGCCGCCCGTCGAGTCCGGCCAGCACCGCGATGGCGGCGGCAATGGAGTCAGGATTGGCGTTGTAGCTGTCGTCGATGACCCCGACCCCGCGACAGAGCCGGGGGTAGAGCCGACCCCTGACCGGGGTCAGGCTCTCCAGACCGGCGCGAATGGCCGCGCGATCGAGACCGAGCGCCAGCGCACCCGCCGCGGCGGCCAGCGCATTGCGGACATTGTGATGACCGGCCAGAGGCAACGCGAGCGGCCAGTCTTCACCGGCAACACACGCCACGAAGCTGGTACGAAAACCAGCGGCGCCCCACTCGACCCGGATCGAATCCGAGCTAGCCGCCAGATCGGCGGCGCCATCCAGGGCGAAGGTCAGCATCCGGCGTCCTTCAGCCAGCTCGCGCCAGAGTCCCAGATACGGCGAGTCGCCGCTGACAACGAAGACACCGTCCGGCGGCAGACCGCGTGCGATCTCGCCCTTGGCGCGTGCCACGCCCTCGACACTGCCGAAGCCTTCCAGATGCGCGCGCCCGGCATTGGTGATCAGAGCCACCTCGGGGCGCGCGATTTCAGTCATGTAGCCGATCTCGCCGTGATGGTTGGCGCCCATCTCCAGCACCAGAAAATCCTCATCGCGCGCACTCAGGAGCGTCAGCGGCATGCCGATGTCGTTGTTGAGATTGCCGCGCGTGGCGCGCACCCGTCCGGCCTGGGCCAGGATGGCGGCGACCATCTCCTTGACCGTGGTCTTGCCGTTGCTGCCGGTGATGGCGATCACCCGACCGGGGACGCGATCACGCCAGGCGGCCGCCAGCCGTCCCAAACCGAGCCGGGTGTCGTCGACCACCCACTGCGGCAGATCGAACGACAGCGGCTGATCGACCATCGCCGCCACGGCCCCGGCCGCTTGCGCCGCTGCGACGTATTCATGTCCGTCGAAACGCTCACCACGCAGCGCCACGAAAAGCTGACCGGCACAGTCGGCACGCGAGTCGGTGCCGACCGACGAGAAGCGGGCATCAGCGCCGTGCAGCCTGCCGCCCGCACGCGCGATGGCTTGAGCAAGCGTCCACATCAATGCCACGCCTCCCGCTCGACACACATCAGCCCGATGACTGAATCGAATCGATCCTGACGCCTCTTCATGGCGTGGCTCCCTGAGCCTGTTGCGCGAGCATCATCGACGGCTCGGGATCATCAGGCGAGACGTTGAACAGCCGCAGCGCACCTTCCATTACTTTCTGGAAGACGGGCGCCGCGACCACGCCGCCGTAATAGGCGCCGGCCCCCGGCTCGTCGATCATGACTACCATGACGAAACGCGGCCGGTCGGCCGGCACGAATCCAGCGAAGACCGACTGATAGCGGTTGCTCGAATAACCGGCCTTGCCCGCCGATTTTTTAGCCGTGCCAGTCTTGCCGGCAGCGTGATAGCCGGCGATCATCGCCTGCCTGGCTGTGCCCTGTTCGGAGACAACGGTCTCCATCATGGCCCGCAGCCGGCGAGTCGTACTCTGACTCAGAAGACGCGCCTCCTCGGACGTGGCTGAAACCGGCGTCAGCGGATCGCGCTTGAAGAGCGTCACAGGTCGCTTCACGCCATCGGCGGCCAGCACCAGATAGGCCTGGGCCAGTTGCAGCGAAGTCACCGAAAGGCCATAACCGAACGCATGGGTGGCGTGCTCGAAGGGACGCCAGGTCGAGTAGTGCCGGAGAATGCCGCGACTCTCGCCCGGAAAACCGACGCCGGTCGAATGACCGAATCCGAGCTGGTCGTAGAGCGTCCAGAGGTCGCCATAGCTCATCAACTGGGCGATCTTCACCGAGCCGACATTGCTCGACTTGGTGATGATGCCGGTCACATCCAGGGTGCCATAGTTGTGCACATCGCGGACGACATTGCGACCGATGTTGTAGGGTGCGGTCGAAAAGCGGCTGGCCGGTGTGATGACCTTCTTTTCGAGTGCGGCAGCGACCACGAACGGCTTGAGCGTCGAACCTGGCTCAAGGACATCGGTGACGGCGCGATTGCGCCGCCGCTCGCTGCCGCCGCTGCGATCGCTGTTGGGGTTGAAGCTCGGCTGATTGACCATGGCCAGCACCTCGCCGGTGGCGACATCGAGCACCACCAGCGTTCCACCCTTGGCTTTGTGTTCGGTCACAGCGGCTTTCAGCTCGCGATAGGCCAGATACTGCAACCGACGATCCAGAGTCAGCACCAGATCATGTCCAGGATGCGGCGGACTGACTTGCTCGACCTGTTGCACCGTGCGCTTGCGCCCATCGCGAATGACGCGCTGCAGGCCAGGTTCGGCCTTGAGCACCTTGTCGTACGCCAGCTCGATGCCTTCCTGCCCCCGGTCTTCGATGTTGGTGAAGCCGATCACATGGGCAAAGACCTCGGCGCCTGGATAGAAACGACGATATTCGCTGTCGAAGTCGACGCCCTCGATCTTGTGTTGTGCGATCACCTCGCGCACCGCACGCGCTTCATCAAAGGTCACGCGCCGCTTGACGTAGAGAAAGCCCTTATCGCGGTTGGACTCGATACGATCACGCAGAAAGGCTGCATCCATCCCGAGCGCGCCGGCAAGCGCCGGAATCGCGTCGAGATGATTGATCAACTTGCGCGGCTCGGCCCAGACCGTTTCGACCGGCGTGCTCACGGCCAAGGGTTCGCCGTTGCGATCCGTGATCATGCCGCGTCGGGCGGGAATGACGGCATCGCGCAGATAGCGCGCCTCACCCTCGCGCTGCAGGAACTCGGTCTGGATGACTTGCCGATAGAAGACCCCGGACACCAGCATGACAAAGGCCAGCGACAGCAGACCAACCAGGAGACGGCGGCGCAGAACGAAATTGGGCATGCGGCGGGGTTGCGGGGCTGGCAGGGGCCGCCGGGAGCGACGATTACTGACGGTCATGAGCGCGCTCCTCGATCAAAAGTACATCACCGACCCTGGGGGCGAACATGCCGAGTTCGCGGCGGGCCTTGCGCTCGACGAGCACATGGGTCGAGAGCGCGGCCTCTTCGAGACGCAGACGATTCCATTCAACGTCGATCGCATCGCGCTGGGCGCGCAGATCTTGCAGATGCGCGAAATGGATGCGTGTCAGATATTTGGTATGCACGACACCGACGGCCGTCAGAATGACGGCCAGCATGAATCCGGCGACCGTGAGCAGTCGAACGCGCGTCATGGCAAACGCTCGGCGACACGCATGATGGCGCTGCGCGCTCTCGGATTCTGGGTCTCCTCGGCCGCTGAGGGACGCACCGACTTGCCGATGGGACGCAGGCGCCCCTGGACGTCGACTGCGCGCGCTGGAACGCCCTTGGGCAGCTCCGGTCCCTTGGACTCGCGACGGATAAAGCGCTTTACGGGACGATCTTCAAGCGAGTGGAAGCTGATGACCACCAGTCGTCCGCCGATCGCCAATCGGTCGACGACCTGATCGAGGCAGTCGTGCAGTGCCTCCAACTCGCCATTGACCTGAATACGCAGTGCCTGAAAGGTGCGCGTGGCCGGATGCTTGCCCGGCTCGCGCCTGGGTACGGCACGCGCAACCAGTTCGGCCAGCTGTGCCGTCGAGCGAATCGGACTCTGGACGCGCGTCTCGACGATGGCGCGCGCGATGCGATTGGCGAAACGCTCCTCGCCGAACTCACGCAAGACGGTCGCGATCTCGGACTGGTCGGCGCGCGCCAGCCATTGCGCGGCCGATTCACCGCTGTCGGGATCCATGCGCATGTCCAGCGGACCATCGGCCATGAAGCTGAACCCACGCTCAGGCTGATCCAACTGCGGCGAGGAAACTCCCAGATCCAGCAATAAACCGTTCAGCCGCGATTCGAGGCCCGCCTCGGCGAGCAGACGGCCGAGGTCGCCGAAAGACCCCCGGTGGATCGAGAAGCGCGAATCCTCAGCCGCAAGCGCCTGACCGACGGCAACGGCCTCGGGATCGCGATCGAGGCCGAGTAGACGACCAGACGCGCCGAGCCGCGAAAGAATGGCGCGACTGTGCCCGCCACGGCCAAAGGTGCCGTCGACATAGATTCCGTCCGGCTGCACCAGCAAGGCGGACACAGTCTCCTCCAGTAATACGGGCTTGTGCGACAAAACAGTTTTCTCCGAACCGCCGATGCAGATGGCGTTGCGCGTTCCACGTCAATGAGCCTGAATCCATCCGGAACGACCCGGACTCAGGGCGGTTCGATCGTTGAAAAATCAAAAATTCTGAGTGTGGCGTCTTGACTCACAGAGTCAGCGTGCCGAGTCCTGAGGCCATCGCCAGCTCGTTGATGGCCAAATCGTTCAGGGCCGCCTCGGTGCGCGCCTGCCAGGCCGATTCGTCCCAAATCTCGAACTTGACGCCTTGCCCCACGAAAGCGACCCGCTTATCGAGCGCGGCGAATTCGCGCAGATAGCGCGGCAGCAGAATTCGCCCCTGGGCGTCGATATCCACTTCCTGCGCGTTACCGACGTAGAGACGTTGCAAGGCGCGCGCCGTTGAATCGAGCGCGGGGAGCGCGGCGAACTGGCGTTCGATGATGATCCACTCAGGTTCTGGATAGAGCAGCAGGCAGCGGTCGCGATCCACTGTGACGACTAAACGCGAACCGGATAGTTCTTCCAGTTGCTCTCGATGCTTGGACGGAATCGCCAAACGCCCCTTGGCATCCAGGCTGACAATGGTCAGGCCACGAAACACCAGCGTCCTCCCAAGCGGCTTGCTTGCAGCGAAACGCCCCCTATTTCCCCACTCTTTCCCACTTCCCAGCCATGTTAGAGAGGGTCTAGATCAACGTCAAGAAATCCTTAGCCTTTATTCTTGAGAGTCAGCGACTTACAGAGTGAAGCTGACACAAACCCGAAGTACTGAAAAAATACTAGCGATTCAGCGCGGTGAATCCAAAAGCTCAGAAATGACATGAACAAACATCGATAAGTAAACGATGTATCAGGGTGTTTGTATCACCCTGAATCCAAAGGTCATTCGCGATGAGGTCGAGCCGACGGACAGCGGAATGCTCGAAAGAGAAGGGGTAAGGAGTCGGCCGATAAGCCGGGTTCTGTCGCGGACAGTCATTCATCTGGGACGCGCGTCACCGCGCGCCTCAAGCGACCTACCCGGGAACACGCGCGGGCCGCGCGCCGCAGCCGAGGCTGCATGTTCCCCTATTTGGTCTTGCTCCGGGTGGGGTTTACCCTGCCACTGATGTTGCCACCAGCGCGGTGCGCTCTTACCGCACCATTTCACCCTTACCGGCGCGAGCGAAGCCCGAACCGGCGGTATCTTTTCTGTGGCACTTTCCGTGGACTCGCGCCCCCCAGGCGTTACCTGGCACCCTGCCCGATGGAGCCCGGACTTTCCTCCCTTTCCAAGCGGAAAGAGCGACTGTCTGGCCAACTCCTTAGCGCGATATCTTAACAAATTACATCGGTCTCTGTCGCGCGCCATGCGCCATCTATGTACAGCCCTGCCAGCACCGCCCAAGCGGAGTGATCAACTGGACTCGGCACCGAGATTCAGCTCCAAACCCAACCGATAGAGCGCGTTCTTTTTGGCGCCTGTCAGACGGGCCGCTACGGCTGTCGCCTGACTCAGCGGCATGGCTTCACAGAGAAGGCGTAAGACCCGGATGGATTCGTTGCGCGACGCATCGGTTTCGGACTCCGGACAACCCTCGACCAAAATCACCATTTCGCCGAGACGCTGCTCTGCATCCGACTCCAGACGCATGATGAGTTCGCTGGCCGGACCGAGTAGAAAGGTCTCGAAATGCTTGGTCAACTCGCGCGCAATGACGCAACGCCGTCCATCACCCAGGACCGCTTGCAGGTCGCGCAGCGTCTCCAGTGCCCGCTTGGCGCTTTCGTAGAGGATGAGCGTCCCCGGTTCACGGGCGACCGACTCGATCCAGGCCCGGCGGCGAGACTGGGTACGGGGTGGAAAACCGAGAAAGAGGAAGCGGTCGCTCGGCAGTCCCGAGGCCGAGAGCGCACAGATGGCCGCGCTTGCCCCCGGAATGGGCACGACGTTCAAACCCCGCTCACGGGCCGCCGCGACCAGGGTATAACCCGGATCGCTGATCAGTGGCGTGCCCGCGTCCGAGACCAGGGCCAGGCGCTGTCCCGACTCCAGCGCCTCCAGCAGACGCGGTGTCAACTCGGACTCATTGTGATCATGATAGGCGATCAGCTCGGCCGAGATCCCGCAATGCGCGAGCAGACGACGTGTCTCGCGCGTATCCTCGGCGGCGATGGAATCGACCTCGGCGAGCACCTGACGCGCGCGCGCGCTGAGATCGCCGAGATTGCCGATCGGCGTGGCTACCACGTATAGTACTCCGGCCTGTCGTTGCATCTTCCGCCCTCCGGCAGACTCTGACAAAAGAATACGGACACGGAATCATGCCCAAGAATCGCGTCGACCGTACCGCTTTTTCCTTGCGCTGGCGGTTTGCGCCGCTGCTCGTCGCCTCGGTCCTGTCGGGTTGTGCCGTACAACCGATCCAGGATCCGGCCAGCCTGCTCGCCAGCGTTCCGGCGGCTGAGCTGAGCCGTGCTAACGCCCTGGAGACTCAGGGCCAGGTCGACGAGGCCGCTGCACTCTACCTGGAACTGGCGCCCCGCGCTCAAGCTCCGGCCAAGGCCGAACTCAGACTCCAGGCCGCCCAGGCCTATCTGGCCGGCGGTCGGGTCAGCCAGGCGCGCCAGACGCTCGATGCGCTCGAACCGGCTGGACTCGTCGGTGGCCAACTGGAACGATCACGCTTGCTCAAGGCCGAACTCGCCCTCGCGGCCAAACAGCCCAAGGCCGCTATCGCCGAACTCAACCGTCTGAATACGACGCTCCCCAAATCACTCAAGATCCGACGGATCGGACTGCTGGCGGCCGCCCAGCGACTCGATAATGATCCGCTGGCCTCCGCCGAGTCACTGCTCAAACTCGATGCCCTGCTCGATGGGCCGGTCCGGATGACCAATCAGGTTTCGCTGGTCGCAACGCTGGCACTGATCAGCGAGGACGACGTGCTCAAGCTCATCCGCTCGAGTCGCGGCCCGATGAAGGGCTGGGCCGAGATCGCCCAGCTCGTACAGCGCCAGAGTGCTGATCCTAAGCAACTGGAAGCGGCCTATCGTCAATGGCACCAGGGTTGGACGAGCCACCCGGCGCTTCCCGGGCTGGTACGCGCCTATACAGGAGAGGGGCCGACTGGATACGCAACCGCTCAACCGCTGACCGTGATGCTGCCCAATGGCGGGCGTTTCGCGGCCGCCGCCAAGGCGATTCGCGATGGCATCGAGGCGGCCAACCGCGCCGACACGGTCAATCAGCGCCCGTCATTGACCTTCGCCGACAGCACCAAGGCCAACCGAGTGCGCACGCTGTACGCTTCTGCCACCACGCGCGGTGCCGATTATGTGATCGGCCCGCTGGAAAAACCGGCCGTCGATGCGCTGGTCGACGCCAAGGCGTTGCAGGTCCCCACGCTCGCGCTGAACGAATCCACCGAAGCGGAACGTCGCGCCCTGAATCTGTTCCAATTCGCGCTCTCACCCGAGAACGAGGCGGCCGAGGCGGCGAACAAGGGTCTCAGTCTGGGCGCCAGGCGTGCGCTCGTCCTCCATCCAGACGATGCCTGGGGCCAGCGTCTGGCGACAGCCTTTAGCGCACAATGGCGCGCTCAAGGCGGCAGCCTGCTCGGTCAAGCCAGCTTCGATCCGGCCTGGTCGAGCTATAACAAAACACTGGACCGACTCATGGCGGCTCAGGACGCCGACCTGCTGTTCCTGGTTGCCACGGCCGAGATGGCGCGCAAGATCTATCCCCAGATCCAGGCCACCGCGAAAAACCCCCTGATCGTCATCTCGACCTCGCACGTCTATTCGGGGCGCTTCGATGCCAACGCCGACAGGGCCTTGGTCGGACTCTATTTCGTCGACATTCCCTGGATGCTCGACCTGGGCGGCGCGGGGCCACTGGCGCACCGTGCCGTCATGGGTCAGACCGCCAGCGCCGCGGGTCCGCTCGCCAGACTCTACGCCATGGGGATCGATGCCTATCGTTTGGCACCGCAGCTGTCGGAGCTGGCCGCGAACCCTGGCGCCTATGTCCCCGGCCAAACCGGCGGGCTGGCGATCGACCCGCTGGGCCGGATCACCCGTCAACTGGCGCTCGGACGCTTCACCGAGACTGGCCCGCGTTTGGCCAATGGCGCGGACCGGCCAGACGACTCGCGCGCCAAGACCACCGCGGCGGTCGGCTCTGAATGAGCGCTGAACCCCGCGGCGGCCGATTGCGCCCGGACACGCGCGCAATCGGCGAGGCCAAGGAGCGTATTGCTGAGTCCTTTCTAACCACCCAGGGTCTGACACTGGTCGCGCGCAATCATCGCTGTCGCCGCGGTGAGATCGATCTGGTGATGCGTGATGCGTCCATCCTGGTCTTCGTCGAGGTGCGCTATCGGCGCTCCGCGCGCTTCGGCACCGCCGCTGCGACCGTGGACGCGCGCAAACAACAGCGTCTGATCCTGGCGGCGCGTCATTATCTCCTCATGCACCCCACCCAACTGGCCTGCCGGTTCGATGTCGTGGCCATCGGCGCCCAGGACGACATTGAGTGGATCAAGCAGGCCTTCACGCTCTAGGCCAGCGCACGCACAGCCTCCAAACTCTATTGCCTACCGGACCCCGAATGCCTGAACTCACGGCTGGACTGCGCGCCGAGCTGGCGCGAATCGCGGGCGCTGACGCGCTACTGACCGACCCGGCTGACTGCTGGCCCTATGGCTATGACAACAGTCGCCGTCAGGCTCTGCCCCAAGCGGTTGTCTTCGCGCGCGACGAGGCTCAGGTCGCCGCGCTGGTCCGGCTCTGCGCGGAGGCTGGATTGCCGCTGATCGCCCGTGGCCTGGGCACCGGCACTACTGGCGCCACGGTGCCCGATCGCGGCGGCGTCGTGCTCTCGTTCGAACGCATGGACCGGATCCAGCGTATCGAACCCGGCGACCGATTGGCGGTGGTCGAACCGGGCGTGACCAACGCGCGGTTGCAGCAGGCCATCGCCGCCGCGGGCTTCTTCTGGCCGCCGGACCCGACCAGCGCCGCCACCTGCACCATCGGCGGCAACCTGGCCTATAACTCAGCGGGCCCGCGCGCGGTCAAGTACGGCACGCCGCGCGAGAACACCCTGGGTCTGCGCGCGGTGAGCGGCACGGGTGAGGTCTTCCACACCGGTGTCCTCACTACCAAGGGCGTGGTCGGCTATGACCTGACGCGGCTCATCATCGGCTCCGAGGGCACGCTCGCGCTCGTCACCGAGGCCACACTCAAACTCACCCCGCTCCCCGAGGCCAAGCGCACCCTGCGCGCGACCTATGCTGACATCCACAGCGCCGCGCTCGCCGTCTCGGCCATCATGGCCCAGCCGGTCACGCCCTGCGCGCTGGAGATTATGGACGGTTCGGCGATCGAGATGGTCAGCCGCTATTCCGAACTCGACCTGCCGGCGGGGGCTGGAGCGCTGTTGATGATCGAGGTCGACGGTCCGGCGGCCTGTATCCAGGAAGCCCAGCGGGCGGTCGGTGAGGCGGCGCGTGTCTCGGGTCTGCTGGAATTGCGCCTCGCTGAGACCACCGAGGAAGTGGCGGCGCTCTGGAAAACACGCAAGGCACTGTCTCCGGCCCTGCGTCACATCGCCCCGAAGAAGATCAACGAGGACGTGGTGGTGCCTGTTTCGCACATGGGCGCGTTCATCAATGGGCTGGAGCAACTCGCGCACGAAACCGGTATTCGTATCGTCAACTTCGGGCATGCCGGCAACGGCAACATCCATGTCAATCTGCTGATCGATCCGGACGACGCCGAGGAGGTCGCGCGCGCTGCGCACTGTCTGGACGCGGTCTTCACGCTGGTGCTGCGGCTAGGGGGAACGCTCTCAGGTGAGCACGGCGTGGGACTCGAAAAGCGCGATTTCGTCGACCGCGAACTCGACCCGGTCGCGCTGCGGCTCATGCACGCCATCAAGTCGCAGTTCGATCCGGCGGGCATCCTCAATCCCGGCAAGTCGCTGCCCGTCTAGCGACCCGGTCGCACCAGACCGCCCAGTCCGACGGTCTCCAGTGCATCGAGCAGCAGACGACGCACCGAGCCGGCATCCTCGCATTGCAGGGCAACCTTGAGCACCTCACGCGCCCGCGCGCGGCTGATGCTGCGGATAACCTTCTTGACCCGCAGCAGACTGCCGGCCCCCATGCTGAGGCTGTGCACGCCCATGCCCAGCAGCAAAAAGGTCGCCAGCGGGTCGCCGGCCATTTCGCCGCAGACGCTGACTTCCTTGCCGTGGAGCCGCGCGCCGGTCAGGATCTGCAAAAGCGCGCGCAGGACCGCTGGATGATATTCGTTGTAGAGCTTGGCCACATGCGGATTGTTACGATCAACCGCCAGTAGATACTGGGTGAGATCATTGGTGCCCACGGACAGAAAATCGACCCGGCGCGCCAGGGCCTCGGCTTGGTAGACGGCCGCCGGCACTTCGATCATGACCCCGACCGGCGGCATCCGCACCTGATAGCCTTCCTCCAGCAGCTCGTCATGGGCGCGCTGGATCAGGAGCAAGGCATCGTCGACCTCGCCGACGGTGCTGACCATGGGCAGCAGCAGTTGCAGGTTGTCGAGTCCGATGGCCGCGCGCAGGACCGCGCGCACCTGGGTCAGAAAAATCTCGGGATGATCGAGCGTGATGCGGATGCCGCGCCAGCCGAGGAAGGGATTGGCCTCGTGCATCGGAAAGTACGGCAACGGCTTGTCGCCGCCGATGTCGAGCGTGCGGATGGTCACCGGACGCGGCGCGAACAGCTCCAGGACATGCCGGTAGTTGCTCATCTGCGCCGCCTCGCTCGGAAAGCTGTCGCGCACGATGAAGGGCAGTTCGGTGCGGTAGAGACCGACGCCGGCCGACTCCTCGATGCCGAGCGGGCGGCTCTCGGACACCAGCCCCGTATTGAGATAGAGCGGAATCGTATAGCCATCAGTGGTATCGGCCGGCAGATGACTCAGAGCTTGCAGCTCAGAGGTCAGGGCCGCGTCATCAGCCGCGAGACGCTGGTACTCCGAACGCACGGCCGGCCCCGGCGAGACATACACGCGCCCGCGGTAGCCGTCGACCACCATTTCGCGCCCCTCGACCCGGCTGACCGGCAGATCGGACACCCCCATGGCCGCCGGAACACCCATGCCGCGCGCCAGGATGCCGACATGCGATGAACCCGAACCCGTGGTTGACACGACCCCGGCCAGCTTCTCGCGCGGCACATCGGCGATCTGCATGGCGCTGATCTCCTCACCCACCAGGATGGTGTGTGACGCATACTGGATCGGTGTCGTGTCCCGATTCTGTAAGTGCATCAGGATACAGCGCCCCAGATCGCGCACGTCCGAGGCCCGCTCGCGCAGGTAGGCATCATCCATGGCGTCGAACACCCGTGCGTGATCGGCGATGGTCTCGCGCAAGGCACCCGGCGCCCAGTTGCCGGCGCGAATCCGTGACAGCGTGCCATCGATCAGGGTGTCGCTCTCCAGCATCAGCCGCCAGGCATCGAACAGCGCCATGTCCTCGACACGCAGATGGACCTGGGTGCGGCTGGCGAAACGATCGAGGTCGCCGGCAACCTCGCGCACCGCCCGGCGAAATTCCTCGGCCTCAGCGTCCAGATCCTCGGGGCGTCGATCGGGCACGGCGTCCAGATCGGCCGGCGGATAGACCACAACCGCGTGTCCGATGCCGATGCCCGGCGAGGCGGCCAGTCCCGGCAGAAAGCGTTGCGGGATGCCGTCGTCCTGCAAGCGCACCAACTCGCCGCTGGTACGGGCAAAGGTGATGGCACCGGCCAGTTGCGAGGCCAGGGTCATGACGAAGGTGACCTCGTCCTCACCGAAGTGGCGCCGCTGGCGCTGGCGCAGCACCAGGACGCCGAGCACCTTGCGATTCTGGATGATGGGCGCGCCGAGAAAGCCGTGATACCGCTCTTCGCCGGTATCGGTGATGCATTCATAGCGCGGATGGTTGGCGGCGTCGTCGAGATTGATTGGCTCGGCGCGCTCGCTCACCTGCCCGATCAGTCCGCGCCCGAGTTCGAGCCGTACCCGTCCCACGGCATCCAGGCGCAGACCATCGGTCGCGTGCAGGATGTGGCGATGATTGTCGTAGTCGTTGAGATAGACCGAGCAGACATCCGCCCCCACGGCCTGCTTGACACGGCGCACGATGATGGAGAGCGCCTGCTCGAGATCACGGGCGTTGTTCACCTCCTGAACGATACGCCTGAGTGATTCGAGCATGCTGGGCGAGGTGATCGCGCCCTGGGAAGATGGGATCTCGGACAAATTCGTGCCTGATTGCATGCGGACCTAAGCCATTCCCTCGACCCTTTCCCGGTGGAAGGGGCTCATGGATATCCCTGACGTAACAATCTGGAGGGGCCAGCGTAGACATGGCGGCGATCCGGAACCCCCTCGGGATAGAGAGCGGGTGCCAACTCTTCGAGTGCCTGCTGGTAGACATGGCGCTTGAAATACACCACCTCGTAGAGCGGCTGCCAATAGCGCACCCAACGCCAGGCGTCGAACTCGGGCTTGTCGGTGCGATCGAGGCAGAAGGCATCCTCGTCACAATCGACACGCAGCATGAACCACACTTGCTTCTGGCCGATACAGGTCGGGCCGGGGCCACAGTAATGGCGTCGGATGTAGCGCTTGGGCAGGTGATAACGCAGCCAACCGCGCGTACAACCCAGGATGGTGACCTGCTGTTCGCGCAGACCGACTTCCTCTTCCAGCTCGCGAAACATGGCCTGTTCGGGCGTCTCATCGGGGTTGATGCCACCCTGAGGAAACTGCCAGGCGTTCTGGCCAACGCGGCGCCCCCAGAATAGGCGACGGTCCTGATTACTCAGGATAATGCCAACATTGGGTCTAAAGCCGTCGTGGTCGATCAAGGATGCGTCTCTCCTTGGCTTGTTACTGGCTCATTCTTCCATAGAGCAGTCGTTTCCGGCAAGCCAGCGAACGTATAAGCGATTTCCAATCAAGAGCTTGGTTGTCACCAAGCGCGGACACGCTGATACGGGCCGAATCGCCGGGATGTCCTCCATCTCGCTCGTCACAGGCGGTTGATCACAGCCATCCGCCCTTGAAACCCGCGCGCCAATCCCGGAGTATCACCCTCAAGGGCGCAAGATCCGCGCCAGACTCCCCTTCACTCACAGACTGGAATCAGCCGCGTGCCACTCGCTATCTTCGATCTCGACAATACACTCTTAGACGGTGACTCGGACTATCTCTGGGGATGCTATCTCGCCCAACATGGACTTGTGGACGGCGCTGAATACGCGCGCGAGAACGAGCGATTCTATCGCGAATATCAGGCCGGCACCCTGGATATCCAAGAATTTCTGCGTTTTTCGCTGCGTCCGTTGCGCGAGCACCCGCGCGAGCGTCTGGAGGCGTTGCGCGCGCGCTTCCTCGAAGAGCAGATCGAGCCGATCATGACTCCGGCCGCGCGCGCGCTCGTCGCGCGTCACCAGTCCGATGGTGACACCCTGCTCATCATCACCGCGACCAATGCCTTTGTCACGGCACCGATCGCCGAGCGCTTCGGCGTGCCGCATCTGATTGCCACCCTGCCCGCCGAACGCGACGGCGCTTATACGGGTGAGGTCGAGGGTGTGCCCTCCTTTCGTGAGGGCAAGGTCGAGCGGCTCGAACACTGGCTCGCCGAGCAGGGGTTGGATCTTGCGGGCAGTTACTTCTACAGCGACTCGCATAACGATCTGCCGCTGCTGGAGCGGGTCGAGCGACCGATTGCCGTCAATCCGGATGCTCAGTTGCGTGCCACGGCCGAGACACGCGGCTGGCCGATCCTGTCGCTACGTGACTGAGAGCGCTGCCTGCGTTCACCGACCTGTCATCCACTCCACATCAGGCCGCAACACTCGCCGCCTAAGATAGCTCTCCAGGCATTCTTCACCTGTGAGGGCATTCAATGGTCGCTTCGGCTTCCGCGTCGCTCGCCAAGCGTGGCGAGCGTCTCTATGTCGAGATCGCAACATCCGAGTCCGAGGTGCGCGAAGCTCAGGCTTTGCGCTACCAGGTCTTCGGCGAGGAAATGGGGGCTCAGCTCACGGGCGGGCCGGGCTACGACCGCGACGCATTCGACGACCATTGTCAGCATCTGCTCGTCCGCGACTCACGCACCGGGCGAGTCGTCGGCTGCACCCGTCTGCTGACCGACCAGAACGCGGCACGAGTCGGACGTTTTTACTCGGAGAGTGAATTCGCACTGGAGTCGATCACGCGTCTGGATGGACGTCTGCTGGAGGTCGGCCGTACCTGTATCGCGTCTGAGTTCCGGCAGGGATCGGCGCTTGCCGTGCTCTGGTCGGGCCTGGCCGGATTCGTCCGCATCAACGGTTTCGACTATCTCTTCGGCTGCGCCAGCGTCCCACTCGGTGAGCGGGACATCCAGGCGGCGGCCATCATGAACCGACTGCGCCGCCAAGCGATGGCGCCCGAGGATCGGCGCGTCACGCCGCACACGCCACTGCTCACGACCCAGGTCGCCGATGACGTCCTGGATGCCCCCTTGCCGCCCTTGCTGCGCGCCTATGTCCGTCTCGGTGCCAAGGCCTGCGGCGAACCCTGTCGCGATCCAGAGTTCGGCGTTGCCGACGTGCTGATGCTGCTCGACCTCAAGACGCTGAGTCCGGCCTACTCACGGCATTTTTTCGACAGACACGGCTTTTGAGCCGCGCCGAGTGGCCGTCCTATGCCTCGCTGCAATGCACCACACTCGACGCCAATGCTTCTCACGAATCGTTTTCGCGCCCAAGTCCAATGGCGCATAAAACCATGATGGCGCGAATACTTTGGCGAACCTGGCGTGTCGGCGAGCACCTCGCGACCGGCGTGCTCGTCGGTCTCTATGCCACCCTTCGCCGTCGCCGGCCACAGCGACCGACCTGGTTGCCAAGCGCTGTGCGCTGGTGGCATGGACGGCTCGTTCGGGCACTGGGTGTTCAGGTTCGTGTCGAGGGCCGATTGGAAACCAACTGTCTGTTGATCGGCAATCATATCTCCTGGCTCGACATCCCGATCCTCGGTGCGCAGGGCGAGATTCGCTTTCTCTCCAAGTCGGATGTCCGACGCTGGCCGCTGATCGGCTGGATGGCGGTACTCGCCGGAACGCGCTTCATCGAACGCGGCGCGCACCAGTCTGAGCACGTTCTCAGCCAGTTGCGCGAGGATCTGGAGTCGCGGCGCACGGTCATGATCTTCCCGGAGGGCACCACGACCGATGGGCGAACCCTCGGGCGTTTCCATCCCCGGCTCTTCGCCCTCGCCCAGTCTTCCGGCGTGCGCATCCAGCCTGTCGCCATTCGCTATCGACGTCTGGACGACCCGGCCCCGGACACGGCTGTCCCCTATATCGGCGATGACAGTCTGATTGCCAACCTCGGGCGTCTCATTCGTCATCCAGGGCTGATCGCCCAGATCCATTTTCTTCCGGCGGTGTACGCCCTGGAGGGTGAGTCACGCCGCGCACTGGCTGAGCGCGTACGCCTTGCCATTCTCGCCTCGCTCAACGCTTTGGACAGAACGTCGACAATGACCGCCAAGGACGAAGTTTCGGTGGTCGACGATGATGAAATTCCATTCCGGCTGGAGCCTGGAGCCGCCTGAATCATGTCTAGCACAACGCGGATCACGTCCCCGTCACCACTCGATCGGCTCAAGATCGCCATCGTGACCGAGACCTATCCCCCTGAGATCAACGGCGTAGCCAATACCATGCGCCATTTCGCCGAAGGGATGGCCGAGCGTGGTCATGGCATCCAACTGGTTCGACCGCGACAACCCGCCGATCCGCGACGCCCCGAAGGCACAGAAACGCTTGATCTGCATCTGGTGCCTGGTCTACCGATCCCCGGCTATCGAGGTCTGCGTTTCGGGCTCCCGGTCTATTGGCGTCTGCGCCGTCTCTGGCATCGAAGCGCGCCCGACCTGGTCTATATCGCAACCCAGGGGCCGCTCGGCCATGCCGCGCTCTCGGCGGCACGGGCGCTTGCGATCCCTACGGTCACCGGGTTTCACACCCATTTTCAGCAATATAGTCAACATTATGGTCTCGGCGCTCTGACACATCAGATCGAGGGGACGCTGAGGCACTTCCACAACCGCTCCGACACAACGCTGGTTCCGACCGCTGACTTGCGCGACAGCTTAGCGAACGAGGGCTTCGAAAACCTTCATGTCTTCGGACGTGGGGTAGATGTCACGCGATTCTCGCCAGACTGGCGTTCCGACGCACTACGTCGCTCCTGGGGATGTAGCGAGAATGATCTGGTCGCACTCTATGTCGGCCGAATCGCGGCGGAGAAGAATCTAGCCCTGGCGCTTGCTGGCTTTCGTGCCATTCAGCGCCAGTGTCCGAGCGCGCGCTTCGTGCTGGTCGGTGATGGTCCTGAACGGGCGCATTTGCAACAGGAACATCCCGATCTGATCTTTGCAGGCGCGCGCGTCGGAGACGAACTTGCCGCGCACTATGCCTCGGGCGACCTTTTCCTGTTTCCAAGTCTCACCGAGACCTTTGGCAATGTCGTCACCGAAGCCATGGCGAGTGCTCTACCTGTCATCGCCTTCGATTACGCGGCCGCGCATGCACACGTCTCATCAGGGATCAATGGTGTGACCGTACCGATCGAGGCCGGCCCTGATTTTGTTGCCGCCTGTCTCGACTGTGTTGGCGATCGGGAACGACTGCGTCGAATGGGGTTCGAAGCCAGAAGGGCCGCGCTGAAGATTGGTTGGGATCGTGTCCTGGGGCGGGTTGAGGAACAATTATTTGCGGTGATTCATAGACGACGAGTGAAAGCGGAGTCCTGTCATGCAAGCTTGGCTACAACACCTGAATGAGTTGGAAATGTCCGTCTGTCGTCTCTGGACACGTTCCGGGCAACGTTTCTGGATTCGGCGACCCTTTGCCCTGATCAGTCGCTTGGGAGATGGTGTGTTCTGGTATAGCCTCATGGCCGCCCTGCCATTGGTCTATGGATTGAACGGATTACAAGCCAGTTTGCACATGATGGCGACCGGCGGTGTGGCACTACTTCTCTACAAGTCGCTTAAAGGCCTGACGCGGCGTGCTCGCCCCTGTCATCATTCACATGACATCATGGCCTTAGTTCCGCCGCTCGACCAATATAGTTTTCCCTCCGGGCATACACTCCATGCTGTCACTTTCTCGACTGTCGCCATCTACTACATCCCCGAATTAGCTTGGATTCTGGTTCCTTTCTCGACCCTGATTGCGCTTTCGCGCATCATTCTAGGACTTCATTATCCAAGCGACGTCTTGATGGCAACCGTGATCGGTTTAGGTTTAGCGTATTTAAGCATTTCGGCGATCATGTAAACGATGATCAAGCCCAAAACCAAGACCCCCGCCACTGTGTAGTGGAGGGGGTAATGGAGGAAGAGGGCCCTGGCGGTGCCCTAGGTTCGCA